>DHTZ01000027.1:0-74924 GCA_002408885.1 Lentisphaeria bacterium UBA5247 | reverse complement strand
CGCCCGGGCACGGCCCGGCGCGGACGGATGCCCGCTACACACGGATTCGGATCAGAGTACGCCGGGGGCCTGAGTCACCGGTCCGGCGGGGCGGCCCGGCAGCGGATGTACCACCGACATTTCCTTGAGCAGTTCCGGGAGAATGCCGTGGTAACGCAGCGGCGTCACCAAGTCGAACAGTCCCTGGTTCCGCCGGCGCAGCGCGAAAACCGAGGCGATCCAGCTGTTGGTCCAGCCGGTTTCGACGCTCCACGCGCCCCAGCCGCTGTCCGCCGAACTGCCCCAGTAATCCCACAGCTTCCAGTCGAATCCGCGCAGCCATGCGCCGTCCAGATAGGGCTGTCGGGTGCTGACGGCCTGGACCCGGACGAGGAACCCGGCCATGTTGTCGGCGGCGCGGCGGTAGGCGGGATCATCGAGCCCGACCGCCGCTTCATGCAGTCCGGCGAACGCGAAGTTCACCGTATAAAGCAGATCGCAGCAGGGATCGCCGTTTTCCTGAATCAACGCGGCCTCGGTGGTGCCGTATTCTTCGTTGCTCCGGGGCGAGGGGTACATGCCGTTGTCGATATTGCCCATGATTTCGCGCATGGCGCCGCAGTCGTCCAGCAGGTTTTCGGTGTCGCGCCAGATCCGGTCGAACATTTCGCGGTGCTCCGGCGTGTCTTCGATCCGCAGCAGCAGCGCCAGCGGCAGCAGCATCCGGGCGATTTCCTGCGAAAACCCGTTGGTCCAGCAGATATTATCGGGATAACCGGCCATCAGGCGGTGGATGCCCTCGCGGGCGGAATCGAGGAATTCGCGGTGTCCGCTCAGGCGCCACGCCAGCAGGTACGCCGCCCACATCCAGCCCTGGCTGTGCGGACGGTAATTGTAGCATTCTTTCCGGTTGAAATGATCCCAGCTGACGCCGGATTCAAAGTCAAACGGCCAGCGCAGATTGGTCTGGCGGAACCCCTGCGGACCGGTCGTGCGCAGGCACGAGAGCAGACAGCGCAGGATTTTGCGGTCCCATGAAGGATCGTTCAGGAGTTCGGCGGAGGCAAGGCAGCCCATCATGGCGCGGCAACTGTCGTCGCCGTAAAACGTCGGCAGATTTTCATAGAAATTCAGCATGCCGTAACACGGATGCTGCGGGTCGATGCAGCAAAGCTCCGGCGAATTGAACAGATGGTCCATGACCCGGCCGCAGAGGTCGCGCGAGGCGGGATTGCGGTTCAGCGCCCAGTCGCAGGCGAAAACGAGCGCGCTCTCGCCGGTACAGTCGCCGCGGGTTTTGGTGCGGGGCTTCTGGCGGCCGGCGCTGTCGATGATGGAATCGTAACCCTCGGTCACGAGCAGTTCGGTATGCAGGGCCAGCGCGTTGGTTTCGAACCAGCCGACCGACTTGGTGAATGCGTCCAGTTCGCCCTGTGCCGGGAGTTCGGCGCCGGGGCGGTAAGCCGGGCGGACCGCCATTTCCCATTCGGGAACGGTTTCCGCGGAGCCGAGCCAGCCGAGGATATAGTTCCAGACGCGCCGCCAGTCGGCGGCGGGAGCGTAGCGCCCCCGGACGAAGTTGCTGAACCCGGTCGCCGCGATCATGACGTCCGGGTAATCCGGATGGACAAAGAGCAGCGGCACGGCGTTTTCGGGAATGCCGTAGACGGCGTGGCGGTATCCGGCGACTTTGGCGGAAACCATCAGCGGTTTGACGGTGTTTTTCACCCGGCGGAACCAGCATCCGTGCTGGACGAGGATGGTTCCGGGTGTGCCGAGTTCTTCCGACGCGATGACGGTACGCTCGAATACGGTTTTTTGCGGTTCTTCAAATTCAAGCCCGTAAACGGACAGCGGGTATTCGACGAAAATCTTCCGTCCGCGGTTCGCTTCCAGGAATTCCCGGGTGAGTTCGGCGCCTCCTGTCAGTGCCGGGTAGCCCGGGGCTGGAAACAGCGTTTGGAATTGCCGCGGCAGCAATGAATATAAATCACATGATTTCATGTTCGTAATATCTCCTCTAGTTTTGCCGGATAAGTACTGCCATTCGAGGTGCCGCATCCGGGTAGAGCCACTCCGTAGGTAATGCTATCCCCCAGGCAAAGAATGATTTCTCCTGGTTTAACGTGTTCTTTCAGTAGTGCGGCGATGGATTCGCCAAGCAATCCGGCGCCGGCAGCAGTCAAATGCAAGCCATCCCTGATACCACTATTGGCTTCATTTTGGAGCAGTTCATCCAAGTTGCCGGTGCTTACCAGTTTATGAAAATCGTTCAGTAAAATATCCGGGAGTTGTACGATTTTACGCAATACCTGATTGTAACGTTCGACCCGCCGGTTCAGGTCCTCATCGAAAGAGTACTGATGCCGGGCTTTGACGTAATCCGCAATTATCGGGTTGATGGTGTTTATAACGATGGATCGGACTCCTGACTTTTCGGCGGTTTCGATCATTTTTTTGATATTCATTTCGAATTCGCCGATTTCAACCAGAGCGCTGGAATTCAAGGCGTCATTTACTCCGAATCCGATAATCAATATCTGCGGACGGTCCGTTTTCAACAGTTTCGGCAGACGCATCAGGCCTTGCCGGGAATTACAGCCGCAGACGCCGCGGTTCAGTACGACGATTGCTTTATTCATTTAATATATGCTCCGAGCTTTCGCAGATTATTTTGCAGTTCAAAAACCGCAAACGCGCGGGTATTGTTGCCGCTTTGACGGGCCATGACCGCTGCCATGCCGGCGGCTTGCCCGGTGATGAAACACCCCGGCATGACCCGGATCGAACCTTCCATGCGGTTGTCGGTGCTGACACAGCGTCCGGCAGTAAGCAGATTGTCAAATCCCTTCACTGTCAGAATCCGATAGGGAATGCCGTAATTTTCCCCTTTTTTGTAACGTCGCGCGGGATCTTTGAACTCCGCTTGAAAACGTCGGAATTCTTCAATCGACGAATCATAGGGATGGATATCGACGCCATAGGAAAAATGCCCGATTTCATCCTCGAAACGGGCTCGGTTTTCAAAATCCTGATAAGTCAGGGTATAGTCTCCTTGAATACGGCGGCTTTCGCGGACGCCGAACAATGAGCCACTGGAAGAAAGCTGGGCATTCTGGAAACCGGGAACGCGGCGATGGTAAAATTCCTCGAATTCCGGAAGCAGGCGACGAGCGGCCAGCCAAGCCTGAGTCAATGAAACACGGTCGGTCGAATTCATGCCAAAAACATGTCCCATATTGGCGGTGGCTTCGGCTGTTCCGGTCCGATACATTCCGGTATGATGATAATCCGGAACCTCGAAAAAATGATCTTCTGCGAATGCTTTGGTCAGGATATCGAAAATTGGGACTTTGGCCGCGTGGTACTCTTCCCAATTTATGTTGTTCCACAACGAACACAGGCTGCCCGGCATGATTCGTCCCCGATCGTCGCCAAGGCCGAATTCGGCTCCGGCCATGGCGGAAAGAGCGCCATCGCCGGTAGCGTCAATGAAAACAGAAGCGCTGAACGCCTCCAGGCCGTTGCAGGAAGCGGTGATGACCGTAGTGACATTGCGGCCTTCGCGAATTACATCCGTAAGGACGGTTTCCAGCGACAACTCAATTCCTGCCGTTGCAACCAGATCGTCGTAGATCCGCTTCAAAATTTCCGCTCGGATGATGTTGGGGTTTTCCGGCCCGGTGCCGTTAGCGCCACGCAACAGATCAAATACCTCCCGCCCGATTCCCTCCGCGAGAAAATGTTCTCCGTCGGTCACGCCGGTAAAAGCCGGAACCATCCCGGCGGTTCCCATACCGCCCATGCATCCGGTTTTTTCGATCAGGCCCACCCGGGCGCCATTTCTGGCCGAGGTAACGGCGGCGGCGATTCCTGCCGGACCGGCCCCGGCTACCAAAACATCATATTCTCCGGCAATGGGAATTGATTTGCTGAAACCGATTTGCGTCATATGGTTATTTATCCTTGTATTCCAGTGTGTAAGATGCGTTCCAGGCTGCTACCTTGTGTGGGTCGTTATCGGGATAGGCCGGAGGATATATCCATTCCATCGTCGCGGTGCTGTTGCGGAGCCAGGCAAAAAGTTCAACTGGCCGTGCTCCGATCCAGACGACGATGCTTTCGCCGGTCACCGTATTGCGGGCAATCCAATATTCTCCCTCGAAATGTTCCGCTGTCCCCTTGGCGGAGTGCGGTGACGTTTCCGCTTTTACGAAGCTTCTCTGGCGAACCGATGGAGGCAGCGGGCCGCTGAAATCCAGCAATGTTCCCTGCCGGGGAACCAGATAGCCGATATTGGCGGCATAAGGCTGCGGACTTTGGTCCATGCCGATGGATAGAACGATATTTGTCCGGTAGGTAAACGGGCGATATCCGCCATGTGGCAAGACGTTGGTTTTTACATCCAGAATGGGGTTGTCGCGATGAAGCGTATAGATTTTTTCCACCACCAGTCCGGCATAGCGCGCCTCTGTCAGGTTGAACCGGAACAGTGCGGAAATCGAATTGACGCCGAATTCATATTTGCCCAATTCCGCCGATTGCTGATTCAACCATAAAGGCTGCGGGTGGATGAAACGGTCGTTTCCAATCTTGTCCGCAACGGGGATGCCGTAGACGGCGTGGCGGTATCCGGCGACTTTGGCGGAAACCATCAGCGGTTTGACGGTGTTTTTCACCCGGCGGAACCAGCATCCGTGCTGGACGAGGATGGTTCCGGGTGTGCCGAGTTCTTCCGACGCGATGACGGTACGCTCGAATACGGTTTTTTGCGGTTCTTCAAATTCAAGCCCGTAAACGGACAGCGGGTATTCGACGAAAATCTTCCGTCCGCGGTTCGCTTCCAGGAATTCCCGGGTGAGTTCGGCGCCTCCGGCCAGTGCCGGGTAGCCCGGATGGAGCATCCGTTGAGTAGAGCCGAGACTGAGACTTAAAAATTCCTGTAAATCAGGCTTGAATTCCGAAAAGATTTTCATTCATTGTTTTCCTGTTATTTCCCCTGAATGTAAACCGTTCTGGAGGTTCTGCCGTTAAGCACGGTGGATTCGGAGTCTTCCGGTAAAATTTCAACGATAAGCTCAAGGTATCCGGCATGAGTCGGGACCCAGTTGAATTTCAACGTCGTGGAGCCGGACGGAACGCCTTCTTTTACGAGGACTTCCGATAGTTGTTGCTCTGCGACCGGGATTGTTTGAGCGCCGTTCGGATCACGGGTTGACAGGCGGACTTTTATCGGTCCGGCGTCGGTCGCTCCAAGATTATAGATTTTCACCTCGACCTGGGTTTCCTGATTCAGGCGCAGATCGGTATCGGACGTGATGATGTCCTTGTCCCAGGAGGTTAAGACCGGCGCAATGAAATATTTACGGCAGAGCTCGTTGACGGCTGCAGTCAGATCGGGGTGGATCGCCTTGTAAAAACCGATTCCGGTTACTTCCGGCGCATTCATGCGTACGTAGCGAAATTGCTGTTCCATCAGCGCCGGGGTGAGCACGTAACCCTGCGTTCCGACGGTTCCGAGAATCATGATGCAGTTTTGCAGTATATCATAATCTCGAGCCATGTCCAGGCGCTGATCAAAATATTTGTTTTGCAAATAAGCATTGAATTCTGGAACCTGATAATCATGATATGCTTCAAGCATCAGTTTATCGCAGCCGGATTTGCGATACGCGTTCTGTACCAGCATGCAGGTTTCGGGCTTCAGTGATCCGCATACATATACATAAACCGGCACATCGGGGCGGGATTCCTTGAAAAGCTTGATGCCTTTGATGATCTCTCTTTTTTCCGCTGAAAATTCATAATATCCCAATTCATCAATCAAAATACCGAATCCCGACGGCAGGTTTTGACCCAGATATTCGGCGTATTTTTCTGCGTCATTGAATTTTGTTCCTTTCCAGACGCAGGGGACGACGCCACGCTTTCGCCAATAATTTCCGTCTTCGGGTTTCGAGAGCACATGAGTCAAATTGGTAACACGGTCATTCAGCTCCTTCTCTCCGATCCACCATGGCATGAAAAGCGGCTTGGCCAATACTGTAAGTTCAAGGGTCATTTTAAGCTTGTTGCCGTCCGGCATCGCCAAATCGACTTCCAGGTTGCCGCGACCATTGGCGGGAGGCTGCCAGAGGGCTTTGAAGTCAAGGCTTTCCTGCTGCCGCTTGAACGTTTCGGTTTTCGGGGCAAACAGCCGGTCCCGTTGTTTAAATGTGACTTTGGCGTTCACTTCACCGGCCTCGCGAGCCATTTCCTCCGGCAGCGTGATCATGATTTCGACGGTTTGTCCCTGGACCGGAAAACGGGGAAATATTGCGAGGGAGTTCATCTCATCTCCACTTACTATTAAACTTTGCAATAACATTGCACCGGCAACAATCGATTTGATCTGCATAAATATTCCTTTCAATTAAGATACAGCGTTGTTTACCCACAGATTCTGTTGATTCAGTTCCAACTGTCAATACGGAAATTGTCCACATAAGCATCGAGAATATAAGCCGGGGATGCGGCACCGCGCAAATGCAGCCGCTGTCCGATGCTATCCCATTGCAGCAGACTGTCCGCCGAAGGGCGAATGCCAAAACGGAGGCGGTCAAGTCCGATCGGATTATAAACTGGAAATTCTCCTGTATCCCACAATTTTTTTCCAGTGTTGTCCAGTAATGCAGCCCGAACATGTCCCTGGGTTGAATAGCGGACTTTCATTCGATAGGATGCGGAAACGAGATTGGCGGCAATCTCCTCGCGGGTAATCAATCCGGTTGCATCTGTGACCAAAATCGTCATTCGAGGACTGGGTTCGCCGTCGCCGCGATAAATGTTCAATCGGATAGCCGACGCATCACGGCTTGAGCTCAAACCAACATCGATATTGCCGTAATGACGCGTCTGGTTCACCTGAAGATCAAAAGACATCTCAAAGTTTCGCCCTGCGGTATCTTTGATCGGGCAATATGCCGCTTTGATCAAAGCGCCATCCTGTTCGGTTTGCGCAATCGGATCAGTCGAAAAATCACAGATAAAAGCATCTGTCGCCATTCCGATTTCCGGCCAGACCTCTCCGGCATTGAGGCGAAGAGCCGCCGGTTCATCTGTATATAGCAGAGGAGCGGCAAGCTTGAAGCAGCAAGGCGTGAATTCTGTCATGGGTATGGATGATTGCCCGGCATTCGCCAGATATGATGCTCCGGAGTCCAGCGACGGAATTTCCCGGAGTTTTTCTTTGCCTTCCATCATGATTCGGATGGTTGTCGGTTCCGAACGTTTACCGCCGATGTTTCGAACGATTATTGTTCCGTCTTGCCGCGGTTCCATTCGCAGGACCGGGTCGGTGTAAAATCCCTGCAGCAGATAATTGAGATCCGTTTGCAAATATTTATTATAATCAGGGTTGCTGTTGTAAATTCCGATTCCGTTCAAATTCGGATAATTATAACGGATGAAATGGAGTTGCCGCCGTAATTCCGTTGGAGTTGTAATCCAATCGCGATTGAGCCCCAGCGTCAGCAACGTGATATTGGTTAATTGATGTTCTGCTGCCTGCTGATGGCGGGCCGTTATGGTTTTGTAGTTTCCGCGACTGCTTGGAAGATAGGTTTCCAACTGAATTTTATCCGCGTTTTTTAATCCGTCAACGACTTTGGCTCCGGAGATGCCAATGCAATAAGGAGCGAGGTATAAATGAGGGTACTGAGATCGCGTTTCCCCAAGGGTATCGCCCAGCAATTGATCAATGGCATCATTTTTTGCACTGAACTCATCGATGGCGATGCCTGGCCATTGGGGGTATTTATTGGTCCAGTATTCCAGATATGCCGAAACCTGATTGAATGAGGCGGAATACTGGGATCGCCCGCCTTTCCAGTGGAGCGGACGAACACCCCGGTCTCGCCAGAACGCTACTTCATTGGACGTTTTTACCATTCCTCCCGTTGTGTGTGTGAATTCGGACAACAGACTCCAATAAAGAAAACTCCACTGATTGTACGGGTAATTATCTGCGGCGATTTCCGCCGTCGTCATAGCATGGTTGAAAATTTTTACTTCATCAATCATTCCGCAAAAATAAGCAGATGACGGGTCCCCTTTTCCCAGCAACAGAGGTGCATTTCCGGCAGAAATATTGCCTGTCGCGTCAATGGAGCCGTCCGGAAGGCCGTTCAGAAAAATTCGGAGGTGCTTTCCATCATAAGTCAAATGGACATGATGCCATTTTCCCGGCGTAACGACAGTGTCGCCTGAAACGGTTTTTTTACCGTTTGGCAGTTGCAGCGCCCCCTGCAGCCGTCCTTCGGAGAGCTCCAGGCTGTATTGGAAAACTCCGGCTTCTGACTTGCAAATGATTACTTGTTTTCCGATGGCGTTCGCCGGGTTGATCCAGGCTTCCAGGGTAAGGGCGTTGGTCAGGTTAAAAACCGGCGCATTGCCGCAATCAACATAATCATCAATTCCATCCAGTTTTAATGCACCCATTGTCCAGGCGGCACCGTGAAGGGATGCATTATGCCCGCCGATCAGGTCTGCTATCACGTTTCCTTCGCTTTCATTCATGGTCCAGTGAGCGATTTCCGCAGCATGAACGGGGAGTGCCGAGCTGCCCCAGAAGAGCAGCAACAGCATGGCTGTTAATCGAATACGGTTTGGCATCATTCAATCTCCCATATATATGGTTTTTATTTTATACGAAAAAGATACTGAGTATTATAAACATGGTTGTACAAATAAGAATCGACATGTCCGTCATAAATCAGGTAATTCGCACTTCCGTCATGCCAACTGCCGATGTAAGGACGATAATGGTTATAACCCGCTGCGGCATCGGAAGCAAGGGATCTGGTATCGGCGTCGCAAAAAACTACTTTTCCGGGCTGATAAGAGCCGAGGCTTCCAGTTTTTACCTGCGCCCGACTGATAGACCCATTATAACCGTAGCTGAATTCCAACGCTTCAGGACTCAGGTAAAAATGTTTCTGGCAACGCAGGATTTTACGGTTGCTTTGCGTTCCTTTTTCTCCTCCCAGGTAAGGAGCAAAATAAGCCAGCCAATAATTGGGGCCTTGCGTAGCAGGGAAATAGTTATCATCATAATCATTGCAGTAATTCATTACGCTCACGCCGAGTTGTTTCAAGTTGCTTCGACATGCGGCATCGTGCGCCCGATCCCTGGCTTTATTCAGCGCGGGGAGCAGCATGGCCGCCAGGATCGCGATGATCGCTATAACGACAAGCAGTTCAATAAGTGTGAAAAATTTCGCCTTCATCTTTTTCTTCCTGTATATTAAGTTGTTTTCCGGACAATCAATTCAGGTTTCAGGGTGACGGATTCGGTTTCGCGCTCGTAGATGATATCGACCAGCCTGTCCATGGCCAGCGAACCGGCTTCGGCGAAAGGCTGGGAAATGGTCGTCAGCGGCGGCGAAAGGTGCTGGGTCAGGAACATATTGTCGTAACCGATCAGCTTTACGCGGTCGCCGGGCGTCAGGCCCGCTTGCAGCAGCATGTTGTGAAGCGGCACCGCCATCCGGTCGGCACAGGTGAAAATTCCGGTCTGGCGATTGTTCGCCCGGCACTGCTTGATGATCGCGTGGTAGCTGTCCACGCATTCCGGGTAAATGGCGCAGTTTGCCCCGGCTTCTTTCAGCCTGGCGGCAAATCCGTCGCGCCGTTCGGGGATGCCCTCGACGATCATGAATTCCTCGCAGCCGCGTTCCAGCAGGTGTGCCGCCGCCAGCGTGCCGCCGTAATACTCGTCCATATCGACATGAGGCACCTGATACAGGGAATTTGCGGCGTTGATCAGAACCAGTTTGCCGCCGTTGTGACGATAATCCTCGATCAGCTTCGTCGCCTCACGGTCAAGCTGAAAATACGGGTAAGTAATGATGCCGCAATTGCGCCGTCCGCTGGTTTCTTCGATAAATTTGCGGTAGCTTTTGAAGCTCGTTTCAAAGGAAAATGATACCGGAAAACCGTGTTTCTGCGCCGATTCCGAAATCCCCATCACCAGGTCCGTGATCAGTCCGTTGCGAAAATGCGGCAGGAACACCCCGATCACCGGGTTTTGCCCGCGTTTCAGGAATTCGGCGTTGCGGTTCGGACGGTATTTCATCCGTTCTGCGGTTTTCAGGATCAGCTGGCGGGTTTTCGGCGCGATCTTGGCTTCGATATTCGGGTTCGGGTTCAGCACCCGCGACACGACCGGGATCGAAAATCCCGAAGCCTTTGCTATTTCCGCCAGTTTCACCATCTGAATTCCATGCTCCTTGCAAAAAAGAAAACGTTTGCTTTATTTAGATTATAATGCCATCCCAAACAAAAAGCAAACGTTTTCTTTTTCTTTTTCGCAGATTTCTCAAAAATTTATTTGTTCCGTTTCCCCCCTCTCCGAGTCAGGATGCGGAGCATCCGTCCGCGCCGGGCCGTGCCCGGGCGTGCTGCAGCGTGCCGTTCCGAAAGTTTATATATGACGTTATTTGCGATTATTGTTTATGAGATGATTCATTTTCCTCGTGAATAATCGAAAAACTTTTAATATTGTTTTTAAGTTTGAAACTATTTCCAAGCCGACGCATCTTTCCCTGGGGCAATAATAAAACCACTTCAATCAGCAATGCTGCAAAGGAGATGATACTGGCCAGCAAGAATTTATTCTCCAAGTAAAAAGCAACAGGAAGCAATATAATGAATAATAATATCCAGTGCATATTTCGCATTCTTGATCTCTTAAACATAATTATCTCCTGATTGAATCAGTTCAATTCATTGTTCGATTCGACTATACAGGGGATTCACAATCTTGTCAAGTCAAAACCTGGTTTTCATCTATTTCCCGGTATTTTCCGCCGCGAAGTTCTCCGAGTCAGGATGCGGAGCATCCGTCCGCGCCGGGCCGTGCCCGGGCGTGCTGCAGCGGCGAAACGCTGCCCGCTCGCCGAGCGGAATCTTCCGTTTCGCCCCATGAATGGCCGACGGCAGGCACGACCTGTGGCGCAGGACCGCAGGGGCATCACGTTGCAAATCAGTGGTTTTTCGCCGGAGAAGTTTGACTTTTGATGGTTTCGGCAGTATTTTTACCTGTCTGAATAATCAACCTGAGGTTTTAACTGGTAACATGGCCGAACGTCTTTGCATCATCATCCCCTGTCATAATGAAAGCGCCTGCATTCTGAATGTACTGAAAGACCTCAGGACGTTTCAGCCGGATGCCCGGTTTGTCGTCGTCAATGACTGTTCCACCGACGATACGGCCCGGCTGGTGGCGGAAGACGGGTCGGCGGTGCTCCTGAATCTGCCGGTCAACCTCGGCGTCGGGGCCGCCGTGCAGACCGGTTTCCTCTATGCGCTGGAAAATGGCTTCGACTGTGCCGTCAAGTTCGACGGCGACGGACAGCATTCCGCGCAGACGATCGATTCCCTGCTGGAGCCTTTGCGGAACGGCGAGGCGGACCTGGTCATCGGCAGCCGCTTCCTGACGCATGACGGATTTCAGTCCACCGTATTGCGGCGGATGGGGATATCGTTTTTCCGGCTGCTCTGCCGGTTGCTGACCAAGCGGACCATTACGGACAATACCTCCGGGTTCCGCGCCTATAATCATGAAGCGCTGGCGTTCGCGTCGGTCCATTATCCGTCGTTCGACTATCCCGAACCGGAAGAAGTCGTCCTGATGGGGCGCAACGGATTCCGGCTGAAAGAGGTCCCGATCGTCATGCATGAACGGAAAGGCGGGCGGTCATCGCTCTCCTCGCCGGTTAATTCCATCTATTACATGTTGAAAGTCAGTCTGGCAATGGTCTTCGCGGCGATCCGGCCGCGTTTCAAAGGGAGGGCGGGGAAATGACGATGATCCAACTGTTTTCCATCGGGTTCAGCCTCTGCTTTACCATCATGGTTTTTTATTACATCTACAAGGCCCGGCTGAAAGAGGCGTATGCGCTGATCTGGGTGGTGACCAATCTGTTTTTTCTGGGTTTGTCCCTGTGGCAGGACGGGTTGAACTGGCTGTCGAAATTCATCGGGATTTACTATCCGCCGGCGGCGCTTTTTCTGGTGCTGTTCGGCGGCGTGCTGTTGATCCTGCTGCAATTTTCCTGCGTGCTTTCCCGCCGCGCCGACGACGTGAAAAAGCTGTCCCAGCGCCTGGCGCTGCTGGAAGAAAAAATGTCGAGGGCGGAAAAGGGAAAATGAAAGACTGTTCCGCGCTCCACACCTTTGTCATTTGCGCCTACAAAGACAATCCCTTTCTGGAGGATTGCATCCGCTCGCTGACCGCGCAGTCCGTCCGTTCCTCCATCATTCTGTATTCCTCGACGCCGACGGATAAACAGCGGGAACTGGCCGGGAAATACAATATCCGGTACCATGTGGACACGGACGGGCACGGGATTCATCACGATTGGAACAAGGCGCTGGCCCTGCCGGAAACGCCGTATTGCACCCTGGCGCACCAGGACGACGTTTACCTGCCTGATTATGCTGAGAAAATGGTGGACGCCCTGCGCCGCCACCCGGATGCGTTGATTGGCTTTACCGATTATGCCGACCTGTTTACCGACGGCACGGTGAAATTCTGGCGCGCCTATCTGCTGGTCAAGCGGCTGATGCTGGCGCCGTTTTACCTGAAGCGCTGCATCCGGTCCGGGTTCGTCCGGCTGAATGTCCTGCGGTTCGGGAACCCGATCTGCTGTCCGTCAGTCACCTATCATCTGGCGAAACTGGGTGGGCTTGGGTTCGACGCCGGTTTTTCGGTCAATCTGGACTGGATGATGTGGATCAATCTGGCAAAACGCCCCGGCGGGTTTCTCTTTCTGAAAAACTGCCTGATGTACCATCGGATTTCGGCGGCGATGGAAACCAGCGCCGCGCTCGCCGACAACCGGCGGCAGGACGAAGACGCAAAGATTTTCCGCATGATGTTCCCCGCGTCCGTGGCGGGGCTTATCCATAAACTTTACGCTCTTTCATACAAAAGCAACCGGGGGTGACCCGGATGAACCGGAGAGGTGCCATGATCGTCTGCGCCCATCAAAAAGGCCCGGTGGCCGATGGATAGGACCGCGTTGAAAGCATTCGCCCGTGGAAGCCTGGCGGCGATCATCTGCGCTCTGGTCGCGGGCGTACTCAATTATTTCATCCGCAGGGCCCTTGCGCTGAACTTAAGCACCACCGATTACGGATTTTTTTACAGTGCATTCGCCCTGATCAGCATTATCTGCAGTTTCGCGGATATCGGGCTGACGCAGTCCGGGGCGGTGCTGGTGGCCCGGCATGCCGGGCGGTCGTCGGTCAATCATGTGTTCAGCAGTATTTTCACGTTGAAGCTGATCCTGGGGGCGGCGGGGACGCTGCTGCTCCTGATTCTGTTCAAACCGGTTTATCATACTTATCTTTCCGGAGGAGGGACGGTCCCCGCCTATATTTTCCTTGCCCTGTTGGTCCTGTTGCAGAGCGCGGAGAACGCCATGCCGCCGCTGTGGAACGGGCTGAAGCACTTTCTGATTCAGAATCTTTTCCTGACGGTCCGGATTTTCATTATACTCGTCCTGATTTTTTTCCTGCTGGACCAATACGGCGTGACCGCCGCGGCGGCCGCTTACGCGCTGGTGCCGCCGGTTATGCTGGGCGCCGGGCTGTTCGTGGCCCACCGGCTGCTCGGGCTCCGCATATCGTTCAAACCGAACCGGAACGTCTGGAAAGAACTGTTTCACCTGGGCGGAATCATGGCGGTCGCCTCGACGCTGCTGTCGATCACCTTTTATACGGACACGGTCATTCTGACTTTGCTGAAAGGGCTTGAGAGCTCCGGTATTTACAATATGGCTTTGCCGATCATGCAGATCATGTCGGCGGTGCTGGTGTTTCCGACGATTTTCCTGCCTTTCGCCGTTGACATGGGGAAGAAAGGAGAATATCCGGCGTTGCGAAAAATCGCCCGCATCGCCATTCTGCTGACGGCACTGCTGCTGCCGCCGGTTTACCTGTTTTTCCATTTTGCCGGAGAATTTCTGATCACCGTGCTTTTCAGCGCCGAATTCATCCGGGCGGCGCCCGCGGCGAACATTCTTTGTTGCGGATTGCTTTTTTATACGCTCGGCAATTTCATGCTGCCGATCATCATCAGCGTGGGCAAGGCCCGTTATATACTGATCATTGCGGTGATTACGGCGGGGGCCAATATCGGGCTCAACGTTGTTTTCATCACCTTTATGGATTTTATCGGGGCGGCGTGGGCGACCTTCTGCACGCACCTGATTTTCGGCCTTTGCAGTATCGTGACGCTGGAGGCGCTGCTCCATCGGAAAACGAACGAAGAAAAGCGGCATTAAGGCATGTCGATGCCGGCAGAAAGCCCGTCAAGGTTTTAATCAATTCTTTACGGCTGCGATCTTTCCAAATAACCGGTATTCATCCTCAAACGGATGAGGGATTTTCTGCAGGTCTTTCCGGGCGCGCAGAATCAGAATTTCATCATTCTGCGACTCGACGACGAGCAGGTGAAAACCGTCGACCCGTGACAGCGGTTCCATCGGCTGGCCGAATTCATAACGTTTGTCGGCGCCCGCCCAGTAGACGACTTCCGAAATTCCCTCCGCGTGGATCAGCCAGGGGCCGGGTGTTTTTCCGCCCGGAAGCTGTTGGCGGTTTTCACGGAGCCACATGCCGAACCGGTGCTCGACAGGGTCCTTGAAGATCATGGTCATGCCGTTGATCACCTGCGCAGCGAGCATGAAAACCAGCAGGATCGACGCGAACCCTTTCAGGCGTATCCGCCCCGGCAGTTCCAGCGCCCACCCCATGCCGGCAAGGGTGAACACCATCAGCAGGGGAATCGTGAACAGGTAGTAACGGTATGCCGACATAACGGTGAAATAGACCGGCAATATCAACAGGATGGTCAGAATCAGCACGCTGTATTCATAACGCCACGAGCGGCGCCTGATCAGCAGTACCAGACCGATGACCGCAAACAGGAAATAGACTTCATACGCGCCGCGGATGAAATCCTTCCGGATCTTGCCGAGTTTCTCAACGGCGCCGTAGGAACGGTAGGCCTCGGCACGTTCGAACGGTTCCTCCACCTTCTCCGGCCACAGCGCGTCCCGGCGGTCCTGAAACAGCGAGTTTGCGCCCGGAAATTTTTTCAACAGGTCCACGGACCGCGCATCGAGAACCGGATAGCCGGTGTTCCGCCAATTCTCCGCCAGCCTGGGGGAAACCGTCAGCAGGAATCCGCCCAGCGCAATGAGGGACAGCAATACCGGGCCGCGGAAAAAATACGCCGCGTTTCTCGGCGCCCGGTACAACAATACCGCCGGTAAGAATGCCAGAAGCAGCAGGGCGAAAACGATTCCTTCGCCGCGGCTCAGGCTCAACAACCCCAGCGCGCCGCCGAACAGGAGAGCGAGGAGCCATTTGCGCGGAGCGTCCTTGATCTTGAACAGGAGGCAGAGCGCCAGCACCAGAAAAAAATCCCGCGTCGCTTCGAGCAGCCCCATTCCCGCCGAGCGGATGATTTTCGGGGCCAGAATATAGAGCAGGCATCCGAACGCGGCGGTTTTGTCCGCGGTGAAACGCCTCAATATGTCGTAGAGGGGGAAAATCGTCATGACATAGAAGAACCCGGCCAGCAGGATAATCGCGGCGTATGCCTCCAGCCCCAGCCGGACCAGACAGCCCCCGAGGAATATGTTCAGCGGCGGCAGAAAGGAGATCGGCGCGCTCAGCCAGTTGCCCCGTCCCCATTCCCGCGCGTAATAGGCGTAACAATTGGCGACGTCCCGGTAAATGTCCAGGCAAAACACCATATAACCCAATATGATCAATCCGCCGCAAAGCGCAGCCAGCAGTAGAATCCGCCGGGGTGAGAGCAACAGATTCACCGTCCGGACCAATTCGTCCACCTTGTCAAGTATTCCACGCATTTTCGCAAATCCTGTTATTATATTTACGCCGTCCGCACCGGGTCGTGTCCGGCGCAGTACGGAATTGCCGCTTCGCCCTTTGGGCGACCAGCGCAGTTCGCGCGCTGGACCACGTGCGGCAACGTGCCGCCGCGAAATTTGATGGAATATACACCCGGTCCGCCGAAATCACAAACCGGTAACTGAAAACCCCGCGTCAATTTGGCTGAAAACAGGACGGCGGCAGTTTCAAAATGTTAGAGAGTTCGAACTTTTTTTGCGAAAAATCCGGGAATTTCGTTTGAAATGCGATGGAAATAATAATATATTATAATGATTAGGTAGCTAACAAACAGAGCGGCATTCAGGCAGGCCCGATGCAAAAAGCCCGGTTGATTTTTACTGGTTGCGCCAGCTTGATGAATTAAAATGCGGAACAAAACGACAAGAGGATAAAGTGTCATGAAGTCTGAAAAAGAAATGCTTGTTCATTCGAAAACGCTCGGTCATTCAATCGGTATCCTGCTGAAACGGTTCACCCGGATGTGCGAGCGGGGAGGGCGCGAGATCGGTTTGACCGGCGCGCAGGGCAAAGTATTGGCGTATATCTTCATTGAAGAACAATGGCAGGATATGTTTCAGAAGGATATCGAGGAGGAGTTCGACATCAGGCGCTCATCCGCCACCGGCATTCTGCAGTCGCTGGAGCGTGACGGCATGATCTACCGGGTCAGCGTCCCCCAGGACGCCCGGCTGAAAAAAATCGTGCTGACCGACAAGGCGCGGCAGATTCAGAAGACCGTCCTGAACGGTCTCGAACTGCTGGAGGTGAAATTAAAGGGAGATTTGGCAGAGGAGGAGATCAAGGCATTTGTTCAGACTTGCGACCGGATCGGTAAAAACATCGAATCGTTTTAACCGGATAATAACCGGTATCCGTGTAACGTTTCAGACGCTTATAACGACAATATAATTTGTATATATAACAACATTTCCGTCCGGATGACGGAAGTACAACCAGTTAAGGTGAGATATCATGAAGTATAGGGTGAAAGCAATTTTAATAAGTATGTTGGGGCTTGCGGCCGTCATCCATTCGGCTCATGCCCAGGGCGAAAGGCCGCCGGCGTCGGTGGCGGTCGAGGCGGTGTCCACGATGGACCGGACCGAGCCGAAGTCCTATGTCGGAACGATCAAGGGCGATTCGACCGTGGATATCGTGGCGCGCGTGGACGGGACGCTGTGGAAAGCAGCGTTCAAGGAAGGCAGCATCGTCGAAAAGGACGCCCTGCTCTTTGAGATCGAAGATACGATTTACAAAGCGAACACCGCCGCCGCCGAAGCAGTGCTGAAACAGGTGGAAGCGGAATTGGACTTCGCCCGCAAGGAACACCAGCGTTACCAGCAGTTGTTCAAAGCGGATGTGGCCGCCAAAACCACCTACGAAGGTTCGCAGCGCTCGCTGCAGTTCTACGAAGCCAAGGTCGAGGAAGCCCGCGCCGCGCTGGCGCTGCGCAAAAACGATTTGTCGTATACCAAAATCTATGCCCCGATCGGCGGGCGGATCGGCTCGAACATTTACAGCACGGGCAACTATATCTCGCCGGAAAAGGGAAAGTTGGCAAGGATCGTCAAATTCGACCCGATTTCGATCAATTTCGCGGTCAGCGAAGCGGATTTCCTCCGGCATTTCAAGGACCGGGGGATTGGGAACTCCATTCTGACCATTGCCCGCGCGGACGGCGCGGTTTTCAACCGCAAAGTGTGGGTGGACTTCTTCGATAACGAAATCGACAGCAGCACTGGCACGCTGAGAATTCAGCTTCAGGCGGAAAACCCGGATATGGAGCTGGTCCCCGGCGGTTACGTCAAGGTCAACCTGGCGGAGAAATTCGAAAAGCCGGTGGCGGCGGTCCGCGTGACCGGCATCATGACCGACGGCAAAGGCCACTATGTTTACGTGGTGGACAAGGACAATGTCGTTACCCGGCGCGACGTCGTCATCGGGCGGCAGGTTCATGACAAGCAGCTGATCGATTCCGGCCTGGAAGCCGGCGAACGGGTGATTGTCAGCGGGCTGCACAAGGTTGCTCCCGGCGCGAAGGTCAATCCGGTTGACTACAAGACGGACGGCTTGCCCAAATAAATCCTGAGAGGAAAAACAGATGTTTTCAGCAATTTTCATTAAAAGGCCACGCTTTGCCATTGTCATATCGCTCTTTACGATATTGACCGGCATGATATGCGTGTTCAAGCTGCCGGTCGCGGAGTATCCGCAGGTGGCTTCCCCGACGATCGTGGTTTCCGCCGCCTATCCCGGCGCGGGCGCACAGGTGATCGCCGACACGGTGGCGGCTCCGATCGAAGCCGAAATCAACGGTGTGGAAGACTTGATTTATTATTCTTCCCAGTCCGACAACATGGGCAACTATACGTTGACGCTGACCTTCAAACCGGACGCCGACGAAAACATGGCGCTGGTAAACGTGAACAACGCCATCAAACGGGCGGAACACTCCCTCCCCAGCGAAGTGGTGAGCAACGGCCTGACCTCCTACAAGCGTTCCAGCGACTTCCTGGGCATTATCGCGGTATACAGCGACAATCCCGAACATACGCCGCTGTTCCTCAGCAACTACGCCAGTATCCACATGAAGGATGCCATTGCCCGCCTTGACGGCGTGGGACAGGCGATCATTTTCGGCGCTCAGGATTACAGCATGCGGCTCTGGCTGGACCCCTACCGGATGAAAGCCCTGTCGGTCGGCTACAGCGACATTCTCAACGCGGTTTCCAGCCAGAACGTACAGGCGGCGACCGGTTCGGTGGGAACCGAATCGAGCAGTCCCTACATGCAGTTCAAAGTGGATACCAAGGGACGCCTCACTTCCCCGGAAGAGTTTGCCAACATCATCGTTAAATCCGGCGAGGGCGGGCGGCAGGTGCGCCTGCGCGACGTGGCCCGGATCGAACTGGGCGCGGAATCGTATTCCGGCTTGTGCCGGCTGGACGGCCGCCCGGCCGTGGTGCTCGCGGTATTCAAACTGAACGACGCCAATGCGCTGAAGGTGATGAACAACGTCAAGAGTGAAATGGATGTCCTGAAGCGGAACTTCCCTGAAGGCATGACCTGGACCACTCCTTACGATTCCACTGAATTCGTGGTCATGACCATGAAGGAAATCGTGGAAACCCTGGTCCTCACCTTCGTCCTGGTGGTGTTGATCACCTGGATTTTCCTGCAGGACTGGCGCGCGACGGTGATTCCGGCGCTGACGATCCCGGTGTCGTTGATCGGTACGTTTGTATTCCTCTTTGCGCTGGATATGAGCATCAATACGCTGACCATGTTCGCCCTGATTCTGGCGATCGGGTCGGTGGTGGACGACGCGATCGTGGTCACGGAAAACTGCGTGCGGCTGATCGACGAAGAAGGCATGAAGCCCTTTGACGCCGCCATGAAAAGCATGCAGCAGATCTCCAACGCCCTGGTCGCGACAACGCTGGTGGTGGTGGCCGTGTACGCTCCGATCGCGTTCTTCGGCGGGATGGTCGGCAAGATTTACATGCAGTTCGCGATCACCATGTGCGTGGCGCTCTGCCTCTCGCTGGTCAACGCGTTGACGCTGAGCCCGGCGCTTTGCGCGGTGCTGCTGCGCCGGGACCGCCGGCACTGGCTGCCGCTGCGGGCGTTCTTCAAGGTTGTCAATATCGGCCTTGCCTGGCTGCGCAGTCTGTACCTGTTCGTCGGGGCGCTGCTGGTGCGGCATCCGATCTTCACGACGCTTGCGATCGGCGCCATTCTTTACGGTAACTATTATGTATTCAACAGCCTGCCGTCGTCCTTCCTGCCGCAGGAAGACAAGGGTACTCTGTTCTGTGAAGTCGTTCTTGCTCCCGGGACTTCGCTGCCGAAAACCGAAGCCGTGCTGGCCGACGTGGGCGAAATGGTCCAGGGCCTGGAGGGCGTCAACCACGTGGTCAGCGTCCCCGGTCGGAGTTTTACCGCCGGTAACGGCGAAAACGTCGGGATGCTGTTCCTCGACCTTGATAGCTGGTCCAAACGGAAGACTCCCGAATTGCAGCTTTCCGCCCTGCAGGCGGAAATTACCAAGCTCGGCGCTGCGATTCCGGACGCGACCGTGACGGTGTTCGCGCCGCCCGCCATCAGCGGGCTCGGCAACACGGGCGGCGTTACGTTTGCGCTGCAGGCCACCGGCAACCAGACCTATCAGGATCTTTCGCAGACGGCGAACAGCCTGATGGGTAAAATTATGGGTTCGAAGAAAGCCATTTATGCGTTCACCTCGCTCGACGCGCATACGCCGATGCTCCATCTGGAAATCGACCGCGCCAAGGCCGAAGCCATGAATGTTCCGGTCAGTGCGGTTTTCAGCACTCTCCAGACGCAGCTGGGATCGCTGTACATCAACGACTTCAATATGTTCGGCAAGACCTACAAGGTCAAGATGCAGGCGGAAGCGGAATTCCGTGAAAACCTCAACGCCATTGAGCGGCTCCACGTCACCAGCAATACCGGCAACGTTGTGCCGATGGATGCGCTGGCGACCGTTTCCTGGTCGCTTGGGCCGCGGCAGGCGGAACGCTTCAACATGTTCCCCTCGGCGAACATCAATACCCAGGGCGTGCCTTTCTTCAGCTCGGGCGAAATGATGAAACTGATTCAGAACATCGTGGATAAGGAATTCCCGAACGACTACCAGATCAGCTGGACCGACATGAGCTATCAGGAAAGCCAGAACGAAGGCAAAGTGGTGGGGCTGCTGGTCCTGTCGCTGCTGATGGCGTATCTGTTCCTGGTGGCGCAGTACGAAAGCTGGACCGTGCCGATCTCGGTCATGCTTTCGGTGGCGACGGCGACGCTCGGCGGGATGCTGGCGCTGAAATGGACCGGCATGTCGATGAACATCTACTGCCAGTTGGGACTGCTGATGCTGATCGGCCTGACCGCCAAGACCTCGATCCTGATGGTGGAGTTCTCCAAACAGGACCGCGAAAACGGTGCTTCGATCCGCGATGCGGCCATGAACGGGATGAAAATCCGTTTCCGCTCGGTGATGATGACCGCCGTGTCGTTCCTGTTCGGGATTTTCCCGATGGTGATCGCCAGCGGCGCGGGTGCGGGCAGCCGTCACTCGATCGGGATCACCACCTTCTGGGGCATGATGGTCGCTACGATCGTCGGGATGATGTTCATCCCGGGGCTGTACTCGGTCTTCCAGTATCTGGCTGAAGGCACGTACAAATTGCTCCGGATCACTCCGCGCGAACAGCGCGGGGAGCTGAAGTAATATACTCCGGCCCGTGCGGCGGATTCGTCCGCGGGCCGGTATGATTTTTTGCGGCGGAACGGAATAGTTTACACGATCCCCTTTCTATTCCATTCCGCTGTTTTTTTGTGCCTGCAATACGAAATCGGGACAAAAAAGAAGCCGCCGATGGTTCGGCAGCTTCCGGAGTTCGGGTGACGGATGGATTATCCGAGGGATTTGATCAGGTCTTCCACGCGGACGAGTTTGTCTTTTAACTCAGCCAGGTGTTCCTGGGCTTCCTTGACGACCTTTTCCGGGGCTTTGGCCAGGAATCCGGCGTTGGAGAGCTTGCCTTCGGAACCGCGGATCCAGCCTTCGATCTGTTTTTTCTGTTCGGTCAGCTTTTTCAGCTCGGCGTCGACGTCCACCAGTCCTTTCAGCGGCAGGTAGATGGTGCCGGTTTTCGCCAGGATCGACGGCGCGGCCCCCTGGGAGGTATCGTAGTCGGCGGTGTCGATGGCGATATTTTCCGCGTTGGTCAGGAATTTCAGCGAATCGAGTTCGGCGTTCAGGAACGCGGCGGCTTCGGGGCTGACTGCCTTGATGTAGTAATCCACCTTGCGGCCGAGCGGAATTTCGTAGGACGCCTTCAGGTTACGGGCGGCGCTGGCCAGTTCGAATTTCCCGGCGACCTGTGTCAGGAGCTGTTCGTCGGCGCCCGGAATCTGCGGGATGGCGGCGGCGGTCGGGAAGGCCGAAACCATGATGCTTTCATCATCGTTCAGATAACCCATCTGGTGCGCGAGTTCTTCGGTGATGAACGGCATGAACGGATGCAGCAGCAGCAGGATGTGCCAGATGCTGTAATCCAGCACCGCCATGGCCTGTTCGCGTTCTTCGCCGCCGGCGCGCAGGCGTACCTTGGCCGATTCGATGAACAGGTCGCAGAAATTGCTCCAGACCACGTCGTAAATCTGGTGGACGGCCTGGTCGAAACGGTATTCGGCAAGCATGTTGTTGACATTCGCGGTCATCTGGTTGATCTGCGCGAGAATCCATTTTTCGTCCGGCGTGAGCTTGTTCAGGTCAATGCCGCCGAGGTCGCGGAACGATTGAACCGCTTCGCCCTGCATGCGGCGGAAACGGCAGGCGTTCCAGAGTTTATTGGCGAAGTTACGGCCGATTTCGCATTTTTCGTTGCTGTAACGGATATCGACGCCGATCGGGGCGATGTAGATGATCGAGAACCGCAGCGCGTCCGCGCCGTAGGTGTCGATCACATCCAGCGGGTCGGGCGAATTGCCGAGCGACTTGGAGAGCTTGCGCCCGAGTTCATCGCGGATGATGCTGGTGAAATAGACGTTTTTGAACGGCAGTCCGTCGGCGAATTCGTATCCGGCCATGATCATCCGGGCGACCCAGAAGAAAATAATGTCGGGCCCCGTCACCAGGTCGGTGGTCGGGTAGAAAAACTTGAGTTCCGGGGTCTTTTCCGGCCAGCCCATCACCGAAAACGGCCACAGCCAGGAGCTGAACCAGGTGTCGAGCACGTCTTCTTCCTGACGCCAGTTCTCGATATCGGCGGGGGCTTCGGTGCCGACGTATATTTCGCCGGTCTGCTTGTGGTACCAGGCCGGGATGCGGTGCCCCCACCAGATCTGGCGGCTGATGCACCAGTCTTTGATGTTTTCCATCCAGTGGAAATAGGTTTTGGCCCAGCGTTCCGGGTAAAATTTGATCTCGCCGTCCTGTACGGCCTTGATGGCGGGCCTGGCGAGTTCGTCCATTCTGGCGAACCACTGTTCGCTGACGAGGGTTTCGATCGGCACGTCGCCGCGTTCGGAATAGCCGACGGCGTGAACGATATCCTCGATCTTGACCATCAGCCCGAGTTCCTCGAGCATGGCGACGGCCTTTTTGCGGGCTTCGAACCGGTCGAGCCCTTCGAACTCCGCCCCGGCGGAGGCGTTCATGCTGGCGTCCAGATTCATCACGTTGATGAACGGCAGGTCGTGGCGCAGGCCGACTTCGTAGTCGTTCGGGTCGTGGGACGGGGTGATTTTGACCACGCCGGTTCCTTTGGCCGGGTCGGCGTGGCTGTCGGCGATGATCGGAATCTTGCGGTTTGTCAACGGCAGGTCCACGGTCTTGCCGATCAGGTGCTTGTAGCGTTCGTCGTCGGGATGGACCGCCACCGCGGTATCGCCGAACATCGTTTCCGGGCGGGTGGTGGCGATGACCAGCGCGCCGCTGCCGTCGCTCAACGGATACTGATAATGATAGAATTTGCCGTTGACTTCCTTGTGGATCACTTCCTCGTCGGAAAGCGCGGTTTTGGAGAGCGGGCACCAGTTGATCATGCGGCGGCCGCGGTAGACGCAGCCCTTGTTGTAAAGCTCCACGAAGACCTTGCGGACGGCATAGCTCAGCCCTTCGTCCATGGTGAAGCGCTCGCGCTCCCAGTCGCAGGAGGCGCCGAGGCGGCGGAGCTGTTTGATGATGGTGTCGCCGTATTGATTGCGCCATTCCCAGACGCGGCTGATGAAGGCGTCGCGCCCGAGCTGTTCGCGGGTGATGTTTTCGTTTTCGAGCATGACTCGCTCGACCTTGCGTTCGGTGGCGAGCCCGGCGTGGTCGGTGCCGGGGAACCAGCTCACTTCATGCCCGAGCATGCGGTGCCAGCGGACCAGGATGTCCTGAAGCGTATTATTGAGGACGTGGCCGAGGTGGAGCACGCCGGTGACGTTCGGCGGCGGGATCACGACCGAATAGGGTTGTTTGCCTTCGGCGGGTTTGCCGTGAAAATAACCGCGATTTTCCCAGAGCGGGTACCATTTCTTTTCGATATCGCCGGGCTCGTATGCCCTCGGCATTTCTTCCATGCTCATCTTATTCTCCGTTATACCGTTAAACATCATCCGGATAATATATCATCGCAAAAGAGATTTGACAAGCTGTTTTTTATGTTTACATAACCTTAATGATAATAAAACCGTGCGGCATCGGTATGCGGAAATCCGTGGCGCGTCCGGCTTCAAATCATCCGCCGGGCGCTCAAAAAAAAGAGCGGTGCGCACCGCTCTTTTTCGACGTTTCGGCAAAGGTGTTTTTTATTTCTGCACCAGAATATTTTCCGGCGCGGTCGAGACCAGGGGCGGCAGGGGGGCTCCCAGGCGGAACCGGAAATCCTCCCGGACATACGGGAATTTCAGTTTCCAGATTTCCGCTTTCGACGTGTCGTTCCGCTTCGCGGACAACTGATACAGGTTCGGCTGGGCTTTGCTGGAGGCGGCGGTTTTGCCGTCGGGGGTGATCAGGGCGGCGGCAACCGGTTCACCGACATCCGGCATGATTTCCACCTGGACGGTTTCGACACCGGCCGGAACCAGGAAATAGAACTCCGCCCCGGACGCAACGAACATTCCCGTCCGTGTATCGGCCCAGATCGCCTGTCCGGGATGCCCGGACGCCAGTTCCAGCGTATGGGTGCCGGTATTGATTTCGAACAGCCGGACGCCCGACGAGGCGGATTTCAATTCATAGCTGAAGTCGGGCTCGGTGATCCGGAATTGATCCACCAGGACGCCGGCCGCATCCTTGACCTCGACCTGAATGTTCAGCGGAGCTTTCGAGACTTGGCGGGCCTTGAATTTCAGCGTCAGCGGCTTGTCTTTTTCGACATATTGGAGGAGCTTGAATTTACCGCGGAAACGCTTGCTGGCGGCATCCCGTCCGTCTTCCGCGAGCGGTTTCAATTTTTCCGGGTCCAGCGGCAGGGTTTTGAAGTTCAGCAATTCCGGGTTGGCCTTGTTTGCCGCCATGAACGCATCGAAGTTGAATAATTTTTCTTCTCCGTTGTTGTTCTGCAGTTTCAAGTCTCCGCCGGTGGCGGAAATTCCTCCGCCGGACAGATTCATGAAACCGAACACCGGTTTGTTGCCGGTTTTCAGAACTGTTCCCTCGAAGATCAGCCCGCCGAAGTCAACCGGCAGCGAAGAACTCAACTGAATGGCGGTCCCGCGAGCGCCGCGGTTGTCTAAGACACAGTCTTTGAACTTCATTTCAAAGCCGCCGGCCAGCAGGTTGTTGATCAACGCCACGCCGCTTTCCGCCCCGGTGAATTCGCAGCGCTCGAAAACAACCGCTCCTTTCACCGGCGTCGTCGTCCGGCTGGCGATCGAATAGAGCACCGGAGCCCCGCCTTCGAAGCGGCAATCCCGGAACTGCACGGAAACCGGTTTCGAATCTGCGGTCAGCGCGCCGACGCTTATGCATACGCCAAGAACGTTTTTCTGGAAAAGCGAGTTTTCGACCACGCAGTCGGCGATCCATTCGTTCGCGCTGTTCGGCTCGAAATCGATTCCGGCCGCGGGCGCGGTGCCCGACGTATGATTGAACTGGCTGTTCCGGATGCGCAGTCCGTCCACGCTGATGACGCTAATCCCCTGGCGGTGATGGTCCGTGGCGATCACGTTTTCAATCGTCACGTTGCGGCATCCCGGCATTTGGCGCCCGGTGCTGACGTAGATGCCGTCTCCGCCGCTGCCTTCCAGTTTCAAATCGCGGATGACGACGTTTTCGCAGCCCCGCAGGCTGATCAGGTGCCGCCATTCCGAATGCTGGTAGCGCGAGCCGTCCTGATAGTCGCCTTTGTTCATTTTCAAGACCGCGTTTCCTTCGCCCCGGATGGTGATGCCGGCGGCGTCCCAGGCCTGGAACAGGCAGTCGTTGCGCCCCAGGAAGGCCCCCGGCAGCGCCCGCACGACCACCCCGTCGGCAAAGACCAGTTCAAGGCCGGAACGCAGCGAGACGGGGCCGATCAGCCAGTCGCTGCCGGTGTTGTCCACCACGATTTTCCGGGTGCCGGAATCAATGGCTTTCTGGAGGCAGGCGGTGGCGTCTTTCGGGTCAAACCCCCAGCGGGAGGCGTTTTCGGCCATTGCGTCCGACAGGAATACGGAACATAAAAAAATCCAGATATACTTCATTCTTTCACTCCTTGATCAGTGATTTTGTTTTAATTCAATTCTGGCGAGGGGCCGAACCAGCGCCCGTAAACAGCACAGGAAATATGATCGCCGGCCCCCAGTTTCATCATCCCGAGGTTGAAGCCGGATGTCAACACTTCTCCGCCAATATACAGCAGGTTGACCCTGCCCTGATGGGCTTCCAGAGAAGAAGTCGCCGGGCTGTTATAATAAAAATCCAGTGCGGATACCGCATTGACCCTTACCGAATCCTCAAGTTTTCCCGAATTGGTTATTTTACCGGCCAGGGGTGCGGCGCGAGGGCTGAGGCTCCCTATGTTGAACGCGTTGTATTGGGAATATTGCCTGTAAGGGTCCACATAACAGTAGGTCGAGGCCGCGTTGTCGCCATTATATCCCCAGCGGTAATCGGTGGAACTTCCTGCCATTGATTTCCAGCGGGTGGTTTTTTCCATCCCCGGGCAGTAATAGACTTCCGGGCGTTTGCTTTTCATGGCCTGGTCGGCGCTGTTGTCGGCTACTTTGTAATCGACGATTTTCAGTTTTCCCAGTCCGATCCAGCTGTCGTTGCGGATGATGAAGTTGTAATACGTATTGACCGCCGTGTCGCCGTTGTTGTTCGGGAGCATGGCGTTGTAATCTCCGGCATACATGTTCAGCGCCAGCCCGATCTGTTTGAGGTTGCCCTTGCAGACCGTCAGTTGCGCTTTGTCGCGGGCGCTGTTCAGCGCCGGCAGCAGCATCGCCGCCAGAATCGCGATGATAGCGATGACGACCAGTAATTCAATGAGTGTAAAATCGGGACGGGATGCGGTGATTGTGTCAGGTACCGAACCTGTTGAGCTTGTTTTTGTTTTCATCATATTACTCCTGTTGCTCCGTTGTTTATGTAGCTTGCGGCCGGATGAATACCAACGGGGGAACCTCGATTTGACAAGGTTCGCCGGATATGGCGTATTCAGCCAGCAGATCGACCATTTTTTCATAATCCATCATGGATGACGAAATCGGATATGGATAGTGGCGGATGCTGTAATCATTGTTATGGCCGGCAATCAGCAGCCGTGTCCATCCGGGATTCTCGACCAGCATGGAAGCTCCGCCCAGGGCGGCGGCGTCGTTCATGAAAACCGCGCCTTTGATATCCGGCTTCCGCTTCAGGAGTTCCCTGAGGCTGCGCCGGCCGCTGCGGTAAAATCCTTCGAAAAACTCGACGCCTTCAGCCGTGTCATCGCATGGAAATGTGAATTTCCGGTAAATCTCCTCGTGGCTCATTTCCGGATACAGGCGCTTCAGCGCCTGGATTCTCGCATTCAGGGGAGAACGGTCGATATCCCGGCAGATCAGTTTGAAGTTCTCTCCGACCTTCTCCAGGAAATACCGGAAAATGCTGATGGCGCCCAGATGCACGGCCGGCGAAATATAACGCGGAAAAGGCGAACCGAGCCCGACCGCCGACACGCTGTTGGAATCCAGCAATTCCAGAATCGGGTCGACGCCGAACGGCGCGCCGATAAACGCGATATGCTCGACGCCGCGGAACAGCAGGTCCCGAATCATTTCCATCGTGGTCGCTTCATCCGTCGACAGGCAGGTGCAGTAAGCGGAGTAACCCTTTTCATTGAAACGCTGCAGCAGTTGGATGGTCAGGTTTTTAATGCGGTCTTCCTCGACCATCTGCGGGGTTGCGATCAGCACGGCCACGGTCCGGGTGGATTTGCCGTGGAGGATCTGGTAGCCGAAATTGGGGCGGTAGCCGAGTTCGCGGGCGACCCGGCGCACTCTTTCCTTGGTTTCTTCGGAGCAGAAATTGATCTCCCGGTTGTTTAAAATCTGCGAAACAGCGGAAACTGAAACACCGCACGATTCCGCGACTTTGCGCATGGATAAACGACGGGGCATAAGAGCATACTCCAAGTATATAAATATTGTTTATGTGAATATTATATAGGATGAAAGTCCATTTGTCAATATGCCATATCAAAAATATTATATAAAAAGTGTTTATATGCGGGAATCCGGTACCGCCGTCCTGGGCGTTTCCATGAAAAATCGCGATGATTTCAGGAGCCGAAATTGACTTTCCCCCCTTTGCTGTATATATTCATCTATAAGACAGGATGATGAAAAATGCGGACCTGGAGTTTACCGCAACCATGAGAGGAATCAAAATATGGGAATCGGCATGCGTTTGATGGCGGTGTCCGGCCAGTTTTATCCGGGCAAAGAGGCCCCCTTAAGGGAAAAAATCAAAGAGGCGGAGGCTGTTGCGCGCGCCGAAGAGGTCGCCGTCCGCCCCGTCCGGGCGCTGATCCTGCCCCATGCCGGATACGATTATTCGGCGGTAACGGCGATCAAGGGAATTCTGACGGCGGACAAATCCCGGATTAAACGGGTGGTGGTGCTGTCGCCCTCGCACCGGCACGGTTTTCACGGTGTGGCGGCGGGGCGCTACGACGGCTACTGGACGCCGCTGGCCGCCGCCAACTGCGACATGACCGCTCTGGACGCCCTGCTGAACGCCCCCGGCTCTCCGATTCAAAATATGCCAGAGGCGCATCAGGGCGAACACGCCATCGAAGTCCTGCTGCCCCTGCTGCAATATTTTTTGGACGATTTCACCCTGATCCCGCTGATCATCGGGCAGAACAACCTCGAACAGATCCGGCGGATCGCCGACGCGCTGGCGTTGTACTGGGAACCGGAAACGCTGTGGGTGATCAGTTCGGATTTCACCCATTTCGGGCGTTCGTTCGACTACCTGCCGTTCAGCACCGACATCCGCGCGCGGCTGCGCAAGCTGGACATGGGGGCGATCGACCGGATTCTGGCGCTCGACACGCAGGGGTTTTACGATTACATCCGGGAGACCGGCGCCACCATCTGCGGCCACGGGCCGATTGAAATCCTGCTGGCGATGCTTGACCGGGAGCCGGGCAAGGTGCGGGCGGAATTGATCGATTATACCAATACCGGCGAAATGTTCCGGGATTTTTCGCACAGCGTGAGCTATGCGGCCATTTCATTCAGCGAGGCTTGAGCATATGAACCATTCAAATCCGGCTCCGGTCGCGGTTATCACCGGAGTGTCGAGCGGCCTCGGCCGCGCGATGGCGTTGTGTTTCCGGCGGAACGGTTTCCGGGTGGTCGGCGTCAGCCGTTCGCAGCCGGATTTCGAGCTGGACCTCTGGATCGGGGCGGATGTGACGAAGGCGGAGGACCGCCTCCGTGTTGTCCATGAAACCGTCGAATTCGGCGGGCGCGCCGACGTGCTGGTCAACAACGCAGGCAAAGGGCTTTACGCCACCTGGGAAGAAGCCGACATGGAAGAACTGAAATCGCTGTTCGAGCTGAATGTCTTTGCCGTGGCGGGGATGACGCAGGCGTTTCTGCCGTTGCTGAAAGCCAGCCGGGGAACGGTGATTAATATTTCCTCGGCGGCGGGGCGGCTCTGGGTGTTTTGCATGGGGGCTTATTGCGCGACCAAGGCGTCGGTGTCGATGTTTTCGGACTCGCTCCGGGGCGAGGTGCGGCGCTACGGCGTCCGGGTGCTCGACGTCAGTCCCGGACAGATCAACACCGGGTTTTCGTCGCGTTCGTTCGGGCGCCGGAGGCCGCCGGATTCGCCGGGCGCCTCCGCCGATCCCGACGCATTTGCCCGCGCCGTGTACAAAGCCTGGAAGCGCGGCCGGAAATCCATGACCTATCCGGGATGGCTGGGCGCGGTGCTGTTCGGCGTCCGCTATCTGGTTCCCGGCATTTATAATCACTTCAGCCTGAAAATGTGGAAATTGAAATGACACGATTGTTCTTTCTTCTGTTAACCGCCTGTTTTCTGGGGCTGACCGCCCGGGCGCAGGTGTTCACCCTGTGGCCGTCCGCCGGCGGCAGCACCGGCAATCCGCTGGACGCGGAAATTTTCAGCACCGAGCCGGTGATCATCAACGGTGTGGAATGCGAAATGAAGCTGGGGCTGATCCGTCAGAGCTTTGACGACCTGGCGATCGCGCTGCGGAATCATTTCCGCAGGGCGCAGATCGCCGCCGCGGGCAACAACCTCATGGTGACGCTTCCGCCGGAAAACGGCTGGCTCCAGCGCTATCTTTACATTGCCATCCGGCGCGGCATGCCGGTGTTGCAGATTTCGATGAAAGTGCCGGAGAAGCTGCCGGAGAATTTCGTGTGGCCCCGGCAACTGCCGATCCTGCCGTCCGCCACGCCGTTTCGGGTGATGGTTTTTCCGAAGCGCAATGCCCTTTACGGTTCGTTCCATTATCCGCCCGGCTCGACCGCCGGGGCGCTGGACCAGATCACCGGCATCGCCGGAAACGACTGGGTGCGGATGGCGCACGAGAGCGCCAATTTCGGGCGCGCCAGCGGCGAAGTCCTGATCCGCTCCAATCCGGCGGCGGTCATGCTGGTGAACTTCACCCGGGACGGCGTCGGGATCGTCTACACCCGCCCGCTGGAAAAGTAGTCCTGTCAAAAAATAACAACCGCCGGACAGGGCACTGGATTACGGCGCAACGGCCCGGCGCGCTCTGACAGGCGGTGTAAAGTCATAACATGGATCCTGAAATTCGAGTGAAATCTTTTCAGGCATCTGACCTGTATGTTCCAGCGAAGCGTTGACGCAAAAAGTTTGACTTTTCGATGAAAAACGCTTGATATCACGGAACCGGGCGATATTTTAAAAACGTCAATGCGCCTTTGGATTCGCCGGAGGCGGTTCATATGTATTCAATCAGGGTGAAATTTTAAAATTTGCCAAGGACGGTTTGGATCGTGATTCTTTTTGATACGAAATGTAGCTCGATGCGGGCATCGGGCGAACATCGCCACCGGGCGAATGAGCAGCGAAATTCAAATTGTCCCCCTGATGGAGTATAACCAATGATTATCGGACGGAGCCCTATCCGCTAAATATGATAAAGCCGACAGAAAATCAAGTTATCGCCGGCTGGGGAATACTGATCGCCGCGGCGGTGCTGGCCGTGTTCGGGCGCAGCCTGTGGTTTCCGGCGGAAATCATGGATGACGTGCTTTATCTGGGGCAAATGAACCGGTTGGAGTTTTCGTGGGAAAACCTGGTTTACTGGTGGCATACGCCGATTTTGGAACTAAGGTCGCCCCTGCAGATGTGGTCTTACATGCTTGACTATCTGGTCTGGCGCGGAGATTGGTTCATTTTCGGCGTACATCTGAATAATCAGTTGCTGCATATTCTGGCCGCGTTTCTGGTTTTTCTGCTGGGGCGCGAATGCGGGCTGCGGAATGGCTTCGCGGGGTGTACGGCGTTGATATTCGCGCTTCATCCCCAGCGTATCGAGTCGGTGGTGTGGCTGGCGGAACGCAAGGACGTGCTGGTGGTTCCGCTGGCATTGCTGGCCCTGTACTGGTTTCTGCGGGACATGAGGGGAAACCGGCAGTGGTGGATGCAGTTCTTTCCGGCGCTTCTCTATGCGATGTCATTGCTGGTAAAGCCGATGGCGATTTTGCTGCCGTTTATTCTATTGGCATTTCTGTGGTGGGAGCGGCGTGCATTTGATTGGCGCATCTGGCTGCGCAGCACCTGGGTGTTTTTTGTGGTGATGTTTGTATTTATGGCATGGCGTTTTCAGATGGTGCACGGCTTTGTTTCCGGGACCACCGCCGTTACGGACGGCTGGAATATGCGTATTGGTATCATCGCCGATAATTTCGCGAACTATTTCTTAAAAACATTTTATCCGTATTCCCTCTGCCCGGTATATCCGTTCTATCACCCGGAATTCAATTCGCTGCTGCCTCCGGCGGTCTGTTTATTGCTTGTGGCGGCGATATTGCTGATCTGCCGGAAAGCCGGAAAGCTGGAAATCGTTATCTATGAGCTTCTGCCGTTGGCGGTCTGTTTTTTTGCCGCGTTGGCGCCGGTGGTGGGGTTTGTCCGCGTCGGCAATACCGATTTCGCCGACCGTTACAGTTATTTGGCGGCGGTTTTTCTTTGGCTGGCGGCGGGAATACTGGCGCAGCGCCTTTACCTGCGTTACGGGCGGGGGAGATGGTTTTTCGCCGGATGGGCGGGGTATCTTGCTTTCCTGGTGATTTATTCGCTGAACTACCTGAGTTGCTGGTCAAATTCCTCCGTGCATCTGGCCGCCTGCCTTGATGTTCCCAATCCCAACTACCGTCAGGTCTTTCTCGCCGGGGTACAAGCCTATTACATCGGCGACTGGGACATGGTTCAAAGGAACATGGAGAAACTGCGCTATCCCGAATCCAGGCAGCGCCAGTTTGACATTTACCGGCGTACCATGCAGGGAATGATGCTGCTGTCGCAAGGCAAAGAAGCGGAGGCGCTGGAGGTGTTGAACCGGGTCGTATTGACCAGGGACGCAGTATCTCTGCGGGATTTTTCATTCAGTTTTCCGGGTGAAGTTATGCGGAGTACCGCGCTGTTGAACCTTAAATACGGCAACAGGGAATATGCCGCGCTGGTATTTCAAAACTTGGGGGCGAATTATGAAGGGCGCAGTTGGTTCGACAGCTGTTTTTATTTCGGCATGGCGGCGTTGATACGGGAACAATGGACCGAAGCCGAACGGTTTTTCATCAAGGCGCTGGCGGAAAATCCCGGCGACGAAAATACCATTGCCAACCTGAAAATGATACGGGCGAAGCTCGCGGAAGCAAAATAGCAAATCCGTCCTTTCCGGGTATTTGTCGGGCTCGGTTCCTCCTTGCCGTTTCTTCGATCTTGCAGTACGAACCGTCAAAATGAAAAACGGGGAACCCTCTGAACGAAGGTTCCCCGCGCTGTTTGAATCCGGTTGAACTCAGATGATGGAGCGGACGATATCCGCCGGTTTCACCTCGCTTTTCAGGTACGGATAGATATTGTAGCGGAACGCGTATCTGCCGGCTCCGAAACAATACTGGCTGAGCGTGTCCGGGCCGCAACTGGCCGTTCCGATCCCGCGCTGGCGGTAATCCAGTTTCAGGTAGATGCGCCCTTCGTCCTCCAGCTCGTGGTTGTGCCATTTGGCGACCATCTGCGCCGCCGAATAACGGCTGACCGAGAATTCCATGCCGTCTGGTGCGTGAATGAGCAGCCCCGCCTTGCCGTTTTTGCCGGACAGCGCCACCCAGCGGACATCGGTGCGGTTGCCGTTTTCCTGCGGCATGATGTAGGGCACGTGCATGTCGTCCACCGTCGACCGGTAGAGCCCGACCGGATAACCGGCCTTGCGGTCGATATGGTTTTCATGCGGGCCGCGGCCGAACCACTCCACCTGATCCAGAGTGGAGGGAAGCTCGAGGATCACGCCCAGCCGCGGCAGGTCGGCGAGTTGCTGTTCCACCTCGAAGACGTTTTCCACCCGGATGATGCCGTCGGCGCCGAGGCGGTGAATCTGGCTGTGCGTCACGCCGCTTTCGATCTTGGGTCCGGCGTGGCGGGAATGGACGGCCACGATGAAGTCGTTGCCGCTTTTTTCCGAAGATATCCGCTGATTTTTCAGTTCAAAATCATAGAGGCCGTATTCCATCCATTTGTAAAACGCTTTCCACGTCTGCTTCTTGGCCATGGTAAAGGCCTTGATCCCGTCGTTGTCGATGGAGCCGCGGACGAGGTTGAGCTTCGGCCCCGCCTGAACCAGTTTTTCGCCGCCCAGGCTGATGGACGCCAGTTCGCTGTCGTCGGCGAAATTGACTTTCAGCTTGCCGATATCGATCTTGACGCTGCGTTTTTCCTTGCGGGTGGCGATGGCGCCGCGGCCGGAAACGGCCGGAGCGGGCACGGTGGCGCCGAACGGCATTTCGAACTGTTCCCACGCCACTTCATAACCGGCGTTTGCCCACCAGGTTTTCTGGCCGAGCGTGAAGCTGATTTTCAGGAGGCATTCCTGTCCGTAAGACATTTCCGGCGGCATGATCGGGAGCTGGATGTCGGTGCTGCTTTCGCGCGGTCCCGCGCCGTTGAACACGGTGGCGCCGGTGCCTTCCTTCAGCGCTTTTTTCAGGTCGATCCGGGGGCGCGGAGGCGTATCCAGTGCGGCAAGCTTGCCGTGCTGGACCACCTTGCCGTCCACGGTCAGTTCCCAGTTGATCTTGAAATTGGAGAGGTCGGTGAAATACTTGCGGTTGGTCACCCGCAGTTTGCCGCTGTGGAGGTCCACGCTTTCCACCTTGATCGGCTGGGCCAGCTTTTTCAGCTCGTACAGGCCGGGGTGGGGCGTGCGGTCGGGCCAGACGAGCCCGTCGGTGATGAAGTTCGAATCATTCGGCGTGTCGCCGAAATCGCCGCCGTATGCCCAGTGGTATTTCCCGTTTTTATCCTTGACTTTGATGCCGTGGTCGAGCCATTCCCAGATGAACCCGCCCTGGAGTCCGTGGTATTTTTCGAAGGCGTCGAAATACTCTTTCAGGCAGCCGTTGCTGTTGCCCATCGCGTGGCTGAATTCGCACATGATGAACGGACGGTCGTCCTCGGTCGGCGTACAGGCCCATTTGATGATGTTGTTGACGCTGGCGTACATCGGGCAGATCAGGTCGGTCAGTTCCCGGTGGGTGTTCGGCAGCCAGGCCCCCTTTTCATTGTAGGAGGCGCGTTCGTAATGAATCGGGCGCGAGGGGTCGAAGAAACGGATCCAGCCCGCCATGGCCGCGTGGTTCGGACCCACGCCGGATTCGTTGCCCAGCGACCAGATGATGACGGAGGCATGGTTTTTGTCGCGCATGACCATCCGGACGGCGCGGTCGAGGTAGGCGTTGGCCCAGTTCGGATTGGAGCAGAGGTCGTAGAAGAACTGGTGGTTTTCGATGTTGGCTTCGTCGAACACATAAAAGCCGTATTCGTCGCACAGGTCGTAGAATTCCGGCGCGGCGGGATAGTGGCTGGTGCGGATAGCGTTGATGTTGAACTGTTTCATGACGGTCAGGTCGCGGCAGGCCAGTTCTTCGGAAATGGTGCGGCCGTTCAGCTCGTCGTGTTCGTGGCGGTTGACGCCGTTGATCTGGACCGGCTGGCCGTTGATGAGCAGCTGGCGGTTCTTGATTTCGACGGAGCGGAAGCCGAGGCGGACCGGGACCGATTCGATTTCGCGGTCCTGGGCGTCCAGCAGCGTGGCCGTCATGGTATAGAGATAGGGCGCTTCGGCGTTCCACGGGATGATGTTGCGGATTCGGGCCGAGGCCTTGACGTAGATACGGTTGATGTCGCGCGGGGCGTAGGTGTAACTGTCGTTGTCGAGCTCCGCGGTCAGCGGCGTTTCAAGGACCTGTTTGCCCCTGGCGTTGTAGAGTTTGACCCGGAACTTCCAGCCGTTGCCGCGGGTATGGGTGAATCCGGCGGTGAGTTCGAGGTTCAGTAGCCCGTCGGTGAGCGTTTCGTCCAGCGTGGCGGTGGCGTGAACGTCGGCCACGTGGTTTTCCTGCGTGGAATAGAGGTAGACGCTGCGGACGATGCCCGCGTGCCACCAGTGGTCCTGGTCTTCGATGAAGCAGCTGTCGGACCATTTGATGACCAGGACAGTGATCTGGTTTTTGCCGGGTTTGACGAGGTTGGTGACGTCGAATTCGGTGGAGCCGCGGGAATCTTTGCTGAACCCGAGCGTCTGCCCGTTCACGAACGCGACGAAACAGCTCTCCACACCGTCAAAATGCAGAACCGTGCGGCGTTTGCCCCAGTTTTTCGGGATTTCAAACGTGCGGCGGTAAATGCCGGTGGGGTTGCGGTCCGGCACGGTCGGGGGCATGTTCGGCCACGGCATCTGGACGTTGGTATAGTGGGGGTAGTCGTAGCCGCGCATATCCCAGCAGCTCGGGACGTCGATCTTATCCCAGCCGGTGTCTTTGAAACGGGGGTTCATGTAGTCTTCGGGCACGTCGTTGGGGCTTTCGCTGTAACGGAACTTCCAGTCGCCGTTCAGCGGGATGTACCACGGGCCGCGGCCGCGCGCGGGTCCGGCTTTGGCGGCTTCCGCCTCGGTGTCGAAGGGAAACAAGGGGGAACGGTTGGGCAAACGCCCGGCGCCCGGGCAATCCGGGCTGGTGTAGATTAGCTTTTCCAGGTTTACAGACATCTTTCCTGACTCCTGTTTGATTTTGTAAAAGGGGATACTATATTAATTTAATTTAACGCCGAATTGAGTAAAAAGAATGTCTTTTATGGTATAAAGAGATATGTTAAATGGTAATACGGATGAGTTCCCCGGCATGGACGGATGCCCGAATTCCACGGTCTTCAGGCAGATGGGCCCGGCGGGGTCCCGGGAAGGGATCGGGTGCGGGTTTCTGCATAAAACCGTGAGGCGCGCGGATCATGTGAATCTGTACTGGCCGCGTTACGTGATGGTGATCGTGCTGCGCGGCTCGGGGTTGTACGTGGACGAAGACGGACGGGAATACCGGGTGCGCGAGGGGGATTTTTTTCAACGTTTTCCCGGCAGGCTCCATTCGAATTACGTGGATGTGGAGAGCAATTATTTCGAATGCTATCTCGAATGCGGCGCGGCGCTTTATCAGTCCCTGCGCGCCATGCGGCTGATCCGCAGCGAGGTGCCGGTGCAGTATGCGGGGCCGGACCCGGAACTGCTGGAGCGTCTCTGGGCCCTGTCCCGAAACCTGAAACAAGGCGGGGAGGAACAACTGGCGGAGCTGACCGGAGAGTTCGTCAGTTTGCTGGGCAAATGCCAGCACGGGAGTTTGTTCGATTCGCCCGAACAGGGGGGCGGAAACATCGTTGACCTCGCCTGCCAGCGCCTGACCGCCGATTTCACGCAGGAATTCGACCTGAAAAAATTCTGCCGCCAGAACGGCTGGGGGTATGAGCATTTCCGCAAGGTATTCCGGCGGCATGTCGGCATTTCACCGTGGCAGTACCGGGTGCGGCGGCGGCTCGACACCGCCTGTTCCATGCTGCGCGACAGCGGACGGCCGATCGGCGATATCGCGTCCCGGCTCGGCTATTCGTCGGTTTACGAGTTCAGCGCGCAGTTCAAGAAATACATCGGCATCTCGCCGCTGTATTTCCGGGAGGGGGGCGGCGGCAAGCCCGCCGGGTAAAGGATCAGTGTTCGCGGCGCACCGTGATGGCGCCGTCCGCCAGCCGGATGTTCAGTTCATCGCCGACGGGGGCGTCCGCCGCCGCGGTAATCAGTTTACCGTCCGCCGTGCGGCTGACCATGGCGTAGCCGCGCTTGAGGACCTGTCCGGGATCGAGGTTGTTCAGCGAGCGGACGGACTGTTCGAGCCGGTTTGCAAGCTCGCCGCAGCGGCTGTTCGCCAGTTGGACGAACTGTTCGCCGAGGTGTTCCAGAACCAGCCGTTTTTCACGGAGCGCGGATTGCGGCGAGAGCCCCTTCAGCCGTTCGGCCAGCAGTCCGGCGCGGTTGGAAGCGTTGGCGAGGGAGCGTTGCAGGGCGTGCTTCATTTCGCCGTCGATTTCATCGATCAACTGCTGTTTCTGGCGGATCATGTAGACCGGTTCGCGGAAAACGAAACTTCCGGCGGCTTCGCCGAGGCGGTGGCGCAATTCGTTGCGGAGGGCGTCGAGGCTGGAGACCATATCTTTTTTCAGCCGGATCAGTCGCTCGGAGAGCTCGTCGCGATGAGCGGCGGTCAGCTCCGCCGCCGCGGACGGAGTCGGTACCCGCAGATCCGCGGCGAAATCACACAGAGTAAAATCAATCTCATGCCCCACCGCGCTGATGACCGGTATCCGGCTCGCCGCGACCGCCCGCACCAGGACTTCTTCGTTAAACGCCCACAAATCCTCCATACTGCCGCCGCCGCGGGTCAGGACGATGACCTCCACCTCTCCCGTGCGGTTGAAAAACTCGATGCCGCGCGCAAGCTGCGCCGCGGCGGCCGCCCCCTGTACCGGCGACGGATAAATCCGGACCGGCAAACCGGGAAAGCGCCGCGCCGTAATCTGGAGGAAATCGCGGATGGCGGCGCCGTCCGGCGAAGTGACCACGCCGATGCATCCGGGGAGCAGCGGGATATTCTTTTTGCGTTCCTGGTCGAACAGCCCCTCGGCGTTCAGTTTCTGCTTGAGTTCCTCGAAGCGGCGCTGCAATTCGCCGAACCCGACGGGACGGATCGATTTGACGCTGAACTGGTACTCGCCGCGGACCTCGTAAACGGTCAGCCGTCCGAACACCTCCACCTCCGAGCCGATCCTCAGCCCGAGTTCTTCGACCGCCCGGGCGCCGCTGAAAAAGACCACCCGCAGTTGCGAACGCCGGTCTTTCAGCGTCATATAGACGTGGCCGGAAGCGCGCTGGACGCTCAGCGTCCCGATTTCGCCGCGCATCCAGAACGGCATGAGGCTGTTTTCGAGGAGTTCGCGGACGATCGCGTTAACCTCGGCTACCTGCCAGATTTTGTCGTCGCCGCTCATGCGCCTCCGAGGAACAGGGTCAACAGAATTCTCGTGACGCTTTTGGTCAAACCCTCGGCGAAGTTGAAGATCGTCCCCAGGAACACCAGCACCAGCAACAGCAGCAGCAGCGAGGCGCCGCCCATCACTTCGGCTTTGACCTGGGTGGCGCGGGGCACGAAATAGGAAATGACCTGCCAGCCGTCGAATCCCGGCACCGGCAGCATATTGATGACGAACAGGACGATGTTCAGTGCGCCGCCGAGGCTGAAGATCAGGCGCGCGTTTGGCGGCGCGCCGAAATAGATGGACAGCGCCAGCCCGATCGTGCAGAGCGCGAACAGCCCGAGATTGGCGGCGGGGCCCGCAAACGCCACCAGCATATGGCTCCAGCGGTGCCGCATCCGTGCCGGGTTCACCGGCACCTGCCCCCAGGCGAGGCCGATGAAGATCAGCATGATCAGGGACATCGGCCCCATCTGTTTGAGGGGGTTCAGGGTCAGGTGGCCGCGTTCGGCGGCGGTCGGGTCGCCCTGCATCAGGGCTACCCAGGCGTGCGACAGCTCATGTACGCAGACCGAAACCACCACGACGAATATCTGGATGAAGAAAAAAATCGGGGCTTTCCATAACGTTTCAATAAACAGCATCGGGCTTTCCTTTGTTCTCAGTCAACGCTTACCGGGTAGTATTGGTAAGCCGGGGTTTCATAGGGGTGCGCCTTTTTCAGGGCGGCGATGGCGTCGCGGATTTTATCTTCGGGACAGAGGAGTTCGACCTTGATTTCCTCGACCGCTTCGACTTTTTCCTGGGAACCGATGAACGGGGCGCTGCCGGGCAGCGGACGGAACTGGCCGCTGCCGGAAGTCTGCCAGCAGCAGTTGTCGTAATTGCCGAGTTTACCGGCGCCGGCGGCGAAAACCGCGAACTTCACCTCTTCCACGAAATTCACCGGGACATAAAATTCCAGCTTGCAATATTTCATTTTTCACCTCGTATCATGAAATATAGCGTGAAATCGGCGGAAAACAATCGGGAAAAAGGAGCGGCGGGGAGTTTTTTGACATCCTGAAACATAAAAGGAAGGAGAGCTTTTGCGTTACCGGGCTGCTATCTCTTGCGTCCAACCTCAACACATTGGGCACCGGAACGGCTCTCCTTCCTTCGTCTGCCACGCGCTTTGGCGTATGTATTTGAGTTTTTTACTCATTTGGGTTTGTACCCTGGCAGACTTTTCTGATTATGATTATACAGCCGACCTGCGAAAGTGTCAATACTTGAAATGGCTGAAGAGCTAAAAAAATGAAAATTTTTTTGCTACAGTTCTTTCTGTCAGGATGCGGAGCATCCGTCCGCACCGGGCCGTGCCCGGGCGTGCCGCAGCGGCGAAACGCTGCCCGCTCGCAGAGCGGAACTGATGATTTCGCCCTGCGGGCGACCAGCGCAGTCCGCGCGCTGGACCGCGTGCGGCAACGTGCCGCCGCGAAGTTCTTTGTTATGGAGGCGTTTGTTTCAGTTTTTCGATGGCGCGCGCAAGGGCTGTGTCGGTGACGGCGTTCGGTGAATCCGGCTTGACCACCCCCGGATAGACCGCCAGTTGCGAATAAAAGGCGTTTTTCTCCGTCTGCGGCACGAGGATTTCTTCGTTCGGGGCGATGCCGATGCCCTGAATCGGTTTCCGCGACGGGGTCAGGTAGCGGCCGATGGTCAGCCGGATGGCCGAGCCGTCGGGCAATTCCTGGATGTTCTGGACGGTGGCCTTGCCGAATGTCCGGGCGCCGACGCTGACCGCCCGCCCGTTGTCCATCAGCGCCCCGGTGAAAATCTCGGAGGCGGACGCGCTGAGTTCGTTCACCAGCACGACCACCGGGAGTTCCGCGGCGACGCCCTTCGGCGTGTCGCGGGAGGTGATGGCTTCGGGGGCTTCGCTGTCGCGGGAGGAGGTGTAAAGAATGACCGAATCCGGCTTGAGGAAACGGCTGGCGAGGTCCACGGCGGAATTAAGCAGCCCGCCGGGATTGTTGCGCAGGTCGATGATGAGCGATTTGACGCCGCTGCTGTTCAGTTTGCGCATGGCGCGGTCGAAATCAGCCGCCGTGTGCGAGTTGAACACCATGATCCGGACGTAGCCGATATCGTCCCCGATGGTTTTGATGCCGTGCGGAGGGATGGAGCTGTAGGCGATGTTTTTGCGCGGCAGCGTTACTTCGTAGGGGGCTTCGTCTTTGTAGCGGATCATCAGTTTCACGGTGGTGTCGGGCTTGCCCTGAATCAGTTTCAGGCAATCGCGCAGGGAGATCTTGGCAGTGTCCGTGTCGTTGATTTTCAGGATGAATGAACCGGGGCGGAGCCCGGCGGCTTCGGCGGGCGAGGCTTCCAGCGGAGTGATGATTTCCAGCGGAGAATCGTGCTTTTTGTTGACCACGAGGCCCACGCCGACGGTTTCGCCGCCGAGCACCCGGACGCTTTCCCGGTGTTCCTCCCGGTTTTCGTAACCGGTGTAGTGGTCGAGGTCCTGAAGCATGCCTTTGATGGCGGCCCGGATCAGCCGTTCATAGGAGGCCTTGTCCGAGTCGATGTAACGGTTGTGGATCATTTCCAGTACACCGGCGAATGTGGCCAGGGCGCGATATTTATCCTGATCCTCCTCCGCGGTTTTGTCCTGGGCGCGGAGGCCGGAGAACAACGTCAAACAGATTCCCAAACATAGAATAAGGCGCATATTTTTCTCCACAAAGGTTTGACATTTCCACAATAATATATATCTTAATAGTGTGATTGCCAACCAAAGTATGGAGAAATTTTGTATGAGTGATATGAAGAATTATCGTGAAGAGTACCGTGAAATGGGCGTTCGCCGCGGCGAAATGACTCGCGTCAGTTTCATCAACCAGGTCTATGGCTGGATGTGCGGCGGCCTGGTATTGACCGCGATTGCCGCGTGGGCGGTCATCAGCAGCGAAGCGCTTCAACGGGCGATTCTGGCGAACAAAGGAATATTCCTGATTCTGATTCTGGCGGAATTCGGGCTGGTGATGGCGATTTCGTGGGGCATCAACCGGATGAGCGCCGCCACGGCGGGGGCTCTTTTCATCGTTTATTCGCTTCTGAACGGGCTGACCATTTCGGTGATCCTGTTTGCGTATACCTCCGCATCGGTTTCGACGACGTTCCTGATTGCCGCCGGCATGTTCGGCGCAATGAGCATTTACGGGGTCGTGACCAAACGCGACCTGACCAGCCTGGGCGGCCTGATGCTGATGGGTTTGATCGGCATCATCATTGCCAGCGTGGTCAATATTTTCCTGGGCAGCAGCAGCCTTGAATGGGCGATCAGCATCCTAGGGGTTTTTATTTTCCTGGGACTGACGGCCTATGATTCGCAGAAAATCATGAATATGAGCAGTTCGATGGACGCCTCGGACGACCGGGAAAGCGTCGGCAAGATGGCCATCATCGGCGCTCTGGCGCTCTATCTCGACTTCATCAACCTTTTCCTGTTTCTGCTGAGAATCTTCGGCAACAGACGCTGAACAACGGGAGCGGACGATGCCTGATTTCATCACCGAACCGGTCGGTTTGCTGGAAGTCAACTGCTATCTGATTCCGGCCGGACAGACCCTTTATATCATCGACCCCGGCGCGGATGCCGAAATCATTGTCCGCCGCGCCCGGCAGTTCGATTGCGCGGAACGGGTCATCCTGCTGACCCATGCGCACATCGATCATATCGGCGCGGTCGGCGCAGTGGCGCGGGCGTTGAACATCCGGACGGTTTACCTGCATAAGCGGGATGTCGAGCTTTATTTCAGCCCGGCCAACGCATTGCCGCCGTGGCTGCCGCCGGTACAGGATTTGCCGCAGCCCGACAGCGATTTTGTTTCGGAGGATTTTGAAATCATCGAAACGCCGGGGCATACGCAGGGCGGAGTTTGTTTTTACTTTCGTGACCGTGAGCGGCCGGTGCTGTTCGCGGGGGATACGATTTTCGCGGGTTCGGTGGGGCGCACGGACCTGCCGGGTGGCGATCACCGCCAGTTGATCGAGTCGATCCGGGGCAAACTGCTGCCGCTTCCGGATGAGCTTACGGTTTATCCGGGGCACGGACGGCCGACGACGATCGGGCAGGAAAAAACGGCGAATCCCTATCTGTAAAAAACGCTTTTAATGCGAATCGGTATCAGAGGGTCAGTTCGAAATTGAGTTTCCGGCATTCGGAATTCATGATGCGCTGGACTTCGCCCAGCATCCGGACTTTGCGGATTTCGCGGCGGATATAATCTTTTACATCCGCCAGCGGCACAAACTGTGCCCGCACCCGGTTGTCGACATGGAAGATTACCCAACCCTCTTTCCGGCGGAGCGGAATGCTGGATTCGCCGACGTTCAGAGAATCGACGGCTTGCCGGATTTCCTTGTCCAGCTCGTGCCGGACGAATTCCCCGTATTTGCCGCCGTTGTAGACCGGCATCAGGGAGGCGAACTTTTCGCCGAGGGCCAGTCGCGTGCGGACGGCTTCGGCGTCGCTTTGGGCGGGGACGGTAATCTGCGAGAGGACGAGGGTTTCGGGGATCAGGAACAGTCCCTGGTTCATCCGGTAAAAGTGCTCCACGTCGGCATCGTTGACCGTGATTTTGTCGGCGGAGCTGCGTTCCACCCACTGAATGAAAGCGTAACGTATGACGCTGTCAGGGTCGTTGACGGATTTTTTCAGATATGTCTCGAAATTGGACCCGTCGGCCAGGAGCTGTTTCTCGATACTCTGGCGCTGCGGCAGGGGGAGTGAATGATGCAGATGCCGGAGTTCTTTGCTCATTTCATCGGGATTCGGGGTGATGCCGTTTTCTTTCAGGATCCGGTCCATGATCGCGCGTTCGAAACGATTGGCGGCCAGGATGCGGACGGCCGAGCGGATTTCGCCCTCCGACATGACGGTCAAGTGGTCGGACGTGAATTTTTCTTTCAGGAACTGGATCGCCTGTTCCCGGGAAATCGCCTGTTCCCGGACGGGTCCGTATACGGCGACTTTTTCCGGCAGAAATGAAAAATCCCGTTCCTGTCCGGACAGTACCGGGGCGGAAAGCGGCGCCAGCGCCGGCAAACTACAGGCGAGAAGCCTGAATATTGTCTTTTTCATATTCAATCTGGGCGGCCAATATGTGAGCGAGGGCGGGTTCGGTCTGCAGGAGGAGCCGGTATTCGGTGATCAGGCTGTCGTAGGCGCGTTTGAGCTCATATTTCTCCATTGCCGCGGCTCTCTGCTGTCCGTCCGCCAGGAACTGCGTGATAAAGGTGTTGTTCGGATACTCGGCGCTCATGGTTTCGAGCTGCGTCAGGGCCTTGCGGAGGTTGTCCGCGCCCTGCGGTGCGGCGGCGTCGGCCAGGGCTTGCTGAAACGCCTGCAGGTGGCGGAGCTGGCCGCGGGCGCGCAACAGGTGGCGGTTCATGGGGAAATCCCGGAGGCCGGATTCGATGATTCTGGTGGCGCCTTTCAGATCGCCCGCGTCCAGCAGGGGCTGAACCTGAATCAGGTAGATGTTGCTGGTTTCGCTTTCTTCCAATATACTGAGAAAGGTGCTTTCCGGCAGGATCGTGCGGAGTTTGCCGGTCTGGGCGGCGGCGGTTTTGTGGTCGGCGCGGGCGAGGCTGTCGATCAGGTCGCTGGTCAGCCGCAGGTTGGTCAACTGCGGGTCGTTGACTTTGTTATCGGAACATCCGGTCAACAGGACCGTGACGCCCAGGCATATCAGAATCGAAATCGAACGTATCAACATCAAAATAACTCCTTTTTTAACGCCAGGATGCGGAGCATCCGAACCGTACCGGGCCGTGCCCGGGCGGGGTGCAGCGACGAAACGCTGCCCGTCCAACGGACGGAATGTTCCGTTTCGCCCTGCGGGCGACCAGCGCATTCCGCGCGCTGGACCGCGTGCGGCAATGTGCCGCCTCAAAGGACGAACAAGAAACTTGCACATGGCGATTTTTATTATAATACTCCATTAACAGCGGTTTTTAAAGCCGGAATCGAAGATTTATTCAAATAAAGGACCGCCCCTGTACGTAAAAGATTGAAATTTCGTTAACTGGATGTATTTTATAAATTTATAATTGATTTCGGAGATATACGGACTATGGATAAGGAACCCACTGTTACAGCGCCGCCGGATTTTATCCGCGCAATCGTGGCGAATGACGTTAAAAACAACAAGAACAACGGCGCGGTCGTCACCCGCTTTCCCCCCGAGCCGAACGGTTATCTGCACATCGGCCATGCCAAGGCGATCTGCCTGGACTTCGGCATTGCCGCGGAATTCAACGGCATTACCCACCTGCGGATGGACGATACCAACCCCACCAAAGAAGATGTCGAGTACGTCGAAAGCATCAAGCGCGATGTCCGCTGGCTGGGATTCGATTGGAACGACAAGCTGTTTTTCGCTTCCGACTATTATGAAAAACTGTACGAATGCGCGGTGGAACTGATCAAACGCGGCAAAGCCTACGTCTGCGACCTCTCCACCGACGAAATCCGCGAATACCGCGGCACCCTGACCGCGCCCGGGCGCGAATCTCCCTATCGGGTTCGCTCCATCGAGGAAAATCTCGACCTGTTCGCCCGCATGCGCAACGGCGAGTTCGAAGACGGCGCCAAGACCCTGCGCGCCAAAATCGATATGGCTTCCCCCAACATGCACATGCGCGATCCGGCCATCTACCGCATCCGCCGCGAACACCACTACCGCACCGGCGACAACTGGTGCATCTACCCGATGTACGACTTTGCGCACTGCATCAGCGATTCCATCGAAGGGATCACGCATTCGATCTGTACGCTGGAGTTTGAAATCCACCGTCCGCTCTATGACTGGTTCCTCGACGAACTCGAAATGCCGTGCCATCCGCAGCAGATCGAATTCGCCCGGCTGAACCTGACCTACACGGTCATGAGCAAGCGCAAACTGCTGACGCTGGTCAAGGACGGATATGTGAACGGCTGGGACGATCCGCGTATGCCCACGCTGAGCGGAATGCGCCGCCGGGGTTATACGCCGGAAGCGATCCGGGCCTTTGTCGGCAGCACCGGGGCGACCAAAACCAACAGCGTTTCCGATCTGAACCTGCTGGAACACTTCCAGCGCGACGATTTGAATAAGCGCGCCTCGCGCGTCATGGCCGTCATGAATCCGTTGAAAGTGGTTATCACCAACTTCCCGGAGGGCGAAACCGACGATCTCGACGCCGTGAACAATCCCGAAGACGAAAGCGCGGGCAGCCGCAAAGTACCGTTTTCACGGGAACTGTATATCGAACAGGACGATTTCATGGAAGACCCGCCGAAGAAATATTTCCGGCTGGCGCCGGGGCGCGAAGTCCGGCTCCGCTACGGCTATTTCATCAAATGCGAAGAAGTGGTCAAAGACGGAAACGGTGCGATCGTCGAACTCCGTTGCACCTACGATCCCGCCACCCGCGGCGGCACTTCTCCGGACGGCCGCAAGGTCAAGGGCACGATCCACTGGGTTTCGGCGGCGCACGCGCTGAAGGCCGACGCCCGGCTGTTCGCGCCGCTGTTCGCGCTGGAAAACCCGGCCGAATCGGAACTCGAATTCAAGGACATCCTGAATCCCGATTCCCTGCAGACGGTCGAATGCATGATCGAGCCAGCGTTGCAGAAAGCCGTTCCGGGGGACGTGTTCCAGTTCGAGCGGATCGGTTATTTCTGCTGCGACCCGGACAGTACGGCCGAGCGAAAAGTATTCAACCGCACGGTTGGGCTGAAAGATTCCTGGGCGAAAATTCAAAACAAAGAGGCTTGATAAAATGGAAAAACTCCTGCTTTGGAGTGACCGCAAATCCTGCGGCGGCGAAGATGATTTTCAACCGTATCTCGAACTTTCCCTGCTGCCCGGCGATGAAGCCCGCGGCATGGTGATCGTCTGTCCGGGCGGCGGCTACAGCCACCGTGCGGCGCATGAAGGAGGGCCGGTGGCGGAGAAATTCAACGGACTGGGATTTCACGCCGCGGTCTTGCAATACCGTACCGCTCCGTACCGCTACCCGGCTCCGCAGGAAGACGTGCTGCGCTCCGTGAAGATTATCCGTTCCCGCGCCGCCGAATGGCGGGTGAAAAACGATAAAATCGCCGTCCTCGGGTTTTCCGCGGGGGGGCACCTGGCATGCAGTTCCGGGATTGTTTTCGATGAAGTCCGGGCGGACAACGGCGATGCCGCCGACGCGGTTTCGGCGCGGCCCGACGCCACCATTCTCTGCTATCCGGTGATCAGCGGCGTGAATATGCCGCACAACGGTTCATTCATGCAGTTGCTGGGTGAAGCCCGTTCGATGCAGGAGCTGAAAGCCTTTTCCTGGGAATGCCGGGTGAAGGACAATACCCCGCCGTCTTTTCTCTGGCATACCGCCGCCGACCCCGGCGTACCGGTGGAAAACAGCCTGAATTTTGCGGCGGCGCTCCGGGCGAAAAATATTCCGTTCGAACTCCATGTATTTCCGCATGGCCGTCATGGATTAGGATTGGGCGTGGATGACAATGTGGCGGAAATCCGGGTCTGGCCCGAGCTTTGCGCCACCTGGCTCCGCAAAATGGACTGGTAAACCGCACCGCCTGGCCCGGTTTCGCCCTTTGGGCGACCAGCGCAGTCCGGACGATAAAAAAGAGAGAGGATATGCGAATATCCTCTCTCTTTGTTTTTGCGGGGGGCTGTTGGGATCAGCCTCGTTCGTCGAGCCGCGATACCATGTGAAGGCATTTCTTGGGGCAGGCTTCCACACAGGCCGCGCACAGGATGCAGCGGTAGCGTTCGAACTGCCAGGATTGATCCGGCTTCTTGGTCACGACCAATGCATTCGAGGGGCATTTGCGGGCGCAGATACCGCAGTAAATACATTTTTCGCCTTCGATGATCAGTTTGCCGCGTTCGCCTTCAAAACTGGGGCGGATCTCTGTCGGATAATTCCGAGTATACGGCTTGCTGAACGTGTTTCGTACAATGTCTTTGAAAATAGTAAACAGTTTCATGGTTTAACGCTCCGTACAGCTGACACAGGGGTCTACCGACAAAATGATGACCGCGACGTCCGGCAGGGTACACCCTGTCAGCATCGCCAGCAACGGCGACAGGTTCGCAAACGTTGGGGTGCGCACCCGCAGACGGTCCAGTTTATCCTTGCCGCTGGATTTCAGGAAATAAAACACTTCGCCGCGGGGCTGTTCCGCCCGGATGACGACTTCGCCGGCCGGCGGGTTGCCTTTGAACGGCACCTTCAGCTCCGAATCCGGCAGGCGGTCCAGCGCGCGCCGGACCAGGTCGATCGACTGCAGCAGTTCGCCCGCCCGCACCTGGGTTCTGGCGTAGGAGTCACAGCCGTTTTCGACCACCGGCTCGAAGCCGAGTTCGCCGTAGGCGCAATAACCCGTCATGCGGTGGTCCATCGCCAGGCCGCTGCCGCGGGCGGTGGGGCCGACGGCGCCGCGTTCACGGGCGGTCAGCTGGTCCAGCATACCGATGCCGACGAGGCGTTTTTTGACGCTGTAGTCTTCGAGCAGCACCGGGAGCAGGACCTTCAGGTCTTTTTCCACGGTGTTGAGTTTGTCGAGGACGAATTTCTTCTGTTCTTCGTTGATGTCCTTGCGCACGCCGCCGATGCAGCAGCTGCCCAGCATGATCCGGGCGCCGGTGGTGTATTCCATCGCGTCCATGACGTGTTCGCGGGTTCTCCAGAGCTGCATGAACAGGTTTTCAAAGCCGAACGCGTCGGCCAAGAGCCCGGTCGCCAGCAGATGGCTGTGCATGCGGTGGAGTTCGCTCCAGACCACGCGCAGGTATTGGGCACGGGGCGGCACTTTCAGGTCCATCAGTTCTTCAATCCCCTGGCAGTAGCACATGGAGTGAATGAAACTGCAGATGCCGCAGACGCGTTCCACCAGATAGGCGTCCTGCTGGAAATCTTTTTCTTCCGCCAGTTTCTCCAGGCCGCGGTGAATATACCCGAGGACCGGCAGGGCCGACGTGACCCGTTCTTCCTGCAATGACAGGCGCAGTTGAATCGGCTCCGGCAACACCGGGTGCTGCGGTCCGAAAGGAATGACCATGCTCATTTTTCACCTCCGGTCTTTTCTGTTTCCACAATACTTACGCTGACTCCGGGGACCCGGCAGAACGGCCGGGCCGGGGCGTCGGTCGCCAGCAGAAAATGGTCGCGATAGTCGAGGTTCAGTCCGCTGACGACGATGCCGAACAGGTCCTGAATCTCGTTTTCCACCACGAGCGCCGGGGGGCAGATGCCGGAAATGCTGGGGAGCTTGGCGCCTTTGTCCAGCTTCAGCAGGAGCGTCGTCAGCTCGTAGTCCAGGTCGAAATGGTAGTAGAGGTCGAAATGCGTGTCGACGTCAACCGCAGTCATGGTCACGAAACGGTAGTGACGCGGCAGCAGCGACGCGATCTTTTCGATCATGTTGTCAATAGTGATTACTTCGTTTACGGTCATCATCAGGACACCGCCTTTGCTGATTCGTCGGCGGGTTCCGGTTTCGGTTCCGGGCGGACGATTTTAATGGTTTTTTCCGGGGGAACGACCTCGGTATCAATCTTTTTCCGGGCCAGGATTTCGACGCCCTTCAGGATGCCGTCGAGAATCGCTTCCGGGCGGGGGGGGCAGCCGGGGACCAGCACGTCGACCGGGATCACTTGGTCCGCGCCGCCGAGCACGTTGTAGCAGTCGGCGAAGATGCCGCCGGTGGCGCCGCAGACGCCGAGGGCGACCACGACTTTCGGAGAAGGCATCTGGTCGTAAACGTTTTTCAGGACGCGCCGGTTGCGGTGGTTGACCGACCCGGTGACGACCAGTACGTCGGCGTGTTTGGGGTTGCCCACGTGCACCACGCCGAAACGTTCGGCGTCGTACATCGGGGTCAGGCAGGCGAGGAATTCAATATCGCAGCCGTTGCAGCTGTTGCAGTTGAAATGTACCACCCAGGGTGATTTTGCAGTTGCTTTTGTCATAATTTCAGCTCCATAACCAAATCAGGTTTGCCAGTGCCAGGGTCAGCGGCACGGTCCACATATAGCGTACCATCCAGCCGGCCGACAGGCGCGAGAACGCGTTGTCCACCACCAGAAGGAATACGAAAACAGCCGATTCCAGCAGGAGGGCGATCCAGATGTTGGTGTGCCAGAAGCACATGATCAGCCCGAAGAAAATCGCGATTTCATAAAAATGGGCGATTTCCAGAATGCCGAGGAACGGACCGGAGTATTCCAGCGTCAGCCCTTTGACGATTTCCTGGTGGGCGTGGTGCGAGGTGGCCACGTCGAACGGCGATTTGCTCAATTCGATCGCCAGCACGCAGACGAACGCCAGGAACAGCAGCGGCATCGAAATCAGCAGCGGCTGTGTATTTTCCATGACTTTCGATGCGAGGAAGCTGTTGTCGCGCAGGTTGATCGCCAGGATCAGCACCAGCAGGATCGGCTCGTAAGCCAGAATCTGGAGGATCTTGCGCTGGCTGCCGAGCCAGCTGTAGGGCGAACGCACGCTCATGGCCCCGAGGATCAGGCAGATCGACGAGAACGCATGCACCAGCAGGATCATCAGCAGGTCTTGTCCCGCCATCAGCAGGATCAGCACCAGGATCATGAACACCAGGTGCAGCACCGCGTACATGATCTGCGGACGGTGCAGGGCAATCGGTTCCTTGCCGAAAAGTTTGAAAAGGTCGTAGAACGGCTGCAGCAGCGGCGGCCCGAGGCGCCCCTGCATTCGAGCCGTCAACTTGCGGTCAATTCCCATGATCAGTGCGCCGGCAACCGGCGCGAGAATGGCTGCGGAGGCAGTCATGACATGCTTACTGGTCAGTATTTCAATGAGTTTTTCCATAAATCATCTCTGTCGCGTTGTTATCTGTTTGCAATGCTTGCAATGCTCAATCCGACCAGGGCGATGATGATCAGCCAGGCCAGCCAGTTCAACCAGCGGGTGCTCTTCTCTTCACTGATAATGCCGCGGAGGTACATACTGGAAATCACCGTATGTTCCACGCGGTCGTAAATCGAATGAAAGTCGTAAGAGCGGACGTCTTTTGCTTCGCTCAACTGGTCCATATCCACGTTTTCGCCGCACAGGAACGGCAGGCGGACGTTGGACGGGCGGAAGCGCCGCCAGAATGTGAAGTAATAAATCACCATCGAGATCAGCATGGCCCCGAAAATCAGCATGGCAGGATAGAAAAACTCCTTCGCTTCGTTGAACGTCTGCCAGTTCACGCCCTCATGGCCGCTGAAGACCTGTTTGGCCATCGGCGAGAAGAAATGAACGAAAATCCACATCGTACAGACCCCGGTACCGATCACCAGAAACGCCATGATCGACAGCGCCAGCCGGACGGACGGCGCCATCTGTTCCCTGGGAATGTGCTCGTGATAACCGATATTCTGCATCCGGCCGATCCACTTCGCCCAGAAAAAGACCGTCAGCGCGCTGCCGATCACCATGAAGATGAACAGCAGGGGCGAACGGATGGTCGCCTCGATCGCCAGCCATTTGCTGAGCAGCATGCCGAACGGCGGCAGCAGCATCGACATCATGCCGAGCAGCGTAACCCAGGCCGTGAACGGCATCTTGTAGAGCAGTCCGTCCATGACTTCGATGTCGCGGCTGCCGATCTTCTGTTCGATATTGCCGACGCAGAGGAACAGGAGCCCCTTGGAAATCGCATGGAAACTGATGATGGCCAATCCGGCGGCGTAAGCCAGCGGCGTATTGAGTCCGGCGCAGGCGACGATCAGGCCGAGGTTGGAAATGGTGGAGTAGGCGAGGACCTTTTTCGCATTGCTCTGGGTGCAGGCGAGCAGCGCGCCGCCGACGAAGGTCAGGGCGCCGGCAAAGGCCAGCAGGAGCATGGCTTTCTGGTCATAAAAACCGGGCGTGATGCGCATGACCAGGTAGACCCCGGCCTTGACCATGGTGGCCGAGTGCAGCATCGCCGAAACCGGCGTCGGGGCGACCATCGCGCCGAGCAGCCAGCTCTGAAACGGGAACAGCGCCGATTTGGTAAAGGCGGCCACGCAGAGCAGGACGGCGGGGACCAGGGTCAGGGTATTGTTCTGGATCAGTTCCGCAAAGCTCTCGCCGCCGACCTGCAGTTTGATCAGCAGGACGCCGAGGATCAGCAACGTGCCGCCGAAGCTGTTGATCAGCAGCGCGCGGGTGGCGTTGACGCGGCGGGCTTCGCCGCCGTCCTGTCCGATCAGGGCATAGGAACACAGGGTGGTCGCTTCCCAGAAGAACGAGAAGAACGAGAGGTTGTTCGACGCCACCAGCCCGACCATGAAGCCGAGGAAGCCGATGAAGAAGAAGAAGAAACGGCCCAGCGAGCCGGCGCCGGGGGGCGCGTGATGCTGGTGCTGCTTCATGTAGCCGATGGCGAACACGAGAATCGTCGAACCGACGATACAGGTGACCAGCAGCAGGATGCGGGAAAGGTTGTCGATCTGGAAGAGGAGCAGTTCATGGTGCTCCGCCGGCTTGATGAAATAACACCCGATGACCATCAGGAGCTGGGCGATGCCCATCAGGATGATCCAGGTGTTGCGGATTTTGATGGCGACGATCAGGATGACCGCTACCATGACCGCTTCCAGCACGCTGCCGATCCATTCGAATTTCGGGGCTACGGCGAAAGACCAGACCCCGTCCGGAGCCTGGGCGCTCAATACCACCAGCGCCACGCCGCATACTGCTACCGCCAGTGCGCTGAACACGATCAGCGCATTGCGAAGGAGGCTGGATTTGACCAGCCACGCAAGCGTGCCGCAAATCAATGGCAGGCCCAACAGGCAAAATAACATAGCTTCTGTCATTTTTTGTTCTCTACTTTTTTACTTGCAATCAGATTTTTTAAATATTTGATCCAGTCATCCAGCCCCAGACCGTTTCGCACGGAAACGTCGATGGTTCGGACCGACCGGTTAGCGAGGGAAAGGTTTTTCTGACAGAGTTCCCGGTTCCAGCCGAGAATTTCCGCCAGGTCCATCTTGGTCAGCAGAACGATATCCGCCGCCGCGAACAACCCCGGATACTTGACCGGCTTTTCTTCGCCCTCCGGCGTCGAAAGCAGGGCGACCTTGTGGTCTTCGCCAAGGTCGAAAGCCGTCGGGCAAACCAGGTTGCCGACGTTTTCGATGATCAGCAGTTCGGTGCCGGGGGGCACCGCCGCCGGAAGAATGCGGGCGACCTGGTCCGCATTCAAGTGACAGCTGTCAAGAGTCTGGATCTGAGTAACCGTGGCGCCGCGGTTGCGCATGCGCTCGGCATCCAGTTCGCCGTATTGGTCGCCGACGATGACGGCGGTTTTGACGCCGTCCTGTCTGAGCCGCTCGAGGGTCTGTTCCAGCAAGGAAGTCTTGCCGGAGCCCGGCGACGAAATCAGGTTCAGCACGGCGATGCCGTTTGCCCTGAAATAAGCCCGGTTCGATTCCGCCGCGGCGTCGTTCGCCGCCAGAATCGCCGTTTCCATCGGCACCACCACGGTTTCTTTCCGTTCGTGATGATGGTCATGGTGGTGGTGATCATGGTCATGATGGTGGTCATGATCATGGTGATGATCGTGGTCATGTCCGTGATGATGATGCCCGTCCCCATGATGGTGTGTATGGGGTTGGCCGTCTTCATCGTAATGGACGTGCTCGTGTCCGTCATGATGATGAGGCAGTCCGCCTGAAGGGCTGCATCCGCAATTCTTACACATTTTGCTCTACCTCAATATGTTTGATGATTAATTCGCGTCCGCCGTCCCGCACCAGGGTTTCCCGGTGGCAGGCAGGGCACTCCAACGTCAATTTTTCAGCCTTGATCTTTGTGCCGCACTCGCGGCAGACAAAGGACAGAGGCAGAACTTCAATTTCCAGTCCGCAATCCGCCAGCGCGCGGTTGCCGTTCGCGGCCAGCGCCGCCGGCCACGCATAGCGGAGGGCGTCGGGATCGACTCCTCCGAGCCGTCCCAGCGTCAACGCCATTTTCTTTACGCTCCCGCCGTTTCCGCGCTGATAGCGGTCCAGGGTTTCCAGCAGGGCCTGCGCCACCGATAATTCGTGCATCAGCAGATCCTCGGCAGTTGGTCGTTTTCCGGTTGGATCATCAGCCGCCGCCCGCCGTATTCGCCGCGCAGGACCACTTTGCCCGCCTGGGCGGTGACGGTGCCGATACGGGCGGCTTCAGCGCTGCCCGGCAGAGTGCGCCAGCCGTTCAGCACGGCGTCGGCGTACTCTGAATCCACAATCATGACGATCCGCCCTTCGCAGGCGGAGAACAATAAATCAATGCCGAGCATGCCGGAGACGGCTTTGGCTCCGTTTGAATACGGCAGCAGGGTTTCGTCAAGTTCGATGCCGAAGACGGTGTCTTCGATGATTTCCTGAAGGATGCCGCCGACGCCCCCGCGGGTGGGGTCGCGCATGAATTTGATGTTTTTGCCGGCGCACTCCAGCGCGCTGTTAAACTGCGCGCTCACGCACATGCAGTCGCTGGCGACGCCGGGGCCGCCGATGTTGTGCCGCGCCGCCAGAATCGCCATGCCGTGTTCGCCGATGGTGCCGCTGACCAGCACGGCGTCGCCTTCCTGAATGCGGTGGCGGCCGAGTTCCAGTCGTTCGGCGGGAACCCGTGCGCCGATCCCGCTGGTGTTCAGGTAAATGCCGTCCGCCGCGCCGCGCGGGACCACTTTGGTGTCGCCGGTGACGATCTGGACGCCGCATTGCCCGGCGGTGTCGCGGACGGAATCCAGTATTCGTCCGAGTTCTTCGCGGGAAAAGCCTTCTTCGAGGATCATTCCCAAACTGAGGTAGCGGGGAATCCCCCCCGCCATGCAGATGTCGTTGACCGTGCCGCAGACGGCCAGCTTGCCGATGTCGCCCCCGGGAAAGAATCGCGGCGTGATGACAAAGCTGTCCGTGGAAAATACGATTCCGTCCGGCAATACCGCACCGTCCGGCAATTCCGCCAGCGGCCCCCTGCCGAACCGCGACAGGATTTCCTGCCGGATCAGTTCATTGCCCGTTCTGCCGCCGCCGCCGTGTGCCAGTGTAATCATATCGCCACCTGCCGGTAATGATACGCCGCCGCGCAGGCGCCTTCGTTGCTGACCATGCAGGAGCCGACCGGGTGCTCTGGCGTGCAGACGGTATCGAATAAAGGACATTGTTCCGGGGCGAGATAGCCGCGCAGGATGTCGCCGCAGCGGCATCCGGCAGGCGCGGAATCTCCGGTTTCGGATTCCAGACTGTACTTGCGCGCGGCGTCGAAGGCGGCGTATTCGGGGCGGATGCGCCAGCAGCCGCCCGGCACCGAGCCGAGCCCGCGCCATTCGCCGTCCGCCGCCGTGAAATAGCGGCCGATCATATTCAATGCGGTACGGTTGCCGTGGTCGGCGACCAGTTGCGGATAATTGTTGATGACGGAGCATTCGCCGCGGGCGATCATTTCCAGCAGCAGTTTCAGCGAATGCAGAATGTTCTGCGGGTCGAAACCGGCGATGACGCCGGGCAGGGAAAGCCCTTCGTAGCCCGTCGCGCCGATGATGGAGCCGACGTGTCCGGGGAGCAGGAAACCGTTCAATGCGGTTTTCGGGTCGGACGCCAGTTCGTCGAGCACCGGGCGCAGGTGTTTGAAATCGGAAAGGATGGAGAAATTAGCCAGATTTTCCTGTACGGCGGCGTCGAGCACGGCGGCTCCGACGGCGGCGGTCGGTTCGAAGCCGACGGCGGCGAGGACGGTTTCCGTCCGCGGATTGCCGCGGGCGAAGTCAAGGGCTTCCTCCGGCGAATAGATAACCAGCAATCCGCTTTCGTCGCGGAGTTTGCCGAGTTTGCCGGGGATTTTGAGAAGGTCGCCGAATACCGCCGTTTTCACGCCGCGGCGGCTCAGTTGAATCGCCTGGTCGATGAAGGACGCGGACGATACGCAGACCGGGCAGCCGGGCCCCGAAAGCAGTTTGACGTTCGGCGGCAGCAGCGCGCGCAATCCGGACCGCGCCACCGCCATGCTGTGGCTGCCGCAGACCTCCATCAGGTTGACCGGATGGGAAATGTCCGCGGCGGCGCGGGCAAGGATTTGGGTCCATGCTGTAACGGTCGCTTTCATCGTCCGAGGCTGTCCTGTAATTCGTTCATGATGCGGATGTTTTCCAACGCGGACTCCTCGGACAGTTTTTCGATCGCATAACCGGCATGGACCAGTACGTAATCGCCGAGCCCGCACTGCTCCAGCAGGCGCAGGCTGACGCGGCGCTCGACGCCCGCGTTTTCGACGATACCGTGGCGGTCCGGCAACAATTCTTTTACTTTCATCGGAAATGCAATACACATAATAACAAACCTGTCAAGAAAAGTTAAATCAAGTAATGTACACCAGAAATCTTGAAATTCAAACCCGACCAGCAACTTTGACCCGCGGATATACCCGCGTCATTGGGTGGAATCCGTTCCGGGATGAATGTTTCCAATCCATATTGTCCAAGCAGTTCCGCCGTCAGCTCCGTCAAAAGGCGGTTCTGAAAAACGCCCCCGGTCAGGAGAACGGTGTCGTAAGAACCGTGTTTCAATCCGTGTTTCACCATTTCCAGCGCCGCCGCCGCCACCGTCCGGTGAAAACTGAACGCCGGTGCGGAAGTCCGGGTTTCGTCCCGGAACATGGGGGCCCAGTCGATATACCATATCCCGTCCTGTTCCCGGGCGTGCCACGGATGGATCACGGCGTCCCGGGGATTTTCGCGCCGCGCCGCCGTTTCCAGCCGGATGGCGCTCTGCCCTTCGTAACTGATTCGGCGCGGGGCGATGCCGAGCCGCGCCGCGAATGCGTCGAACAGCCGCCCGGCGGCGTGGCTGAACGGCGTATTGAGGCGTTTTTCACATTGCCGGGCGATCATCGGGTCGGTGGGCAGCCCTGCCGCGTGGAGCCGCCCGGCCAGTTGCCGCCACGGTTCGCGGATGGCGAGTTCGCCGCCGGGCAGCGGCGCGGCTTCCCAGGTGGCGAGCCGCCTGCCGCCTTCGCCGCGGCTGACGGAGAGCAGTTCGGCGCCCCACAAGGCACCGTCCGGCCCCAGCCCGTTGCCGTCGAAGACCAGCGCCAGCGCCTTTTCCTTACGGCTTTCGAACAGGGCGGCGAGGGCGTGGGCGTAGTGGTGCGGCACCCGGACCAGCGGTGCGCCGAGCCTTGCGGCGAGTTTTTCGCCGTAGCGGGTGCTGTAATAATCGGGATGCAGGTCCACCGCGATGGCGTCGAGGGGTTCCCGGACCAGCGCCAGGGTCTGTTCCAGCGCTTTTTCCCAGCCGGAAGCGGTATCGAGGTCTTCGAGGTCGCCGTGGTGGGGAGACATGAACAGTGAACCGTTTCCGCTCATGGCAAAGGTATTTTTCAGCGCGCCGCCCAGCGCCAGGACGCGGCGGTCCGGCAGTTCGAAGCCGGGCACCGACCAGCGGCAGCCGCGCCCGGTGCGCCAGTATTGGGGACGGCCGAGGTTCTCGACCGCCAGTGAATCGTCGTGCCGCCAATAAATGGCGCGGTCATGGCTCAGGATGCAGTCGATGCCGGCCAGGCGTTCGGCGGCTTCCTGTCCGTCAAGCGCGGGCGGCTCCGAATGGCGGTTGCCGCTGGTGGCGATCAGCAGTTCGCCGCTGAAACCGTTCAACAGCAGTTCGTGCAATGGCGAAGACGGCAGCATGACGCCGATTTCACGCGGGTTGTCGGGGTTCAGCAGTTCCAGCGGTTCGGCGGTCCAGTTCAGCAGGACGATGGGGGCGGCGGCGGAGGCGAGCAGTTCCTCTTGAAGCGGCGTGACGGCGCAGTATTTGCGGAGTGAATCGAGGGAACGCGCCATCAGCGCCAGCGGTTTTTCGGGGCGCTGTTTGAATTCGCGGAGCTTGCGGACGGCGGCGGGGTTGCGCGGGTCGGCGAGCAGTTGGTAGCCGCCGACGCCTTTCAGCGCCACAATGCCGCCGTTTGCCAGAACGCCCAGCGCGGACTCCAGCGACGGCGTCAGCCGCGGGCCGCAGTTCGGGCAACTGATGCCCTCGATATGGAACCGGCGGTCGGCGGGGTCTTCGTATTCGCGGCGGCAGTCGGCGCAGAGCGGGAAATCGTGCCATGCGGTGTTGCGGCGTTCGTAGGGCAGGATGCGGCTGACGGACGCCCGCGGCCCGCATTCGCCGCAACTGTTGAACGCATAACGGTAACGGCGGTCGGCGGGGTCGTTCATTTCGGCCCGGCAGCGGGGGCACATGGCGAGGTCCGGCGGCGTCAGCAGGTTGATGCCCGCCTCCTGTCCGGCGGACCGGATGCGGAATGCGCCGTCGGTCTGCCCGATCCATTCATCCTGAAATTCCGGCGGGGCTTCCAGGCGCGCGCCGGGGGGCAGGGCTGTTTCCAGTCGGGCGAAACACTGTTCGACGTCTTCCTGTCTGCCCTGCAGGACCAGTTCGACCCGGTTGGCGCGGTTGACGGCGTACCCGTGGAGCCCGAACCGGCGGGCGAGGCGGAACAACGCCGGGCGCATGCCTACGCCTTCGACGATGCCTCTTAAGATGATGCTGCGTTGAAAAACCGGGACCATACTCTTACACTATGAATGCTGCCCGCTTGCAGAGCGGAATTGCTTAGTTTCGCCCTGCGGGCGACCAGCGCAGCCCGCGCGCTGGACCACGTGCGGCAACGTGCCGCCGCGAAGTACTATATTATATAATGGTAATATACTTCTGGCGGGCGTGATTTGCAAATGAATGTTGAAAACGGACGGGGGGATGAAGAAATATTGAAAAAAGTTGGAGACATGCTTGTATTTTTGAGTTTTCACGGTATTTTATTAATTCGTCAGTTATCTGATTTTTTGGCGCGTCCCTTTCGTCTAGAGGCCTAGGACACCGGGTTTTCATCCCGGCAACACGGGTTCGAATCCCGTAGGGGATGCCATTTTTTCGTGCGTCCCTTTCGTCTAGAGGCCTAGGACACCGGGTTTTCATCCCGGCAACACGGGTTCGAATCCCGTAGGGGATGCCATTTCTTCGTGCGTCCCTTTCGTCTAGAGGCCTAGGACACCGGGTTTTCATCCCGGCAACACGGGTTCGAATCCCGTAGGGGATGCCATTTTTTTTCTTCCAAAAAATATTTCCCGGTTTGCAATTTCGGGAAAACGCACTATAGTAAGCATTTCGGATACTTATAATATTACGACCTTAATCCGTGACGATACCGGATTTTTGCCTGGGATGCCGGGCGAACCCGCAAGGTTGCCGCAGAACACCGTAATGGGTGCTTTCCGCCGCCGCGCCATTGGTTTGAGGTCAAAGCAAACTTGATGAGGACGTGGCAATGCCTAAAAACATTTGCATTTATTCGGGGTCGGCGCACCCGCAACTGTCCCGCGATATCGCTGCTTATCTGGGCGTACCGCTGGGCAAAATCAATCTGACCCGGTTTCCCGACGGCGAGACGTTCTGCCAGTACGAGGAAAACGTGCGCCGGGCCGACGTATTCATTATTCAGCCGACCTGTGCGCCGACGAATGACCACCTGATGGAACTCCTGATTATGCTGGACGCCGCCAAGCGCGCCTCCGCCGCCCGGGTGACGGCCGTGCTGCCGTACTACGGCTACGCCCGGCAGGACCGCAAGGACCGTCCGCGGGTGCCGATTTCCGCGAAACTGGTGGCGAACCTGATTACCGTGGCGGGAGCCAACCGAATCATCGCCATGGACCTGCATTCGCAGCAGATTCAGGGCTTTTTCGATATTCCGGTGGATCACCTGTATGCGCGCCCGGTGCTGTCGCCTTATCTGCATCAGAAGCTTGGTTCGGATGTGGTGGTGGTGTCGCCGGACTCCGGCAGCGTGAAGATGGCGCAGCTTTATTGCGATTCGCTTGACGCCGGGCTCGCGGTCATTGCCAAACGCCGGATCAGTGCCACCGCGGTGGCGACTTCGCACCTGGTCGGCGACGTAAAAGGACGCACCTGCGTCATTACCGATGACATGTCCTCCACGGCCGGCACGCTTTGCTCCGCGGCCAACAAGCTGAAGGAGGAAGGAGCGGCAAAGGTGTTTGCCGCCATCAGCCATTGCGTGCTGAACGATGAAGGATACACCAAGCTTGCCGCCAACAAATCGATCGAAGAACTGATCGTCACCGACAGTATTCCGGTCGAAAACACGCTGGACGGCAGAATCAAAGTTTTGAGTGTGGCGCCGTTGCTGGGAGAAGCGATCAAACGTATTCATGAAGGCATCTCGATTTCCACACTTTTCCGTATCAAAAAATAAAAGTTCATTGATTAACCAGAATAGAAAGGAAAATTATGAGCAAACACACGTACGAAGTAGCGGTAATCCCGAGAACCGAAAAGGGAACATCCGCTGTCCGCCGTGCCCGCACGAAAGGACTGATTCCGGCCGTCATCTACTCCAAGGGGAATACCGGCGAAATGGTTTATGTGAAGGCTTCCGAATGGGAAGCGACCACCCGGCACGACATCAACCTGCTTAACCTCAAGGGTGAAGGCATTGACAAGCTGGCGGTTCTCCGCGAAGTCCAGATCAATCACCTGAAGAATCAGTATGTCCACATCGACTTCAACGAAGTGCACCGCGGCGAAAAGGCCACCAGCTCCGTGGCGGTCCGTCCCCGTCTCGGCGATATTCCGGCTGGCGTCAACGACGGCGGCATTCTCCAGCAGGACATTCACGAACTTGAAATCATCTGTCTGCCCACGGACATGCCCGACACCATCGAAGTGGCCATTGCCGGGCTTGGCATCGGCGAATCGTTGCTGATCAAGGATCTGGAACTTCCGGCCGGCGTCGAAACACATGCCGATCCTGAGGCGGTCGTATTTCATATCATGCAGCCGAAGCTCCAGGAAGCGACTGCTGAAGAAAGTGCCGCTGAACCGGCGGTGGTCGAAAAGAAGAAGAAAGAGCAGGACGGAAAGTAATACTTTTTTCCTGAGCCGGAATCTACGGTTCGTTAACAGGCAGCAATGGGTGAAGGAATGGCGATGGAGCTTAGCCGCGTGAGATTGATTGTGGGGCTGGGCAATCCCGGAGCCGAATATGCGAAAACCCGGCACAACGCCGGATTTGAGCTGATCGAAACCCTGTTGAAAAAACTGCCGGGTTCTTTTGAAAAATTCAATAAGTACAATGGGATCGGGTTTCGCGGACGCTTCCGCGGCCGGGAACTGTTGCTGCAGATGCCGCAGACGTATATGAATCTGAGCGGCAAAGCGGTGGCGGGTCTGGCGGCGGCCGAGCAGATTCAGCCCGAAGAGATCCTGGTTGCTTACGATGATGTCGATATCCCGCTCGGGCGAATGCGCCTGAGAAAGGGCGGCAGCAGCGGCGGGCACCACGGAATCGATTCGCTGATCGAGTGTCTGAATTCCGCCGCGTTTGCAAGACTGCGGCTGGGGATCGGCGCCGCCGGGAGAAACCAGATCGACCACGTGCTGAGCCGTTTCGACGCAGACGAACAGCCGATTTTCGACCAGGTGGTCGATGCGGCGGCGGATGCGGCGGTCTGCGCATTGGCACGGGGTCTGGGCACGGCCATGAACAGCTTCAATGGATGGTCGATGCCGTCGGATCAGGAAGAACCGGAACATTCCGGGGAACAAAAATCAAACCATGGAGGAACAGGTTTTGAAAAAATATGAAGCAATATTTATTTTGGACATCCGCAAAGTAGAGGATGAAGGCGAAGCGTTCAGCAAGGAATTCGCCGCGCTGATCGGAAGCTCCGGCGGCAAAGTGGAAGAATCCATTCCGATGGGACGGATTCAGTTTTCCTATGAAATCAACAAGCGCAAGGCCGGTATTTACTGGAACTTCGTGTTCGAAGCCGCAGCCGACACCAACGAAAAGATTCTGGACAAATTCCGTCTGGACGAGCGTGTGTTGCGTTCGATGATCATCGCTTATGACCGTCCTTCCAAAGATGCCAGAACCAAGTTGATCGAAGTCTGAACGAACCAAGCAATCATCGAAACAACGCAGGGAGGAAATTATGGCTTCTTTTAACAAAGTGATTCTGCTGGGCAACCTGACGCGCGATCCTGAATTGCGTTATACCAACAGCGGTACGGCCGTTTGCGAATTCGGACTGGCGGTGAACCGCCGTTTCGGGGACGCGAACAGAGACGAGGTATGCTTCGTCGATATCGTAGTCTGGGACAAACAGGCTGAAAGTACCGGCCGCATCCTTCAGAAAGGCTCTCCCGCGTTGATTGAAGGACGCTTGCAGTACGACCAGTGGGAAGACCGGGAAACCCGTCAGAAACGCAGCCGCCTCCGGGTGGTTGCCGAGCGGGTCCAGTTCATCGGCGGCCGTTCGGACCGCGACGAGATCGAGGGCGGCGACGCTCCCCAGCAGCAGCAGTACGCTCCGCGCCAGCAGAATCAGCCGCGCGGCGGCTACCAGCAGCAGCCTCCGCAACAGCGCGGCGGTTATCAGCAGCCCTCACAGCCTCCGCAACAGCCTCCGCAACAGCGCGGCGGTTATCAGCAGCCCTCGCAGCCCCCTCAGCGGGACTCTCAGGAACAGCCGCCGATGCCGGACGCGTTTGACGTTGGCGGCGTGGACGGAACCGAAGACGATATCCCGTTTTAAGCATCAATAAATTGGCAATACAATACAAAAGGTAAAACACATTATGGAAAACAAAGAAAGAAGACACAGCCGCCGCAAGCGCGCGGCCAAACCGAAGATTTGCCGCTTCTGCGAATCCAAAGTCGAATACATCGATTTCAAGGATTCCGAAACGCTGAAGAAATTCCAGACCGAAAAAGGCAAAATTCTGCCCCGCCGCATTACCGGCACCTGCCTGGATCACCAGAAAATGCTCGGCGTCGCCGTCAAACGCGCCCGCATTGTCTGCCTGGTCTATTAATTGAAAGGAGATATCGAACATGGCTAATGTTAAACTGATTTTGCTTCAGGACGTTGAAAATCTCGGACTGGCTGGCGACGAAGTATCGGTAGCTGCCGGTTACGGCCGCAACTTCCTGGTGCCGCGCAAGCTGGCCGCCCATACCACGCCCGGAGCTCTCCGCGTGCTGGCCGCCAACAAGGAAAAAATCGAGGCCAAGCGCCGCGCCGATGTCGTTGCCGCCCAGGAAATCGCCAATAAGATCGCCGAAGTCGAAATCTCGATTCCGGTCCAGGCTTCCGACGACAACCGTCTGTTTGGCTCCATCTCCGCCAGGATGATCGGGGACAAACTGATCGAAAGCGGCTTCAAGGTCGATCACCACCGCATCCAGCTCGAAGAACCGATCAAAGAACTCGGCAAGTACGAAGTTCCGGTCAAGCTGCATGCCGATGTGACCGCCAATATCAAGCTCTGGATCGTTCGCGGTTAATTCATGGCGTACCAGAAGAACAGCGCCGGCGTTCCGGCAGCTTCTCCTGCTTCCGGGATTCTGGATACCAACCGCCCCCAGCCTCATAATATTGAGGCTGAACGGGCGGTTGTTTCCGCTATGCTCCGGGAGCCGGCATCCTGCGTGGATATGGTGATCGAACGGCTGAAGGAATCTTCGGTCTTCTATACCCATACCCACCGGGTGATTTTTGACTCCATCAAGCGGGTTCATGCCGAAAACCAGGGCGGGGTCGACATACTGACCGTGGCCAACGAGCTGCGGAAAACCAATAAACTCGATGACATCGGCGGCGAATTGACCCTGGTTGAACTCCACGGCGCCATTTCCACGACCGCCAACCTCGAGAGCTGGTGCGATATCGTGGCGGAACTCGCCATGCTCCGCAACATGATCGACGTCTGTTCGGAATCGCTGCTGCATTGCTACGACGCCGGCAGAAGCGCGTCCGAGTTGATCGACGAGATCGAATCGAAAATTTTCAAAGTCCGTTTCACGGTGGAAAAATCCGACATCGTCACGCTGAACAGCAGCATCGACTCCACCTTTGAATATCTGCAGAAAGCCATGAAAGGCGAGGTCGAAGTCGGCATCAAGACCGGCTACCCGGACCTCGACCGGATGGTATACGGCCTGAAACCCGGTGAAATGTTCGTGCTTGCCGCGCGCCCCTCGATCGGCAAAACATCCATTGCGTTGAACATTCTCCGCAACGTGGCGCTCCGCGCGGATTACCCGCCGGTGGCGTTTTTCAGCCTGGAAATGACGGCGGACCAGATCACCCGCCGTCTGCTCTGCACCGAATCGGACGTATCCGAATCCAGTTTTTACAACGGCAAATTCCGCCAGACCGATTTCCCGAAGCTGGTGAGAACGGTCCAGACGCTGAAAAAGGCCCGACTGTTCATCGACCCCACCTCCGGCCTGAGCATCGCCGAACTGCGCGCCAAGGCGCGGCGGCTGAAAGCCGAACACGACATCAAACTGATCGCCATCGACTATCTGCAGTTGATGAAGGGCGATAAAAACAATCAGGAAAGCCGCCAGCAGGAAGTCGCCGAAATTTCCGGCGGCATCAAGAGCCTGGCCAAAGACCTGAACGTGCCGGTCCTGGTGCTGGCGCAGTTGAACCGTGAAGTCGAAAAAACCGGCAGCGGCGACGCCCGCCCCAAGCTCAGCCACCTCCGTGAATCCGGTTCGATCGAGCAGGACGCCGACGTGGTGACTTTCCTTCACCGTAACCGCGACCAGTCCAAGAACCTCACCGACGAAGCCTCCCACATGGGGGTGGACGCCGAGCTGATCGTGGAAAAAAACCGTAACGGACAAACCGGTATGGTGCCGTTGAAATTCTATCCGCACCGGATGGAATTCGTCAATCTCTCCAAATACGACGAAGAACCCGAGCCGAGCCGTTTCGGTTGATGGACCGTTTAACGGGCGATCGTGATGGTAATGGTTCCTCTGCCGGATGATTCCAGCTCAAGGCCTGCGGTAAAAGGGTCGCTTTCGGGCATTTTCAGGAGAATCCTGTAGTCGAACACGACTTCCCTCGAATCCGGCGCGAGAAGCATCCGGTAATCGATCCGCTGCCCTGTTCCCTTGCCTTGGATCCGCAATGCGGCCTTGGTGGCTGATTCCCGGACCCAACGCCCGTCGAGGGTCATTTTTTCCGGGTCGAATCCCTGTTTGCGGAGCAGTTCGTGCATCAAGGCGTTGTCGAGCGGCCCCGATTCGGACGGAACCCGGATGTCGCGGAATTCTTCCGACGCGTAGGGGAGGAGCATGGAGAGCGCCTTGGCAACCGCGCCGGAACCCGGATTTTTGAGGTCGAAATTATGATTTTCGGCATGAATTCGTCCTTCGTTCCACTGGCCGTCAAGCAAAGCGATCCGCCATTTGGAGCCGTTGACCGGGAGCGCGGTGAAGCGGACGTTGCACCGGATAGTTTCCGGCGTCCGTCCGCGAATGCCGCGCGCCGATTCGATGTCGGCGGTTACGCGCAGGGTTTGCGCGGCCGCCGCGACCGGCAGAAAAAGACAGAGAAGAAGCTTAAAAATCGTCGTCCAGGATCGACATTTCATCTTCGATGAACTCCAGGGCGGCCTGACAGGCGCGGGCTCGGTGGCTGATCTGGTTTTTCTGGTCCTCGGACATTTCGGCAAAGGTCTGTTCGTAACCGTCCGGCACGAAGATCGGATCGTAACCGAAGCCGCCTTCTCCGCGCGGCTCGTCGATGATCCGGCCGCGTACTTCACCCTCGAACGAATTGATGATTTCGCCGTTGGCGGCAATCGACAGGATGCAGACGAAGCGGGCCTTGCGGTTGGTCTGTCCCTTCATCTCTTTCAGGACGCGTTCGATGCAGGCTTTCGGGTTTTCGGCGTAGCGGGCGGAGTAGACGCCGGGCGCTCCGTTCAGCGCTTCGATTTCCAGCCCGGAATCGTCGGCGAAGACCGGCACATCGCAGTAACGGTTGGCGGCCAGGGCTTTGATTTCGGAATTTTCACGGAATGTTTTGCCGGTTTCCTCAATGGGGGGCATGTCGGGATAGCTGTCAAGGCCGACGATCTCGGCTTTCTGGTCCTGCAGCATTTTTTTGAATTCTTCAAGCTTGTGCTTGTTGGAAGTGGCGGCAACAACTCTGAACATATCCTAATTCCTTTTTTGTAAATATCATTGATGTCGTATATAGTATAACACGAATAACGATAATGCAATTGAAAAATGAAGATTAACATCAATTTCGACGAAAAACCGGACCGCCTTTATGTCGGCTTCAGCGGCGGCGCGGACAGCACTGCTTTGCTGCTGGCGACCCTCGAAAATGGTTTAAATGTCCGCGCCGTGCATTTCGAACACGGCATCCGGGGCGAGGAATCGCGCGCCGACGCCGCCTGGTGCCGGGCGTTCTGCGCCGCCCGCGGCGTCGAATACCGCGAGATTCCGCTTGACACCCTCTCCTGCATGAAACCCGGCGAGAACCTCGAAGCCACCGCCCGCCGTCTTCGCCTGGAAGCCTGGCAGGCGTTTTCCGGCGGCAAGCCGACGGTTATCCTGCTGGGGCACCATGCCGACGACCGGGTGGAAAACATGCTGATCCGGCTGGCCCGGGGTTCGAATGCTTCCGGGGCGGGGCGCATGGATTACCGGTCGCGGTTCGGGAACCTCACGTTTCTGCGTCCGTTGCTGGACTGTCGGCGCGAGGAGATCGAACAGTATCTGCGTGACGCCGGGGTGAATGACTGGCGGATCGATTCGACCAACGAAGATGAATCCTATTTACGTAATTTTCTCCGCAAAATGTTGCCGGAGTGGTACGCCGGATTCCCTCCCGTCCGCGAGGGGCTCCTCCATGCCGCAAGGGCGCTGACGCTGGACGGCGACTGTCTGGACGCTCAGGCGCGCGCGGAAGCGGAGCCGTTGAAAACCAGCCATACGCCCGTCGGATACTGGCGGGCAATCCATCCAGCGCTGGTTCCACGCCTGTTGCGGCTCTGGCCCGCGTATCACCGGTTTGGCGAAGTGATTCCGAATCATCATCTGATCGAACGTTTCATCCGGGAAATCCATTCCGAATCCACCGAAACCCGGTATCTGGAGGTGAACGGGGAACTGCAAATCGGTTTCAGCCGCGGCGAAGCCTGGCTTCACGCCCGGGAAAATCCGTTGGCCGAACCGTTGCCGTGGCATTGGCGCGAACAGCCGGAGTTCATGGGCTTTTCGGCGGAACCTGCCGCCGCCCTGCCGGAAAACGGCGTGGCATTCGACGCCGCATTGCTGCCGGATGTTTTGGAAATCGCCGCTCCCGCGCCGGGCGACGCCATGATTCCGTTCGGCGCGCATTCCCCGAAAAAACTGAAAAAACTGATGCTCGACGCTAAGTTCTCCGCCCGGCAGAAAGACGAATTGCGGGTCTTGCGGATTCCCGGCGGTGAAATCATCTGGGCGCCCGGCCTGCGGCGTTCGAATTTCGCCCCGGTTACGGAACAGACCGCGGAGACGGTTGTTTTTCGCAGGGGGAAGAAGGAACCCTTTTGAAAAAGGTTCTCCTTCCTCCCCCCACTCCCCCTCCATCCTGCCAAAATCTTTTAAAGACGGCGCCCGCCCGTTTGCATTGCAAACGGGCGGGCGCCGATTATAAAAAGGTTTGAAAAGATCAAAGGGGTTTGGGGAAAAGGAAAAACGTTGCCAAAAGTTTGTCGTTTTCCCCAATGAAGTCGTTACTTCAGCCGGGCGATGGCGCGGTGGCCGATGTCGCGGCGGCAGAAACACTTGTCCCAGCAGATTTTATCGACGGCGGCGTAGGCGCGTTCGATGGCCGCCCGGATGTCTTTGCCGCGGGCGCAGACGCCGAGGACGCGGCCGCCGGTATTGACGATTTTGCCGTTTTTGAACGCGGTTCCGGCGTGGAAAACCTTGGCTCCGGTTTTTTCGGCTTCTTCGAGGCCTTTGATTTCGAATCCTTTTTCGTAGGAGTCGGGGTAGCCGCCGGAGGCCATGACCACGCAGACGGCGGGGTCGGGAGACCATTCGAGCCGGGCTTCGGCGAGGTTGCCGTCCACGGTTTTGAGCATGGCTTCAACGAGGTCGCTGTCGAGGCGGCTCATGACCGACTGCACCTCGGGGTCGCCGAAGCGGACGTTGAATTCCAGCACTTTCGGGCCGTTTTCGGTGATCATGGCGCCGACGAAAATCACGCCTTTGAAATGGAGTTTGTCCGCCTGGATTCCTTTCAGGAACGGATCGAGGACCTGTTCCTGAATCTTCGCCCACATGGCGTCGTCCACGACCGGCGCGGGCGAATACGAGCCCATGCCGCCGGTATTCGGCCCCGCGTCGTGGTCAAACGCGCGCTTGTGGTCCTGCGAGGAGGCCAGCGGCAGGATGGTTTTGCCGTCGGTCAGCGCCAGGATGGAGGCTTCTTCACCGAACAGGCATTCCTCCACCAGCACCCGCGCCCCGGAACTGCCGAACATGCCGTCGAAACAGCCCCGGACGAATTCGATGGCCGATTCGGGATCGGCGGCGACCAGCACGCCCTTGCCGGCGGCGAGGCCGTCGGCTTTGATGACGATGCCTTTTTCACCGGCGGCGAATTCGCTGCGGACGTATTCGGCGGCGGCGGCGGCGTTGTCAAACGTCGCGGCTTTGGCGGTGGGGATGCCGTGGCGCAGCATGAAATCCTTGGCGAAGCTTTTGCTGCCCTCGAGCTGGGCGGCGACTTTGTCGGGCCCGAATACTTTCAGTCCGCGGCGGTTGAAAACATCGACGGCGCCGAGGCACAGCGGCACTTCGGGACCGACCACCGTCAGCCCGACGTTGTTGGCGGCGGCGAAGTCGGCGAGTTTGTCGAGTTCCTCCACGCCGATGTCCACGCATTCGGCTTCGGCGGCGATACCGGCGTTGCCGGGGGCGCAGAAGACTTTGTCCGCCAGCTTGCTCTGCTTGAGTTTCCAGCACAATACATGTTCGCGTCCGCCGCTGCCGACCACCAGTATATTCATCATCGTCTCCATAAGTTGTTGGATGAGTTCATTGATCGGGGTACAATACAGCGGCCGGACGGATTTTTCAAGTATTCCGTCCGGCCGCCGGGGATGATGATGCGAAAAAAGTTACAGCTTGGCGGGGAAGAACCCGGGCGCGATGCTCACCGCCGACGGAATTCCTTCGAAATAGAACGAGATGTTGCCCGCCGCCGACACCAGGAGCCGCCAGTTGCGCGGTTCGGAGGACGGCGCGAACTTGACGGTCCGTTTCTGGACCGGGTCGGCGGAGGAGTCGTAGGTCAGCCACGGCAGACGGGAACTGCCGACGTTGATGCCTTCGATGGATTCAACGGTCTGTCCCTTTTCGTCGATGATCTGAGCGTTGAACTTGCCGGGATGCACGCCGCGGACGTGGATCGTGAACTCCGACGCGCCCGCCGGAACCGTGAAATAAAATCCTTTGTTATTCACGTCGCCCATGCTCGAATTGGCGACCAGCATCGCAAACGCGTCGTAATCCGGGGAAGTTTCCACATCCCATACCGCCGTCATGTCGTCGTCGATATCGACGGTGATGGTTTCACCGGCCTTGGCGGTCACCGGGTATTTTTTGGCAAAGGGGGCGCTGGCAGGGTATTCCTCCTGCAACAGGACTTTGCCGTCGGCGGCGGAGAGCGCCAGCGTGCCGGTTTCCCTGCCCTTCGGGCGGGCGCCGGCTTTGACGCGGGCGACGCGGATTTCCGGGTTGTCCTTTTTCAGGACGACCTTGAAGGATTTCCGGTCGGGCGCCCGCAGGCTGAAACGCATGGATTCAGGCGCGAAGGCCTGCGACAGAATATGCGAGGCGTCGTATTTGTACGGACGGTCCGGGTGCTTGAAGTTCCAGCGCGAAAGGCCGTCGATCAGGCCCGCCACCGTCGCCACGTCCAGCGACAGGGCTTTGCCGGTGGCGTCCATGCCCTTGAAGGTGGCGCCGGTCATGACGTCGGAGGCGATCTTGAACATGTCGGCGCTGTCGGCCAGGTTCCCGGCATAGATCACCGCGGGGGCGATCAGCAGGTTCAGGTTCGGCGCGCCCGCGTTGAAGGCTTTGCCGTCCCACGATACGCCGTAGGGCCATGACTGTTCGTTGGGACTCCACGCCTTGACCAGCCATTCGGCCCCGGCGATGATCGCTTTTTTCGCACGGGGGTCGCCGGTGACGGCGTGGTATTTGCCCAGCCCTTCGAGCAGGACGCCGATCAGATAGGGGCAGTTGCCGTAAGCGTCTTTTTGTCCGCCCGCGTGGGCAAGCGGCAGGACATGGGGCCAGGCGCCGCCTTTTTCGAAGTTCTGCTCGTCCATCGCGAGCTTGGCGATCTTGGCGGCGGAATCCAGATAAAGCGGGTCGTTGATTCCGTTGTACAGCCCCATCAGGGCGGTCATGCTCCAGCCGCCGCTGCGCTCGTGGCTGCCGAGCTGCTTGAAGTTCGGCACCATGAACCAGCAGATGTGTTCGCCCAGTTTCAGGGCGGACGACATGACGCGGGCGTTACCGTTGAGCAGCCATTCCTCCACCATGCCCTGGCTCCAGGTGTGGCCGTTTTCGGCGGTATAGCTGTAGTCGTAACGGTGGGTCCACGAGCCGCGGTCCACGTGCTGGTAGTTGGTGCCGGTATGGCCTACGCCGTGCTGGGCGTTGGCGCCGATGTAATAGGGATCGGGATACGCCTGGACGATGTCCACGTCGGCCTGATGCTGGGCCGCCGCCGAAGCCAGCCGGGCGGCGTCGCGGTTGCCGGTGCGGATGAAATGGACGAACATGCCGTGGGCGAGGTCGTATTCGTTGTTGCCCCAGTTGCGGGAGCGTTCGCCGAACCAGTCGCCGTAGTTCAGGAAGCCGAATTCGCGCTGCCGGGCCTTGAACATCAGGTGTTCCTTGACGGCTTCGCGCATCTGGCGGTCATAGTTGTCAAAACTGTGGTCATTGGCGGCGGAAGCGCCCTGGATGGCCCCGGTGTGGAAATGCCAGTCGCGGTCGATGACGGCGACGACCGGCAAACTGGTTTCGGCCACGGTCACGGCGGCGTCGGAGCCGGAAAAGTCAAAACAGAATTTTTCGGTAAAGGCCATGCCCCATTTCATGCGGTATTTGCCGTCGACGAACGGGAACTGGAGGTAGTAGGGTAATTTTTTGCCGAATTCCGGAGAGGGCTGTTCGGGGAGGAGTTCCAGGCTGATGCGGTCGCCGGCGGCCGAGAGGGCCTTGGGATAGCGCAGGGCGGCGTCGCGGATGGCCACATTGAAATTCCCTGCGGCGGTTTTGACGGCGGCGGCGCCGGACATTTTGCCGGGCTTGCCGTTCAGGGTGCGCTCGTCTTCCTGAAAATAGCGCTTGAGCGAGCTGTCGCCGTCGACGCTGAACGCGGAAACCGCTCCGGCGGTCCGGAAATCGAGGGTCAGGGAGGTGAAATCGGTAAATTCGTTTTTCAGATTGGTGTTGATATAGGAGATTTCGCCGTAAACGGCGGCCGAACCGCGGTAGAAACGCAGCCGCGCCACGTAGTCGGCGATGGTCCCGAGTTTGCCGTCGAGACGGAATTGCAGGACTTCCGGACCCTGTTCTTCGATGGTGATTTTGCCGGGGAGGGCTTCGGCGATGTCGCCGTTTTCCATGACCAGCTTCAGCGGTTCCAGGCCGCCGATCTTGCGGCCGTTGCTGACGACGCTGCTGAACAGTCTGCCGTCCACGGTGACGGTCAGGGGGCCGGTCGAAACCAGATAGCCGTCACCCTCCGGCCGCACGGTGAGCCCGGCCGCCGGGGCGGCGGGTTTGCCGGACGCGACGCGGTAGACGGCCTTTTCATTGGCTTTCAGCGGCGCGGCGAACTGCACCAGAACCCATTTGGCGGAACTGTCCGGCCAGGTGCCGAGAAATGAAAACTGCGCCGGGACTTCCTTGCCGGACGGGTCCAGCACTTTCAGGAATCCCGGTTCGAAAAAATGCCCCTTCGGCAGCGGAAAACCGAAACGGACCGCGGCGTTCCGCGCTACTCCGGCTTCTTCCAGCAGTTCCACCGGAACGCTGAATTCGACCGGTTTGTTCGGGGTACCGGCAAGGGTGGTTGCCAGGAATTGAGGCTGGGGAAGTTCGCGGCCCGTTTTGCGCCCGGCATCGCGCAGATGGCGCGCGATGTGCTCGCCGGAAAGCCCTTTGTCTTTCAGCGGCAGCAATTTGACGTCTTTGTCGAAATAATAGTAATACTCTTTGGGCATATTGTCCGCGGCCCGCATCGGCGGGACGGTGTCCAGCGGGTCGGGCTTGACCGGCATCTCTTTTGCTTTCAGGGAGGGGGCGCCCTGCGCCTGGAAGCGGATTTTGACTTCCTGCCCGGCGGTCAGCTTCAGGCCCCGGATGGCGGACGCATCATGGGCGGCATAGAAAATGTCGCCCTCCGGCGTTTTGCGAAGCATTTCGGGACGAACGCGCCAGATACCGTTGAATTCGGCCCCGCTCATTTCGACGTTGCGGTAGGCGGTCCAGCCCCAGAATTCCGTCGTTTTGATGGCGGAACGCAGGGTAAGGACGGCGGCGCCGTCCTTTTCCGGCACGAACGTGAACTCCTGGTCGGTCCACTGGTCCGGCGACAGATCGGCGGTCCCCTGGAATATCATGTAGGTCTGTTTTTTGTCCGGCTCCTTGATCCAGGCGGGATAAAGCCCGCGAAGGCCGTTGGACGTGGAGACGATTTTGAAGGGGATCGATGCGTCCCGTCCGTCGATGTCGATTTTTACCCGGGACGGCACATCGGCCGCGCTTGCGCCGATGCCCGCGCCCAGACAGGCTGCCAGCAAAAACAGTTTTTTCATTGTACCACCTTTACATTCAATAGTTTGGCGGTGAACGGCGTCATGCCCTCCGCCATCCGGTAAAAACCGAGGTCGGTCGGGTGGCTGCCGTCCACACTGCATTCGTAGAAATCATCGCCCAGCAACTCGGTGCTGTCGAACAGAAGAACGTTCATTTTTTCCGCCAGTTGCTTCTGAAACGCCAGGATTTTCACCCGTTCGTCCGGACGAAATGCTTCCAATGACCGTTTGTTGGCGGTCAGGATGACGATCGGGACGGCGGGATGTTTTTTCCTCAGGATATTAATGAAGTTTTCCAAGTGGTCAACCACGCCCTGATAATGCGAATTGCGTTCGCCCTCCACGAAAAAGACGGCGGGGTCCTTGATTTCGGTCATCAGCTCCGCCAGTTCCGGTTCCAGCTTGCCGCTGCCGGAGAACCCGAGATTGATGATCTCCATGTTCAAGCGGCGGCTGAGAATGTTCAGGTGATAGGCGCCGGGGCGCGAGGCGCAGGCGCCCTGAACGGTGGAACCGCCGTAAACGACGATTTTCTGATCGGAGGCATAGGGCGAGGGCGGGGCGATTTCCGCTTTTTCGTTCAGCCCGATCAGGAGTTCTTCCACGCCGTTGTAGAGCGGGAAGTTGAGGGTGAATTCTTTCCAGGCGGTGCTCTTTGAACTGTAGAGCTGGGCTTCGTAGGTGTTGTCCTTGATCTTCAGGAACGTCACGGCGTAGAACTTCTTGCCGCCCGGTTCGCCGAGGTAAAGGTCGAACCCGCTGTGCCCGGTCGACGCCATATGGAACATGTCGCGCGCCCCGGAGAGCTTGACCCGGACGAGAACCTTGGTCGCGTTGCTTTTGAAGCTGACCTGGCCTCCCGCGGTGAATGAAGCCAACGTGTCCACCGCCTTCGGGATCGTCACCGCCGGTTTGACCGGCAGGCGGCGATAGACATTGTCCTGTTCGAACCAGGAGAATCCCGCCAGGCGGAACGGCTTGGTTTTCGGCGAATACCAGGAGATGCCGTCGCTCTTGACGGTCGGGATCACCATGTTGTGATCCAGTTGCCCCATATCCTGAACCTGGGCACCGGCGCCGCAGGCGATTCCCGCCGCGGCAATACCTGCCAGAACGGATTTTACCTTCATTTGAACAGCTCCGCGATCGGCAGATTCTGCTTCTTGGCGTCGTCCACGAACCAGCCGGCTACCGTCGTGGCGCCGCTGCGGTTGAAATGCGTGTCGTCCACGTGCAGGCCCGGCGTTTTGCTCTTGGCTTTTTCCTTTTCGATCTGCTTGTCCCAATACGGGGATTCGCCTTCCTTGACGTACTTGAACAGCTTTTTGCTGTCTTCCGGCCCCAGCTTGGTATATTCGGCCTGGGTGATGGCGTTCAGGTCCACCAGCGCGATGCCGTTGTTCTTCGCCAGTTCGCGGGTGATGGCCGGGTATTCGGCCAGCGTGCTGATGGCGCTGTCGCCCTTGAATTGGCGGCGGCAGACCGAGGTGGCGAAAACCGGCGTGGCGCCGCGCTTTTTCGCTTCATCGGCGAAGAACATCATATATTCCCGGTACTGTTCTGGAGAAGCGTACTGTTTCGGAGCACTTTTTTTCTGGTCGTTGTGCCCGAACTGGACGATCAGGTAATCGCCGGGTTTAATCTGGTCCACCAGACTGTCAAACCGGCTCTTGCCGGTCTTTTCGTCTTTCGCCATGAACATCGTCGTGCTCCAGCCGGAAACGGCTTTGTTCTGGATTTTGACGCCGGGCTTGCAGTATTCGCCCAGCATCTGTCCCCAGCCGGTGAGGGGAGCCTGATTGTCTTTGTAGCTGGCCATGGTGGAGTCGCCGATCATCCAGACGGTTTGGGCGCACATGGCCGTGGCGAGCAGCATGAGGGATGCGATGATTTTTGTCTTCATAACAATGTTTTCCTTCGTTTAGGTTGGGTTACGGTATTGAAACTATAAACCAACCGGGCGTTATTTGCAATTGCCGGACGCATCGGCCTGTTTAAAAAGTAGGATCACTATAAGTACATTTCTTCAATCTGGTTGTATTTGTCACGTTGCCGCCCACCGCAACCAGATTGGCCATGCCGCCATGACGATAGGCGACACGGCAGGTGCTTGGCGTAAGCGGATTGATAAACTGGTCGTCGGCCTGGTTGAGTCCGGAACCGTTAATATCGCTGTCAATGATGTACATCGTTTGGCTCGGATTACGCAATTGGGTTACCTTGAAATAGAGCTGAGACGGCGTAGGCGTCAAATAAAACTTGGAATAAGGATCGATTGCGTAATTGATGCCGTAACTTAAATCCGGGGTCGGTGCACAACTTGTAGCTCTGTCCGTTTTCTGCCAGGAAGGGCATTTATTGACATTTGTTCCTGACACCCAGCTGGCCTGACTTACACCCGGTTGAACATTCTGAGAGAGCCAGCTGTTCCACAGGTACCAGTTTACGAGCGAGTTGCCATCTGTTCTTTTTACTTGCTGGGGAACCAGATAATCATCAAATGCATCATGATAACTGGAAAACCCGAGATACCATTGTTTGAGATTACTGACACAGGAGGTCTGGCGGGCTTTTTCACGGGCTTTGTTCAATGCGGGCAGGAGCATGGCGGCGAGAATCGCGATGATCGTAATTAC
>DHTZ01000001.1 GCA_002408885.1 Lentisphaeria bacterium UBA5247 | reverse complement strand
ATAAAGTGCAGAAGAACCAAAAACCACGCAAAGCCGCAGCCGACCAGAAGAATCCACAACCAGCGCTTCACCGACCCGCCGACGGAATCCGTAATTTCCGAAATCAAAAGCCCGCCCGCCGCCGCCAGCAACGCCGTCGCCGGCAGATAACTGCGCCACGGAAATTGAATCGCCGCCAGCGGTTTCATGATTTTCCCTTCCCACGGCATCAGGTCCGTGGCAAACAGCAGCGCGGCAAAACCGGCGATCAGCAGGCAGTCGCGAAAGCGTTCTTCGCTGCTCCAGTGCGATCTGATGCGGAAACGCTGGAACGCCGCCACCAGAAAAATAATCCCGATCCCCGGCGGTATCCAATGTTCCAGTTTGGTATACGGCAGCTCCAGGAAAAGCCGGAAGAATGGAATACTCCGCTCATGGACAGGCGAGTGCAGCGTCATTTCCGTCAGGTTGTACTTCATGAACATCAACTGCTCCATCATCGGAAACAGGAAAAAAGCGACCAGGCCGGCAAACAGGACGCCCGACACGCATCCCCAGAAAATCCGCCCCGGCTCGGCCAGAAAACGCGGCAGGCACAATCCGCAAAAAATCAACGCAAGCAAGCCCATCAGCACAAACGTGATCTGGTGAGCGAGAAACAGTCCCGCAAACCCGAATACCAGCGGATAAATCCGCCCCGGCTGCCCGTAGATCAGGCGGTACAGTCCCAGAATGATCAGGGGCAAAAACGGAAACGCCGTAATTTCCCCCACCGCCGCCCGGGTAAACACGTCGATGGCAAAATAACTGCTCCAGACATAGAGCAGGCTCCCCGCAAACGCGCCGAAATCCGATGCCTTGAGCTTGCGCAGGCAGTACAGCATTGAAAACGCCGAGGCCAGGCCCCAGAAAATCAGGAACAGCTTGTAAGCCTCCACAATCCCGAACCCGCAGAGCGCCAGCAACGCCGGGATGCAGAGAAATAAATCCGAATAGAAAAGGCCGGTTCCATACCCGAATCCGTCCAGCGCACGGAAATTGATGTACACCGGAAACACGCCGTCCGCGAAACCGTCTCTCAGCCCCTGAATCCGGGCCAGGTGAAATAACATGTCATGCCCCATCGGAAGCGCGGGATAAAGCAACGGCAGGAATCCGACAAGTACAAGAATCCCCAGCGCAATGGTCCAGAATCCTGCATCCGGTCTTTTCAAATCAATCATTTTCCAATTTCTCCGCGATAAAATAGCGGGGGCGTGCTTTGGCTTCCAGATAAATCTTGCCGATATATTCGCCGATCAAACCGATGCTCAGCAGCTGAAGCCCCCCGAGCCCCAGCACCAGCAGAATAATGGAAGTCCAGCCCGGCACGGTAAACCCATACAGCTTTACGATCAAGTACCAGACCCCGATCCCGATCGTGGCCAGAAACGCCAGAAAACCGATCAGTGAAATCAACCGGATCGGCCGCACGCTGAACGACGTGATCCCGTCCAGCGCCAGCATCAGCATTTTCCGGAACGGATAATGGGTAGGCCGCGCCGCCGCCTTGCGCACATACGGCACAATCGAGTACCGGAAACCGATGATCGGAATAATGCCCCGCAAAAACAGATTCACTTCCCGGTATCCGGCAAGCGCCTCAAGCGCACGGCGGCTCATCAGCCGGTAATCCGCGTGGTTGAAAATCACACTGGCGCCCAGCATCTTCATCAGCCGGTAAAACGACTCCGCCGTGAACCGCTTGAAAAAAGAATCCGAACTGCGGTCCGAGCGGATGCCGTATACAATATCCGAACCGCGCTGAAATTCCCGCACAAACTCCGGGATCACGGCGGTATCGTCCTGCAGGTCGGCGTCGATGGAAACGGTACAGTCTGCTTCGTCCTTCGCGGCCATCAGGCCGGCCAGCAATGCATTCTGGTGTCCGCGATTCCCGGACAAGCGGAGTCCGGCGACCCGCTGCGGATACGCCGCGTGAAGTTTCCCGATCAGCTCCCATGTTCCATCCGAAGAACCATCGTCCACGCACAGAACCTTGCTGCCGCCGGTCACGAGTTTCTCCGTGATCATGCCGTCAATAACGCCCAGAAGATGCGTTACGGTCCCTTCCAACACGGCCGTTTCATTAAAACACGGAACAACGATGTAAAGTTTCGCCGCTTCATTCATCATAATTTCCACCCTGCCATGATTAATTGATGATCAGACACCAGTTTAATCCATTAAAATACTACATATTCCGCCAAATAGCAAATTTTATTCTCAAGAAAAAAATACCGCCGTCATCTTGCATTAACGTTAATGTTGGATATATTATCCGTCAGCAACATGGAGCCATGACAACTTTATGCCGGTCACGTTAAAAGATATTGCCGCCCAGGTCGGCGTGTCGGTCAACACCGCGTCCCGCGCGCTGAAAGACAAAAAAGACATCGGGCTGAAAACCCGCGAGCGCGTCAAGGAAGCCGCCGCCGCCCTCGGCTACCGCCCGAACTTAAACGCCCGCAGCCTGGTATTGAAAAAAACGTCAACCGTCGGCGTCGCCGTCACCGAACCCTCCAATCCCGTGCGGGTGGAGTTCTGCGAACGCCTCCGCGAGTGCGCCGCCGCAGACGGCTACCGGCTCCTGACCGCCTCCCTGACCGGTTCTTCCGAAACGCGGCGCGATACCCTGGACGACCTGCTGGCGCGCCGGGTCGACGGCCTGATCGCCGGTTACATCCGCAGCCCGAACGCCGAACAACCGTTCGCCGGAATCCTGCGCGAATGCCACCGGGCCGGTCTGCCCGCGGTGGTATTCGGCGACCCGGAAACCACGACAGCCGACTGCCTCGAAATCGATTTTTTCGACAGCGCCCGCCGGTTGACCGAACATGCGATCAGCCGCGGCTACCGGGACATTGCGCTGTTCTGTCCACCCGGCAAATCCGCGCGGCTGGACGGTTACCGCCACGCCATGACCGCGGCCGGCCTCGCCGGTCACATCCGGACCTATCCGCTGAACGGTTCGGGGTTTGCCGGCGCCGCCGCCTCGCTGGAAGCCTTTCTGAAAGAATTCAAGCGCCCGCCCCGGGCCATTATCGGATACAACGACATCAGCGCCATCGGCATTATTTCAGCCTTGAAAAAACACGGCTGGCGGGTGCCGGAGGACTGCGCGGCGGCGGGTGTGGACAACATCGCATACGGCGAATATCACGACCCGCCGCTGACCTCGATCGGCTTCGACGCGGGCGTTTTCGCCGAAACCGTCTGGCAACTGCTGAAAGCGCGCCTGAACGGAACCGAAACCGGGCCGCCCCGTCGTCTGAAACTCCATCAACAACTGGTCATCCGTCAATCCTGCTGAGGTTCTATCATGATCATCAAAAAGCATCTCCCCGTCGAACGCGTCACCCACGGCCCGCACCATCATTTTTTCGGTTATTTCGACAAATTTCCATGGGATAAATCCGGCCGTTACCTGCTGGCCCAGTCGGTCGGCTTCACCGCCCGCCAGCCGTTGCCCGGCGAAACCGCCCGCATCGGCATGATCGACCTGCGGGACGGCAACCGTTTCATCCCGCTGGCCGAAACCAACGCCTGGTGCTGGCAGCAGGGCTGTATGCTGCAATGGCTGAACGATTCGTCAACGGAAATCATTTACAACGACCGCGAGGGCGACCGCCTCCTTTCCCGGATACTCGATGTCCGCGGCGGTGAAACCCGGACGCTCTGCCGCCCGGTTTACTGCCTGAGCCCCGACGGGCAATGGGCGTTGAGCCTGAACTTCTCCCGGCTGGACCGCGAACGCCCCGGTTACGGTTATCCCGGCGCCCACGACCCGACCGAAAAAGTCCACTGTCCCGATGACGACGGCCTCTGGCTGGTCAACCTGAAAGACAACACCGCCAGGCTGATCGTCAGCGTAGCCCAGGTCACCGAAACCTTTTACCGTTCGGACATGGCGAACACGCCGGGCTGGTTCAACCACCTGCTGTTCAGCCCGGACAGCGGCCGGGTTGCGTTTTTCCACCGCTGGCGGCGGTGGCGTCCGGACGGCTCCCCGCGGCACCTGACCCATATGTTCACGGCCAACCGCGACGGTTCGGACATATGGCCGCTGAACCTCGAAGACATGAGTTCGCATTATACCTGGGTGAACCCGCGGCAGATCATCAATTTCTCCAACCGCTACGCCGGGGGCTGGCAATATTACCTGTACACGGACCGCACCCACCGCACCGAAACCATCGCCAGGGACGTTTTCCCGGACGACGGACACTGTTCGTATTCTTCCGACGGCAAGTGGATGCTGACCGACAGCTACCCCGAAACCAATTATCCGTACCGCAAGCTGTTCCTGTATCATCTGGAAAGCGGCGCGGCCTATGAAATCGGCGAATTTCACTCCGATCCGTCCTATCCGGCCCCGACCCGCTGCGACCTGCATCCGAACTGGTCGCGCGACGACCGGCAGGTCTGCATCGATTCCATCCATGAGGGATCGCGCCAGATGTATGTGATCGATGTTTCCGAACTTACCGGCAAGTGATTTCCTGCCGGACACGGCCTGACAGCAGGACAAACGGCAAAAATAAAGGATTTTTATTCGCATCAGGGGATTGACTTTTCCGGTTTTCCGGTTATTCTATTATTTATCCGGGTAAACAAAATTCAGTTTTTCTGTTCGATACCGCAGTTTACTCGAGTAACCAAAGAAGAATCCGGAGAATGCCGTGCAAACCAAGACAGGAGCAGCCCTGACCCGCAAAGACATCGCCCGGGCGGCGGGAGTCAGCGTGGCCACCGTTTCCTATGTGCTGTCGGGAAACGGACGGCGGAAAATCAGTCCCGCCACCCAGCGCCGGGTATGCGAAGTGGCGGAAAAGCTCGGCTACGTGCCGAATTTCTCCGCCCAGGCGCTTTCCACCGGCAAAAGCATGAACATCGGCTTCCTGAGCCCGTACACCACCTGGCTGATCGACCCCATGTTCCATGCCGTCCAGTTCGGGCTGATCACCGGCGTGAACGAAACGTCCTACACGCCGATCTGTTTTTACGGCGCCAACGAAAAATTCTTCCAGAAGCTGAAACAACTGCGGCTGGACGGCATTGTGGTGTTTTCCAGCGCGTTGACGCCGGAACTGATTTTCCTGATACAGCAATGCATACTGCCGATCGTTTTCATCAACACCGACCCCCGGCGCGCCGGGCTCGATCGCCCGAATATCAGTACCGTCAGTTCCGATTACCCCTTGCTGGTGCAACAGGTGTTCGAACGCCTGCTGGCGGGTGGAGCCAGGCACACGCTGGCGCTGCTGGACTGTCGGAGCGAGCATTGCCAGCCGAACGAAATCATGGCCGCCGCCTTCTGGCCGCAGGTCGAGGGAGCCAAAGGGCGGATGAAAACGACCCTGCTGCAGCAACCCGGCGAAGAATTCATTGACTCCATCCACTCCTACCTGAAAAGCGGCGCTCCGTTTGACGCCGTTTATGAGGATATCAACCGGAAGCGGAAATACAATTTTGTTTCCATTGCGCGGGAATACAACCTTGAGCCGGGGCGCGATTACCGGCTGATTCGTTCGGATACGGTCAGCGACTATCCGCTGCTGCCCGGCGAAACCCGCTTTTCCCAGCCGTTGGTCGAGATCGGGCGAACGGCATGGCAGGTCATGGAACGGATGCTTCAGGGCACGCCCCCTGAACACTTGCGCCTGCCGTTCATAGAGGAGAGCGGTTCCATATGATATTATAACGTCACCCCATAGAATACACCTTTGCCAAAAACCATAATTGCTTTATGGAGAAAAAAATGAATCGTCTTAAAGAAAAATTTACACTTATCGAACTCCTTGTCGTAATCGCGATCATCGTTATTGATGTTATTTACGTCATCGATATGAAATTATTCTCCGCCAAAGTAGGTTTTCGCCCGTGCTCCTCGATAAATTTCTTTTCCTGCGCCTCAATCTGCCCCCGTCGCTTCGAAAAAACCTCCATCACTTCTCCCGAAACTCCCTCAATATCAAACCAGACGATACTTCCCTTGTCATCCAGATGATTTTTCGTCTTATACCCCAAATCATGGCACAACTTTGCCAGCTCATTATGATAAACCTTGCCCGCATAACGAATCGCCCGCACCATTTCCACCCTTAAAACTCAGTTTTCAAGCGTCCATGTGTACCGCAGCCATACTATATTCCTTCATCGCATCCGGCCAAAGCTTGCCACATCAATCCATTCGAATATCTCAAAGATGTCCTGGCCAGAATCAATTCTCATCCGCATTCCAAGCTCGCGGAACTGCTCCCTCACAACTGGCAGCCCACTGGCCGGTAATTTTCTTATTCACTATGCGCCTGGCTTCTTGTCAGCGGATGGTGCTCTGCTAAAAGATAGCCCGATTCCGGCCGGCGCCCTGATCACTGTATAAATTTCCCAATGTTGCCCCCTGTCCAGAGATTTTTATTTCCCGGACCAAATTCTCTACCATTTTCCGCTCAGATGTGGGCTCGTCGGACTCTTACCCCAGAAACACTGAAAAATTGCAAGGAAAGTAATCCTGTCAAGCTCAAAAAGCCCGAATCATTTTGCCCGATCTTGCGTATTGTATAGGATTTTATCTTTGGTTCGGGCGTAGATCGTTCCGGATTTTGGAAAATGTCATTTCCGAATCAGAGATAAAAATCAAATGAGCTAAGCCGCGGTGGTCGGACGAGGACGATCGCTATGTGTATTGAATCGAAAATGGGTGATTGCGGTATATGTTTTGGAGAGAACCTGGATGCGGGGAATGAATATTTTTCCGGCTATTTGAATGGTACGGCAGCGGGCTTGGAACCGTACAGGATCAATATCCGGATTACGGTTATAATTATGATTACCTGGGGCGGGCCGGAGGAGTAGTCAACGCACCGCCGCGCAAGGTCACTTCTCTCAAGGGGCCCTCGCGGATGCTGATGTTTGCGGAAAGCGTTTCGTCATCGCTGGCGAGTTACGGTTCGCACGCGCTCCGTCCCGCCCACGCTACGCTCTATCTGGGCGTCCTGGCGGCGCGTCATGCCAAAAGCGTCAATACCCTGTTTGTCGATGGACATACCCGGCAGGAAAAAACAAACGTCGTCACCGCGCCGCCGCACGTCCCCCTCGACAATCCCTATAAAAGCGAACCCTTCAACGACCCCATCACCTGGAAAGGAGAATAACCATATGAAAAAAGCGATGGTTCCACTGATCATCCTGTTCGCGGCCGCGCTCGGCGCGTCGGAAAATTACGCCTACCTCTATCCGTCCATCCTGAAAACAGGGAAAAACCTGATTCAGCAGGACCTGACCAAATGGAGCGGCAAACCGCTCAAGGACTGCCAAATGCTTCACGGCAAAGGTTCGCCGTTCTCTCCCGACGGGCAGACCCTGATCATCGATTCCAACGGCACTTCTCCGAATTACTGGGGCAGCAGCACGCTGGTTCAACGCGGCCACACGTATCTGGTCGGCGGCTGGGTCAAGAACGACAACGCCAAGATTCTGTTCTGGTCCCATTCCAGCTACAGCGACCCGAAAGAACGGGTCAATGACCGCATTTATTTTTTCTCCGGCGGCAGCAGGCTGCTGGACGGTTATCTGTCCGATTCGGTCAAGCAGCGGTTGGGCGGCGATCCGGATGAATGGCATCTCTGCTACCGGCTGGTGGAAATCCCCAAAGAAGGCTCCCCCTCCCCGCGCCTGAGTTTAATGATCGGCACCTATTTCGCCACCGGCAAAATAACGATTGCCGCCCCGTTCGTCATCGACGTCACCGATGACGCGGCCAATTGGAAGCTGACGCTCGATATCCGCGGTACAGAACCGGTCCACAGTGCCTCCGTCCTCGAGCAGAACGTCCGCGACACCGTCTGGCAGAAAAACTTTACTCCCCCGGCGGAAACCTTCAACGCTGAAATTCCCGGCACGGACTTCCGCCGCGGACTGGATAAAAAAACGTTCGAAGGCTATCTCCTGAAGGTCGAATACGCCAATGGCAAAACAGCGGCGTTCTCCGCTCCGAAAGAAAAAACCGTCAAAGGACTCTGACCATGAAAAAATTCTTCGCCATCCTGAATCTAAGCATATTCTGCCTGTTCTGCACGGCTTCGGAGCTCACGATCTTGAACCGCCAGGGCGGCGCATTGACCGGAGCCCAGCGCCGGGACGTAACAATCGAAATCAAAAAGACGGAATCCCCCAACAACGTCGAAACCATCGAATACCGCCTGGAATCCCTGGCCGACGGGGAACAGTTCTTCCAGCTCCGGTGCTCCGCCGAGCTTACCGGAGAGAACATTTCGGTGTTCGACGGGCTTGAACTGGTACCCGCCAATGCATCCGAGCATCATAAACAACAACTCTTTCTCGGTACGTTTCCGCTGGCGGCGGCCTGGACCGCGACAGAGGGCATAGCCGTCGCCGCCGGGGCGGAAGACCACCACAGTTTTCTGTACATGGACCTGCGCAGGGGCGGCGGCAAAGCGGTCATTACCCAGACCGTAAACGCCGCGTTGCTCAAGAAAGGTTCCATTTACGAAGGCAAATTCCATGTCATCCAGTTCTCCCCTAAGTACGGCGAACGTGACGCCATGAGCCGTTATTACAAACTCTATCCGCAACGCTTCCTGCCCAATCCCGAGGTCGATCCGCGCCTTTACGGCATCAGCGCCACCTATTCAAGCTGGATAAGGAGCAATCCCGAATGGGCACGTTTCACCGGGGCCGAATGGGAATGGTGCCTCCATGCCGGTCGCCACTGGGGCGACCTGACCGGTGATTACTACGACATGCCGCATGAGAAATACATCGAGCGCTATTATTTCACTCAACGCGACGGCAAATTCGATCCGAAAAACCTTAACGGCATGCCGCAGGATGAATTCCGCGAAATCCAGAAACAGCGGCTCGCCGACGGTTATTACTGCGGTATCGCCAACGGCTATTACACCACCGGCGCGTCCCGGATCAACAAAGCCATGTCCGCCAAGTTCAACGATTCGCTGGCGGCCGCGCATCCGCAGGTATTGGACCATTATGATTACGCCGATTCGGTCTTCGCCTTCCCGGAAACCTCGTGGTTCAAGGAACTCATGCGGATGATCCGGGTCGTGGCGGACCGTGACGACGTCGGCGCCATCGCCTTCGATATCCCGCTGGAAAGCGAAGTCTACCGTGGTCCGAAGCTTCGCGAAATGACGAACGCCGGCTTCGACAAGTTCGGCGCCGGAGTGGTCCGGGCGGTAGCCAACAGCAAACTCTATCAGGCGATCAATCAGGTCCCGGCGAAATTCGGCAACTACAAGCTCGGCGTGATCAAAAACGGCAACAGCCTCCACCAGATCAACGACTGCTTCTATGCCGACAACTGCATGGCGGAGGCCAACCCCTGGCAGTACGCCCCGCCGTGGCCCCGCTTCGTCCGTTATGCGATGGGCGAAAAAGGCGCGACGTTCTGGGAGGGCTACCACCCGGAGGAATTCGACGCGAATTACAACTCCTGGCCGCAGGAGGACCGCGACCAGTTGATCCGCGATCTCGGACATTACGCCGCTCACCGGGCATTCCTGTACGGCGTGACCTGCGGGGCGCATTTCACCAGTGAATACCTGACGAACCTTGCCCCGGCGATGCAAGCCTGCATCGACGCCCGTTACAAGGTCGTTCCCGGGCTGGAAACCGCGGATGGCGACATCACCGTCACCCGTTACGGCAACGCGGACCGGAGCTTTATCGCCCTCTGCAACAAAAGCAAAACCGTCAAGACCCCGACCGTTGAAGTATTCGCCGGAGAGTTCAGCTCGGACATTGCCGACGCACCGGCGGGCAACGCGCTGATTTTCGCCGGTTTCCTCGGCGGAGATATCAGCAACCTGTACCGGAACGGCAAAGAATTCGTTTCCGCCCCGGTACAGCCGTTGCGGGTGAACATTCTGGAAGCGGTGGGCGCCGCTCCGGCGGGAGCCACCGGCGAGATCACGGCGAAATGGGACAGCCGTTTTGCCCAAATGACCTTGACCCTCGTTTCAAAGAATTATTCCGGCGCGGTTCAATTGCGCGAACAGTTCGGTTCATACAAAGCGGAACACGGCGGCAGCGTGAAGCTCTCTCCCGGTCAACCGGTTTCGGTCATCTACCGCAACAGCCTCTCCTTCATCGACGACGACGCCATCAAGGCGATGCCGCTGATCGACGGTTCGCCCCGGTTCACCATCCGTTACGCGGACGATCACTGGTCGCGGGAAATGGCCGAGCGGACCGCCGTCTTTTTCCGTGAACTCGGCAAATACCGGGTCCCGCTGGAAAAAGATTCCGCCCTGCCGGAATTCACCGTGGCCCTGAGCCTCAACGGCAAAGTGCCCGCGCTCACCGCGCCCGGCATCGGCGGCAATGCGGAAAATCTGGTGGTTCATGCCGCCTCCCGCGAAGAATTGAGCACCATGACCCGGCTGATGCTGGACGTGCTGAACAACATCAAGTATCCGGAATACATCTGGGGCGTCAAGATGGATGATACGGACCGGAGCATTTTCCAGACGCGCCGGTACAGTTGCAGCTACCGCTAATCTCGAAAACATCAAAAAAACAGGCCGAGCGAAATGCCCTGCCTGTTTTTTTGCAGAAAAGCGTTATTTCAGGTAAATGTCCGCCAGGTCCAGATAATGCGCCCAGTCCGCCGGGGTCTGGTCGTGTTTACCGGTCCGCAGGTGGTAACTGATTTCACCGGTCAAGGGCGTTTCCGGCGGCGGCATGACATCGGTGCCGAGCCCTTCCGCGCCAAAAAGACGGTAGACTTCCGCCGCGTGGACGCCGGACAGAAATTCCCCCTTCGGGTCCGCCCACAGGTCCTCGGTGGCGCTGGCGATACACACCGGGCGCGGCGCCATCAACGAAATCAGGAAGTGCTGGTCGAACGCCATCGCCTGTTCATTCTCCATGTACTGCGCGAAAGAAGTGCGGAACCAATGCGGAAACGCCGTTTTGACCACGGCCACGTTTTCGCCGAAATTACGCTTGAACAGCGAAGCTCCGGCACAGCCGGAGTTGTTGGTGATCACCAGCCGGAAACGCGCGTCGTTGGCCCCCGCCCACAACGAACTCTTGCCCAGCCGTGAATGCCCGTGCACCGCTACCCGGGATGCATTGACCAGCGGCTCGGTCTCCAGACAGTCCAGGGCGCGGGAGAGCCCCCAGGCCCAGGCGCTGATGGCGCTGTAACGGTCCGTCAGCGAAGGCAGTTCGGCTTCGGTAAAAAACAGCGGATAGATGCTTTTGTCCCAATGCCCCGCGCCGTCCGGGAAAATATCGTGGTAACAGATGGTGCCCGAGGCATAACCGCGCCGGACCGTTTCCTTGAAGTACCAGCGGTCAACCTGAGTGCCGCGCGATTCCTCGGAACCATCAAGGTCCGGCATGCGCCGCCCGGTGATCCGAACGTCTTTTTCCGGGGTCGCCGCATGGTTTCCCTTGAAGTTCAATCCGAGAAACGCCGGGACCGGCTTTTCCGCGTTTTCCGGGATATACAGCAGCATGTCGATGGCGTGCGACTTGCCGTTGTTCATTTCAAATGCGATCCGGTATTCCTTACGGATCGCCAGTCCGTCCAGAGCCCCTTTTTTGCAGGACAACAGTTCAAAGGAGACGCGGTCCGGGCGCGGCGGCAGTTGGCCGTACACTTCGTTTTTGTACATTTCCAGAATGCGCGGGCGCTGGAAATTCACCCATTCAAACGCATTCCGCACGTTGGAGCCGTCGGCTTTGTCCAGCGGAGACGGCAGGGTCAGAGCCGGAATTTTCGATTCATCGTAATTGACGGTTTTCTGCGCTTCTTCTCTAGTTTTCATGCGAGTTCCTGTCTGGTTGGAATGTTGATATTTGCGCCGTATACAAAATCTTCAACAAAAAAACAGGATGCAAAGCATCCGTACCGCACCGGGCCCGGGCGGGGTACAGCGGCGCGAAACGCTGCCCGCCCGCAAAGCGGAATCCCATTTCGCCCTGCAGGCGACCAGCGCTGTCCGCGCGCTGGACCGCGTGCGGCAACGTGCCGCCGCGAAGGGCTTTTTGTTATTGAAAAATCTGCACACGGTGTTAAAAACATGTTCATCTTGGTAATGTAACGCGGGACAAAGAAAATTGCAATCCGGAAAACCGCTTTTGACAGACTCCGCACGATCATCCCCACGCAGGAATTTTCCGATTTCCGTATTTTTTTTAATTTGCCATTGACAAAATCCGGGAAACCGTTATATTAATCACAAACGATTGTGAAAGGTGTTTCATGGCAACTCTGAAAGACATTTCGGCGCGGACCGGTTTCTCCGTAGCCGTGGTATCGCGGGCATTGAATCCGCATCCCGACCAGCAGGTGGCGGAATCCACCCGCCTCGCCATCGAGGAAGCCTGCCGGGAACTCGGCTACCGCCGGAACCACGCGGCATCCTGTCTCCGCCGCGGGCGGCACAGCGCGATCGGGGTTTTCCTGCCCGGCCTTGCCGGTGAACTGACGGCAAGCCTGCTTCATGGGTTGACACGTACCGCCAATGCCGCCCGGTTCTCCTGCAACATCAGTTTCGGCGAGGGCATCGACGAATACCTGCGGTTCATCGAACAGGCCAATTCGCTCCAGAGCGTCGGCATCATCAGTTACGCACCGATTTTCCGCCGGGCCGGGGAGCGGGACGTATTTCACAGCCATATACGGAAATTTATTTCGTCGGGCGGCAACGTGCTGATGGTCAACCACGCACAGCCCCCCTGCCCCGGCGCGGACCGTGTCTGCATCGACAATTACCACGCGGGCAAGCTGGCCGCCGAGCATCTGCTGGAAACCGGATGCAGGCGCTTCCGCCTGATCGCCTCCGACGCCGACTACTGGCAGGGCAATCAGCGCAATGCCGGATTTCTCGATACACTCTCCGCGCACCGCCAACCCGCCGAAGTCCTAACCGTATCCGGCAACGACAGCCGTTTCACCGGCATGGAAAAAATCACCCCGGAGCTGACCGGCGAACTCGGCATCTTCGTCCGCAGCGACTATCTCGCCCTCGCTCTGTACCGGGAACTGCAACAGGCCGGGCGCGGCGCGGAGCCCGGGCGGAACCTGAAAATCGTCGGGCACGACGACCTGCTCTGTTCCGGGCTGCTGTTTCCGGCGCTCAGCTCCGTCCGGCCGCCATTCGAAGCCCTCGGCGAAATCGCCATGCAGACGATGCTGAACCACCTGCTCAACACCGCCGTTCCCATCGATACCGAACGGCTGAAACCTCAACTGGTCATCCGCGAAAGCTCGCGTTCCTCATAAACCAAATCTCAAGGAAAACACCATATGCTGCAAGACGTACAACTGAAGCCAATTACCGGCACCTTCATCAGCCCCCTGCTCGGCGATACCGGAATCAACAACTGGGGATTGAAGGAATGGCGACAGGGCTTCCGGCTGATGAAAGCGATCGGCATCGACACCGTCATCGTCATCCGCTGCGAAATGGAGCGCGGAGGGCATTGCTGGTCCGCGCTCGACCCGCGTTCGACCACCTGGCCGGAGGACCCGAATATCCTGAGCATGTTTTTCCGCCTCGCGGACGAATACGGCATGAACCTGTTCCTCGGCGGGCCGGTCGGCATCACCAATCTGCACGTCGGCGACTGGCGCAAGGAAATCGACGACACCAAACGCTTTTACGAAAAAATGTTCACCCTGTTCGGACACCACAAATGCTTCACCGGACTTTACAATACGCTGGAAGCGCTCCCCTGGCATTTCAATTTCCTCGACATTCTGCTGGAAGTCGCCCGGTTCTTCCGCGAAATCGGGCCGGATAAGAAAACCCTGATTTCTCCCACCTTCTACGGCTTCCACGGCGATATGTCCGGGCATTACACGCCCGAACAATGGATCGATATCTACGGCCGTTATTTCTTCGAACCGGCGGCAGGGCTGATCGATTACTGCGCGCCGCAGGACAAATTCGCCGTGCCGGATTGCCGCCTCGGTGAAATCAGGGAGAGCGAAATCTGCGAATGGTACCGTCAGGCGCTTGAGCTGTTCAACCGTTGCGGCATCGAGCTCTGGGCCAACATTGAAACATTTCAGCGCCCCTACGCGGCGGCGGAAAACGCCGGTTACTTCCGGCAGAGCGACTACCGCACGCTGTACATGAAGCTCCAGGCCGCCGCGCCGTATGCGTCCAAATTAATCACGTTCGAGTTCGACAGCTGCATGAGCCCGAACGCCGAATGGGGTTCTTCGCGGCGGCTGCTCGAGCGTTATCTGGAGATGACCGGACGCGACCCCGCCTTGATCGACGGGATCATGTCCTGAGGTTGCCGTGCCGTTCTTTTACGGCTGCTGAAACAGCGGGGTCGAAAGGTATCGTTCGCCGGTGTCGCAAATCATGGTCACGATATGTTTGCCGTGATTTTCGAGACGTTCGGCAATCCGACGGGCGGCAGCCACGTTGGCGCCGGAGCTGATCCCGCAAAGAGTCGAGCACTTCAGCGCAAGCTGCCGGGCGCCGCAGATCGCATCGTCATCACTGACGGTAACGATTTCATCCACAACAAACGGGTCGTAATTCACGGGCACAAACCCGGCGCCGATCCCCTGAATGCCGTGCCTGCCCGGCTGCCCGCCGCTTAACACCGGCGAGGCCGCGGGCTCCACCGCCACCACCCGGATTCGCGGGTTTTTCTCTTTCAGAAAACGCCCGACTCCGGTAATGGTGCCGCCGGTCCCTACGCCGGCTACGAAAATATCGATTTTGCCTTCGGTTGCGTCCCAGATTTCCGGCCCGGTGGTCAGATAGTGCGCTTCCGGATTGGCCGGGTTTTCGAACTGCCGGGCCAGAAATGCACCGGCGGTGGAGGCGGCCAGTTCTTCCGCTTTGCGGATGGCGCCTTTCATCCCTTCTTCGGCGGGGGTCAGGACGACTTGCGCGCCCAGGTGAGCCATCAGAGCACGGCGCTCCACGGACATGGATTCGGGCATCGTCACAATCAACCGGCATCCGGCGGCGGAAGCGGCCATCGCCAATCCGATTCCCATATTGCCGCTGGTGGCTTCGATCACGGCCCCGCCTGGGCGCAACATCCCGTCCGCCAACGCCTTGCGGACAATATTCCATGCCGGACGGTCTTTAACACTGCTCAGCGGTCCGAAAAATTCCAGTTTGCCCCACACCCGGACGTCATTGCAATCACTGCAAAGCTGCAACAACGGAGTGTGCCCGATACAATCGACGATTCTTTGATAATTTTTCATGGCCTCCATCCTGTTTTAATGATTACTCCGCCCTATAAACATAACGTGTTCATAATGAAATGTCAACCGCTGAACCTCGAAAACCGGCAATAAACCTCCCGCCGCCCCCCCTCCTCAGGACGATGGCGGCAGAGCCCCCAAATACTTGAAAAATCGATTTGAACTATCCCTCTCTTGTGATATTGTATGAATGTACTGTACCCAGGACTGGAGGTGGTGTCTATGGAAGCCAATCGCAGAATATTGATCGTCGACGACCAGAGTGACCTGCGCGAGCAGCTCGCCCAGTTGTTATTGAACAGCGGCCGTCCGAATAAAACCGCAATGCTGGTACGGGGAATGCGCGCCCGGCTGATGGGCGTCGGCGAAAGCGCCGAAGCCGATACCGACACGCTCCCGCTCTACGACATCGACACCGCCGGCCAGGGCGAGGAAGCCTACGACATGGCCAAGGCCGCGCTGGCGAACAAAGCCCCCTACGCGGTCATGTTCGTGGACATGCGGATGCCGCCCGGCTGGGACGGCCTCAAGACCGCCCGGATGATCCGCGAGATCGACCCCAACCTCGAAATCGTGATCATGACCGCCTACGCCGACCATTCCCAGGAAGACCTGTCCCGCGAAATCGGCAACCCGGAGAAACTCCTTTACATCAAAAAACCGTTCCAGTCCGAAGAAATTTGCCAACTGGCCCTGTCGCTCTGCGCCAAATGGAACCTCCAGATGCTGCATCAGAAACGCAGGAGCATTCTGGAACGGCTCGTCCTGAGCATCCGCAAGATCAAACAGCAGGAAACGCTGCGCGACACTTACCGCCAGATTCTCGACGCCTATCTGGAATTTTTCCAGACCGAATGCGGGTTCATCGCCGCCTGGAACCCGGAATCCCAATCCTGGAACGTTCAGGCCGCCAACCGGTACGAAGAAAAAAAGGCCATGGAATTCCTGACCCGCCATCAGCCTCAGTTGCTCGAAACGACCGCGCTGAGCGAAGTTGAAACCCTTCAGGCGGTGCCGTTGCGGGAACGCGGCTGCAACGCCATCCTGTTCGCGGATAACGGCATCACCAGCGATGACCCGATCTGGTTTCAGGCGTTCAACGCCCTGAATCAGACGGCGCTCGATCAGATCGAATTCGGACGCAAGCTCAGTATCCGTCTCCGCAACTGTCCGTCGCTGGCGCAGTTGGACGATTGCCGCCAGGCTATTGACGGACTGAAAAAGAAATACCTCGGCGATCCCGATATTGCCCGGCTTTCCGCCCGGCTGAACGATATATCCTACTGAACAAAAACTTATGCAGATTATTTCACTCCGGAATTTCGCCGAGGCGGTACAGGCCGCCTGCGATGCCCTGTCCGTTCCCGGCTCCGTGCTCCTGATCCCGACTGAAACCGTCTACGGACTGGTATGCCGCTGGGACGACGCCGCCGCGCGGGAAAAAATCTACGCCTTGAAAGAACGCGACGGACGCAAGCCGCTGGCGATGTTCGCCGCCGATGCCGACGCCCTGACCGGCGCCGGGGTCGAACTGGATGGCGCCCCGCGCCGCCTGCTGCTGCGCTTCACGCCGGGGCCGATTACGATTATCGCCCCGAACCGGGACGGCTCGACGACCGGATTCCGGATTCCGGACCATCCGTTCGTCAAGGCGCTGCTGTCGGCGTGCGGAACTCCGCTGGCGTCCACCAGCGCCAACCATTCCGGTTCGCCGAACGCCCTGTCGGTCACGGAAGCACTGTCCGACCTTGCCGGAGAATTGGAGCTTGCCATTGACGCCGGATCGATCCCGGCGGACAGCCAGGCGTCCACCGTCGTGGATGCCTCAAAGCCGGGAATATGCCGAGTATTGCGGGAAGGCCCGATTCCGGCGGATGCGGTTCTAGCCGCCGCCGAATCCTGAACAAACACGAAGTAATTATTGCAGCGCCATCTGCGGGAAACTGTTTCCCTCCGGCAGCGATGTCGGAACCTGAATCGGCTGTTCGTGATCCGGAATCCCCCAGCGCCGGGTAAAAGGCCAGAACACAAACGCCGCGCGTCCCACCATATTGCGCCGCGGCACCACGCCCCAGATCCGGCTGTCCGAACTGAACAGCGAATTGTCGCCGAGCATGAAATAGCAATCCTCCGGCACCACGAATTCCGCCGACGGCGAACCGAGATACCGGCACGGCCCCGTGCCGACGATATTCAGGTGGCCCTGATAACCGCCCATGCCGCTGTAGAGTTTTTCAAACGCGGGCGCAAGGTCCTGGACGCGCTTGAATTCCGAAGCGCCTTTTGGCTTCACATAAAGCTGGTTGCGGTCAATGCGCAGCGTATCTCCGGGCATTCCGGCAAGGCGCTTGATGTAGTAGTATCCGGCCAGCGGCTTGCCGTTTTCGAGGATGCCGCGGGTGTTGAACACCACCACTTCGCCGCGCTTGAAGTCGAAAAAATGATGCGAAAGCTGATCCACAAACAGATGGTCGCCCAGCGACATCCAGCCGTCGGCCAGCGTCTCGCCTTTCCGGTATTCGCGGTTCGGGTTCAACTGCGTATAATCGTAAACCTTGGGCCACGTGCCGGGCAGCGTATAACCGCTGTTGCCGATCATAAACGAACTGTTTCCGAAAAAGAATTTGCCCGGCAGGGTCGCGCCCCCGAAACGGGCCGTTTCGCTGATGGAATACTGGTCAAGCCTACCGTCGGACTGGATCGTCGCCTGCGCCGGCACCGCCGAAGAAAGCAGGAAACTCATCGGGTACGGAGTTTTTACCACGTCCTTTTCCAGATAATGAGTGCCGAACAGGGTCGGCTGCATGCTGCTGGTCGGAATCTTGAACGGCTGGGCGAACAGCCCGCGCAAACCAAATGCGATCATACAGACGACCGCGAGGATATCGAGGATTTCGCGCATCCGGCTGCTCCGGTATTTCGGCGCATAGCGGCGGATTTTTTCTTTGGCCTCGGCGTAATAGGCGTCGATGGCGGAAGTCTTGTCCTGTTCGCGGATTTTTTCACCGGCTTCGAATACTCCTGCCAGCGTTTCTTTTTGAGCGTCGCTCAAAACGTCGTCGTCGGCATGGAGAATATAACGAACCTGCGAGATCGCTTCGCGCAGACGCTTCTGCTGTTTCCGTTTTTTCCGCCAGTCAAACATCACTTTGCCTTGTTGTCGGTGGATTTCAGAACTTCGACGAACGCTTCCTGCGGGATATAGACATTGCCTACTTCCTTCATGCGCTTTTTGCCCTCTTTCTGTTTGTCGAGCAGTTTGCGCTTACGGGTGATATCGCCGCCGTAGCACTTGGCCAGCACGTTCTTGCGGAGCTGGCGAACGGTCTCGCGGGAAACGATCTTGCCCCCCACCGCGCCCTGAATCGCAATCTGGAACATCTGCGCCGGAATCAGGTCCTTGAGCTTGGAGCAAAGGATGCTGCCGCGCGAATGCGCATGGTCCACGTGAACGATTGAGGAAAACGCATCCACCGGTTCGCCGTTGACCAGGATATCGAGTTTGACCAGTTTGTCGGCGCGATAGCCGCTCGGCTCATAGTCAAAGCTACCGTAGCCGCGGGTAAGGGATTTAAGTTTGTCGTGAAAGTCGATCAGGATTTCGTGCATCGGCAGTTCGGCTTCGATGATGACATGCGCGCCGTCCACCGCTTCGGTCGACGTGCAGAGCCCGCGCTTGCTCATGACCAGCGCCATGACGTCGCCGATGTAACCCGTCGGAATCATGATTTTGGCTTTGATCAGCGGTTCTTCGATGCGGTCGATCAGGGTCGGGTCGGGCATATGGACGGGGTTGTCCACGTGGATCATGTTGCCGTCGCGCATGTAAACATGGTAAATCACGCTCGGATAAGTGGCGATGATGTCCATGTCATATTCGCGGCGCAACCGTTCCTGGATGATTTCCATGTGCAGAAGCCCGAGAAAGCCGCAGCGGAAACCGAACCCCAGCGCGGCGGAGGTTTCCGCCTGATACTGGAATGCGGCGTCGTTCAACTGCAACTTGGCCATGCTCAATTTAAGCTGTTCGTAGTCCGCCGAATCGATCGGGTAAATCCCGCTGAACACCATCGGCGTAACCTTGCGGAAGCCGGGAAGCGGCGCCGGACAGGGAATGCGGGCGTCGGTAACGGTATCGCCCATCGGTGTATCGGACGGGCTCTTCAGGTTCGGGATCAGGTATCCGACCTCACCGGCGCTGAGCGAATCAACGGCGGTCATGTTCGGTTTGAACACGCCGACTTCCTTGATTTCGCTTTCGATGCCGTTGCTGAAAATCCGGGCCCGGACTCCGCGCCGGAATTCACCGTTGTAAACGCGGACATAAGTGATCACGCCCCGGTACGGGTCGTAACTGGAGTCGAAAATAAGACTGCTGGCACCTTCGTAACCGTCATTGGTCGGCGGCGGGATTCTGGTGACGATCGCTTCCAGAAGTTCCGGGATGCCGATGCCCTCCTTGGCACTGACCAGGATCGCGTCTTCGCGCGGCAGGGCCAGGATTTCCTCCATCTGTTCATAGCAGAGTTCAAGGTTGGTGGCGGGCAGGTCAATTTTGTTGATGACGGGAATCACCGTCAAATTCTGGCGGAACGCCAGCGAAACGTTCGCCACCGTCTGCGCCTGTACGCCCTGCGTGGCGTCGATGATCAGCAACGCGCCTTCGCAAGCTGAAAGAGCACGGCTGACTTCGTAGGTGAAGTCCACGTGTCCGGGGGTATCGATAAGGTTCAGGTTGTACTCTTTGCCATCCTGCGCCGTGTGGGCCATCCGCACCGGGTGCGATTTGATGGTGATGCCGCGTTCACGTTCAAGGTCCATGGCGTCAAGCACCTGCTCCTGCAGGTCGCGTTTGGCGATGGTTTTGGTATGCTCCAGCAACCGGTCGGCCAGGGTAGACTTACCGTGGTCGATATGGGCGATGATCGAAAAATTGCGTATCAATTCAAGCTTGCTCATAGATCAACTATTTATGTTTAAATTATTGCGAATGCATAATCTAGCCCGTAAACACATGGATTTCAAATCGGGAATGAGATTTTTACAGATCCTCCCGTTAAAAATAGTTCACATGGGAAACCGCGGAGCGAAACGTCAGGAGCGAATCTCCGCAATCGGGAATTCGTCATACTGCGCAACGGTCATTTTCAAGCCGTCCGGCGCCCGGACTTTCACGTCCAGCGAACGGTCTTCACGCATACGCCATGAAACGTCGATTTCGCCGTGCGGAGTAGGTACCGAACCCGAGGCATGGGTCAAATGCCCCGGATAAATCTTCAACTCAAACGTCTTGAATCCCGGTTCCAGCGGTTTGACGCCCAGCAGATAAGCGCCGCTGTAGTACGGCATGATGCTGCTCCAGGCATGGCACAGGCTCCCCGCGCCGTTGAAGTCGCGGCTGCCGAACTCGGTTTCCCACAGCGAAGTCGCGCCGGACAGCACCGGACCGGAAAACTCCGACATCAGGAAGCAGTCGGCATAGGCGCGGGCCTCCGGCCCCGCCTCCATCATGGCGTTGAGCATATAGAACAGCGAACTGTAGGTCAATTTGCGGAGCTTCCTGGAATAAACGGCATCCAGGAGCCCCCCCACTTTCTGCTCCGGCACCAGTCCGTTGTAAAGCATCAGCATCTGCACCAGTTCGCAGGGCTCGTAATCGCCGGAGAGGGTGGTTTGATAAACGCCCTGGGCGGGGTCGAAGAATTTCGCTTCGCAAGCACGGCCGATGGCGTCGGCATGAGCTTCCAGTTCGGCGGCGCGCGGTTCGTTGCCGGACCACCGGTGCATGGCGGCGGTTGAACGCAGGGCTTCCAGCAGATAGATGTTATAAGGGCTCTGCGGAAATTCATTGACCTCCGAAAGCTTCCCGCGCCATTCATAGAAATTCCAGACGCCGTCGAACCCGGCTACCGCGGAATGATACAAGCCGTCAACGGCGTCGCGCCGCGCCAGCGCCAATTCCAGAATCTCATCGACCAGCTTCATGTGCCGCTCGAAAACCGCTCCCGAACCGCTGAACAGCCAGTGTTCGCGCAATTCGGAAATCCAGGCATAGGTGAACGAGGGAATTGAGAGCTGATGAAATCCCGGCGCGGTCAGGTTCAGATAACCGTTGCCGCGGTACGAACCGGCCAGCAAATCCAGCGAAGCCGCCGCGAAATCGTAATTGCCCCACACATAATAACCGTAATGAATCTGGTTGCGGGAGTCATAGCCGTAAAGCGCCTGTTCGCGCCACGGACAATCCTCGTAATGCTCGTGCATGCAGAGCTGGAGGGTGTCCACCGATATGCGGTTGATCTCTGTCATCAGGCCGTCTTCGGTTTTGAATTCCGCCGGAGCGGGCAGAGGCAATTCCAGCGGCACGGCTCCGGCATAACGCACCCGGACTTCCCCGTCGCCGAACCCGGTGATGTGAAGTTCGACATAGCGCGCTCCGATCCGCCGGAGCGTGTGGACAAATTCATTGTCCCCCTCGCGGCAGATGTAACGGTCGGCAAAGTTCCGGCCGTCCGGTGCGACTTTGCACCGTCCGTCGTCCAGATGCTCCCCGTGGGCGATATCGATCACCGTCCCGGCGGGCGCGGTGACGGCAATCACCGGCCAGCCCACGGTTTCCCGTTTCAGGTCGGCGATCAGGTAATAGCCGTTGGCGGCGCCGTCGGACGGCAACGGGCGAAACACCACTTCCGCCGAGCGGTCCGCCAGCAGTTCCACCGTCGTGCGGACATAGGAATCACCGGAACGGCAGGGCGGAGCCGATGAGAACAGTTTCTCGGGCGGCACCTGGCGCAGGTAATCCGCCGCGCATGCCTCCGCCGCGCCCTTGTCAAAATCGGTCCGGCAGAGCCAGCCGTGCTGGCAGAGTTCGACCGGAGGCGAATCAAGCTCCAGCAATTCGGCGGTCGGACGCTCTTTCACCGGGCTCCACCAGTCCTGATCCGGGTAAACGTAAACGCCCTGCCAATCCGTTTCGGCGGGCGCTTCCGGGCGGGCGTCGTATTCGAACGTATAACCCAACTGCAACGTCACCCGGCGCTCGCGGCCGGAGCGGTAACGCGGGTCCGGGAGGGATTGCCAATCGCTTCCGGTGGCCGCCAGGATTTCATCGCCGCTGAAAATCACGGCTTTCAGGCAGGCCCTGCCGGGACGGCTGGTCAAAAACGCTTCGCCGAGGAAGTGAACAGTGATCTCGACCGTGTTTTCGCCGTCGTTCAGCAGCGCGGTGATATCGGTCCTGCCGCAGGTTTTGCCGGCCGGATAATCGCTGAACTGGGTAACCGGCACCCGCACGCCGTTGATACAGGCCGAAAAGACGGTGTCGGCGCTGACCTGCAATATAACCGCCGATTTGCGCCCGGCGGTAAAGTTTTCCCTGAAAATGCAATAACGGTCTTTAGCGGTCGTTTCCGGGTTCCCCCAGATCCATTTGGCGTGTTCAATCATCGTTCAGCCTATGGTTTGGTTTTTATATAAATGTGGTTTAATCAATATTTTTATGGGGCCGAAACAGCTTTTCGCGGCGGATGTCTCCAGATATTCCAGAATCGCTTCGACCGTTTCCCGGGTCCCGTGGTTCAGTACGGAAACCACGGGCTTGCAGCGCATGAAATCGCCGCTGCCGTTGAAACTCAGGATTTTGAACCGTTCCGGGATGCCCCCGATCCGGTAGACCGGAGCCGTGATTTCATCCATCCATTCGTCGGACTGGATAAAGATGCCGTCGATGCCCCGTTCCCGCGCATCGACCAGACTGGACGCGCAATCGGGAATCTTCCGGGTAATCTCTTTCGGCGGAAACGGATAACGGTGCAATTCCCCGCCGAGCCGGGGAAGCCGGTCGGAAAACCCCTGAAGGCGCTTGTTGAAAATCGGATGGTCGAAGCCGCCGCAGATCGCCGCGCGGCGGCTTCCCGCCTGCCATAAAGTTTCGGCGGCCATCGTTCCCACCGCGTAATTATCAAGCGCGATCACTTTGTCGAACTGCTCCAACCAGGGATCGGAAAGCGCAATGACGCATTTATGTCCCTGAATTTCCTTCAGATGCCGGACAAAAGGCTCGTGATCGATGATCCCGAGCATGATGACTTCGGATTCAGCGGCGGCGACGGTCAATTCGCCCAGGCCGGTCTGGTCATTCACCAGAAACAGCCGGATATCGGCGGACGCGCCCCGGAGCCGCGGTTCCAGCATCAGCCACAGCCGTTCAAAAGCGGGCAGCGCCACCGTCTGCCCCTGCCCTCCGAGGAAACAGGTGATCCGGCCGCAACGCTCGAGGGACGGTTCCGGCAGAATATGGGTCTGATGCCCGTCACGCCGGATCAAACCGTCGATTTCCGCTTCAGCCAATACTTTGCGAACGGTCATCCGGCTGGCGCCCAGCAGTTCCGCCAATGTCCGTTCAGGAGGCGCCAAAAACACGTTTTCCTCCCTCCGCGCCCGGAGAAAACTCCTGAATTCCTCCTGAACATCCGTATATTTCCGGTAAGTACGCTTGCTCATATTTTCACCATTCACATCACATACCAATTTTCATAAATTCAAAAGTCGCGCGCTCCGAGTCGTACTTGGGCATGAACGAAACGAAAGGTCTTGCTTTTCCCCATGGGCGACCAGCGCTGTCCGCGCGCCGGACCGCGTGCGGCAACGTGCCGCCGCGAAAGACTTTTATTCGATCAATTTACCAGAATATACCATTTGGTCTATTTTTTGCAAGTGCCGAATCCGGGTCTTTGCAAAATTTTTCCGGAGACGGCTTGACATTTTTCCAATCAAGTTTATCTTAAGTAAACTTTTTAGTAAACAAGTGAGGCGCTCATGTATGATGCGGCAATTATCGGGGCAGGTGTTTCGGGCGTGGCGACGGCGTGGCAGTTGTCGCATTACGAGCTCCGGGTCGCCCTGCTGGAACAATGCGCGGACGTGGGATTCGGCGTATCCAAAGCCAATTCCGGAATCATTCATGCCGGATTTCACCACCCCGCCGGATCGCTGAAAGCCAAACTGGAAATCCGCGGCAATCTGATGTTCGAGAAACTTCAATACGAACTGGGGTTTCCGTTCCGGCGCGACGGCATCCTGGTGGTGGCGTTTTCGCCCGAGGAAATGGCGACCGTGCAGAAACTGTACGCCCAGGGCGTGGCAAACGGCCTGCGCAATCTCGAAATGTGCGGCCGCGAACGCCTGCTCCAGCTCGAACCCAAGTTGAACCATGAGGTCGTTGGCGGATTTTTCGCGCCGGGCGGCGGTACCATCGAACCCTACCGCTATGTCTTCAGCATGGTGGAGTCCGCGCGGAAGAACGGGCTGGAACTCTACTGCGGCTTCAAAGTCGAACATGGGGCATTCGACGGTAAACATTGGACGCTGGCCGCGGCGAACGGCAAGACCATCCAAGCCCGCTACGTAGTCAACGCCGCCGGGCTGTTCGCCGACGAGGTTTCCCGGAACTGCGGCGCCGAAGACTTTAAAATCACGCCCCGCAAAGGCGAAGAATACCTGCTGGACCGCGAAAGCCCGGCACGCCCCCGGCGAGTCATTTTCCCCGTCCCCACCAAAACCTCAAAAGGCGTGCTGGTGATCCCGACCGCCGAAGGCACCACGATGATCGGCCCCACCGCCGAATCCACCGACGACAAAGGCGATGTATCCACCAGCGCCGACCGCATGAAACAGATCGTGGCGCAGGTCCGCCAGATGGTGGACGGGATATCGGCGCGCGATATCATCACCTCGTTCGCAGGATTGCGCCCGGCGCTGGAAACGGAGGATTTTTATATTGAGTTATCGAAAAAAGCGCCGAATTTCGTTCAGGTGGCGGGCATTCAGTCGCCCGGCCTGACCGCGGCCCCGGCCATCGGCGAATACGTCAAGGACCTCCTGCGGAACGCCGGGCTCCGGCTGGTGGAAAAAAACGGCGACCACACCCTCCCCCGCCGTCATGAAATCCGCCACGAAACCCCGGAATCCCTTGCGGCGCTGCATCAGGACGATCCGCGCTGGACGCACGTAGTCTGCCGGTGCGAAAACATTTCCGAAGCCGAAATCATCGAAGCAGTCCGCCACGGACACACTACGCTGGACGGCATCAAATTCTACACCCGCGCGGGGATGGGGCGCTGCCAGGGCGGTTTCTGTTCGGCGCGGATCATGATGATCGTGAGCCGCGAAACCGGCATTCCGATGGAGCGTTTGACCAAAAAAGGCGGCGCCAGCCACTTGCTGGCGGGCAAACTGGGGAGCATGGAAGTAAAATGATCAACCTTCAAACCTGCGATGTCGCCGTGATCGGAGCCGGAGCCGCCGGGCTGGCCGCCGGGGCGGAATGCGCCGCCAGGGGGCTTTCGACCGTCATCATCGACCGCGAACCGCTGGCGGGCGGCATCCTCCGCCAATGCATTCACAACGGATTCGGCGTACAGTATTTCAAAGAAGAACTGACCGGGCCGGAATACGCCGTCCGGATTACGGAGGCGGCGCTCGCGGCGGGAGCCGAGTTGAAGCTGGACGCCACCGTGTCGGAAATCAAACGCCTGCCGGACGGCGCCTTTGAACTGCTGATCCTGTCGGCGAAGGACGGCGTCAGCCGCCTCACCGCCCGGGCGGTCCTGCTCGCCATGGGCTGCCGCGAACGCAACCGCGGCAACATCGCCACACCCGGCACCCGTCCCGCCGGAGTATTCACGGCGGGCGCTGCGCAACGCCTGTTGAACATGGAAGGAATGCTGCCGGGGACCAGCGCGGTAATCGTCGGCTCCGGCGATATCGGGCTGATCATGGCGCGCCGCCTCACCTGGTGCGGCATCCCGGTCAAGGCGGTCGTCGAGATCATGCCGGAGCCGTCCGGACTGCCCCGCAACGTGGTCCAATGCCTGCATGACTTCGATATTCCGCTGTACCTCGAACACGCCGTCACCAATATTTTCGGCCGCGAACGGGTGGAGGGAGTGGAAGCCGCTCCCCTGAAAAACGGCGTGCCGCAACCGGACCAAGCGTTCCGGATCGACTGCGACACCGTTCTTTTTTCGGTGGGGCTGCTGCCAGAGAACGAACTGTCGTGCAAGCTCGGCGTGGAGATCAATCCCGCCACCGGCGGCGCGATTGTCGATGAAACGTTGCAGACCGGCGTGCCCGGCGTTTTCGCCGGCGGCAACGTCCTGCATGTTCACGACCTGGCGGACTTCGCTTCGGCCGAGGGCAAACGGGCGGCGAACGGCATTGTCCGTTACCTGAACGGCGGACAGAAACCGTCCGGGTGCCGTGTCACGGCGGGGGCGAACCTCAAATACGCGGTGCCGAACAGCTTTTCACCGGGCACAAAGACGGAATTTTCGTTCCGTCCGCTGATCGCCTGCGACCGCGCCGTGCTGGAGGCCGAACAGAACGGTTCGGTCATCTGGCGCAAAGACCTCAAATTCATCCGCCCCGCCGAAATGCTGAACATCGAACTGGAAGCAGGCGCGGGCGAATTATTGTTCAATTTACGGAGCAAGGAGTAAAAAATGGCAATCATCACAATCGTCGGCGCGGGCATGATGGGTTCGGCAATGAGCTTTCCGGCGCGCGACAATCATCACGAAGTCCGGCTCGCCGGCACGCCGCTCGACCGCGAAATCATCGGAGCCGCCTCCGCAAACGGCGGCCACCTCACCATGAAACGGCAACTGCCGGACGGCGTCCGCTATTATCAGGTGGAAGAACTCAAATCGGCGCTGAACGGATGCGATCTGGTCATCTGCGGCGTCAGCAGTTTCGGCGTGGAGTGGTTCGCCGACGCCGTCCTGCCGCTGTTGCCGCCGGTCCCGGTACTGGCTGTAACCAAAGGGTTGTTGAACAACCCGGACGGTTCGCTTCTGACCTATCCGCATTATTTCAAATCGCGGCGGCCCGACCGCTCGTTCAACGCCATCGGCGGCCCCTGTACGTCCTACGAACTGGCGGACCGCCACCAGACCATGGTTTATTTCTGCGGCGAGAATCCCGCGGAACTGCTCCGGATCAAAGAACTGCTGGCGACCGGTTATTACCACATCACCGCCAGCACGGACGTGCTTGGAGTCGAGGGTTGCGCCGCCATGAAAAACGCCTTTGCGGTAGCGGTTTCGATCGCCATCGGGCTGGCGGAAAAACTCGAAGGCGAAAACGCCTACATGTACAATCCCCAGGCGGCGCTGTTCGGACAGAGCCTGCGCGAAATGTCCCGGGTGGTGCGCCTGCTCGGCGGCGATCCCGCGCTGGCGGCGGGCATTCCCGGCGCGGGCGACCTGTTCGTCACGATTTTCGGCGGGCGCACCCGCAAACTCGGCTACCTGCTGGGCAAAGGGCTCCGCTACAGCGAGGCCAAGGAAGAATTAAAAGGCATCACGCTGGAATCCGTGGTCATCATCACCCGCGTGGCAAACGCCCTGCGCGTTCAGGCACGGGAAAACCGGGCGGACCTGCGCGATTTCGCCCTGCTCCTGCATCTGGACGACGTCATCAACCGCGACGCGCCGGTCGCGATTCCCTGGGAGGAATTGCGATGAAAAAATCCTTGATCTGCCTCTCCTGTCCGGTCGGTTGCCGTCTGGAAGCCGTGCCGGATGGCAAAAACGACTGGGAAGTCAGCGGCAACCAATGCCCGCGCGGCGTGGTGTACGCCCGGAACGAGTTGACCGACCCGCGGCGAATCGTCACGGCGGTGGTCCGTTCGGATTCGGAACTGCTGCCGTTCATCCCGGTTCGCACCGACCGCCCCCTGCCGCGGCGGATGGCGGCCAGACTGTTGAACGAACTCTATCGGATGCAGATCAAAACACCGGTAAAATGCGGAGAGGTCCTGATCAAAGACTTTGACCAGACCGGCGTCAATATCGTTTTTTCCAGTAATTCCAACAACTGACGGAAATAAAATCATGAACACGGTAAAACTCGTTGCCCATCGCGGCGAATCCATCATCGCGCCCGAAAACACACTGGAAGCCTTCGCGCTGGCCTGGGCCCGCGGCGCCAAAGCCATCGAAGGGGACTTTCACCTGACCCGCGACGGTCAAATCGTCTGCATGCACGACAAGAACACCCGCCGCACCACTGGCGTCGACGCCGAAATCGCGGAACTGACCCTGTCCGAAATCAAACGCTTCGACGCCGGGCTGTGGAAAGGCGAAGCATGGCGCTATACCGGCGTGCCGACTCTGGCCGAAGTCCTCGCCGCCATGCCGGATGACGGCGAAATTTACATCGAACTGAAAAGCGTCGGGCCCATCGTCGACGCACTGAAAGCGGTTTTCGCCCAGGCGGCCCGGCGCCCGGAACAATTGACCTTCATCGCGTTTGAAGAAGAAACCATCCGCGCGGTAAAACGGCTTTTCCCCGCGCACCGGGCCTACTGGCTGACCTCGCTCGGCAGTTGCCACTTGACCCCCGCCGAACTGGCCGCCAAACTGACGGAACTGGGCGTGGATGGCGTGGACATTCATTTTGACGGGCAAATCACCGAAGCCTATGTGGACGCCGTTCACGCCGCGGGCAAGAGCTTCCACGTCTGGACGGTCGACGCCACCCATGAAGCGTACCGTGCCGCCGCGATGGGAGTGGATTCGATCACCACCAATCGCGCGGCGGCCATTGCCCGGGAGATTCGCTGATGGACCTGGTCAATGTCGCACAGAAAATCCGCCAGCTCCGCCGTCAGCAACAATTGACGGTGGATCAGTTGGCGGCCCGGAGCGGCCTGAGCAAAGGATATATCTCGCGGGTGGAAAACTTCCGGACCCGCGCTTCGCTGCGGGCGCTGAATCTGGTGGCGGCGGCGCTGGGCGTGGAACTGATCGACCTGTTCCGGAACGAAGACGCCGCCCCGGAATACGTGTTCGGACGGATCGATCAGGGTGAATTCATCGACCGCAATCAAGGACTGGAATACGGAATGAAATATTTCGCGCTGGCGTTCAACAAAACCGACCGCCGGATGAATCCGTTTTTCATTGAATACCGTCCGTGCGATCATGAACGAGAGCTGATGCAGCACGACAGCCAGGAATTTTTCATCGTACTGGAGGGCGAACTTGATTATCGGATCGGCAGTCCGGAGAACGCCCGGCGGATGGTAAAAGGCGACACCCTGTATCTGGATGCCCGGCTCCCCCACGGCGCGGTTTTGGCGGACGGCTGCCAGTACGCCGCCGCCCTCGCCATCTATTATTGACGCATAAAGTTTACCCAAGAACACCTCCACCTGCCGAATGACTTTCGAAAAATCCTGTTCCGGGATTGGTTTTCTTCATTTTCAGTATTATATTTTGGAAAATATGAAAAACTTATAGCGGGAGGATTTTTCGATGCGATTTTTACCTGTTGCAATCTGTTCGGCCATGTTGTTCCTGGCAGGAGCCTGTAAAAAAGAGGCCCCCCCGGTTCCACCCGCCGCCGTCACCGTGAGCCCCGTCATTTCAGGAGTCATTCCCGACAGCCTGCAACTGGTCGGACAAGTCAAGGCCCAGAAGCGGGTGGACCTGGAGGCGCGCGTCAAGGGCTTCCTGCTCAAACAGAACTTCAAGGAAGGCGACGCCGTCGAAGCCGGAACCATCCTCTATGAAATCGAACCGGAACAATACCAGGCCGAACTCCAGACCGCGGAAGCCTCCTACCAGAAGGCCCTGGCCGACCAGACAAACGCCGATTCCGACTACAACCGTCAGGAAACCCTGTACAAGAGCAACGCCGTTTCCGAACGCGTCCGCGACGAAGCCCTCGCCCGCAAAATGGAAGCCGACGCCCAGGTCAAAGCCGCCGCCGCCGCCATCGATACGGCCAAACTGCAACTGGGCTACACCAAAATCCGGGCGCCGTTCGACGGGCGCGTCGGGCTGGTGAATTACGACATCGGCAATGTCGTCAGTTCCACCAGCGGCCCGTTGCTGACGATTGTCAGTACGGGCGACATCGACGTTGAATTTTCAATCAGCGAAACCGCCCTGCTGCAACTCCTGCAGACGACCGGCAAGAAATCCGTTTCGGACACGGTCCGGGTGCGGCTGCTGCTGCAAAACGGCATGGAATACCCCCATCTCGGAAAAATCACCAAGTATGACAACCGCGTCAACCCCAATACCGGCATGCAGAAGGTCAAAGCCTCTTTCGAAAATCCCGACCGCGTCCTGGTGGACGGCATGTATGTAAAAGTCTTGCTGGAATCCATCGAAAATCCCGAAATCCTGATCGTTCCGCGCCAGGCCGTCCTCGACAGCCAGGGGCAGAAATATGTCCTGACGGTGGACAAGGACAATACCGTAGTCCGCCGCACCGTGACCCTCGGCAGCAACGACGAACTGTTCGTCGAGATAAAAGACGGTCTGAACAAAGACGAACAGGTCATCGTGGAGGGGCAACAGAAAGTCCGCCCCCAAAGTAAAGTGAATCCGAAAACAGACGAGCGCTTCACTTCGCAGGAAGCCGCGGAAGAACTTTACAAACTCAAGCGGCCCCAGAAAATCAGCATCACCCGGGACACCGGTGAAAAGGCGGCGAGGCAACCCTCCCCCGTCGGTACCGCCGTTGCGGCAATCAAGCCGCCCCCCGCTTCTCAGCCCGCCGGTACCGCCGTTGCTGAGATCACCCCGGCAGCCCGAGGCGACAAATGATCAGCAGTTTTTTTATCCACCGCCCGCGTTTCGCCTTCGTCATTTCAATCGTCATCACCATCGCGGGGCTGATTGCGATCAAGGCCCTGCCGATCGCCCAATATCCGAACATCACGCCGCCGCAGGTGGCGGTGTCGGCCACCTACCCCGGCGCCGACGCCATGACGGTGCAGGAAACGGTGGTCGAACCGATCGAAACCCAGATCAACGGCGTCAAGGAAATGATTTACATGTCTTCGACGAGTTCGGATTCCGGCACGGCGACCATCACGGTCACGTTCGGAATCGGCACCGACGGCGACATGAACACCGTAAACGTGCAGAACCGGGTGAACTGGGCCTCCGCGCGCCTGCCGGACGAAGTCTCCCGTCAGGGCGTCGTGGTCAAGGAACGGTCCAACAACATGCTGCTGGTGCTGTCGCTCTATTCGCCGGACGGCACCTATGACTCCCTGTGGCTGAACAACTATGTTTCGTTGAATATCAAAGAGGAAATCGCGCGCATCCCCGGCGTGGGCGACGTCCAGTTGCTCGGGGGCGCCGACTATGCCATGCGCATCTGGGTGAACCCGGACCGGATGGCCAGCCTGAATATGACGGTGGATGAAATCATCAGCGCCGTCCGCGCCCAGAACGTACAGGTGTCGGCAGGCGCGATCGGCGACACCCCGACCGGCAACGCGCAACTGTTCCGCTACGCGGTGCAGACGCAGGGGCGCCTGCCGGATGTAGAGGCGTTCGAGGAAATCGTCGTGCGCTCCCTGCCGGACGGCCAGCAGGTCAAGATAAAAGACATCGCCAACGTGGAACTTGGCGCGGAGAACTACTTTTCATCCGGTCATTTCCAAGGCAAACCCGCCGCGCTGATGGCGATCTACCAGTTGAACGACGCCAACGGCATGCGGATCGCCGCTCAATGCCGGGCCAAGCTCGAAGACCTGAAAACCCGCTTCCCGGAAGACCTCGCCTACGATTTCAACTACGACACCACCGAATTCATCCAGTCGTCCATCGACGAAGTCGTCAAGACGCTGTTCGAAGCCGTTTTCCTGGTGGTGCTGGTGACGTTTCTCTTTCTGCAGGACTGGCGTTCGACGCTGGTGCCGACCATCGCCATTCCGGTGTCGCTGATCGGCACGTTCGCGGTCATGCTGGCGATCGGGTATTCGATCAACCTGATCACGCTGTTCGGGCTGATCCTGGCTATCGGGATCGTGGTGGACGACGCGATTCTGGTCATCGAAAACGTCAGCCGCCTGATGGAAGAAGAAAAACTGCCGCCAAAGGAAGCCACCCTCAAATCCATGCAGCAGGTCACCGGCCCGATCATCGCCACCACCGCCGTGCTGCTGGCGATGTTCCTGCCGATCTGTTTCATGGGGGGCATCACCGGGGAAATGTACCGCCAATTCGGAATCACGATTTCGGTGGCGGTGACCATCTCGTCCATCAACGCCCTGACCTTAAGCCCCGCCCTGAGTTCAATCCTGCTGAAAGCCCCCGGTTCCGCCGCCGAAAAAGGTTTTCTCCGCCGGTTGCTGGACAAATTAGTCTTTAACTGGTTCAACCGGTTCTTTGAAAAAATGACCCACGCCTATTCGGCGGTGGTGAACCGGATCATCAAGCGTGCCATCATGCTGCTGGTCTGTTACGCCCTGCTGGGACTGGTGATCGTACAGGTGTACCGGATACTCCCCTCCGGCTTCATCCCGGACGAAGACCAGGGCGCGTTTTTCGTCAATGTGCAGTTGCCGGACGCGGCCGCCCTGCCCCGCACCCAGGCCGTGATCGACAAAGTCACCAAAGCCATCGACGGCATGCCCGGCATCCGCAGTGTTTCGTCCAACACCGGCTACAGCATCCTGACCGGGACCACCGCCAGCAACACCGGATTCCTGATCTGCAGTCTGACGCCGTGGGAAGAACGCAAAAGCAAGGAATTAAGCCAGAACGCCATCCTTGCCGCCATCCGCGCCAAGGTGTCGGACTTCCCGGAAGCCGTGATCATGCCGTTCACACCGCCCGCCATTCCGGGCATCGGCTCGACCGGGGGGTTCTCGTTTGTCATACAGGACACGTCGGGGACCAACCCGGGGGAAATGTCCATTGAGTTGAACAAGCTGATTCAGGCGGCGAACCGGAATCCGGCCATTGCCGGGGCGTTCAGCACGTTCCGCGCCTCCGTACCGCAGGTTTATCTGGAAATCAACCGCGAAAAAGCGTTGAAAATGGGCGTCCCCCTGACCAGCATCAACCAGGCGCTGCAAAGCCTGATCGGGTTCAGCTATATCAACGACTTCAACCGGTTCGGCAAAGTCTACAAGGTCGAAATACAGGCCAAAACCGACTACCGTTCCACGGTCGATAACCTCGCCAATCTGCATGTCCGCAATAATTCCGGCGACATGATCCCGCTGAGCACCATGGTCAGCGTGTCCGAACGTTTCGTGCCGCAGTACCTGAACCGCTACAACATGTATTCCTCGGCCACCATCAACGGCAGCCCCGCCCCCGGTTACAGTTCCGGCCAGGCGATGGCGGCGATGGAGGAGGAAGCCAGCAAAATCCTGCCGCCGAACATGACTTTCGACTGGACCGACATGTCGTATCAGGAACGGCTGGCAGGCGGGCAGCTGGGGGTAATCATGGCGATTGCGCTGTTGTTCATGTACCTTTTCCTGGTGGCGCAATACGAAAGCTGGATGGTTCCCATCGCGGTGCTGCTGTCGGTACCGGTGGCGTTCTTCGGCGCACTGGTTTCGCTGCTGGCGCTGAACCTGACCAACAATATTTATACGCAGGTCGGCTTTATCCTGCTGTTCGGCGTGGCGTGCAAAACCGCCATCCTGATCGTGGAATTCGCCAAAGTACAGCACGAGGACGAAGGCATGGGCATTGTGGACGCCGCCATGTTCGCCGCCAAACTGCGCTTCCGGGCCGTGCTGATGACCGGCGTTTCATTCCTGCTGGGGCTGCTGCCGCTGGTGGTGGCGACCGGCGCGGGGGCGGCCAGCCGCCGTTCGCTGGGAACGGCCATCTGCGGCGGAATGCTGGCGGCGGTCGTCATCGGGACATTCCTGATCCCCGGCTTTTATGTCATCATCCAGAAGATCACCGAATTCACCACCCGGGGCAGGAAGAACAAGGCCTGACGGCTCCGGCGCCTTCAGCCCCGGAGCCATTCATTCAGGCAGGCCGCGTCTTCTTTCAACTGTTCCAGTGAATCGTCTTTGATGAATTCGAGCATGGCGGCATGGTCCCGCCCCGAACGGCGGATCGCCTCGAAATAGCGCCGCCATTCGTCCGCGCCGTCCTTCAAAGGCAGGCGCACCAGTACATCCGGGTCCTGCCGCCATTGAAATACATGGACATTGGTCAGGCGCGGCAGGACGGCGTTCAGCCCCGCCAGGCGGTATTCCACCGACGTATCGACCGGCGGCTGCCAGTACGTATGAAACCCCGGCACGGTAATTTCATTCAGCATCCGGACGGCGGAATCGTTGGTGTCGGTGATCGTGCCACGGTGATATTCGGTGCTGACACTGAGCCCGTGCGAAACGGCAATGGCGCTGATCCGGCGCAGGTCCGCCGCAACAGTCTCCCATTGGGCGGGGGAACAGACATCGCTGCCGACATTTCCGGCCCAGACGCGGATAGTCGGGGCGCCGAGGATAACCGCCGTCCGCGCAATACCCTCGAAATCCGGCTGGTCCGGCGCTCCGGCGCGGTAATAACTGCCGTAAGCCGCGCAGGACAGATTTTTCGCATCCATCCGTTCCCGCACGGCGGCCGCCGTTTTTAAATCGCCGTGCGGCACGTGAACGTCGCCGCCCCATTCGATATGCCGCAGGCCGCAGGCCGCCGCAAGGTCAATAAGTTCCGCAGCCGGAATATTCCGGAAAGAGATTGAAACCAATCCGCTTGTAATCATATGATCCGTAACTCCTTTGCATCTATTTTGGAGATCAATTCCACATTTATACCGGTGACCCGGACTTGAAAATATACCACGCGCCCCGAATCGATGCAAACCGTCAAAGGGTTTTACCGGGCCGGACCGCCGGTTTCAGGTTGATGAAACGGTCCTGTTCTTCACCGGCCAGAAAAGCCGCCGTGGCCTGTATCATTTCCGCGTGCGGCACCACCAGCGTCGTCACCGGCTTCAGAAAATACCGGCTGATGCTCAGTCCGTCCCACGAAATGAACGCATAGTCCTCCGGCACCCGGAAGCCGTGTTCCAGCAGGTAGCTGACGGCGCCGATGGTCATGATGTCGTCGCTGATGAAAACCGCCGTCCGTTCGGAGGGCTTCCCGCATTCACTCAAAAACCGCCCATAGCGCCTGCCGGTTTCGGACAGTTCCAGCGTGCTGTCATAGCCGGGCAGTTCGACAATTTCCAGTTGCAGCATGTCCGCCCGGTTCCGGTTTTCCGGGGTCAGGGGAAACGCCCGCCAGAGGAGTTTCCGGTATCCGGCGGCAGCCACATAATCCAGTACCATGTCGATGGCTTTGCTGCGGTCAAAACCGGCCCCCCCCGAGTTCCGGGGAAACGACGCGCTATTGTAACCGAATTCAAAACGGTAATCGTAGAAAAACCAGCGGATATCCGGGTTGCCCTTCATGATTTTGTGCCACCATCTGTATTGGTTGAGAACGGCGACCGCGGGACCGGCGAAAATGAGAACGTTGCGGGCCTTGAAGGTGATCAACTGGTTGACGGCCTCCATGTTTTCCGCACCGACTTTCAACGGAAAAATCATATAGGAATATTTTTTCCGGTCGAACAGCGAAATGAAATCGAAAAAAGCCTGTTTATGATGGTCGTAGATGGAGGAAGGCAGCAGGAGCGCCACGTCGGTGCTGATTTTGCCCTTCATCGCCTGACCGATGATGTTCGGGACGAATTTGACTTCCTCGGCATAGGCCAGCACCCGTTCCACCGTTTCTTTCTTGATATTCCGTTCGCGCCACTTGCCGTTCAGAATATAGGAAACGGTACTGCGGGACAGCCCCAGGTCTCCGGCGAATTCGGTCATATTCGAATAATTTTTCATAAAAATCAGTTCCCGGCTATTGACAACAACACTAATATACTGTATAATCTTAAAAAAGCTACACGTGTGAGTAATTTTTTTTTGGAAATAATTTCTACACGTGTGAGCAAATAAGGGGATCAATCATGAATACTCAACTCCGCGAGAGAACAGAGGTCCGGAAGCTTGCCGTAAACGGCGGCCCTCCCGCGCTCGCCGCCCGATATGACGCCATCTTCAAATGGCCGGTCATCACCGGCGAAGACGAAGCCGCAGTGCTGGAAGTGCTGCGCGGCGGCACCATGAGCGGCACCGCCCTCACCCGGGTTTTCGAAAAAGAATTCGCGCAATGGCTCGGCGTGAAATACGCCCTCGGCTGCTGCAACGGCACCGCCGCCATGCAGGAAGCCATGTGGGCCTGCGGCGTCGGCATCGGCGACGAAGTCATCTGCCCGAGCATGACGTACTGGGCGAGCTGTACGGCGGCGCTGGCGCTGGGGGCGGCGGTCAACTTCGCCGACATCGACCCGGAAACCCTCTGCATCGACCCGGCCGACATCGAACACCGGATCGGGCCGTCCACCAAGGCGATCATCGTCGTCCACTACGCCGGATATCCCTGCGACATGGACCCGATCATGGGAATCGCCCGGCGGCGCGGTGTCAAGGTGATCGAAGACGTGTCGCACGCGGTCGGCAGCCTCTACAAAGGGCGTTATTGCGGCACCATCGGCGACATCGCGGGCATGAGCATGATGGCGGGGAAAAGCTTCGTCGTCGGAGAAGGCGGCATGGTCACGACCGACAACCGTGAATTATACGAGCGCTGCATGGCGTTCGGGCATTATGAACGGATCGCGGCGTCGCGTTTTTCGAACGCCAGCGAGAAATTGCTGGACGCCGGGCTGGCGCGTTACGCCGGGGTCCCCCAGGGCGGCGTCAAACACCGCATGAACCAGACCTGTTCCGCGCTCGGGCGCGTCCAGCTCAAATACTACCCGGGACGCATCGCCGAAATCCAGCAGGCCATGAATTATTTCTGGGATCAATTGGAAGGATACCCCGGACTGCATCCGCACCGACCGCCCTCCGGTTCCGGTTCCAGCATGGGCGGCTGGTATTATCCGCGGGGCCTGTACCATGCGGAAGAACTGAACGGCCTGCCCTGTGCGGATTTCTGCCGGGCGGTCACGGCGGAAGGGTTCGACTGCGGCAGCGGCGCGAATTTCCCCCTTCACCTCCATCCGGCGTTTCATGACATGGACGTGCTGAATGCCGGCAAACCGTCGATGACGGCGTTCGCCGCGCGCGACGTCCGCCAGGGCTCCGGCTCGCTCCCGGTATCCGAGAAAATTGCGGAACTCTGCCTCGGCGTGCCGTGGTTCAAGCGCTTCGACCGGAAAGCGATTCAGGAATATGCGGGCTTGTTCAAGAAAGTGATCGAACATCATCGCGAACTTTTATAAATCAAAAGTCTATAGATACTTTCAAGGAGAATAAAATGAAACGAAGAAGCGGATATTTCACCCTCATCGAACTCCTGGTCGTGATCGCGAT
>DHTZ01000008.1 GCA_002408885.1 Lentisphaeria bacterium UBA5247 | reverse complement strand
TGGTCGCCCAACGGGCGAAATCCTTAGAAAAAACCGGTTTATTTTTTAATGAAAGGGTTGATTTCTTAAAAAAACCGGTTATCTTTTTGTTATAGACATCAATCAACCATGAGGGTTATCGAACATGAGTACGTTGAAAATCGGTATGATCGGGCTGGATACATCGCATTGTCCGGCGTTCGTCGGATTGCTGAACAAGAGCGACAATGAATTTCACGTGCCGGGTACGCGGATCGTGAAGGCGTTTCCGGGCGGGAGCAAGACGTTTTCGAACAGCTACAACCGCGTCGGCCAGTATACGGAAGACATGAAGGCGGCGGGCCTGGAAATCGTCGATTCGATCGAGGCCATGTCCGATATGGATGCGTTCCTGCTGGAAAGCGTGGACGGCGCACAGCATCTGGAGCAGTTCAAGATTCTGGCGAAGTTCGGCAAGCCGGTCTTCATCGACAAACCGCTGGCCTGCTGCTATGGCGATGCCAAGGCGATCGGCGCGCTGGCGGCAGGGAACAAGGTCCCGGTCATGACCGCGTCCGCCATCCGTTACGCCAACGGCATCAACTCGCTGAAAGCGGACGATGAAACGGTCGGCTGCTGCGATGCGTTCGGCCCGATGTCGTTCCTGTCCGATTACCGCGATTATTTCTGGTACGGCATCCATACCGCGGAAGTCCTTTACCGCTTCATGGGCAAGGGTTGTTCCACCGTCCGCTCGCTGAGCAACGAAAAGTTCGACGTGGTGGTGGGTAACTGGGCGGATGGCCGCGTCGGCATCATGCGCGGCAACCGTTTCGGCGGCAATAATTTTGGCTGCACCATCACCACCGACAAAGCCAACAAGAGCTCGGCGGCGCTGGCCGACGTGCCGTATTACGCGCTGATGCTCAAGGAAGTGGTTCCGTTCTTCCAGACCGGCAAATCACCGCTGGATTTCAGCGAAAGCCTGGAAGTGATCGCGTTCCTCGAGGCCGCGAGCCGCAGCCGCGAACAGGGCGGCAAGGTCATTGAGCTGGCTTCTCTGTAAGATCAGATCATTCACTGTTATCGGGCCGGAATCGTTTGATTCCGGCTCGTTTTTTTGTCAGCGTTTGCGGAAAACGCCGGCAAAATAATGGTATGTCACCGGAGCTTCATTGTCCAGCAGCCGGTCGAAATCCGCTTGAAGTTTGCGGTTCCGATGGAGGGGGAGCACATGGTCGAAGCCCGCCAGCACGCCGGTTTTCAGCAGCCATTCGAGGTTGAGGGGCTGGTCATTCGGGGGGATAATGGGGATATCGCCGTCTTCCTGCCAGAGCTGTTCAAAACCGTTGCGGGTCAGGTGCCGCAGCAACGTGGCGCGGTCTTTGGGGAAATGCGGCCACAGCGCCAGATTCATTTCGCCGGGGTACAGGCACATGCAGCGGGTGAACGCGTTAAAAACCGGAACCAGGGAATCATGGTAATTGACCGTAAAAGCCAGGATGCCGTCTTTTCGCAGTACCCGCGAAGCCTCCGCGATGATTTCGGCGGGCTTGGAATAGCCGATCGCCCAGCCCGATACGACGCCGGACAGGGAGGCGGCGGGCTGTTTGCGCAGATACCGGAGCATATCGTCTTTGACGAAAAACGACTGGGGACAGCGCCGCGCCGCGATGCGCAACATGGCCGGAGACATATCCACGCCGACCGATTCCGGGGGCAGTTTGACGGTGATGAGACCGGTGCCGCAGCCGAGGTCGAGCCATTCACCGTCAAAGACGACCCGCGGCAGATGGCCGAGCATGGACGTGGTGACCGAGCCCAATTGAACGGACCATTCCGCGTCGTAGGTGGACGCGACGCCATCGTAACTCCGGGCGATTTCCGCGTGGGAGAGCCAGCGATTGGTCAGCGCAAGGTAAAGCGCGCGCATTTTCAATTTAGCGATCTTAATCAAAGCGGCTTGCAACCTGAAATTAACGGTACCATGATCATTATGGCATTTACAGCCGACTCGACAAGCAGAACTCCCGTCTGCACCATTCAAGCCCCCCTTATTATCTTGAATTCGTTGAAATAACCGACCATATGTGGTCACTTATATTTTATATCAAAAATGGCTTAAATGCAAGCGGGAGTAGAAATTTTTAACAGAAACCACAAACTTGAAACCCCCCTTGCCGATTCCGGAGTGAAAAAGCATCGCCGTCCGGGGAGCGCGTGATTTCCGGGATTATTTCGCGATCCGATTGGCTTTTGCGCAGATCGGCGTTATGATATCTACCGGCAAATGAAAGGGCGCTTATGAAAAAACATGGAATCATGCTGCTGGTTATGGGGATACTGTCCATCGGCGCGGGAAGCGTACCGACCCTCGGCGATGCGCTCGTCGCCCGGAAACAGGCCGCCGCCGCCGAACTGAAATCGCTGGCCGCGAACCGTGCCAGATGGCTGGGCGCTCCACTGGAAAGCATCACATTCGACAAGGTTCTGATCGCGCCGACCGGCGACAAGCGCGACTACATCAGCGTCGGGCGCTACTGGTGGCCCGACCCGAAAAAGCCCGACGGGCTGCCCTATATCCGCCGCGACGGACAAACCAATCCCGAGGCGGAAAAGAACGACATCATTAAAATGAACCGGATGATCTCCGCGGTCCGCGGGCTGGCGCTGCTGTATCATTTTACCGGCGACGAAGAGGCGGCGGCGCACGCGGTCCAGATGCTGAAAACATTTTTCACCGATCCCGAAACCGGGATGAACCCGCACCTGACTTACGCCCAGGCCGTGCCGGGGCGCGAAGAAGGCCGCCCGCTCGGCATCATCGACACTTACGTCATGATCGAGCTGACGGACTGCATGGCACTCTTGAAAAACGCCCGGGCGATGGATGCGGAGGATTACCGGCGGTTGCAGCAGTGGTTCCGGGAATACATGAACTGGCTGCGGAGCGAGCGCATGGCCGCGGCGTTTAAACAGACCCGGAACAATATCGATGTGGCGTATCATGCGCAGATCGCCGCCTACGCCCTTTTCTGCGGAGAAACGGATATCGCCCGCGAACACCTGACCGTATTGCAGAATGCGGTGCCGGGGTTCATTCATCAGGACGGCGTCCTGCCCTGGGAAATCGTCCGCACCCGCTCGTGGGATTACTCCGTCTACGCACTGGACATCCTGTTCACCGCCGTTTCCATGGCGCAGAACATGGGGATGGACTGGATATCGGAAAAAACGCCGCACGGACAGCGCATCCGGAGCGCCGTGGATTACCTGTGCGGTTACATCGGGCGCGAGGCCGAATGGCCGTTTCAACAGCTCAACGGGCCGATCGCCGTCGATTCGCTGGGGGGCGTCCTGCGCAAAATACATTATTTCACCGGCGACGCGAAATACGCCAACGCCTACCGCCAGCTGAAAAAGCCGAGGGCGGCGCAGACGACCGCCCTGTTCTATCCCGCGCCGGAATAACACGGAACCGCGGCGCGGAACGCTATGCGAAAAGATCGTCCGCCGGGACGGCATCGATGAATTCGGCGAATTTCTTCACCAGTTCATCGAGCTTGTCCTGATAATAGGCGATATTTTCGTCGCGTTCGGCGGGGGCGTCGGCGAGCAGGCGGCTGTTGTCCACCACGGCGACTTTTTTCTTGCCGCCGGTAATGTAAAACGACACCTGATCCCCGGCGCGGTAATCGCGCCCGGAGGCGATCGCCAGTTCATAGGCGGCGGAGCGGCGGCCGGTACCGGAAGCCAGTTTGCGCTTGTAGGAATCGAGGGAATCGCCGAGGGTTTCGCTTTTCGCGAACTTGTCCAGCGGCCATTCGCGGTTTTCGATGGCGCGGCGGGAGCGTTCGATCAGCTCGCCCCCCAGCCGTCCTTTGCCATGCAGCAGCAGCGAAACGAGTTCATAAATGAAGTCGCGCTGGAACGGTTCGAGCCCGCGCGATTTCAGGGCGGCGCCCACCAACGTGACCTCGCCCTGATGCGTCAGCAGGGCATAATTCTTGCTCTTGTAGCCGAACATGGCCGGATAGGTGGCGTCGAGCTCGACTTCGATTCCTTCAGGAAGGGCTTTCTGCACTTCCTGCTGGAACAGCGCCGTATCCGCCACACCCGGCGGGGGCTGGAAATAGATGCCGTCGGTGTCCATTTCGATGACGACGGCGCCGGATTTCTCCAGGAATTTCATCATCATGGTCAGGATTTCGCGGCCGCGGGCGGTGACGTTTTCGGCCATTTCATAGTCGTTGAACGTTCCCATCGAAAACCCGAGGTAGCCGTAGAACGAGTTGATCAGGATTTTGAAGGTGGTCTGGAGCGCGTTCAGGCGGTCGCGTTCGGACGGTGAAGCGGCGCGGCGCTCGGCGTCCTTGGCTTCGAGCCGGAACGTGCGCAGTTCGGACAGCAGCCGCGGGTAAGCCTGCAGGCTGTCGCGCGACGGGACCCATTTTTCCGCCAGAATGATCGACGGATACAGCGAGCGCACGTCGCAATGCCAGACGTTGCAGAACACGCCTTCTTTGAACGCCTGGGTCAGGCCGCCTTCGAATCCCCGCGACATTTCGCTGCGCGGCAGGCTGCGGCCGTGGTTCAGGTATTCGGCCAGGAGCATCGAGTCGATGGTGGTGGCGCTGCCGCGCACCACGCAGTCCTGAAATTTCATCGGAATCAGCTGGGCCTGATAGAAATAGCTCGGAAGCAGGATGTTTGCCAGCGAACGGGTCTCGATCACGTCGTCGGCGGCGTAGGCGAGCAGGGATTGGCGGTCTTCCGTCCAGGCGCGGGCGATGTCCTTGCCTTCGATGTAGGTCCGGTTCGGCGCGGCCACGCCGAAATGGCGCGCCACGTATTTCAGCCCGTAACTGTCGAGGTTGCGGTGGATCACGTCATAAAACAGCGTCAGGTGGTACGTGTCGACCACATGGCGGCCGTACAGGTCGTAACGGGTGTAGTTGACGGTGCGTTCGGCGGCGGAAAAGCGCGAATTGCGCCGGGCGGCCGGTTTGCCGTCGCGCCCCAGCTTCAGAGCGACTTTGTGGCGCCTGGCGCGGGCTTCGATGAACGGCAGGTCGAACCGGAAAATATTGTGGCCCTCCAGCACGTCCGGGTCGTATTCGCGGACGAGTTTGACGAACTCCTCAAGCAGTTCTTTTTCACTCATGTTCTCGAGCGAAAGCACCTTCGTCTCGCCGTTGCTGAAGGCGAAACTGATGATGATGATGCGGTCGCCTTCGCGCTCGGGATTGGAGAATTCGAAGCCGGGCTCCACCACGGTTTCAATATCGAACTGCAGGCGGCGCAACCCGGAGAAGTCCATGTCGCGGAACAGCCGGATTTTCTCCGCGATCAATACCTGCTGGCAGCGATCGGAAACGACCCGGAAATCCGCCGTCGGCGCCGACGGATTGCGTCCGGTCGTATCTTTCAGGAACTTGACGGCGCCCGCCAGGTCGTCCTCCGAGCGGAAATTGGCGCGGCAGCGGAAAACGCCGCCGCCGCTCAACGCCTCGAAATCGCAATCCACGCCGGCGCCGTTCAACAACTCCGGCGCGGCGAGCAGCAGAAAGGGGCGGAACGGGATCTCCTCGCGAATCCGTTTGTCGCCGTCGGCGATGAACAACACCGCCCGGTCGCCGTCGGGCTCGACCGCGACGATCTTATTGCGTGCGGATTGCGTGATTTTATCCAGTTCCAGTCCTTTCATTGCTTTTTATTCTCCGAGTATAAAAGGTTGATCATTTTTTCGGTGGCGGTCATGGCGGCCACGATCTGGTCGCTGTCGATACCGGTGGTCACCAGCGGCGGCGCGCCCGCGCCGTTGTCCCAGGTGATGGTGGCTTCGACCAGCGCGTCGGTTTTACCGCCCGGGGGGATGCGGACTTCGTAGTCGAGCAGCCGGGGGAGCTTGACCTTGACTTTGGCCAGGGCTTTGCGCAGGGCTTTCATAAAAGCGTCATAGCCGCCGTCCCCGTGGGATTCGGCTTCGAGGCGCTTGCCCTTGAATTCAACCACAACGGTGGCGTAGGGCGTCACCCCCAGCTTCGAATAGATGCCGTAATCGACGAACTTGATGACTTCGTTCATCGGGCGGCGCATGACGTCGGCGATGATGAACGGCAGGTCGTCCGGGGTGACGCTTTTTTTCTTGTCGCCCAGGCGGACCACTTCGCGGAGGACCTTTTCGCGGACTTCGCCGTCCAGTTCCAACCCCAGTTGTTCGAGGTTTTTGTCGATCGACGCCTTGCCGCTGAGTTTGCCCAGCGCGTAGCTGCGGGAACGGTTGAAGCGTTCCGGCAGCAGGGCGTTGGCATAGAGGTTGCCTTTTTTGTCGCCGTCGGCATGGACGCCGCAGGTCTGGGTAAAAACGTCGGCGCCGACGACCGGGGCGTTCCACGAGATGCGCTTGCCGGAGATCGTCTGGACCAGCTGCGAGGCGTGGTGGAGCTGTTTCTCGGCGATATGGGTTTTGCGGTCGCTCAGGTCGTGGATCAGCGGCACGATGTCGCTGAGCGACTGGTTGCCGGTGCGTTCGCCGAGGCCGTTGACCGTGACATGGACGCCGTTGACCCCCATTTTCACCGCGGCCAGCGAATTCGAGCTGACCAGCCCGTAGTCGTTGTGCCCGTGGTAGTCCAGCCGGATGTCCGGGAACGCCGAATACATCCAGCTCAAGTACAGGTCGAGTTCCTGCGGGTAGAGGATGCCGAGCGTGTCCGGCAGCATGATGCGGGCGACCGGGTATTTGAGGATTTCGCGGGTCATGTTGTAAACGTAGGCGAAGTTGTCGCGCATACCGCCGGACCAGTCTTCGAGGTAGACGTTGACGGTCAGGCCGCGTTCGAGGGCGTATTCGATTTCCTTGCAGACCTGCGCCCAGTGGGCGGCGGGTTCTTTTTTCAGCTGAATCCGGCAATGGCGCTCGGAGCCTTTGCAGAGGAGGTTGATGACCTTGGCGCCGGTGTCGCAGATCCAGTCGACGGATTTGCCGCCATCCACGAACCCGAGGATTTCGAAGCGGCCGTCCAGCCCGCGCTGGGCGAAACGGGAGATGATGCTGATGATGGCGTCTTTTTCGCCTGCGGATACGCGGGCGGAGCCGATTTCCATGCGGTCCACCCGGATCTGCTGGAGCATGACGCGGGCAATCTGTTCTTTTTCCACCGGGCTGAAAGAGACGCCGGGCGTCTGCTCGCCGTCGCGCAGGGTGGTGTCGAGTATTTCCACGTACTTGTCGTTTCTGGGTAATCTTTTAGACATATTTTTTCCTCAGCTTAAAACAAAACAGCCATGAATTTCCCGAGGTCATTCATGGCTGTAAAAATCAGTGATGCAGTATTGATAAACGTCAACTTTTCTCCACAGCCATTACGAGCCCTTCCGCGGAGAGGCGGAAAGACCCGCAAATAATGCCGATCAGAATGGCAATCAGTTTTAAGGGGCTGCTGACAAAACGCAACATCGTAAAATCCTTCATCGTTACCGGTTAAATATAATGCCGGATCGCCGGATTGCAACCCCGGAATCCGAAAAACCGCGACCACCGGGGCGAAAAAAATTCAGGCCGCCGAACTTTTTACCGTTCCGGCAGCCTGAACATCATCCATCTCTTTTACCGTTCCGGGGCGTTATTTCGCCGCGGGCGGGGCCGGCGGTTTGGGTTCCGGGATCAGGATTTTGACCTTGCGGTCCTGACGGGACTTTTCCAACGCGGCAGTCAGGACTTCCTGAACTTTGTTCCGCTTAAGGTATTGGCTCAGTTCGTCTTTGACTTCCGCCAGGGATTTTTCCTGACGGGCCGCCGGCGCATCGCGACGGATAATGTGATAACCGAACTGGGTTTTGACCGGTTCGCTGATCTCGCCTTCCTTCAGCTTGAATGCCGCGTCTTCGAACGGCTTGACCATGGCGCCCTTGGCGAACGCACCGAGCGAGCCGCCTTCTTTTTTGCTGGGGCAGTCGCTGACGGCGGACGCGGTTTCGGCGAACTTCTCGGGATTTTTGCGGAGTTCGGCCAAGGTCTTGACGGCCTGTTCGCGGGCTTTGTCCATCGCAGCCTGGTCCTTCTGGTCCTGGATCATGAACAGGATGTGCGAGGCGCGGATGGTTCCCGGAGCGTCCGCCGGAGTGATGAAATACTGTTCTTTGAGCTTGTCGTAGGCTTCTTTAAGCTCGGCATCGGTGGTCTGGATGTCTTTTTCGAGCAATTCGCCGTATTTGGTCAGGAGTACGTTTTCACGGACGACCGCATTGTCGGCGCTCTGCTGGATATAGGCGTCCAGATTCTGGTTCTGGGCGGCGAGCGAGGTTTTCAACATGTTCATTTGCGCGGGATCAAGATTCTTGACCGCGTCCTGAAGCGTCTTGACGATATCGTCGCGGCTGACGGAAACTTTCGCGCGGGCCAGGTCCAGCATCAGTTGATGATTGACATAACTGTTGGCGATGACGAACGCGGAGTTGCGGATCATCTCCGGCGTGATGCCCTGCGGCTTCCTGTCCGGGTACTGGCTGTTGAAATTGTCCACCAGAGTCGCCTTCGCGATCGGCTTGCCGTCGATTTCCGCCACCGGGTCCGGGATGTCGGCCCAGGGGTCGACGGGAGGAGCCTTCGGCGGCACGGGCTTGGCGGCGTCCGCGGGAGCGGCGGGGGTGACTGCCGGCGGCGGCGGGACCGCCGGGCCGTCGGCAGTGGACGACTTCATGTTGTAAACCGGAGACACGGCGCCCTGTTCGGGCGCGTTGCGCTTGGCGGCATCCTTGCTGATGACGTAGAATACCACCCCGATAATCGCCAGGATCGCAAGGATTGCGATGATATTGATTTTCTTTTCCAGCTTTTTTTCCGGAGACGGTTTTACGGCTTCCGGGGCTGTGCTCCGGGCTTCTTCCTGTTTTTTATCTTCAGACATGGATGCCTCCTTGCTCCTTATTGACCCATCATGCCGAAAGGCATCTGCTGGGGTTCGCTGATGAAGATCTTGACTTTGCCGTCTTTGACGGCCTGGTCGAAGACATTGTTGGAGAATTCCTGCATATTCTTATTGCGGAGCATGCCCTTGAGCTGTTCCTTCATGGTGTCGTCGAGGGGGAGCACTTCGGCTTTGGCGACCGAAGCATCGCGACGGATGATGTGGTAGCCGTGTTCGGATTTGACCGGTTTTTCGGTGATCTTGCCGACTTCCAGACCAAAGGCGGCCTGGTCGAATTCCTTGCCGTAGTAGCCGGGACGGTCTTTGACGAGCACGCCGAGTTGGCCTTTGTTCATTTTGCCGGAGGGGCAGGCACTGTCGGCCTGGGCGATTGCGTCGAACGCGGCGGGTTCTTTCTGGAGCTTGGCGATGATTTCGGTGGCTTTTTTCAGGCTTTCTTCGGAAGCCTTGTCATCATCGGCCTTGACCGCGATCATGATGTGGGCGGCGCGGATGGAGCCTTCGGGATCGGCCGGGGTGGTGAAGCGTTCGGCCTTGTTTTCCTCATAGAATTTCTCGACATCCTTGTCCGTGACTTCGGTGTTGTCGGTCAGCCACTTGTAGATGGCGACCTGCTGCTGGACTTCCGGCTTGGCGGCTTCCTTTTCGATATACTGCGCCACGGTCATGTTTTCCTGGGCCTTGATCTGGGCTTCGATGCCGGCGTACTGCTCGGCGTTGAGCTTCTTCAGGTTTTCGAAATCCTGATTCAGCAGTTTGGCGGCTTCTTCCTTGTTGATCTTGAAACCGGCCTTGGCGGCGTTGTCGGCGAACAGGTCCATCTGGACTTTGCCCTTGACGATCGAGAACATGCCCTGGGCAAGCATTTCCGGCGGATAGGCGTTGGCGTCAAGGCCGCGTTCTTTCAGGGATTTGTCGATTTCGTCGAGAATCTGCTGCTTGGTGATATCTTTGCCGTTGTACTGGGCCACGACGGCCGGAATCGCATCCAGCGGGTTCGCTTTGACGGCTTCGGGTTTGGCTTCGGGTTTGGCAGCCGGAGCGGCTTCCTGTGCCGTCAGAGATACGGACACGGCGGCACCGGACACGATCATGCCGGCGATCAGGGATTTCATCAGACTACTTTTCATTTGCGACCTTCTTTTTATTTTGGTTTTTATTCCATCGCTCAAAATTTAAATGCCAATGTTTATACAGACCCCGCGGGCGCTTTTTTGTTCCGGCCGATTCCCGGAATCTCGCGTTTATTTCCATTATTCCGCATCGCACCCTTCGGTTTTACGGCAATGCCGCGGTTTTTCCTCCGTTTCATTTGACCGGAAACTCAACCCCCCGGTTGGTTTGCCGGAATAATATATTCCACTAAATATATAAATACAAATACGATGATCAAAACTTGAAGACCGAAAATCCGCAAACCCGAATGCGGAAAATCCGCCTGACGATCCGAATCGGTTATTGACAATGCCCGTTGCGGCGGGTATATTAATGACGTCACTGTTTTTCAGGCCAAAAATTCAGGAGATGATAAAAATGGCTTCTTTTCAACCTACGTTCGGCAACGCGGTACAGGACTATTTCATCAACCGTTTCCGGGATGTCTACGAGGAGCGCCGGCAGCGGCTGGCTCAACTGAAAACCCGTGAGGATGCACTGGCTTACGTCGCCTCCGTGCGGGAAAAAATCCGCAGCGTGTTCCCCCTCCCCATGGAAAAAACTCCGCTCAATCCGGTCTGCACCGGCACGGTCAAACGCGACGGTTTCCGCGTCGAAAAGACTATTTTTTACAGCCGTCCCGACTTTCCGGTGACTTCCAATCTTTATATTCCGGACCGTCCGACCGGCGCGGGCGTGGTGTTCCTGTGCGGGCACTCCGCCACCGGCAAGGCGATGGTCAACTACCAGACCGGCTGTCAGGGGCTGGCCATGCAGGGTTACGTGGTGCTGGCGATCGACCCGATCGGCCAGGGCGAGCGCTACCAGTTCCTGAATGAAAAGAATACGAATTCCGTCAACGGCCTGTCCACGCGCGAGCACAACATGATCGGCAAGCAACTGCTGTTGACCGGCGAATCGTTCGGCGCATGGCGGGCCTGGGACGCCATCCGCGCGATGGACCTGCTGCTGGAACGCCCTGAAGTCGACCGGGCGAACGTCGGCATGACCGGCTGCTCCGGCGGCGGCACCATGACCACCTTTGTCAACGCGCTCGAAGACCGCCTGACGATGGCGGCGGCCAGTTGCTACGTGACCTCCTGGCGGCGCAATGTTGAAAACGAAATTCCCGCCGACATCGAACAGATCCCCCCGAACATTTCCGCCCTCGGCTGCGAAATGAGCGACTTCATCATCGCCCGGGCACCGCGCCCGTTCATGATCATGGCGCAGAAAAACGACTTTTTCGACGCCCGCGGCGCGCAGGAAACCTATGAGGACGCCAAACGGGTTTACGACCTGCTCGGCGCCGGAGACAATCTCCGGATCGGCGTCGCGCCGCTGTCCCACGGCTTTTCGATCCACCACCGCGAATACGTCTATGAATTTTTCAACCGCTCCTCCGCGTTGGGCGGCGCCTGGAAAGAGCCCGAAATCGAGCCCATCCCGGAAAAAGAACTCCATTGCCTGCCCGTGGGGCAGATCGAATACCTGACCGGCCGCCGGATGGTCCGCGATTTCATCCGCGACGAAGCCGACCGCCTCGCCGCGGGCCGCCGCAAGCACAGCACCGCCGAGCTGAAAACGCTCCTGGCCGGGCATCTCGGCGTCGGCAAGGTCGAAGTCCCCTATTACCGGATCCTGAGATGCCAGCACACCGACCTGGATTCTCCGTGCAGGCGGGTATTTTCGCGCTTCGCGCTGGAGGTGGAGCCGGAGATTCCGGCGGTCATGAAGCTGATGGCGGATGCCGATTTCTACCATCTGCCCTCCGCCGACAAGGCATTTCTATACATTCCGCACCTTGACAGCGTGGACGAACTCAAAGGAATGAATTTCGCCGAGGACATCCATGTTTTCGGGCTGGACGTGCGCGGCATCGGCGATACATTGCCCACCGGATGCGACCAGCATGGCGGCCGTTATTTCTTCGCGCCCTATACGCACGACTATCATTATGCGTCGTGCCATCTGATGCTCGGCGATTCCTATCTCGGAGCGAAAGTCCGCGACATTCTCGGCGCGATTGCGCTGCTGAAAGACAACGGCTATCGCGAAATTCACCTCGCCGGGCGCGGCCAGGGCGCGGTTCCCGCCGTTCTCGCCGCCCTGCTGAACGATGAAAATGCGCCCGTGACCCTGATGAACGCGCCCGAATCCTGGGATTCCATGCTCCGCGACGCGATCACGATGTGGCCGCAGTCCTGTATGCTCCGGGGAATTCTGAAAGAAACCGATTTGCCGGAAATCTACGCCGCGCTCCCGAATCTGAAAATGATTCATCCGTGGAACAATATGCTTCAGAATAAGGCATTGTCGTTCTGACCGGAAGGGGCCGGACCGCGCTCGGCGCTATTCGACGAGAATAATGGAATTTTCCCGGACGATCAGGGTTGAATCCAGATAGGCTCGCAGGACGGCGCCGAGCCGCCATTCGTTTTCGACCAGCCACAAAACCTGAATGCCCGGATTGCGGTTGACCAGCGCTACGGCGGAACTGCCGGGCGGGATTTCCAGTGTCGCCAACTGGTAAAGCCCGTTGGCGGCCTGATAGCGGAAGCGCATGGTTTTGTACTGATGCTTTTCGGGGAGATTGATCCGGTTCTGGGGAATGAACGCCACGAAATCCAGCAGAGAATTTTCACCGCGGATGGAGGCGAGGAGGTTGCTTTTTTCGCCCAGCGTGCCGACCCAGAAGCCGTCGGCGTCCATGCGGTTGAGCCAGCCGGTGTCCAGCATGAAAAAGCCGGTCTGCCATTTGGCATTGTCCGGCCGCCCGATGTCAAACGAACGGCGGTAGAGTTTGCCTTCGTCGGATTTGGCGTTGGCTTTGACGATGACCGAGGCTTCTCCGGCGAGGCGCCACAGCACGCCGCAGCCGTTCTGGGCGAACACCGGCATCAGTACGCCGTAGCCGAGGCCGCCGCCCTTGCTGGTGATCAGCGGGACGGAGGTTTCGGTCAGGCGGACGCCGCGGATGCTCTCCAGCGTCTCTTCCTTGCCGGACGTCGAGCGGTTGTAAATAATGCCGCGGGTCGGGTCGCCGGAGTTCAGGCGGAACACCTGGTCCAGGGTCTGATAAAGGTAGATGGCGACAAGCCGGACGGGGCGGGACGACGACAGGCTGATACGGGCTTCGTATTTCTCATTTTCATCCATGACCACATAGGGCCACAGGCATTTGAACGAGACGAAGCCGGAACCGGTGAAATTTTCATCCCATTGATCGACAACGGAATTGCGCTGGTTGCGGTGCGTCATGGTCATGGAGCCGCCGCCGGAGGTTTCGATTTCCAGCGTACAGGTGAATTCGGCATCGGTGCGGGGCCAGAACGGAAGCTCCAGAATCCGGGTTTCGCGCCGCCCGACCTCCATGTCTTCAAGGTCGCGGACCAGCAGGTCGGAGCAGGGAAACAGCGGCGGCGGTTTGCCGATGGCCAGTTCCCAGGTCCGGTTGACCCGGTTGAAGCGCTTGGCGCCCTGGATGGCGTCGAAGGAAACCTGCAACACACTTTCCGCCCGGCCGAGCGCCGGGAACGTCAGCAGCAGCGCAAAACAGATGGCAAGCAGATATCGCATCATGGGCATTTTCCGGTTCCTTCATCATTCAATCGTTACTGAAGATTATAACATGAAACCGTCGAAAAAGCAAGCTTTTGGCGAAAATACCCGGCGGCCCCGCAGAAAAAAATCCTCCGGGCTGTTGCAAAAATACATTCGGCGGATTATAATTAAACAATACGATAAGACATGAGACGGCGCGAAAACAAGGAGTGCTTCGGTGCGGATTGCCATTATCAGCGACATTCACGGCAACTGGGAAGCCCTGCAGGCGATTTACCGGGCGCTGACCCGCCGGGGCTTTGACCGGCTGGTCTGCCTGGGCGATATCGTCGGATACGGACCCGACCCGGTGCGCTGCATCGATTTCCTGATCGAACACGACATCCTCTGCCTGAAAGGAAACCACGACGCGTTCGCCGCCGACATCGACCGCAAGCTCGAATGGGAAATGCAGGACTACGCGCGGACCATGATCCTCTGGACCCAGTCGCAACTGGACAAGGCTCGGCTCCGGTGGCTGGACCGGCTGCCGCTTCAGGCCGAAGTGGAGGGGACGCAGATGGTGCACGCGTCACTGGAATGCGTCTCGGGCGAATACTGGCCGTATATTCTGGACAAACGGACGGCGCAGTTTCATTTTTACCTGCAGGAATCGCGGGTGGCTTTCTGCGGACACGTGCATATTCCGCTTGTTTTTACCGCGTCGGGCGGGGTGATCCGGATGGAAATGCTGCGCCGCAAGCGCCTGTCGGGCAGGGCCGACGTGAAAACGCTGGTCAGCGTCGGTTCGACGGGGCAGCCGCGGGATATGGATTGGCGGGCCGCCGCCGTGATTTACAACACGGTCACCGGTTATATCAGTCCGGTGCGCGCGGAGTATGATGTGGAGGCGGTGCGCGGGCATTTCCGGCGTCCTGGCATGCCGTCGTTGAAGCCGGAACGGATTTTTCGCGGATAATGTTTTGCTTTTCCGGCGCGGCGATGATATATTAATAAAAGCCAGGATGCGGAGCATCCGTACCGCACCGGGCCGTGCCCGGGCGTGGCGCAGCGGCGAAACGCTGCCCGCTCGCAGAGCGGAATATCCGGTTTCGCCCTGCCGGCGACCAGCGCTGTCCGCGCGCTGGACTGCGGGCGGCAACGTGCCGCCGCGAAGGACTTTTTGATGGATTTGCCGATAAGGTTATGGTTTGAAATAGTTTAATGATTGATTGGAAAGCCGCTATGTCTATGAAAAAATTGATTTTATTGTCCGCTGTCGTCTGCCTGACCGTCGTTTTGAGCGGCTGCGGCAACTCCAGCTATTTCGCCGCCCGCCGCAACCTGGAAAATTCCGCCAAGCTCCGCACCGGCATGACCAAGATGGAAGTCATTGAAGTCATGGGCGAACCGGTCAGCGACGAAGCCTATTGCCGCCCCGACCTCTGGTTCTATTACATCGACCCGCAATGGTACGACGGGCTGATCACCATGGATGAATGCATGCCGCTGGTCTTCAAAGACGGCAAACTGCTCGGATGGGGCAATGAATATTACAACCAGTACTACTACGCCTCGCCCAACAACCGGTAACGGCGCTTCCGCTTAAAAACTCATCCATTCGACATACCGGATGATTCCGTCATCGGGTCCCGTCACGCCGCCGATCTGAAACGTATACGCCAATCGCGAACTCGCGCGGCCCGGTTCGGCGGCGCGCTCCACCAGAATCGTATAATAATTGGTGCCCGCCCAGGAAAAATTATTCCGGAGGGTCTGCAGAAGCTCGGCGTCGAGCTGGTCGGCAAAGGTGACGCGCTCGCGCCGCCAGCGTTCACGGGCGTTCAACACCAGCGCCGTTTTGTTTTCGTCCAGGTCCGCGTAGCGGCGCAGGAGCGAATAGGGGGCCGTGTAAAAATCGATGTTGTTGGAATTGATTCCCGGCAGTTGGACGAGCGACCAGCGCCCGAATTCATCCAGCGGCAGGATGTCGGTGATGTCGGGAATCCAGAGCAGTTCCTCGCGGAATTCGGGCGTGGCGTTGCGGGGCAGATTGTTCATGTTCCGGTCGTCGTAGCCGCCTTTTTCCTGTCCGTCATCGCTGATGTTGTCGTCCGTGTCGATATAGTCGCCGATCAGGGCGGTGAGGTTGTTCACTTTTTCCTCGAGGGCGTAGGGGGGGCTCTCGCCGGGGATGAACAGCGCCAGGCTGTTGGCGTAATTGCTCTGCATGGGGAGCCCGGAGGAGCCGTTCAGAATCCGGAACTTGACCGGGGTGCCGTAGTAATCGATTTCGTGTTCGACGCCGTCGGGGAGGAAACGGTCGTGTTCGTATTCGCTGTAATCGGTTTCGGTGAGGCCGTCGGGGACGCCGTAGGTGTCGCGGTCCGCCTCGATCAGGAACAGGATGCGGTTCGCGCAGCCCTCCGCCACGTAGCGCGAACGCAGCAGGTCCACCGACGCCGTGACACTGACGGTGCTCAACTGCGAAATCATGCTGATGGCCGCCACCAGCATGCCGCCGGTGACGATCAGGCAGAGGACGGCGATCAGCGCTACGCCGCTTTGTTCATTGCGGGGACTCATGACGAGGGTTCCTCCCGGTTGCCGTAGGTGGAATTACCGCCGGACCCGGCGGTACGGCGCAGCCAGCGTTCTCTGGAACCGTCGACCCATTCGATCGTGATCTGGATGGCGAGAGGGATGCCGTTGTGGTCGTCTTCGACCCAGGTGTCATGCCATTCGACGACGCCGTCGCGGGTTTCCGCGTACTGGAACGAAATCCGGCGGACGCCGGAGGCGACGGTTTCGGTCTCGTAGTGGTGTTCCGCCAGGGCTTTCCACGGCAGGATGGGGGTCGGGGCATAATCGCACTTGAGTTCTTCGCCGTCGAGGTAGAGGCGGATGAACCACAATGCGCTGCCGGATTCGGCGTAGGTACGGCGCAGGGCGGTGAGGTAGAGCTCGTTGTCTTCGCCCTGAAACACGTAGCGGGTTTCGCTTTGCTCGTCCATCCACGGGAACGGCACGGCGTTGGCGAAATAACTCTCCACGATACGGTCTACGGCCTGGTTGCGGCTGAGTTCCGCGCCGATTTTCTGCGCCTGCGAATAACTCCGGTAAAAAATATTCACCGAAGTACCGATCAACAGCCCGACCAGCGCCAGGATCGCAATCGCGGCGACCATTTCCGCCAGCGAAAACCCGCTTTGATTTTGAGGATGGTTGTTATTGCGATTCGCCATAATTGATCCGGTCGATGGTTAAATGTTCGACGACCTGGTTGTCGCTCGATCTGAACAGTTCCAGCACCAGGCACCGCAGCGGCTCCTGATTTGCCAACTGGTTCAACTGGTCCGGGAGCCCTTCCGCGTCCTGGTATTTGAAATTCAGGACGTAGCCCGGATAATCGAAGAAATCCGTGGAAATATACGGCGGGTCCTCCGTCGGCTGGAGCAGGTAATATTCCGCGCCCTGGGCGATCATGTGCATGTGGTTCCAGCGGTCGCGCGCCTTCATCAGCCGCTGCTGCGAATGATTGGAGAGCGACAGCAGCGCCACCAGGCTCAGCCCCAGAATCGCCAGCGCCACGATCACTTCGATAAGGGTGAAACATCTCATGGCGTTTCCTCCGCGGATTCGGTCATCAGCCCGGTCAGGGGGGAGATCGTGAACACCCGTTTCAGATTTTTGAACTGGAGAATGAAACGATGGCTGCCGGACCCGCCGCCGTCGGCGTAAAAACGAAAAATCTCCAATCCCTGCCCACGGTCGCCGCCAAGAACGCCGCCATCGGCTTCCAGCTCGTAATCTTCGGGCAGAGGCCAGCTTAACGCGGCGAAATTGGACGGTTCGGAATACGCGGCGTCCGTCTCGTAATTGCGCAGCCGCGACGGCAGTGCCAGAATATTGATGCTGTTTTCGTCGGGTTCTTCAGCGGTCTGCGGGTCGGACGCGGTGAAGCGCCGTTCGGCGGGATGGTAGAGGATGGCGCGGTCGCGCCCCAGCTCCATCGCCTGAAAACGCGCCCGCGAGGCAAACGCCGTGAATTCCCCCGCCGCCTGTTCGAATTTGGCGGCGTCGCTGCTCGAACGGATGCCGACCGAAGCAATACCGATTCCCACGGAGATAATCACGATCACCGCAATCAGTTCAACCAGAGAGAAATCATGTCGCTTCATGGTCCCGTGTGCTTCCGCTGTTGGTCAGGATCAGGGTTCCCAACTGTTGATGTCGGCGTTTTCGCCTTCGCCGCCGGGCTGGCCGTCGGCGCCGTAACTGCTGAGGTCGTATTCGCCGTGTTCGCCGGGACAGGCGTAGACGTAATCATTGCCCCAGGGGTCCTTGGGGACGTTCGGCTGAATGTAGGGGCCCTTCCATTTTTCGCTCTGGCTGACGTTTTCGACCAGAGAACGCAGACTCTCGGATGTATCCGGGTATTTGCCGACTTCGAGACGGTAATCCATCAGCGCCTGTCCCAGCAGTTTGATCTGCGTTTTGGTGGTGCTGATGCGGGCGTTGGTCACGTGCCGGAAATAGAGCGGCGTGGCGACCGAAGCCAGAATCACCAGGATGACGATGACGACGACCAGTTCGGTCAGGGTGAAAAACCTTCTTTTCAAACTCTTCTTTTTCATAATGAACTCCTCTTGTTAAAAATGTCCTGTTTCGCCCGCTTGCGCCGAAACGTATTTGATTTATGGTAAAAAACTAAGCCTGATTCAGCTCCATGATCGCCATGAAGATCGACAGCACCACCACCAGCACCATGCACGCCAGAAATATGATCACCACCGGCTCGAACAGGCTCAACAGCCGTTTGATCCGGCGCCGGGTGCCGGTTTCCAGATGCTCGGCCACCCGGCGGAGCATTTCGCCGACATAGCCGGATTCCTCGCCGACGCGGATTTTGGACGCGGTGCCGGGGGGGATGAATTCGTTGCCGCTGAGCCCGGCGGAGAGTTTTTCGCCGCCTTTCAGTCGTCCTTCGAGGCCGCTGAAGCTTTCGCGGATGACCTGATTTTGAATCACCCGGACCGCGATCCGCACGGTTTTGATGATATCCACGTGGTTCGCCACCAGAATCGACAGCGTCTGGATGAAACGCTGCATCTCGATCTCGGAAGCCAGTTTGCCGAACAGCGGAATTTTGAGGGTGATCCGGTTGCGCCATTCCCGGGTGCGCTCGGGCCCTGCCCGCAGGCAGACGATGACCAGCGCCGCGCCGCCCGCAATCAGCAGGACCAGCAGCCACAGAATCACGTTGCTCAAGGTCAGCAGGAAAACCATCGACGGCGGCTGTTCGCGCCCCATGTCCACGAAAATCTGCGCGAATTTGGGCACGAACACCGTAAACATCAGGATGCTGACCAGAACGGTGATCGACAGGATCACCATCGGGTAGATCGAGCTGGTGATCAGGAACTCTTTCAGCTCCTTGCTTTCTTCCATGAACTTGCGCAGTTCCTCGGTGACTTCGGGAAGGCTGCCGGTTTCCTCGCCGCTCTCGATCAGGTTCGCGTAATAACCGGGGAAAATCGAACCGTAGGAACGCACGAGGTCCGAGAAACGCTTCCCCTCGTGCAAGCCCTGCCGGAGCGCGGCGACGAACTGGCGCTGGCTCTGGTCGGCACAGCTCTCGCCGATAATCGCCATGGCGCGTTCCAGCGGGATGTTTGCCGTCAACAACGGCGCGAGCTGGTTGGTAAAGTCATAAACATCGACCTTCGCCCGGCGCAGAAACGACGCCCCGGCCGCTTTTTCACCGTCCGTCTCGCCGCAAAAACGCACGGGGCGCAGGCCGCCGGAACGCAACTTGCTCAACGCCTCGTTGCTGTTGTCGGCTTCGATCACGACCTCGTGCGGAGGGTGTCCCGCGGAAGCGGCGATGTATTTGTAGAGCGGCACGGCGGTTCCTCCTTATAATTCGGCGGTGGAGCGGGCAAGCTCCTCGGCGGTGGTGACGCCCGCGCGGACCTTGGCGTGTCCGTCCTCAAGCAGTGTCACCATGCCGTTGGCGACGGCAAGTTTTTCGATTTCGGAACTGGGGAGGTTTTTGTTGACCGCGCGGCGGATTTCGTCGTTCATCCGCAGCAGTTCAAAAATCCCGCTCCGCCCTTTGAACCCGGTACCGTTGCAGACGCGGCATTTGGGATGGGCGCTGTCCTGCCCGGTTCCCTGCCCGCTGCCGCCGCAGGCGCGGCAGGTTTTGCGGACCAGCCGCTGCGACAGTACACCGTACAGCGCAGACGCCACCAGAAAGCTCTCCACCCCCATGTCGATCAGGCGGGTGATGGCCCCGACCGCGTCGTTGGTGTGCAGCGTACTGAGGACAAGGTGGCCGGTCAGGGCGGCGTTGATGGCGATGTCGGCGGTTTCGCGGTCGCGGATTTCGCCGACCAGAATGATGTCCGGGTCCTGCCGCACGATCGAACGCAGCCCGGAGGCGAAGGTGACGCCGATCTTCGCGTTTACCTGCATCTGGCAGAGGCCGGGCGTTTTGTATTCGACGGGGTCTTCGACGGTGATGATCTTTTTACGGTTGTCGTTCAGTTGTGCGATCACACTGTAGAGCGTGGTGGTTTTGCCGCTGCCGGTGGGGCCTACTACGAGGATCATGCCGTGCGGGATTTTGACCAGTTCGCGGAACTGTTTCAGGTGCCGGTCGGACATGCCGAGCGTTTTCAGGTCAAACGTGATCGCCTCGCTGTTCAGCAGGCGCAGCACGATGCTTTCGCCGGTCAGGATGGGGATGGTGCTGACGCGCATGTCGAGCTTGGTGCGGCCGAGCTGGAAGTTGGTGCGGCCGTCCTGCGGCAGGCGGCTTTCGGCGATGTTCAGCCCGGCGATTAGCTTGATGCGCGAGGAAATCGCCGGAAACTGCGATTTGGACACGCTCATGATTTCGGACAGCACCCCGTCCACCCGGCACCGCACCGATACGTGGTCTTCGCCCGGCTCCACGTGAATGTCGCTGGCGCCGAGCTCGATGGCGCGGTTGAAAATATCGTTGACCAGCCGGACGATCCGGGCCTCGCCCGCCATCGAACGGAGGGTGTGTTCGTCTTCGCCGCCCGCGGCGATTTCGCTTTCCTCAGCTTCCGCCTGGTTGCCGCGGCTGAGGAGCCGTTCCAGAAAGGTCCTGCGGACAAATGAAAATTCGCACTTCAAGCCCAGCGCCTGTTTCACCTGGAAAATATGCTTATGGATGTCGTAAGGGTCGGCCACCAGCATCCGCATGACCGCGCCGTCCCATTCATACGGCAGGCATAAGCTGGCGTTCAGGTAATCGCGTGACAGGCCGGGATACGGCTCCGGCTGTTCGAGTTCCTCCTCGTCCATCGGGATGATGCCGAGAGTCTCGGTGTAGAGCCGGAGCAGTTCGGGTTCGCTGAAGGTGCCGTTTTCGACCAGCCGCCGGTCGGCGGCGCGGCAGCCGATGTCGGCGCTCAGCACCGGATAGTCGGCGGCTTGCGCGGTCAGAGCGTTCCGGATGCTCTGGAGCTGTTCGCCCAGCAGGGCGGAATCTTTGTAGACGGCGGATGACATCAGTCTTTTTTCTCCGTGGCTTCTTTAAGTTCCAGCGTATGGATGGCTTTCAGCCGCTCCTGGTCGGACGCTTCCATTTTTTCGAGGGCTGATTCGAACTGGCTCAGGGTCTTGACCGATTCATTGTAACGGCGGACCATGTCCTCGACCCGGCTCTTTTCATCGATGATATAGCAGGTGATCATGACCAGCATTTCGGTGCGTTCGGTTCCCATATTGGTGTTGCCGACCAGGCGGTTCAGGACCGGGATATCGGCGATGAGCGGGAGCGATTTGAGGTTGTCCTTCAGGCTTTCCTGAATGATGCCGCCGATGACCATGGTTTTGCCGTTGGCCACCGTCATCGAGGTCTGGAGGATGCGCTGGTTGATGACCGGTGTTTCGGTGGCGGTGGTGATGGTGTTGGCGACGGCCTCGGAAACTTCCTGAATCAGGTCCAGCGCGATCAAATTGGTGCTGGTGATCTGCGGCGTGACGGTCAGGTTGACCCCGGTGTTTTTGTATTCGTAGGAACGCATGATGTTGGTGGCGGAGCTGTCCACGCTGCCGAGGTCGGATTGCAGGACCGGGACGCTTTTGCCGATTTTGACGAGGGCTTCGGTGTTGCTGTTCACCACGATCTGGGGGCTGGAAATGACCTTGATTTTTTCGCGTCCGGCCAGGGCGCGCAGGAAACCGAATTTTTCCTCGGGATTGTTGGGATTGAAGATGCCGAATTTGAACCCTTCGGTGGTCTCGTCGGCCCGCCCGATGTCTTTGTAATGGGTGCCGACGGAAGTGCCGACGTTGTCGGTGGTGCCGACGCTGTTGAACTCGACGCCGAATTCGTTGCTGTTGCTGAGGGTGATCTCGACGATCAGGACCTGCATGAGAACCTGCGCCGGCATGATGTCGAGCTTGTCGAGCAGGGCCTTGATGGTGGCGTAGGTGCGCGGGGTGGTGCGGACGACCAGACGGTTGTTGACGCCGTCGGCGAAAATCCGGACCGGGTTTTCAAAAACGCCGGAGGTCCGGTCGATTTTGGTATTTGCCAGATTGTTGGTGGAGTTGCGGTTCGCGATGCTGGAGTTGGTGGTCGTCTGGGTGCGGCTGGTGGCCGCCTGGGTATTGAGCGTCTCGGTGCGTTCGGTGGTGGAACGGCTGGTATCGGAATCGCTGGTGGTGTCCACGGTCAGCGTCGAGCCCTGGGTGGTGAAGATGACCGCCAGCGCCTGAGCCAGTTCTTTGGCCTTGCTGTGGGCGACTTTGTACACGTAGGCGCGTTCCTGTTCGGAGGAATCGGCGTTGTCGAGGATACGGACCCATTCGCGGATTTCCTTCAACGCTTCGTCGGTGGCGGCGGTGGCGACCAGCAGCTGCAGGCGGTCGATGGCGCTGAGCCGGACCGCGCCGGGGTCTTCCGCCGCCGAGCTGGCGTCCAGCAGGACGACCGGCAGCCCGATGACGGGGAGCACTTCGGAGAGTTCCTGTCCGATCCGCGACGGCTTGATGTTGCTGCAATAGATCACCAGGCGGGGCCATTGGGCGCGGCCGGGCTGGTCCATGACTTCGAGAATCTGTTGGAGCTTGGGGATATTGTCGGCGTGATCGGTGATCAGGATCATGTTCTGGCGCGCCAGTTCGACGATGGTTCCCTCTTTGGAGAGAAACGGCTTGAGCTGGGTGGCGGTATCCTTGGCGTTGGCGTTGAGCAGCGCATAGGAGATGACCTGATTGGCGGCGCCGAAACGGTTGCGTCCGCGGACGCCGTATTGGGCAGGCATTTTTTCGGCGGGCATGAATTTCAGCATCTGTCCGTTGCGGACGACTCCGGCTCCGGCGGCTTTCAGCATTTCGTTGAAGGCTTCCCAGAGTTCGCGGCGGGTCATGGTGGAATTGATGTTCAGGGTGATCACGCTTTTCAGGTCGGCGTCGGCGGTGAAATTGAATCCGAGCGCGTCGGCAAACGCGGGCAGGGTGTCAATCAGCGGGGTGCTGTTGAAAATCAGCATGACTTCGACGGTTTCGTCGCCGTCGATCAGGATCAGGTCTTCATAAAACGGCGCGGCGCGGCGCGGGCGTTTCGCTTCGGCCTTCTGGCTGTCCCGGGATAATTTCTCGGCGTCTTCGCGGAATTCCGCCGACTGGAAATCGGTATCCGGCATGATTTCGTCGTCCTTGTCGCCCGCGGTTTGCTCGGTGAACTTGCGTTCCTCGAAACGGCGGATAAAATCGTATTTGTCGGCAGGCTCCACCTCCTCGACGCCGGTGGTGAAAAAATCACCGCAGCCGCCGGGCGCCAGCAGCGCGGCGGCCATCAGCGGCAACAGCCAGACCCTGATTCTTGACAAACGTTCTTTCATATGATGTTCCTTCATCTATTATTTATCCTGAATTTCATTATCTGCGAGACGTATTGCGGCTCTGGGTCTGTCCCTGACGGGCCGCCGGAATCTGCCCCTGGGACTGCTGTTGGTTCCGGTTCTGCTGCTGCATCATCATCCGGTTCTGCTGCATCATCTGCTGCATCATGCTCATCATCATGAACTGCTGGGTCTGCTGGGCGGTCGGGCGTTGCTGGGTCTGGGTGGTTCCGGGCGCGGTGATGCCGCGCCCGGCGCTTTCCAGCTGGAGGTCCATCGTGCTGCCGCCGCGCGACAGCGTTACTTTGCCGTCGTCGATGGCGGCAAGGGTATAACCGTTGCTCAGGACTTCGCCGACCTGATAAAATCGTTTTTCTGCCTGCTGGGTCGAATTGGACGAGGTGTTTCGTCCCCGGGCGAGCTGTTGCCGCTGCTGGATAATTGCGCCCTGGGCGTTGCCGATTTTATAGATTCCGACCAGCGTCATTTGCGGCGTCTGGGTGCGGCCCCGGCCGGAAACGGCGTCCGGGCAGCGCGAAATGTTAAACAGGTTGTAACGGGTAATGAGCCCGGCAGCGTCGCCGGCGGAGAGTTCGGCGGGCGCGGCGGCGGTAACCCTGGTGCGGGTTTCGGCGGCGGCGTTGCGGTCGCGCCCGACCGTGTAGACGGTCTCCGTGGACGGCGCGCGGAAAAATCCGGAAACCGCCCAGAGGACGAGCCCCGCCAGAACGACGTTCGACAGTGTCAGAAATAATTTCATGGCGTTTCGTCCTCCCTTATTTGCTCACCGGTTCGATGGCAACCAGGCGCAAGGTTCCGTTAAAGACCAGGCGTTCGGAATCCTGCAGGTTTTCCTGCCGCAGGTCCACTCGTTTCCAATAAAACTTCGGGCGCAGTTTATAAATTTCCTCGTAAAAATTGGTCAGGATTTCGAGCGTTTCCACGCCGCTCATGTCGATTTCGAGGAATTGCAGATCGTTGTTGATGCGGGTACGGCGCACGGTGCCGATGCTGTTGAGTTTAAGTCCGGCTTTCTGGGAAGCTTCCTCGATTTTCTTGCGCAGTTCCACGTCGGCGTAGCCGCTGACGGCGTCGTTCCAGAAGTTGCCGAGGTTTTCACGGTATGTCTTTTCGGCGGCGTCCACTTCAGCCATTTTCTTTTCGAGTTCGGCGACTTCGGCGGCGGCTTTCTGGCGGTCGGTGCGCAGTTTTTCCAGGCGGGCGCCGCTGGGGATGACGCTGCCGATGTTGCCCCCCAGATGCCACAGCAGGAACAGGACGGAAAAGACCAGCCCGGCGATGATGAACGTCATCTGCCCTTTTTTCGATTTCCTGAAATTTTTGATCCAACTATTTGCCACCGGAGGCTCCTTTGCCGGGCTGAACCCGAGTCAGTTTCAATGTAATCATCATGACGGTATCGCTCATCTGGCGGTTCTGGAACGAATTGATCTTGAACATCGGCACCCGGCGCAGCGTCGAAACCATGTCGATATTCTGCTGGGCCGTCTGAATGATCAGGTCCACCGCGTTCTCACTCCAGCGCAAACTGGTGACCAGCGCCTGCGCGGGCATCGCTTCGGACAGGCGCGCGAGGTTGATCAGCATATCGTGGTCGCCGATGTTCAATTCGTTGACGCGGACCATTTCCTTGAATTCCTTGTCCTTGCGGCGCAAACGGCTTTGCAGTTCGGTCTTGCGCCGGTTCAGCCCTGCCGTTTGGTTGCTCAGCATGGTGTATTCCGAACGGAAGTCCACAATACTGCGCAGCGCGGAAAACGCCCCCAGGCACAACAGCGCCAATCCCAGCAGCGCCGCGATCCGCAGTTGCGTGCGGTAGCGCTGGGGACGCAGGAAGGGCGGCAATACCGCCAGCCCGGCCTGCTGTTTGCGGAACGCTGGATTTTCCGCGAACAGCCCCAGCAGGAGCGGCGTGATGAATTTCCGGTACAGCGCGTCCGGGTTGCTTCCGCATTTCGGGTCAAACGAAACATTGGCTTTCAGGAATTCCAGCAGTCCCCGGTTGTATTCGGCGTTTCGATCGGTGACCGGATGCCAGGATTTGCCGCTCCAGTAAAAATCTTCTTCCAGCTCCGGGAGCAGAATTTTGTCGTCGCCGACCTGTTCCGGCAGCGCCAGCAGGGGATAAATGAATGCATCCACCCGCCGGCGGCGTTTGCTCAATGCGGTGCAGAGCGGCAGCAGCGCTCCGGCGGGGAACCCGTATACGGCGGCGTTCTGTTCGCCGTCGGACGTTTGCGCGCCGGTCGTGAATTGAAGCCGGAAGTCCGGGGGGAGCTGCAATACCTGCTCCTGAGCGTCGAACGCCAGCGCCGAACCCATTTCGCGGACGGACATCGGCGGGGTCGTGGTCCGGAAGAAAAAGCCGCCGTCCAGCGCGGAACCGATGATCAGGAGCTCGCTTTTGCCGACTTCCAGCTCTTTGAGAATGCCGTGGAGCGTTTCGGCCAGTTCGGTTCCGCCGCCGCTGTATTCCGCCGTCCGGATGACTTCCAGCCGTTTGTGGCGGCGATGCAGGACGATGCCGCGCAGGTGCGAAGCCTTGTCGATGGTTACCACCACATATTCCGCTGCCGAAAATAATGACATGATCCGTATTCTCCGGTTAGTCCCGTTTTATTACCATCCGGGAGGCCCGCCCATGCCGCCTCCGCCCATGCCGCCCATGCCGCCCATTCCACCACCCCAGCGGCGGTTGGAATTGCCAGTGTTGGTGTTGGTGTTGTTATTCTGCGGGACTTCGACCTGAACGATCCGGGTCGAGGCGGACCGCGCTTCGATCCGTTTCTTGATATCTTCGGAATTCAGCCCGGCACGCTTGAAGAGTTCCCGGTATTTGTCGCGCGCCAGGTCGGGGTCTTCTTCACGGAGCGTTACGATCTCCGCGTATTCTTCGGGATAGCGCTGCTGCAGGATGCGGTCCGCGAATGCCACCGCCAGGCGGGCGATGTTGCGGGGGCCGATGATTTTCGGCTGATTTTCCGGGAGTTTCACGCCGGCTTTTTCGGCGAGTTCGCGGAATTTGGCCAGGGCCGCCGGGGCGTCGCTCTCGCGGAGTTTCTCGTATTCGGCGAATTCGGCGGGGAATTTTTCCTTGACGGCTTCTTCGGCCTTGCGCCATTCTTCCTGCGCGTTCTGCTCGGCGGCGGCGGCATCGGGACGGCGGTCGCCGCCGCCGTTACGGCGGGGGCCGAACTCCGGCATTTCGATACCGGCCTTTTTGGCGAGCTCGGAACGCTTCTGAAAAGCCGCGCGGCGGTCGGAGGCGTCCAGTTTTTCGAGTTCTTTGTATTCTTCGGGAAATTTTTCTTTAAGTTGTTCGTCCACCTTGCGGATTTGTTCGCGCAGTTGCTCGAAACCGCCGCCGCCGGAATCGCCGCGCGAGCCGCGGTTTCTGCCGCCGCGCCTGGCGCTGTTTTCGTCCTGGGCCTGCTGTTCCTGAGCCGTAACCCCGAACATCAACAGTGCCGCCGCCATCATTCCCAGATATCGTCCTGTCATAATCATGTTCCCGGAATATTGTTTTTACACAGTGCAACAATATATAAAACGCACAAACATAGCTTTTATTTTACCGGATACAAGGAAATCTTCATTTTTTTCTCTTTTTCCGTGACCTGCGGCGGGAAAACGGCTGAAAACGGTGATTGAAATTTGCATTTGCGCCAAACGGCGGTTATTTTTTCCGGATTATGATAAACCGGTTTGGCAAGGAGTTTCCATGAAAAGATTCCAGATTCCGATCCTGATCCTGTCCGTTGCCGCCGTTTTTCCGGCAATGGCGCAACCTCTGTTTGAAGACGTGACCGGAGCGGTGGGGCTGTCCGGCGCCGGCTCCTCCACCGGCGCGGTCTGGGTCGATTTCGACCGCGACGGCTGGCCCGACCTGTTTGTCCAGGGGCGGCTCTGGCGCAATATCGGGGGCAAAAAATTCGTCAACATCACCGAAGCCTCCGGGATCACCGCTCCGGGCCGTACCGCCGTCGCGGCCGATTTCAACGGCGACGGGCATATCGACCTGGTTTTTCCCGACAAGGACGGGGCGTTGTGGCTGGGCGACGGCAAGGGCGGCTTCACCCGCGGCGAAATGGACAAGACCCCCAATCCGATGTCGCAGGCGGCCGCCGCGGCGGACCTTGACGGCGACGGCTGGGTGGACCTGTATGTTTCCAGCTACGAAATCTGGAAGCAGAACAAAAGTTTTCCCGATTTCCGCTACCGCAACAACCACGGCAAACTCGAACTCGCCTGGACCGCTTCTCCACCGGAAACCATGCGCGCCCGGTGCGTGACGATGGCCGATTTCAACCGCGACGGCGCGATCGACGTGTATGTGGGAAACTACCGGCTCCAGCCGAACATCCTGTGGGTGAACGACGGCAAAGGGAATTTCGTCAACCGCGCCAGTGAGCTCGGCACGGCCGGGAGCGAACGGCAGAACGTGACCTTCACCACCGACCTCGGCGTCAAATACCCCTCCTGCGGGCACACCATCAGCGCGATCTGGGGGGATTTCAACAACGACGGCTATTTCGACCTGTTCGTCGGCAACTTCTCGCATCCGCCGAAATACCAGGACCGCCCGATGTTCCTGCAGAACGGCGGGCCCGCCGAAAATTTCCGCTTCATCGACCGTTCCGCCGACGCGGCGCTGGTGTGGCAGGAATCCTATTCCGGCTCGGCGGCGGCGGATTTCGACAATGACGGGCGGCTCGACCTCTTTTTCGCCACGGTTTACAAAAACGACAAAGGGCGCCTTTTCCGCAACCTCGGCGAATGGCGTTTTCAGGAGATCCCGGAGGCCGGAGGCGTGGTTTCCGCCTTGACTTATCAGGCGGCGTGGGCGGATTTCGACAATGACGGGCGGCTCGATCTTTTCACCGCGGGCAAATTGTACCGCAACATCGCCCCCGCCGGCAACCGCCTGCGCCTGGAGCTGACGGACCGGGCGCCGAATACGATGGCTATCGGCGCGGTCGTCACTGTCTCGGGTGACGGCATCCTGCCGCAGACGCGGCAGGTCGAGTCCGGCACCGGGCACGGCTGCCAGAACGAAGCGGTCTGCCATTTCGGACTGGGGAGTGCTTCCGGCGAAGTCACGGCGGAAATCCGCTGGCCGGACGGCGCCGTCGAATCGTTCCCGGGGCTGAAAAGCAACGGATATTACCGGATCGTCCGCGGCGGGCCCCCGGCATTGCGCTTCCCGGACTCCGTAAAACCGTGATTTTCACCATTCCCATTTGCAATTCACCGGAAAAATCGGTATCTTTATGAAAAACAATCCATTCAACCAAGGGAGTACTGCCGTGGCAAACCGCGAAATCCGCCATTACCTGCCGGTGATCCTCCTGTTCGCGGCGGTCGCCCTGAAATTTCCGCTGGCCGCATGGTACTGCTTTGCGCCGCTGGCGTACCATTCCCGCCTGGAAATCATGCCGGACGGCGCGATTGCCGCCCTGGCGCTGTTTCTGGTCCTGATCCGGGGCGAAGCGGGTTTCCGCCCGATCCGGGGCGTGCTGATCGCCGGGGCGGTCATGGAGGCGGCGGTCGTATTGCAATCGTATACGCTTTCGTTTTTCCGGGTGGACTATGCGCTGGGGGCGCTGTTGCCGCCGGTTCTGGTTGTTTTCGCCTGGCGTTACGGACGGGAAGTGCGGGATTGTTTGTTCCCGGTGCTTGCCGTCTGCTGGTTTCTGAATCTGGCCCTGACCTGCCGGACAGGGCTTGCCGGAATTTCCTGTTACGGCCTGACCGGGAACTGGAACTGGAGCGCGGTCCTGCTGATGGCGTCAAGCGCCGCAACGGTATTCCTGGTCCTGCGGCATGTGAAAAAAGAGGGGCTGAAATACGGCGGCGCGGCGGTGGTCCTGCTGCTTTCGATCTGGCAGTATGCGATGTTGTTTTCCCTGTCGCGCGGAGCGCTGACGGCGTTGGCGGCGACGCTGGCGGCGCTGGTGTTGATTCGCCTTTACCGGCCGTTTCCACGGCTGATCCGGGGTGTTTTGGTGGTGACTCCGATCGCTTTGGCGGCGGTTCTGGTTGCCGCTCGGCTGAATATGGATTCTCCGCTGTTCGACTGGGTGCGCGAAGACGCCCGGTATTACCTCATGCCCGGCGGGCTGGACGTCGCCCTCGGTCACTATTGGTTCGGCGTGTCGCCGGAACTTTACGAAAGCTTTGCCAGGGAAACCTTTTCTCCCGGCTACTTCCTGTCTGAATTCGTGGCTGAGCGCAACCCGCACCCGCACAATGAACTGATCTTCATCGCCGCGGCTTACGGGCTTGCCGGGTTTGCCGCCTGGCTGTACCTGATGTTCGGCGCGGTGGCGCCGTTTGTGCGCAAATTGACCGGCGGCGGCGATGCTCGGGGGGCGCTGCTCTTTGCCGTGTTCTGCCTGCTGCTGGTGTCGGGAATGGTCGATGTGACGCTGGAGTCCTGGCCCTGCAAATACCTGTTTCTGCTGATCGCCGGCGTGTTCTGGCATGAGGCGAAGCCCTTTGAATGCGGCGCGGCGGCCCCTGCCCGGATCGCGGCTCCGCTTCGGATTGCGGCGGCGCTGATGTTGTGCGCCGCGCTTTATCTGGCGTCGCTGGCCGCGTGGAGCAGTTGGCTTTACCGCCGCGCGGAAATCGGTTATGACCGGGGCGATAAGCCCGACGCCCTGCGCCTGCTAGTCCGTTCCGCGGAAATCCGGCCCGACCCGATGGTGCTTTACCGGGCAGGGCTGATCGCGCTGTTCGATGCGAAAAATCCCGATCTGGCCATGAGCGCGCTGGAGAGGATTCCGGCATTGACCGGGCGGAAAAATTTCATCGGGCTCCACGGATTACAAGGACGGATTTACGCCCTGAAGGAACAGCCGGAGAAAGCGCTTGAATGTTTCGCCCGCGAAGCGGAAATCTCCCCTTACAGCATCACCAACTGGCATCTCTATGCGCAGGTTTTGGAAAAGGCGGGGCGCTCCGCCGAGGCCGCCGCCGCCCGGCACAATTACGAGGAGTCGATCCGGCAAAAACAGGTCCTGCCGGAACACCTCCCCTATCTTTTCCGTAATCAGGACTATGACCTTAAAACCCATAACTTTATCCGTAACTATGACGCGGGCCTCATTAAATGAATGAATATCTTGATCAATTGAATTTCGGCCTTGCCGCCTTGCCGGCGGCGGTGCTGCTGCTGACCTCGTCGCTGGGGCTGGGGCTGGTTGTCCTGCGGCGCCTGTTCCGCCTTGAACCGAAGGACCGCCTTGCCTACGGGCTCGCGGCGATCGCCGTCGGCCTGAACCTGACGGCTCTGCTTGTGCTTGCCGCCGGTAGTATCGGCGTCCTGAATGCCGTCACGATCTGGAGTTTTCTGATCGCGGCAAGTATCCCGGCGGTACTGGCGGGCCGTGAAATCGGCGAAACCCTGATCGGATTTGTCCGGCGGCACTGGCTGTTTACGATTCTGCTGGCGGCGGGTTTCACGATGATTCTGGGCTCGGCGCTCTGCTATCCGTATGCCTGGGATGAGCGTTCGTACCAGGTGGCGGTGCCTTACCGCTGGCTGTCCGCCGGGACGCTGGAAGTGTTCATGGACAATCCATATTCGGCGTTTCCGTCATTGCCGCAGTTCATCAGCCGCATGTTTCTGGAGATCGGCGGCATTTTCATGCCACGGATCGTCTGCTGCCTGCTGTACGGATTGTTTTTCCTCGGGCTGTACCGGCTGTTGAGCGTTTATACGGCGCGGCTGTATGCGACGGTCCTGGTCGCGTCGCTGTTCCTGTCGCCGGTCTTTCTGATCATGATGCGCGAAGTTTACGCCGAACCCTTTATCCTGCTTGCCCTGACGGCGGTATTTCTACTGCCGCTCGCCGTCGGCAGGCGGCAGGCGGGCAAAATCTGGGCGTTGAGCGGATTTTTCTGCGGCGCCATGGTGGCGGTCAAGCTGACCGGGGCGGGCGTGGTCCTGCCGGTCCTGTTCTATCTGTGGTTCGCCCTGCCCGGCAGGCGGCAGACGGCGCCCGAACGGCGGCGCGGCGTATTGTGGTTTGCATTGGCGGCGGCGGTGTTCGCCCTGCCGTTTTACCTGCGGGCGTATCTGTATGCGGGAAACCCATTTTATCCGTTTTTGAACCCTTCATTCGGGTTGTCGGAGGCGGATTGCCTTGCCGGGGCGTTCCATCATGCCATGGGAGACCGTTATTTCGGGCTGAAAACGGTGAGTTCACTGTTCACCGGGCCGATTCTGGCGGCGGTTTATGATCTTTACGCGTTGGATTCGCGGGCGCTTTTTGACGGCATCGCGCTGGGCTGGCAATTCCTGCTGCTGGCGGCTGCCGGGGTCGGCGGCGCGTTGACGGTTCTCCGTCGCGGCGGACGGGATATTTTCTTCGGCGGTGTGCTGGGGATGTTCGGGCTGTTTTACCTGTTCTGGTTTTTCAGCTCCCAGCAGACCCGGTTCCTGCTGCCCGCCTGTTTTTTCGCGGCGTTGCTGGCGGCGAGGTCACTGAAGCTGGTGAAACCGCTCTACGCGCAACTTTTCTTGGGTGTGCTTTTATTCGGGACACTGTACAGCATCCAGCCCCGGCAATTAAGCCACTACAAGACCGCGTGGCAGATCGCCTGTACTCCGCGCAACACCGCGCATTTCCTGAAGCAGACCTCCGGCGACCCCGGTTACATGGAAGCGCTGACCTACCTGGCCGAGCAAACGCCGTCCGATGCCCGGGTCCTGCTGGTATTGGAACGGCGCGGGCTGTATGTGCCGCGGCGTTACGACATTGCCGCGCCTTATTTCCAGAGTAAATTCCTGACGCCGGTGCCGGAAACCGCGGAAGGCGTTTTCGGCGCGATCGCCGCGTCCGGCGCGGATTACGTGCTGGCGGGAATCACCCGCGCCAACCTGGACCATATCGCCGATTTCGATGAAGAAAACAACCGGCTCCTGAATTTGCTGGCCGAGCTGGAAAAAAGCAAGCGGCTGAAACTGGAATTCCAATTGGAATATTTCTGGATCTTCAAGGTCGTCAGCGATAGACCTTGAACAAATACAGCCGTTTGTCCTCCGGCTCCTGATTGTTTTCCCAGGAACGGACGTTGTGGAGTTCCAGTTCACCCTGTCCGGCGAGTTCGCCCTTGACGACGATTTTGCGGACGCCCGGCGCGCCCATCAGTTCGCCGCCCGGCGGGATATAGGTGCTCTCGACAATGCTGACCACGCGCAGATCCAGCAGGAAAACGCTCCAGCGGTAGCCGGTCGTCGGGTTTTCATCCAGAAGAATGGTATACGTTTCGCCCTGTTTCAGCAGGACTTCCGTGCGGTTTGCGCCAAGCCCGGCGCATCCGGACAGGAACAGCGCCAGCAGGCACGGCAGAAGCCATAGTTTTTTTATCATGTCATCATCCTTAACGTTATTGGCAGACCCGGGCGAATCCGGTTTCGGTGTAATGTATCGTGGGAGGGATCAAAAATCAAGGAATTTCCGGGCGAATCCGCGGAAATCCGATTTTGCGGCATCCCGAAATCCTCCCGACGGATGGGAAAACTTTCGCTTTTTTTCATTTTTTCTCTTGAAATAAATGAAATCCGGGGCATATTATTTGTTCATCAATGTTTTATGATAGTTATAACAAGTATTGAGGTATATTATGTCACAACATCCGAGTCTGAAAATTGGCGGAAAAATCAAGAAGAAAAGAAATGTGATGAAGCGCTATGAGCGCCTGGATGTGCTTCGCCGGGAAAACCGCGTCGCCGAAGACAAAGTCTTCGCCCTGCCGAAAACCAAGCCGGTCGAATAAGCTTCATTCCAGATAGAAGCCTTTGCGGAAACCGTATGTGTCAAACATACGGTTTTCTGTTTTTCAGGGCAAAACCATTGGTCGGAAAATACGGTTCCCAACTTTTTCAAGAATAGTCGGCATGAATGATATGGATGGGAAACTACTCCCCTTGTCCCTTGACGTAATCGTGCTGGAATGCCGTGATGTCGCCCTGCTTGCCGATTTTTACATCCGTTTTCTGGGTTGGAAAGCCAATCCCGGTGGGGATGGCGAGTGGATCGACATTTCCCATCCGTCCGGCGGCCCGAAGATCGCATTTCAGCGAAATGATGATTATGTTCCTCCCGTATGGCCGGATGAGCCGGGATGCCTTCAACAGATGATCCACTTGGATTTTTCCGTGCGGGATAAAGAGCATCTGGAGGCGGCGGTCGCCCATGCGGTTGCGTGCGGAGCCGCCGTTGCGGGCGCTCAATATGGAGAGGATGAGTGGATAATGCTTGATCCGGCTGGCCATCCCTTCTGCCTGGTCATTCCGAACGGAAAGCTTTAGGCAAAATACTTCCCTCTGCGAACGGATGCTCCACATCCTGACCTCTTACGATGAAAACCCTTCGCGACAGTCTACAATCTTCGCTCCAGCCATAACCCACCCAAAACCCAGACCCAAACGGAGGAATCCCATGTCTGAAGAAACCACCACTCAAAAACCCAACGAAACACTGCCGCCCGAAGTCGAACCCGAAAACCAGGAAATCATCACCTGGCGAACCCCGGGCGACAGCCTGACCGACGCCGCCATCGGCTTCGGCCTCGACGCCCTGGCGACCGTACTGATCGTCAGCATCGCCAGTATTTTCAAGCGGTAAAAAACAACATCCCATCCCGGCAGCAACAGCCGGGGTGGGTTATTTTTTACTGTTTTTGGGTAAAACTTGTTATCTGCAAAATAATACGCAAAAAATGACGATTGGACTTTCGGACAAAAATAGGTTAAATTTCTCGTTTGCCGAAATACAGCCGAAAACGCCCATGTATAATGGCGTTTCCGCTCTGTAATTGAGCAAAAATACTCCTGTCCGTATTATCCATACACACAACTCTTTTTCTGCTATTTTACGCGCGTCAGAGCTGACCGGTACCAGTCGATAACGAGAGGTGGGCGTTGGCCCGGTAATAAAATGCAAAGATAGTAGTGTGGCCCGTGATTTTTTGCTGAAAAAATTGCGCTTGTGGGCAAAATTACTTGTAATCGTTTCCGGCGGCAATTATAATATTCAACAAGACAACCGATGGAGTTCGACTTCAATGGACATTGGCATAAGAGCAGGAAAGGAATCCGGAACCTTGCGGGGACGGCTGGCGGCGGCATTCGCCGAGCAGATCGAGCAGTTACCACCGGGAACTCGACTGCCAACGTTACGCGAACTTCAGAAAAAAATGCGCTGTTCGCGAACGACTGCCGATCATGTTGTGGATGTGCTCGAAACACGCGGACTGCTGGTTCGACGGCCGCGGCAAGGCTTGTTCGCCGCCACTGGTAAGGTTCGATCGGTCTATTTTTTGATGCCGTGCCCGCCGGAGGTGCACAAGTTCGACCCATTACCATTCAACACCGCCGCGCGAGAGGCGGCCCTCTGCGGCGTCGAATTCGTACCGATTTGGATTTCACGTACCAACAACCCCGAGGCAATTGATTGGGAAAATGTCCGCCGGATTCCCGCTGGTGCTGCGGTAATTGTCCATTCAGTCTGGTATTATCGGGTATTCGATTTTCTGAACAAACGTCAGGCGAACGTTGCTTTTATCGATCAACAAGCCGAATGGGCTAACACACTGGTCGCACAGACGGCGGATTGGCTGCGCATCGTCCAGCCGCAACGGGACAAAGTCCGAGCGGCGGTCGATTATCTGGTTGAGCGCGGCTGCCGAAAAATCTTGTTTCTGCACGGTTGCGAACACGAGGACATGCCGAGTTGGGCTGCTTTCCGGTCGGCGCTACGCCGGGCCGGATTGCGTTACTCCCCTAAATTGGTGTTGCATATCAGTTGGCGGGTCGCGGAATCTCTACCGATTTTGAGGGCCTTTGCACGTTTGGGGTATAAATATGACGGGGTGTTGGCCACTGAGGTCGGGCGGGCATGGGCGGCAAACGAATTACGGCGGTTGTGCGAAAAACACCAGGCTCTGCCGATTACCTGTTGCGGTAGGCGGCTAAGTAGTAGTAAGTTACCGCCTGGGGTGCCGGGATTCGACGTTAACGATGCCAGGGCCAATGCCGAGGCAGTGCGACTGCTGGCGTCCGGTGCGCACGGGCCACGACGGGTGGACGTGCCATATTTATTTATTCCGCCATGCGAAGAGAGTTGAGCGTTTCAAACCATAAAATAAGGAAAACGGAAATGAAAATCAGAGGCGAGACTGAGAACTTCCAGCGAATAAATTTTACATTGATAGAACTTTTGGTTGTAATTACTATTATTTTGATTTTAATAGGGGTGCTTTTGCCTGCATTGAATACCGCACGTAAACGTGCCAAAAACTCCGGATGTCTTAGCAATCTCAAGCAGATTGGCACTGCAGTTGCGATGTATTCGGGAGATGCGCAGGATTGGGTGTTGCCCGCGCGGTTGCCGCAAATTACTTACAACGGGAGCGCGGGATATCGCGAATGGTATGAAATGCTGGGAGTGGTTGATCGCTATGCGCCGTTGGATTACGGTGTTTTGATTCGTTTTGGATCAGGGAATCCTAAAAATTTTCCAATTTACTGTCCTTCGCAACCGACTGTCCGGGCTTATTCGACTTATTTTGCCAACAGCAATCTTCATGGTTTGTTCAGAAGCGATCTTTCCGGCTGGTATTATCCGGCCAGAAATCTTTCCCAACTGATTAATCCGAGCCGCTGCATGTCAATTATGGACTCCGACCAGAGTACGCCGTACATCACTTATCCTTACAATCCCGGTTCCCGCTCAATCGGCGGTTGCGAATATATGACCGGAAACCGCCATGGTACGACATTCAACGTCAGTTTTATCGATGGGCATGCCGCTGCCCGGCCACTGATCATGCTGAAGGGGGGAAAGGCATCCGACTTGGGGGCATGGGTACTGGTCAAGGGCATTTATGCTTCAATTGAAGGGGATAAACTGCCGGATTGATCGGAAGATTTTCGGAAATAATCGGAATCAATCGCATTTTTAAATTCAAAAAAAGTTTGAACGGCAAGAATTCAAAACAGACGGCAAAGTTCGTAAACAGCTCTCGATTCGTGAAGGCCGTTCAAAAAATCAAACTGAAAAACAGGAAAACTTTAGAAGGAGTTTATAAACAATGATCAAAATGCTTTTTACGATGTTGGGTGCAGCCCTGATGAGCGGAGCAATGGTGGCGGAATCCATTGAAGTCAACGGTGATTTTCAGAAATTGGACTCCAGTTCCCGAGTGCAATGGTGGTCCCGGAATACCTGGGATGGATTCAAACCATATGCCAAGGCGGAGTTTAAGGAATCCGACGGGAAAAAGGTGCTGCATATTTCTGAAGTCACCGCCAAATACGGTGCTGGCTGGCGCTGCGAAAAGCTGATTCCGGCTCAAGCCGGCGATGAAATTATCATTACTGCCCGGGTGCGCGGCAGGGGAAGTTGCGACTGGCAACTCAACTATATGGATGCGCAGAAAAAATTCATTGTCGTGAGTGACCGAATCGGCAAAATGCCGCTGACGGAAAATTGGCAGGATTGTTCGGTGACGCTCAAGGTCGGCAACGCCAAAAAGATTCCTACCGTGTATGTGTTGGCGGCCTTTTCAATCGCCCGAGGGAAAGAGCTGGAGATCAGTGATATCCGGGTATCCTATAACCGCAGTGATATTGCCGGAACATTGGTATTCCCGCGGGAGTGGTTTCTGTATGGTAAAGTGGACGCCTCACTGAAGCCGCCGCTTGATGAGATTCCGGAGGAAATCGGCGGCGCCAAACCGGTCCGGATGGTCATGAGCGGCAATACGCTCAGTTTCAGAGAGGTTTTCGGCGGCGAACGCAAATTAAAAAACTGCGGATGGGCTTATGCCCGTCTGGAGTCGCCTTTCGCAGGTGATTATACAGTTGCCGCCGGCGCCGACTTTTTTATGGCATATTATGTGAACGGCGTGAAGGTCATTGATACACTGCTGACCGGAAACCGGACCGATCCGCCGCATTTCAGCAATTTTATTGCTACGGTCAAACTGAATAAAGGCGTCAATATCTTGGCGGTGAAGCTGCTGTCCGGAAACAGCGCCAATCCGGTGTTGACGCTCGGCGGTCCCAATGAGCTACGCAATATGTCCAGTACAATCAAAGTCACCGATGTCCTGGAACAGGATGACTATGAACAACCTGCGGAACGTATCGGAAAACCGGAACTGATCCGGGACCATCCGACCCCCGGTTTGCTGACTTTGACTGGCCAAGCGGTATATGGCGATGGGGCCGTGGTGGGGTTCGCTGGGCCGCAATATCAACTGCCACCGATATCCGGCGGAAAGTTATTTCTGCTCGGTATCCGACTGCAGAAACTTTCCGATGGCGGCAGTTTTAGTTGGCGGCTCGGCAAACAACATTGCTTGATGGTGTCCCGGAAAAACGATCAACTGGAAGCCGCAATTACCTCCGATGGTCAGACACTCAAACGGCTGACCATGCTGATCAAGGCGCTGCCGGCCGATTTACTGTGGGGAGCCGGCAGAAATGATTTTCAATTCAACGTGACCAGCCTTGCCGATAGCCAGTTGCGCACCATGTCCGGCAAATGGAATTGGCAGGAAGATAAGTTCAATACGGAACTGAAAGTCGCCGGGGAAATTACCGTGGATAATTATCTGGTCGGATTGGGTAGCCGGGAGCTTGCCGATAATGCCGTGCCTTTTAAAATCGAACTCGCGCCGGAGTTTGACCCGGTTCGAGCGGGATGGCCGTTGAAGTGGAGTGATGAATTCGACCGGGAGGTCGATTGGCAAAACGAATGGATGGATGAACCATGGCAGGAAAAAGAGCAGAATCGCGATCTGATTCTAGTGCGGAACGGTATTGCGCATATTCGCGCCGAAATGACCAACGATAAAAAACGTCCCCGGGTCGGTCGCATGTTTTCCCGCAAGCGTTTCGGATATGGATATTTTGAAGCACGCCTACGGATGACCCGGCACCCAGGTTGGTGGGCTGGCTTCTGGCTTTATGACGAAGGGCGCAGCATGGTCAACGGCGGCGGATATGAAATTGATATCATGGAAGACTACACAACCCGGAACGGCGAGAATATCCTCGCTTCCAATCTGCACACGGTGGTAGCGGAAAGCCTGAAAAGCTTCGGGTATGTATTTCCGCTTCCGGGCTTGCTAGACGATTTTTACACTATCGGCTGCAAGTGGACTCCGTTTGAAGTTTCGGTCTATCTCAATGGCAAACTCGTAAAGTCGAGTTCGCGCTTTGCCCCCTGGCAGTCGGTGACGTTCGATGCGATTCATAATGCTCTGGGTATGGCTCCGCTCTATATCTGTTTGAGCGGACAGGCTGGCCTATCGAAGAGCCAAGAGGCATTTACCGAAGACTTTTTAGTGGATTATATCCGCTATTACGAATATCCGCGCACCGCCGAACCAAAGGCGGCTTGGGAAAATGTCCCGGCGGCAAATTTCGTCAAACCTGGCGAGAAATTTACGCTTTCGGTCAAAGCCGAACCATCCTCGGAGAGCAAAGCCCCGATTACCGGCGTTTATCTGTTTGACAGCGGTTATCTTCTGGATTTTAAAACGGCTCCGCCGTACCATTTTGAATGGGCAATCGACCAACCGCATTACGCTGCCACTCGCTGGGATGTTCCGGGACGTTCCGGCGGCGTGCCGAAGCTAACGACCTATCCACATCTTTTTGTCGCCGCAGTTCAGGATGCCGCCGGCAAAGTTGTTATGACAGAACCCTGGCCGGTAATCTGCGGCAGTGGAACCAGTGTGTCATCGGAACCGATACCAACGATTCCCGGGATGTTGGCCGGTGGCCAATACGACCAAGGGGGGCAGGGCTTGGCTTGGCACAAGGTTCGTCCTGGCAAGGCGGTACCATATGGTAATATCGAGGAACTTTTCAGCCGTAAATATCTTACCTTGCGCGAGAGCGGAGAGTGGGTACGCTACACGGTGGACGCCAAGGAAGCCGGTGATTACCGAATTGTGCTGAAGCGTCGCGAATACCGCAGAAACTGGCCTTTGCGGGCGTACTTTTTTGTGGATAACAGGCTGGCCGGAGAATTCAGCGCGGCCCCGGATGTGCCGGAGGCGGTTCTGGATGATGTGCAAATTACGGGTGGAAGGCATACGCTGACATTGATGTCGGCCTGCGCATTTGGGGTTCATCCGTCAACGATCGTTTTTGAAAGAAAACCGTAATTGAAAAAGCAAAAGATGAAAATCATTTGGAGATTTTTAGGGATGGGGCTGCTTTTGGCAACGTTATTAAATTCCGGCTGCGCCGGTTCCGACGAGGACGCGCCGCGAATGCCGGAGCACGAGGAACTTATCCTGGCCTGGGAACAGGGAACCAACCCGTGGAGTGACGAGCTGTTCCGGCGGATGAACGACGACGAAAGCAAAGTCAACCGATATACCCTGCCGGAACTGCCGCAAAGCCGCGAGGCATGGGAAAAAGCCCGGCCGGAGATTTTGCAACAATTCAAAGACTACATGTATGGTGCGATACCGCCGCCGCCTGACCGGCTAGAAGTGAAGCTGCTGGCGGAAAAAAACGATGCGCTTGATGGGCTCGCTGTTCGCCGCGAATATCGGATTTATTGTCTGATGAACAATGGCGGATCATTCAATTTCGATATGCTACTATACGTTCCTAAAAATGCCTCGACTCCGCCACCGGTGCTGGTGAATCTGAACTTTTCCGGGAATCAGGCTTATGGCCCAGAGAAAGATATCCGGATGACCCGGGCTCCGGTCAGTTCACTACCCCGTCGTTGGTACTGCACCGGTCCGGTGCCGAAAACGTGGCGCGGTCGCGGCATTCAAGCCGCCAATTATGTCGCGGCCATTAAACGCGGTTACGCGATTGCCACCGCCTGTTACGGCGAAATTTATCCCGACCACCCCGACGGGGCACGGCAAAGCATTTTTACACTGTTCTATTCTGACCGGGAACTACGCCCCGACTATGAAATTCCGCTTGGCGAGCTGAAAAAACGCAGTCGCAATTATGGCGCGATTAGCGGCTGGGCATGGGGGTTGAGCCGGATGGCCGATGCACTGGAACGCGAAAACTTCCATAATTTTGTTGTTTCGGGCCACAGCCGCCTCGGCAAGGCCGCGCTCTGGGTTGGAGCCAACGATGAACGCTTTAAACTCGTGATTTCCAACAACTCTGGTTGCGGAGGAGCCAAGTTCTCGCGCCGCAATTTCGGCGAAACGCTTTCCATGCTTTGGCACATCAGAAGCTACTGGTTTTGTGATCGGATGATGTATTTCGCTGGTTTGGAAGACACACTGCCGGTCGATCAGCACATGCTTCTGGCTCTGATTGCGCCACGTGCACTCTATGTGGCCAGCTCTTCGTCGGATGTTGTCGCCGACCCACGCGGAGAGTTTCTTGCGACCCGGCATGCATCGAAAATCTGGAAATTTTATGGCGGAAAAGGAATCGATACGGATGAAATGCCGCCAGTCAATACGCCGGTCGGCACCGATATGGTGCGCTATCATGTAAAAGAGGGCAAGCATTCGATCACCGCCTACGACTGGCAGCATTATTATGACTTCGTCGACTGGGTATTCGAACAGCCGAAAGACAAGTGAAATCATGAAACTTAAAATATTATACAAGACGCTGATTTTCAGTATGGGGTGCGTTTCAATGGCAACGGGTGGTGAGCTGAAGTTCATTTCGGAATTTGATCCGTTTTGCGAGGCTGCGGGTGAATGGTTTGTCCGGACGATCAGGCTAAACTGGGAACCCGCGCTGGTAAAATCTTACCGGATGCAAATGGAGAAATTTGCTCCGGCGAAGCAACGGGCTGTCGAGGCCGGAGTTTATCACCGCCTGCTGTGCGGTACGGTACCGGAGTTGGCCAGCGAAGATGCGCAAATTGAAGAAAATCTAGGATGGGCAACCGGCGACTTCACTTTTTTCAACAACACCTTTTACCGCAAACCTGGCTGTACGACTTGGATGGTCATGCCCGATGTTTCGGCATACGGCAGCGCCATGCTACATAAAAACCGTGATTACACCGGCCAATTTCATCTGACCGTCAGGCTTTGTCGCACTGCGCCCGGACGCTACCGGACGTTTTCCGCCGGCGATCTCTGGAATACTGGCTCTGGCTGTGCGATAAATGAAAAAGGTTTAATGATCGCCCAGAATGACGGCGAAAATACCCTCGATCAGTCCTCCGTTCCGGTAACGGTCGGTTCGGCCATGTTGACCCGATTCGTCGCCGAACAATGCGCCACAGTTGACGAAGCGGTGGCGATGCTGCGAAAATTTTACACGCAAGGCATCATGCGCGACAATGACATCTATTCGATTGCCGACCGTAACGGCGGTGCGATTGTCGAAGCCACACCGCGGCGATTGGCCGAAGCTCGGCTGACTTCTGGGTTTGAAGTACGCGCGAACAACTTTCTACTGCCCGGCATGCGTAGCAGTGGCGGACGTACGCGTTCGGCATTGCTGAATGGCGACAACCGGCGCTATGAGGCTTGCGAAGGCTTGTTCACAGCCCTTGGCGTCAACGGCAAAATCACAGCTCGCGATATGTGGGCAATTGCCCGACAACGCAATACCGAAGATGAACAAAAGGGGCTGCGGCAAGTCTGCGGTCCGACGACACTTTATGGCATGACCCTGCTTGCCGACTGCGACTATCCGGAGGTACTCAGTGTCGTATTTGTGGCACTTGGGCCGCCGAGGCATACAGTTTTCCTGCCGATACCGATGGCTGCCAACACACTGCCGGAGAAACTGATCTCCGGAAGCTGGGGCGCACGAAGCTTCGCTCTTCGTGAACGGCTGGCACAAGAACATGAACAGCTCCTGGATATTGAGCGACTGGAACAGCGATTGCTGGACGATTTTCTGACAGCCCGCGAATCGGCGCGCCGGCTTTTGCATGCCGGGTACAGGGCGGACGCAGTCGCGCTGCTCAATACCGTTTTTCGGGAACAGGCGGTCATGGTTGACGACTTTTTGAGCCGGCTTGCCGCGTTTTAACCTGAATGCTGAATAACCAAATCAATATAAAATAAAAGGGGGAAACCTCAGGTTTTAAATTATTGACGACACCATCTAATATACGACAAGATATCGGCGTTTGAAAGTTAAAAAGGTGCCAATCTGCCACCTTTTCGGGGATATTGAGGGTAAAATGGTGGGCGTAACTGGGCTCGAACCAGTGACCTCAACGATGTCAACGTTGCGCTCTAGCCAACTGAGCTATACGCCCTAAGGTCATTTGATGAGCTTAAATATAACTCTTTTTGCCGGGTTTGTCAAACCAGGAAGCGTAAAAATATCAAAAAATTCCGGAATCTTCGCCGATTTCAACCATAAACATCCTCAAAATCAGTAAAAATTCTTGAATAAAAATCAAAAGGACCTGTTTTCGGTGCTTGTGCGAAGATCGTTGATGATGCAAGCGCCCCAACATGTGGGCGGAAGCAGATAGTAGCGTAAATACGGCTCAATATCCAAACATTAAATCGGCGGAAGTCAATTTATATTTGTCCGGATCAAAATATGAAATCATGCAAGTGATTGACGGTGGATTACTTGGCCTCTTCTCCGGTTTAAACCATAAA
>DHTZ01000095.1 GCA_002408885.1 Lentisphaeria bacterium UBA5247 | reverse complement strand
CACGCCGAGGCTTATATCGCCCATATCCAGCGATCCGGGCGATATAAGCCTCGGCGTGTTGCCTGGATACGTCATGCAGGTTTTCCAACGTCGGATAGGTCGCCGCCACGAACGCCATCCAATCGCGCCAGAATGACCGTTTTTGATCAATCACTTTTTGCGATCGGTCGCGCTTATGGGGTTTCAACAGCATCAACTCCATCGCGTCCGCCAGCTTGATATCCCGCCCCCCGGTCAACTCCTTGCGCCGGTTTTCATAAATCGCGACCACGCTTTTTTCCCGCGCGGCGTTTTTAACATGGCGCTTCTGTTCAGCCTCATAATCCCGCGCCGCCTTTTCAGTCGTACACCCCTCACAAACACCGACATGCCGCTTGCCGTCCTGTTGGAAACGATAATGATATTCCTTGGTTTCTCCTGCGCTGGTCTTGCGTAAAAAGACGCTCATACAAGCCCCCATGATATAATCTGTATTTAAAACAAACTATATCCCCAAACCTGTCGCAAGTCAACCGTAAAAAAATAAAAAATGGCTCATTTATGGCGCATAACGCCTATTCAGGCAATAATTTGAGCCTGTCAATATCTGCCTTCTAAGCAGGTGGCCGCAGGTTCGATTCCTGCCCGGCGTGCCATCCTTTATGCTTAGACGTACCAAGGCATGTAAATTCGAGCAAGAATGATTTATCAGTCCGAGACTGGATTTTTGTTATATACGAACGAATAATATTTCGTTTGCCGTCTATGTCATCAGGGAATTTGTTTATGGCATCTGCAAATGAATTTATCTCTTGATATACGTTTTCAATAACGCTTTCTACGCTTTCATTGACATTATCGTATTGGACATGCAAGTATTTTTTTCTGCTGGACAAGTCAGTCAGCTCCGTATTGATTTGTTCAAGTTTTTGATTAAAGAATGGAAGATTCCCATCGTCGAGTTTTGAGTGAATCATTAAGCTATAAATATGGCCGCGTCCATTTTCAAGTGTTTTTATGGCTTCATTGATATTGACAATCTGTGGTTTTATTGATTTCAAATAATCGTCGCGTAGCTTTTCAAGTTTATTTTTCATGACTTGTTTAACGTATCGTATAACTTACAAGGCTTTTGGTCAGATTCAAGTGTATGGGGATTTTTGACCGGAAGGAGGGGCTTGAACTGATGGAAAAAGCTGTAATCCGGGTTGAATAATTGTTGAAATATGATACATTTGGGAAAACGGTAATTCAACTTTTACAGCAGGAGGTTCCAATGCAGCATCTTAACGTACCGCCGGATAATCACGTGAAGGTACTTGACGGCCAGGGATGGGTCGGCTTGATTGATCATTTAGGCTCTGAAATTTCGATTTTGAATGCCGCACGCGTATCATTCGGCAAGCTCAAGGACCAGATGGACGACAAGGATATCACGTTGCTGGAATACCTGATCGGCAACCGTCATACCAGTCCGCTGGAACATGTGGTATTTACATTCAGTATCCATTGCCCGCTGTTCATCCGCGGACAATGGCACCGGCACCGGACCTGGAGCTACAACGAAATCTCGCGGCGCTATACCGAAATTGACCTCGAATTTTATACCCCTCCGAAACTGCGCGCCCAGGCCAAAATCAACCGTCAGGCATCGGTCGAGCAGGAGGATTTCGAGGACGCAGCGTTGCGTCGGAAAATCAGTGATCACAACGCTTTTAGCTTGAACCTTTTCAATGAATTGCTTGACGCCGGCGTCTGCCGCGAGCAGGCACGGGGTGTCCTGCCGCAGAATATGATGGTGACGTTCTGGGGAACGGTGAACCTCAACAATCTATTGCATTTTCTGGATTTGCGCGACAGCGAACACGCCCAGTGGGAAATCCGTGAATACGCCAAGGCTATCAAGCAGTTGATAAAACCGTTGATTCCCAACGTGGCGAAGTATTTCGAAGGGAAAGGACAGGCCTGGTAAAATGCGTCCGCGAATCGCTTTGACAATGGGAGACCCCGCCGGAATCGGCCCGGAATTGGCGGTACGGGCGGCCCGGCTGCCGGAGATTGCCTCCGCTATGGACATCGCCATATACGGCTGCCCGGATGTGCTGGAGGAAGCCGCGCGCCGTTTCAGCGGCGGCGTCCTGCCGGAAATCGTGGATACCGGAAGCCTGAAGTTTGGAGATCTTCCGGCCGGGCGTGAAAACGCGGAATGCGGCGTCGCCGCCCTGGATGCGGTGACCGCCGCGGTTAAAGACGTGCTGGCGGGTCGCCGGGATGCGATTGTGACTTGTCCCATGAACAAAGCATCGGTGAATCTGGCGGGAATTCCGTTCACCGGGCATACCGAATACATTGCCGCGCTTTGCGGATGTGGACGTTATGCGATGATGCAGTCGGCAGGGGCGTTGCGGATGGTGTTCGTGACGACTCATATTCCGCTCAACCGGGTCTCTGCCGAAGTAACGGCGGAACGGATTCTGGAAGTCGGCAGGCTTTTGAACGATGTCGTGCGGCGCGAAGGCGTCGCCACGCCCAGGCTGGCCGCCGCCGCCCTGAATCCCCATGCCGGAGAGCAGGGATATATGGGGCATGAGGATGAGGACATCGTCAAACCTGCTCTGGCGCGGTTGAACGCGGAAGGCATCCGTATCGAAGGCCCTTTCCCGCCGGATACGCTGTTTATCGAGAGCATTCGCAACCGGTTCGATGGGATTGTGTCGATGTATCACGATCAGGGCCATATTCCGTTCAAAATGCTGGCATTTGACCGGGGCGTGAATTCGACGCTCGGGCTGCCGATTATCCGGACCAGCGTCGATCACGGTACTGCGTTCGAAATCGCCTGGCAGGGAAAAGCGGACCTCGGGAGTCTGACGGCGGCGCTGCGGCTCGCGGCGTTGCGGGCATCAGCCGGGGGCGTTTAAGCGATGAATGTTTTTTCAGGAAAAGCCGGCGGACAATTTTTTCTTCTCCTGCTCGCCGGTTTCTACTTTACCATTACCGTGTGCATGCAGTTCCGGGATGTTCTGGCCAATTCCGAAGCGTCGATTCTTGGAGTGGGGGCGGCATTGACGTTTATGGCGCTGTGGTGTTATCTCGGCAGCATGGCGATTCCTTACGGCTGGCTGGCGCGCCGGCCGCGGCGCTCGGCCGCGTTGTCCGTGACTGTTATCCTGTTGCCAGCGGCGGCTTTGCTGGCCGCCCTGATCGCCCGCCTGACCATCCTGTTGCCCGAAAATGTCCATGCCGGACTGCACCTGATCAATATCGCCCTGATGACCCTGCCGCTCGGTTTATGGGGCGGTGCCCTGTTGACGCAGCTGTATGGCAATATTTCCCAACCGGCCCGCTATTTGAATTCGATCGGGCTGGCGTTGGGCATATGCGCGGGCGGAGTGGTCCCGACGCTTGCTGTGGAACGGGTGGTATGGGGAGAGCAACTGTTGGTTCTGGCCGGAATTCCGGTGATCCTATGGGCGGTGACCGATGGCTGCCGACGACTTCGGAATGGGCGGGCAAGATTGAAATTGTTGATGTTTGCCGGTTGGGCTGTGGTGTTCGGGCTGTGGTTTTTTCATTTGGCGCAATTGATTTTGGAAAAAGAACTTGACGCCCGGCTTCCGGGATGGACGTATTTCCGTTCGGTGGAACTGCCGGTGGGGCGAATGTCGTTTTTCCGGGAGAAACAGGAACACGGGCAGCCCGGATACCGGATTTATCTGAATCGCCGCTTGATGTGGACTCTGCCGAATGACGCCGGGCTCTATTCTCCGGGGTTAATGCCGGTCATGCTTCAGAATATGCAGCCGAACCAGCGGGTGCTGGTGATCGCGCCGCCGTTTTATAACGGGGTGTATCTGCTGGCGGCCATGCCGCAGGTGGGGCAGGTGGAAGTGGTTTGTCCGTATCAGAGCCTGTTTGAATTCAGCCGGGAGAACGGATTGTTCGGGGTGCTGCCGAAGACCATTTATTTCGCGGCCGATCCGATGAGTTTCCTGGAAACGGTGGAGTCCGAATACCATGCGATCATTGTGATCGACCCTCTGTTGCCGGGAAGCCGGGACGAGGGAGATTTTATCGCTTTGGCGCGGACGAAACTGGCCCCGGATGGGGTGTTTGCCATGCCGGCGCCGCTCACGGAAAATCCGTTGCGGAGGTATTTCCTCTATACGGAACGCGTCCCCGGCTGTCGTCCGCTGATCATGGGGAGCGGACGGCCGTTGTTTACGGATGTCAGGGCACTGGGGAAGATACTGGACGACTTTACGGGAACATTCAATATCACGACGTTTTTTCCACCCGGGACGTTTGAGGTCCTCTACTCTCATTCGGAACGGCCGGTGGTTCCCGGGCGCGACTTCGAGGCGCCCACATCTGCATCCGTGTTCGGGCAGGTACTGTCCTCGCGGAGCCTTGCATACTGGCAGATTGCATTGTTAAGCGTGGCCTTGGCAGGGTATTTCTGGGTCCGTTTTCTGGGGGCGCGTCACGGCAACAACGCCTTGAAGTTCGCCGCGTTGGAAAACGGCGTCTGCGGCGCCGGATTCTTTTACCTGGCGATCATGCTGTTTGAATGGCGCGGGCTGATGCTGTATCAGCAGCTTGGGATATTGCTGGGTATGGGCGGCATGGTGCTGCTCGGTCATTTGCTTCCCCTGCGGCCGTTGCCGCGGATTCTGGTAACGGCAGTGTCATGTCTGTTGCCGCTGGTGATTTTTTACCGGGGCGGGGCGGAAATCGCGGTATTCGCAGGGGCGGTCGCCTGGATGAATTTTTCGTTGGGGTTGGTGAATTGCGAGCTTGACCGGCGGCGGACGGTGTTGGGGCCGGCGGAATTGTCCAAATGGTTCTTTGGCGGAGTTTTTTACGGATTTGCCGGGATTTTGGTCTTTTTATGTGTTGCCAATTTGCTGATCTGCTGTATAGTGTTGGTGGTGTTGAGATTGTTTGCGCTCGGAATGATGTTTGGCGCACGAAAATAGGAGTTTTGCGTGATGCGTTTTCTGTTGACGGTGTTGTGTCTGGCTGTATTTGCCTGTTGTTCGGGGCAGGAGCCGATGGAGAAAAGGGTCGATTCCGTGCTGGTGTCGGTCAACGGCAAGCCGATCTGCCTGATGGATGTGGTGAATGAAACCAGGCCGGAGGAAGCGCGTCTTTCCTATCTGCATAAAGGGAACCAATTGTATGAAGCGGTGCGCAGTTTGCGCATGAAAACGCTGGACGAAATCATCAAACGCTATTTGATTCTGGATGATTATGCGAAGAATCCTTATCCGATCCCTGTTCAACTGGTCGAAAGCATGCTGGACGACCTGGCCGTGAATTTCGGTTGCCGTTCTCGCGCCGAACTGGCGGTGAAAGCGAAGGAATCCGGTACCACTGTCGACGATTTGAAGCGGAAAGCGCGCGAGCGGCTGATCATTCAGTCGATGATCAACGGTTATTGCTACCGCAATATCCAGCTGACCCCGCGTGACATCCATGAATATTATCAGGCGAACAAAGATGGATTCACTCAGCCCGCCAAGGTAAGGCTGGCGGTGATTTACCTGAAAAAAGACCGCGCCGACCTGGAACGCTGCCGCCGGGATATCGAAGAAAAACTCAAACAGTCCGCGGAGAACTTTGTTCCGATGGCTCGTCTTTATACGGAAGGCCCCGGACCTGACAAGGGCGGCGACCTGGGGTGGGTTGAAGAAAAGGGATTGCGGCCGGAATTCCGGGAAGCGCTTGCTGCATTGGAGCCGGGCGGCGTATCGGAGCCGCTGATTACCGATGAAGGATGTTATTTCCTGCGCCTGACTGGCAGGGAAGCCGAAACGGTGCTGGATTTCAAGATCGCAGGCCCCCGGCTGTATAAGGAAATTGAAGCGAAAATGCGTGAAGATGCGATTAAGCAATATGTGGAAACGTTGAAGAAAGATGCGGTGATCCGTTACGGCGATTAAGTTCAGGGCGACGGGGGGCACGGTTGACCGGCGGCGTAGATTACTTTTTGATTGCAAATCGCTTTTCGGGGTTGATTTTTCATCGATCCGGGTTCAGGTTATAGTGGTTTATAAGAACGGGAATTTGAAATGTACATACCGATCACGGTTTTCATCATAATCATTCTGCTGGTCACGGTGCTGGTGACGTTGCTGACGCTCCAATACAACCGGGTTTTCAGGTTGCTGGATAAACTGCGTGAACTGATGCACCAGAAGGCGGAAGTCGGGAATTTCCTCAACAACTTCTCGCGCAGCCTGAAACGGATCGAAGACATCGACGATTCCATGGCCACCACGGCCCGCTATATTGCCGACATGATCGAGGCGGAATCCACCTGTATTTACGGCTGGGCCGACGACCGTTTGCGGGTCATGGGCATCTCGGGAGCGTATCCGCTGGTGCGCGGCGGCTCCGGCTATGTCATGACCAAGCCCAAATACATCATCGAACTGTTACGGCGCGAGAGCGTCAAGCTGAACGAGGGACTGATCGGGGAAGTGGCAGCCCGCCATGAACCGCTGTTTATCAAAGACGCTCACGGCGACCGGCGCCTGGCGGAATACGGTGCGAACGCGGATACGGTATGGTCGCTGATTATTGTTCCGCTGGTGCGCGACGCGGTGCTGACCGGCGTGATCTGCGCGGTCAATTCCCGCAATGGCCGGGCATTTACCACGGAACAGTTCAACCGCCTGCGCGGAATTTCCCCGCAGGTGATCCTGACCCAGAACGTGGTCAAGGCCTATTATAACCTGAGCGAACAGCAGCGGATCAACCAGGAATTGCATTTTGCCCGGCGGCTGCAGGCGGGGATGATTCCGCGCGAGTTCCCCAAATGGGGGAATTTTCAGATTGAGGCGGCTTCGCGCCCGGCCAAGGAGGTCAGCGGTGACTTCTACGACTTCATCGAGATCGACGAGGACCGGTTGCTGGTAGTGATTGCCGACGCCTGTGGCAAAGGGGTTCCCGCGTGCATGCTGACCGCCATGACCAGAAGTTTTATCCGTTCGATCGTCACGCACTTCACCACGCTGGAAGACCTGATGCATGAGCTGAACCGCAATTTGTTCCGGGATTCCGAAGACGAACTGTTTGTTACCCTCGCCTGCTGCCTGATCGACAAACGCAGCTCGTTGATCGAGTACTGCCGGGCGGGGCATACGGAAATGATCTCATTTGTCCGCAATCACTTGCGTTCGGTAAATCCGGACGGGACAGCGCTGGGAATTCTTCCCTCGGAGTTCGCCAAATTCGATTCGATCTGCATGGAATTCGAGCCGGGGATGGTCTATCTGCTTTTTACCGACGGCATTACCGAGGCGTTGAACAGCGATTACGAGGAGTATGGTGTCGTGCGGTTGCGGGAGCAATTCAAGGAGGCCGGAATCCGGCGGAAGTCGCCGAAGGAAATTCTGGAAACGATTCTGGACGACGTGGCGCTGTTCGAAGTGGACCCGGAAAATATTAATGACGACCAGACCATGGTGATTATTTCATCGCCATTTGAACAGTGAGGGCGGGCAATGGAGCATTTGGGCAAAATCCGGTTGAAAAACTTCAAATCGATCCGCAAGCTGGATTTGAGTTTGACGCCGCTGAACGTGATGATCGGCGCAAATGGCGCCGGGAAATCGAATTTCGTCGGCTTTTTCAAGATGCTCGAAGCGATCAGCATGCAGCGGTTGGAGGAATATGTCGGGCTGCAGAGTTCGTCGCCCGGGTTTTTCTTTTACGGCAACCGTACCTACGGAGTGGACTGCGAGCTGACCCTGGCACTGAAAGGGCAGCCGATGACATACAGTTTCATCCTGAAACCGAACAGCGATGATCAACTGGTATTCACGGAGGAAAAGGTCGTGCACGAGGACAAGAGCTACTCCCTCGGTTCCGGCCACCGCGAATCGCGCCTGTACATGGACTCCGGCAACAAAATCCGTAACAAACTCAGCCGCCAGGTCGGCGACCTGATCCGTCAATGGCAGGTGTTTCAGTTTCACGAAACGTCGCAAATACGTGGGACGCATTACATCCATGACAATCTGACCCTGCTGGGCAACGGCGCCAACCTCGCTCCGTACCTGACGGTGATCAAGGAGAAATATCCGAACCACTACCGGCGGATTGTCCGGACTATCCGGCTGGTGATCCCTTATTTTCGTGATTTTGAACTGGAACCGCTGCGGCTGGACGGCGAACGGAACCGTCTTGACTGGCGAGAAATGACATCGAACGCCCGTTTCAGCGCGGTCAACTTTTCGGATGGCTCCCTGCGCTTTGCCGCGTTGGCCACGCTCCTGCTTCAGCCGTATGAAATGATGCCGGCCCTGATTCTGATCGATGAACCGGAACTGGGGTTGCACCCGATGGCGGTACGGCTGCTGGCGGCGATGATCAAGGCGGCCTGCAGCCGCAGCCAGATTATTCTGGCCACTCAATCCAAAACGCTGGTCGATGAATTCAGCCCTGAGGATATCGTCGTGCTGGACCGCCAATTAGACGAAGATACCGGATATTTCTGCAGCTCATTCCGGCGCCTGGAGTCCACGGACCTGGAGCAGTGGCTGGAAGAGTATCGGCTCGGGGATATCTGGGACAAAGATATTTTCGGAGGGCGTCCATGAGTTTCACCGTGGTTCAAATCGTGGTGGAGGGTGAAACGGAACGCGATTTCGTCAAAAAAATATTGGGACCTTACTTCCGCCCGCAAGGGATGATTTTTCAATTCAACGTCTTGCATGGCGTTACTCGCTGGGGTTGGGAAAAAGTCCGTAACGAGATTGCCGGCTGTATTTACGATGATCCCGATTCGTATTGCACCACCATGCTGGACCTCTATGGACTGCCCGAAAATACGCCCGGCAAACACGGCGGGAAATACGATGACCCGTTGAAATGGGCCGGAAATATCGAACGCAGCATCAGCCGCTCGTTAAGGGAGCTGAACGAGCGGACGGGGCGTTTTGTGGCGGGCGGCCATTTCATTCCCTATGTCCAGGTGCATGAATTCGAGGCGCTGTTGTTCAGTGATCCATTGGCGATTTCGCCGAATGTCGACGGCAAGGAAAAAGACGCGGAGCTGATCAAAATCCGCGCCAGCTATCCGACTCCGGAACACATCAACAATCATCCCTCCACCGCGCCCTCGCGCCGTCTGCGCAAATTGTTCGGCTCGGCTTACCAGAAACCGCTTTGCGGCACATTGATTGCCGAGGACATCGGGTTGGAGAAAATCCGCCGCGAATGCCGCCATTTCAACGAATGGCTCACGCTGTTGGAAGGCATTGCCGCCGTTGAACGGCAGCGGAGAGAACCCGCTGTCAGCGGGCAAGCCCGGCGCTGATCAGCGCGATTCCGGCGGCGACCAGGATCAAGCCGGCAAGCAGCAGGAGAATCAAGCGGCGCAGGAGTTGTTTCCGGTCAGAGCTTTCGCGCCGCCAGGATTGTTCGGCGTACCATACCGGATTTCCGGCTTCGCTTTGCCACCAGTCCACGGCTTCGTCCGGCGTGAGCATGCGAACAGTGAATTCCACGCCGCCGTCCGGGAGCGTGCGAAACACCTGCCAGCAACGGTTGACCAGATGGGGCTGCAAGGTGATCCAGCCGGAACCGGTCCGGAAATCGACATACACCGGTTCTTTGGGGGGCCGGGCCAGAAGTTCAGATACCTCGACGGCATCGGCCGGTTTACCGGAAATCTGAATCTGTTCTCTTTCGTTTATCAATGAATCAGGCTCAAGAGGTATTGTCCGTAACCGGTTTTGCTCATGGCTTCGCCCTGTTTACAGACGGTTTCCGCGTCCAGCCATCCGTTTTCGAAGGCAATACCTTCGAGGCAGGCGATCTTGAGTCCCTGGCGTTTTTCGATGGTACGGACGAATTCACCGGCTTCGATGAGGCTTTCGTGTGTGCCGGTGTCGAGCCAGGCATAGCCGCGGCCGAGGCGTTCGACGGTAAGCTCACCGAGTTCCAGATAGGTCTGGTTGACGCTGGTGATCTCCAGTTCGCCGCGTGCCGAGGGACGAACCTGTTTGGCGATGTCGATAACCCGGTTGTCGTAAAAATACAGGCCGGTGACGGCATAAGGGGATTTGGGCTTGGCTGGTTTCTCCTCGATTGAAACGGCTTTTCCGTCGGCATCGAATTCGACGACGCCGAAGCGTTCCGGGTCGCAGACCCAGCAGCCGAAAACGGTGGCTCCCTGTTCGCGCCCGGCAGCGCACTGGACCAGATTCTGGAAATTGGCCCCGTAAAAGATGTTGTCGCCGAGTACCAGCGCCACACGATCGGAACCGATGAACGTTTCGCCGATGATGAACGCCTGCGCCAAGCCGTCCGGCGAGGGTTGCACCGCATAGGAAAGGGTGACGCCGTAATCGGAACCGTTCCCGAGGGTACGGATGAAAGCCGCCTGGTCTTCGGGGGTGGTGATGATCAGGATATCACGGATTCCCGCCTGCATCAGAACCGCCAGCGGGTAGTAAATCATCGGTTTGTCATAGATCGGGAGAAGCTGCTTGGAAATGCCCCGGGTGACGGGGTGCAGGCGAGTACCGGCGCCGCCGGCCAGAACGATTCCTTTCATTTGCCGCTTCCTCCCAGGTTCAGTCCGAGGCGTTCGCGCTGGTAAGAACCGTCCTGAACCCGTTTACACCAGGTGTCGCGGTGGCTCAGGTACCACAGGATGGTTTTGCGCAGCCCGGATTCAAATGTTTCAATAGGGGTCCAGCCGAGTTCGCGTTCGATCTTTCCGGCATCAATCGCATAACGCAGGTCGTGCCCCGGACGGTCGGGGACAAAAGTGATTTGTTCGCGGTAACTGCTGTGATCGGTACGCGGATAGAGGTCATCCAGCAGGGAGCAGACCGCTTCAACGACTTCAATGTTCCGCTTTTCATTGTGTCCGCCGATGTTGTAGGTTTCGCCGATCTTGCCGGTGGTCAGGACGGTGTAAAGCGCCCGGGCGTGGTCTTCCACATACAACCAGTCCCGGATTTGCTGTCCTTTGCCGTAAACCGGGAGCGATTTGCCCTCCAGCGCGTTCAAAATGATCAGAGGGATCAGTTTCTCGGGGAAATGATAGGGCCCATAATTGTTGGCGCAATTCGTCACCAGCACCGGAAGTTTGTAGGTACGGTGCCAGGCGCGTACCAGATGGTCGCTGGCGGCTTTGCTGGCGGAATAGGGGGAACTGGGGGCATAAGGGGTGTCCTCGCGGAAGAGGCCATCCGATTCGCCCAGGTCGCCATAGACTTCGTCGGTGGAGACATGGAGAAAACGGAACGTCGCCTGTTTGTCAGCCGACAGCGAATCGAAATATTTGCGTACGCTTTCCAGCAGTTGATACGTGCCGTTGATATTGGTCTGGATGAATTCGCCGGGGCCGTCGATCGAGCGGTCCACATGTGATTCCGCGGCCAGGTGCATGATGGCGTCGGGACGGAATTCGGCGAACAGAATATCCAGCCCGGCCCGGTTGCAGATGTCCAGCTGGCGGAATTGGAAACGGGGCGATTCGAGGACTTCGCCAAGGGACTCAAGGTTACCCGCATAGGTCAACTTATCGACCACGCAGATTTTGTGAGGGGTGTCGTTAAGCAGCATTCGGGCGACAGCCGACCCGATGAACCCGGCTCCGCCGGTAATGATGATTTTCACTTTTCACTCCTGAGTTCAGCGATGATATTCCTGAGGTTGCGTCGCCAGTGGATCGGGGTGATCCCCAGCTCGTGCCACAACGATGTTTTGTCGAGTACCGAATAATAGGGCCTGCGGGCGGGAGTCGGGTAATCGCTGGTATTGATCGGTTCGACCCGGCCTGCGTCGGGGGAAAGAATGCCGGCGGATTCGCCTTCTTCGCGGATCGCCAGCGCGAAATCGTACCAACTGGCCACTCCGGCATCGGTACAATGAAAAATTCCTGTAAGCTGCGGGCGGAACGCCAATTCCCAAAGCACCTGCGCCAACGTGTTGGCCCCGGTGGGAGTCCCGACCTGGTCGGACACCACCCGCAGGACATCGCGCTCGGTCATCAGCTTGAGTATAGTCTTCATAAAATTGCTTCCGACGGCGGAATAAAGCCAGGCCGTGCGGACGATGGCGCTGTGCTGCGGGAGAATATTCCGCAGTTCCTGTTCGCCCGCGGCCTTGGTCCGGCCGTAAACGCTGAGCGGATTGATCGGATCGTTCGGACGGTATGGGCGCCCGCTGTTGCCGCCGAACACAAAATCGGTGGAGACATGAAGGATTCGGGCGTGGTTTTTGATGGCGGCATTGGCCAGATTGGCTACGCCGATGCAGTTGATCCGGTAAGCGGTGTTCTCGTCGCTTTCCGCTTTGTCGACGGCGGTGTAGGCAGCGGCGTTGATGATGAGTCCGGGTCTGACGGAGGCGATGAAATTCATTACATCATCGGGTTTGGTAATGTCGAGAGTATCGACGTCCACATAAAGGGCGTCTACTCCGGCAGGCGCCGTTTTTTTGAGAGTGGTTCCGAGCTGTCCGTTGCCGCCGGTCACCAGGATTTTGAGTGTGTTCATTGATCAACCCTTGCTGTACACAAAGTTATTATCGGCCCCTGCCAGAGGAAGCAGGACCGTGTCTTTTTCCGATAAAATCGGTTCGCCGGCCCCCCAGTCGATTCCCAGCGCGGGATCGTTCCAGATGATGCCGCCCTCGGCTGCCTTGCAATATTCGTTGTCGACTTTATATTGAATTTCAGCGAACTCGCTGATGGCGACGAAGCCGTGGGCGAAGCCTGCCGGGACAAAAATCATCGTGCGGTTTTCTTCGGATAGTTCGACTTTCAGCCACTTGCCGTAATTCGGGGACCCTCTGCGGATGTCCACGACCACATCAATGATCGCGCCCTTCAGAACACGGACGAGTTTGGCCTGGGCATGGGGGTTTTTCTGAAAATGCAATCCCCGGATGACCCCCCGTGCGGATTTGGAGTTGTTTTCCTGTTGGAATTCGCAATGGATACCGGCTGCGGTGAAGTCGGATTTCTTGTAGGATTCAAAAAAATAACCGCGGCCATCGTGAAATATCTGCGGTTGAATCAGCATGACATCATCAAGAATGGTTTTTCGAATGGTAAACGGCATACGAATTCCCTGTTAAATATACACTATCATTATATCATTGTTCAAAGCTGATTTCAAGGGCGCCACTCGAAAACAGCCACAATATTACCCCGAACAGCGCCATCAGCAGTACGAATGTAATGAAAAGCAGAAGCGAGCGCCAGTTACGCACCAGAAAGAGCCAGATCTTCCGGGTCGGTCCCGGCGATTCGGCCGTCGTGGCATAACCTCCGATATAGGCGAACAGGTCTTCACGCAACTCATTGACGCTCTGGTAGCGTTTATCCGGGTTCTGCTGCATGGCTTTCATGATGATTGCCTCCAGTCCGGCCGGAACTGGGCGCGGCAGATTTTTGACCTTGTTCGGCGGCGTGATTTCTCCCTTGATCGTACTGATCAACATCTCTTTGACGTTGCCGGAGGGCAGGGGGTTATGATGGGTGAACATGGCATACAAAATCGCTCCAAGCGCATAAATGTCGGATCGCCGGTCCTTTTGGCTGTTCAGCCCGGCGGCCTGTTCCGGCGCCATATACCCAGGAGTACCCCGGGCGATACCGTCGAGTGTGGCCCCGCTGGCGATGACCGGCGGTTCATCCTCATAGGCGGGGTGATACTTCAGCATCGGATTGGCAAGGTTATCGGTCGTGCCGATGTATTTGGCCAGTCCCCAATCGAGCACCAGCACTTCGCCGAATTCACCGATATGGACGTTGTCCGGTTTCAGGTCGAGGTGAATGACGTGCTTGGAGTGGGCGAACGCCATGGCGTTACAGATTCGCATGAACACGAACAGGAGGCGTTCTTCATTATATTTGTTGGTTTCGTATGGTTCCTTGTCCCGGAGTTTGCGGAGCAGAACCGAGAGCGTGCGCCCTTTCAACAGCTTCATGGTGAAATACGGTGCTTCGTCGGCGTCGATCCCGATGTCGTGAATGGGAACGATGTTCGGATGCTCGAGGCGAGCCGTGATGATCGCTTCCTGCACGAAACGGTACAGATCGCTGACGTGCCGTTCCTGTGCGTCCGGCACCGACGCCATGGCTACACGGCGCCCGGTATCCCTGTCGATGACCTCGGTCACGGTTTTCATGCCGCCGAAGCCGATACTTCGGATAAAGCGGTATTTGCCTTCCGGCTGGCGGCTCAGAGAACCGAGAGAAAAATTGACACCGAGCTGGATATCCGGCTCGGTGCCGAGAATGATTTTTTCCGTAATCGTCTCGTTCTGCTCCGCCTGATCTTTCTGCTCCATCTCATACGATCTGTTGAGGAGAAGCTGGCTGGTCCGTTCGTCAAGTTTGATTTCGAATTTATCGGTATTTTCCAACGAAATCCCCCGGGATGGCGGTTATTTCTCTTTATCCCTGGCAAACTTGAGTTCCGGCTTGCTGATCCCGCGCACCACGTCGCCGGTAATACGGCATTCGGTCACATTGCCGAGGGACGGGATATCGAACATGACGTCCATCATCAATTCCTCGAGCAGTGAACGGAGCCCGCGCGCGCCGGCTCCTTTGCGTTCGGCGATTTCCGCCAGCGCCTCATAGGAATCTTTGGTGAACTTCAGTTTAATTCCTTCCATCGCCAACAGTTTGGCGTACTGGCGGGTGACGGCGTTCTTCGGTTCGATCAGGATCTTGACCAGGTCCTCGCGGTTCAGCGGAGTGAGTTGGGCAATCACCGGCAGACGGCCGATGAATTCTGGAATCAATCCGAACCGGACCAAGTCTTCGTGCTCCAGATGCGTTTCGCTGTGGCTGATGCTGGCCGGAAGCGCCTCCGCTTCCTCTTTGCGGCGGTTGAACCCGAGAATCTGCTTGCCGACACGGCGCTGGACGATTTTTTCCAGCCCCACAAACGCGCCGCCGCAGATAAAGAGAATATTGCCGGTATCCACCTGCAGATATTCCTGGTTCGGGTGCTTGCGTCCGCCTTTCGGGGGAACGTTCGCCACGGTGCCTTCCACGATTTTCAGGAGGGCTTGCTGAACGCCTTCGCCCGAAACGTCGCGGGTGATCGATACGTTTTCGGTTTTACGCGCAATCTTGTCGATTTCATCCACGTAGATGATGCCGATCTGGGCTTTCTCAATGTTGTAATCGGCAGCCTGAACCAGGCGCAGGATGATGTTTTCAACATCTTCGCCGACGTAACCGGCCTCGGTCAGAGTCGTGGCGTCGCAGATGCAGAACGGCACATCGAGCAAGCGGGCCAGTGTTTTGGCCAACAGGGTCTTGCCGCTGCCGGTGGGGCCGACGAGCAGGACGTTGCTTTTTTCCACATCCACCTCGGTGAATTCTTCTCCGAGGCTGTTTTCCACATAACAGGACTGAAGGCGTTTATAATGATTGTGCACGGCTACCGACAGGATTTTTTTGGCCTGTTCCTGACCGATGACATAACGGTCGAGGACATCCTTGATTTCCCGCGGCTTGGGCACTTTGAGCCGTTTGACCAAAGCGCTTAATGCGGACTCGTTTTTACTGCGCGCCGCCGGCTTTTTCTTGGGGTCTTCTTTGGGATTGCACATTTCATTGCATATTTCGACGCAGGAGCGGCAGATCGAAACGCCGTTGCGGCTGGTAATCAACCCGCCCGCCTCGGTGTTTTCGGCGTCGCGCCCGCAGAACGCGCAATGAAGATGTTTATAGTTGTTGTCGTTGTTGTTAGCCACGATCAATACCTTGTCATTGTTTGGATTCGGCGCCGACGACAGAGTCTACCAGGCCGTACTTGAGGGCTTCTTCGGCGGACATGAAGTTGTCACGGTCGGTATCGACCTCGACCTTCTTGATCGGTTTGCCGGAATGCTTACTCAGGATTTCATTAAGCATCTTGCGCAGGCGCAGGATTTCCTGGGCCTGGATGCTGATGTCGGCGGCAGTTCCTTCCGCGCCGCCCCACGGCTGGTGGATCATGATCCGTGCGTTCGGCAGCGCGAAGCGTTTGCCCTTGGCGCCGGCCGCCAGAAGGACCGCGCCCATGCTGGCCGCCTGACCGATGCAATAGGTCTTCACATCGCAGGAAAGAATCTGCATCGTGTCATAAATCGCCAGTCCCGCGGTAATGGAACCGCCGGGGCTGTTGATGTACAGATCGATATCCTTTTTAGGGTCTTCGGATTGGAGGAACAGCAACTGCGCCACAATCAGGTTGGCGATATTGTCGTCAATCGGAGTGCCGAGCAGGATGATACGGTCCTTCAGCAGGCGCGAATAAATATCGTATCCGCGTTCGCCCTGACCGGTCTGTTCCACCACCATCGGCACCAATACTGAATTTACTGCTTTCATGAGTTTCTCTCCTCTTGCTTGCTAGGGGTTGGAAGAAGCGCTTATTTCTGCGCTTCTTCTGCCTTTTTCACCAGGAACTCCATCACTTTGCCGACCATCAGGTCGAGATGGATATCTTCGATTCCGCCGTTCTTTTCCAGGATCGAACGCAGTTCTTTCTCCTTGTAGCCGTAATACTTGCTCATGCCCTTGATCTGGGCGTCAACTTCCTGCCCGTCAACGGCGATTTTTTCCTTTTCGGCGATCTTGCGGCAGACGAACAGGCGGCGGAGTTTTGCCTCGGCTTTCTGGCGGGTTTCTTCTTTATGTTTTTCGACGTTGTCTTTGAACGCTTCCACATCGTCATCGCTCTTGACCAGGTCGCGGGCGAGATTGCGGAGTTCTTTTTCATTTTCATTGTTAAGCATGTTCGGTGGCAGTTCGAAATTGCCGGCGGCTTCGAGGAGCTGCGCCATACAGGCTTCGGCCGTTTCATTACGCTGTTTCGACGCCATTTCCTGCTCAACCGTGCCTTTCATCATTTCACGGAGCTTGTCGGTGTTTTCGAGGTTCATCCGTTTGGCCAGTTCCTCGGGGCCGAGCGGCTGACGGCGCTGAACAACGTTCACATGAACTTTGTACTGGACCTTCTTACCGGCGAGCTCTTCGTCACGGTAATCGGCCGGATACTCGGCGGTGAATTCGTAGTCTTTGTCTTTTTCCGCGCCGGTGAGGGCGGCGATGACGCCGGGGATCATTTCAGGTTCGCTCAGCCAGATCCAGTTTTCTTTGGCGTTCACCTGGCGGACCAGGGCGGGGGAGGCTCCTTCGGCGAGCTCGAAGTCAGAGGTATAGTTGACCTTGAGCATGTCTTCTTTTTCGGCCTTGCCGTCGATTTCGGCGTAGGAACCGTACATTTCGCCATAGCTTTTGATGCGTTCGTCAATCATGGCTTCGGTGATTTCTTCCTTGGCCACGGCGACTTTCATGCCGTTGTAGTCGGGCAGTTCGAACCGGGGCGCCAATTCCATGGAGATGGAGAATTCATAATCGCCTTCGGGCGTGACGCTGAGCGGATTCTTTTCGGCCGGGGCGCCCCAGGAGACGATGTCGAGGGTTTCATCTTTCTGGAGTGATTCAAATGCCTGTGAGAACAGGCGCATTTTCAATTCTTCCAGAATATCCTTTTCATGTTTACGGACTACGATATGGCGCGGGGCTTTGCCGCGGCGGAAGCCGGGGATGTTGGCGCCGCCGGTAAAATACGAAGTCACCTTGGCAAGTTCATTATTCAGATCATCTTTGGATACGGTGAAATCAAAACGCTTCTGACAAGCTTTTAAATCTTCACTTTTCACCTGAAACAGGTCGGTTGCGTCTTTCTTAGCCATTTTCTTTCCTTTTGTTTCTTATCTCAATCAAATATGTCAAATCCGTTTGAATATAAAAATTTGCGTTAAGTTGGTTAATATACAACCCCATTATGGCTTTTTCCAGATGGGAACGGGACAATTTTCGACATTTTGTGAATGTATGAAATTATATTGAAAAATCATCGTTGACGGTGTATACTTATGCCAAATCACTAAAAAGCAACAGGAGACCCCTTATGCGGAAAACAGCGTTAGTGCTGATGTCGGTCCTATTTTGCCTGACTTCGATGGCCGCTCAGGTCGATGAAATTTTCAAAAAACTCGACGAAAAGAGCGAGCAGTTCAAAACCCTGCAATACCGGACCGCTTATCTGGACCGTGACGACAATATCATCCCCGGTTCCGAATCCGTCACCAGGATGATCCGCATGAACGGCCGGGTCCTGATCAACCATGCCGCGAAGATCGCCATGAAGGATCAGACGCTGGAAGTCGAGGCGCTGATCACCCCCGCCGGTACCTATACGAAGAAAAAGGCGGGTGAATTCACCCAGTACGACCAGAATAGCACTTCAAGTTCGGTCTATGTGGGAATGGTTTGCCACGGGATGGTGCTGAACGACAACGCCAATTTCACCTATACCGTCCTGCCGGACGAGGAAGAACGGGGAATGGCGATGTGGGTGGTGGAAGGAATTGCGAAGAAAAAGTCCGCCAATCCCGCCACCCCCGCGCGGGTCGTTTGGAAATTCGACAAAAAATCCGGCTTGATCGTCCGTACCGAGGCATTTAATTCCGAAAACGCCCGCATTCTGCGCGGCCGGGTGCACGATATCCGGATCGATGAAGAATTGAACGAAGCCATTTTCAACCCCGAACGCTTCCGCGAAAAGCAATAAGCTGACGGCGGGCACGCCGGGGCGGGGATGAAACCGACGGAAACAGGCAGGAACTTAAGGTTCCCGCGCCGTTTCGTCAAAGGCCTTGATTAACGGATACAGCAGATATTCGATGATGCGCCTGCGGCTGGTTTTAATTTCCGCCTGGACTTCCATCCCGGGAATCAGGCGAAAATCATTCGGCACATTGTTCAGTTTGCCGGACATCGTCACGAGTACGCTTCGGTTTGATGATTTTCGCATCCAGATTCATTCTGCAAACTCCTTTTTCCCTTTGATGCTTTTAATATAGCACCTTTTGTTAAGTTTGTCAGATGAAATCGTAACTTCTACAACAATATAAATTTCAACAAGTTGTTACATAAGGTACTTTTTCGTGCTTTTCCGGATCCATTAATATGTTTTTCCCACGTTTTGTCTTCATCTTCGACTCCAGTAATTTATGTATCTTTTCATAGTTCTCATCCTGTTTTCGGTGCTCCCAGGTGCTGGTATATTCCCAAAAGTCCAATGCAGTTACTTGGTTATTGAATTTTATATCCGGGTCTGCGCCATAATCAAGTAATAATTTAATAATATCTGTGTGTTCTCTATAACTGAGACATTGAATCATCAGCGGAGTCATTTTTTTACCTTTGTATATAACGCCTTTATTCGGATCGGCCCCATATTTCAACAAAACCTCGACCACTTTTCTTTTGGATATATATTGCTCTTCTTCGCAACAATTCGCACGTTGAATTGCACTGGCGAGAGGAGTCGCCTTATAGCTTTCGTTTCCGTCATATTTATTGGGATTAGCTCCATGTTTAAGAAGCAAACACGCCATCGCAACATCAGTTACACTCATTAATGGTACATTGGCGTTAGGTTTGGCTCCTTTCTCCAATAGAAATCCCGCCATTTCATATTTGCCATGTATTACTGCGGATTGCAATAGCGTGTGACTACGCCACCCCCAATTGAGTCCCAATATTTTCTGGGTCTCCATGAATTCTTCTCCTTTTGAAATGTCATCTATAAGCAACCGACATAATAAATCTTGATTGGCGCTACGCTCGTCATACTCATTTTTTATCAAAAGTAAGCTGAGACATATAATGCCAAAAGCTATGCCAATGTTCATTATAAATCGAAATATTCTGTGGTTTATCATTTTATTCCCTTAAACCAATTTTCTAAATATCTTCCAGAGTTTCCTAAAACAACCATATTTGGTCGAGTTCGACTAAAAATGTATCTTTCTCTCACCTCCAAGGGTTGACGGTAAACGCCGCCGTGCATGGCGGAGGTTTGCCTCTGCGCATTATACGCATAGGCGGTGACGATGCCTTCGGGCGAAGTTTCAGTGATCTGGCGTCCGAGCAGGTCGTACGCATACGAAACGGTACGTGACGAACCGGCGGCGGATTGCGTCGCCGTCAGGGGTGTCCCTGTGCGTTCAAAGTTCTGCGTACACTCACCATCACTCCATTTTCCTCATGATCGCTGCCGGTCTGCCGGTTGAACTCGTCGTAAACGTACGAGGTCGTACCCAGTGCGCTGTGGCTGCCTGTCGTTAGCATACCATTCGACTGTTCGTTTGTCAAGGTGGCGCTCTGAAAAAAATTCAGGGCGGTTTCCGTGGAATTGGAAACTGTCCTGAGATGAATTTGTAGCAATAGCTGTTTATTTACCTTTTGTAACGAAAATCATTCAAGAATGGCGAAAAAAAGAAACGAATATCCAACAGTAATTTTTTTCTGTATTGTTTTTTATTTTGGGTTATTTCGTTTTGGCTGTTCATTTGCATTTTTCCTTGTTGTTGTTCTTGGATTTCATGGATAGAGAATGTTTTCCCGGATGACACGATCAGGGAAAACATTTTCAGATGCATTTATTTACCTAAGAAATAGCAACTGCATTTAAAATCAGCATGAGAGCTATTCAGAAAATGTCGAATCAATAAGAATTTTCCATTCTTTTGTCAATTTTAACGGTATACGCCTTGTAGCTGGCAGGACAAAAATTTCATGAGCCAGTGATTTATCAATTACCGTCTGGAGCTCTTTTTGTTCTTTTTCATCTCTTGCATAGAGGATTTTACATTTCTGATCGATCTCTGTCCCCCAGTAATCCTTATCACGATCTATTACTAGATAAGCAAACTCATAATGCGCGTCTTCCGGACTGCCATCAGGCTTTCGACATTGCCGGGCTGTTTTCTCTCTTTCCGAAAGCGGAAGGTCTGATCCGTCTGGTAATATACTTCTAATTGGCAAAAAATATTCAGGATCATTATTCGTATAAATCTCATAGGAAAGAAAACATCTATCCTGATCGAAATTAAATACAAAATAAGCCAATATCTGAGGATTCTTTTTAATGATTGACGGTATTGTGATTTTGACTGACGTCTTCTTCTTATTTCCCTTGAAGTCATCCCAGGAGACCAGGTTTCCGGCATTTCCCACCGATGCCCAACTGCTGGAAGGCAGCCGGGACGCCATCCGGCAATCCGGGCGCGAAGTCGATGAAGCCATTTTATGGCATGAACGGGGTGACGGCTATGCGGCATTGTCGCAAATTTTCCGGCATGGCGTACCGGATGCCATCATCATCTGGGGCGAGCAGGGACCCGGATTGCAGCACTATTTCGACCGTCATCCAAAGCTGAAGCGCCCTGCCATCATCACAAAAGAAAATTATGCAGATGAATTGACGGACAGTTTCCCCAAATATATTCTGCCTGCTAATTCACCGCAAATATCCCAATGGGTTCAAGAAGCAGTTCAGGATATTGATGTACAGCAATGACAACACCGACCTCCTTCCCTCGTCGTATATCTACAAAAACGGCACCGGCAGCGGTAACGGTTATGTTCACTGGAGTTCGATGGTCACCGGACGGAACGAAATATCGTTCAAAGATACTTCGTTCGCCTGTTCAAGCCTGAACATCGCGGACGCCGCCGCCGGAACCCAGGGCGGATGGTTCCCGAGCTTGCCGGACAAGGATGATCAATCCGCGGTAATTGCTTATACGGCGAACGCAATCTTCATGCCGCGGCGCAAATTCGCGGACCCCGCCGCCAACGGCAACATGGGATTGGTCAAGATAACCGCCGCGGTTGCTCCGGCATCGGAGATCCTGCTGGCTGAGTTCACGTCCGACCCGGCTTTGATTCACGGCAGTTCCACGGCCGGTGGTGCGGCGATCAAATCGCACCGTCCGACCAACGGGATTTCCGACGGTGGCAGCACCTGGGGCGGTGGCGAAGTCGGTGACAACGCCAACCCGAAAATGCTGACGATTGCCGAAGCCAAAAGCGCCATGGCGACCCCCGGCGGGCACCACATCGCCTACGTCGGCGCTGACCGCCACAACGGACGCAGCAACTACGGTTTCGTGGATGGGCACGCCGAATCCCTGACGCTCGAAGAAACGCTGACTCCCGATAACTTCCGCTGGGGTAAGAAGCTCTACTCTCAAGGCGGAGCTCCCGAAATCACGAAGTAAGGACCCTCTGGAGCGGCTGCCGGCAATGAATCATCAAATCCCGGCAGCCGTTCTTCATTTCCCCATCAACAGATAATAATCACTTAAGGAATTATAGATCATGTTAACAATGATATCGTTTTTGACAGGCACGGTCGCCCTTGGCGTGCTTTTCTGGGCGCGAAAGCGTCAGCGGGATCGGAAAAAAGTCCATCCCATCGTATTTGGAGTCGCCGGCACGGCGTTGGTCGGGGCATTGACGATGTTCGTCGCGGGGATGCTGAAACCGGCTCCTTCGATAACTGCGGCCGACCGTGACCGGTTGTTTGCGGCCCACGGTTATGCCGCGGGCAAAAAGATCGCGGAAAAATACAAAGAAGGGGATGTGGTCGTCCTGATCCCGGATTCGGAGATGGAGACGTCGCGCGGCGTGAAACTGCTGGATGCGGTAAAAACCGCACTTGGCAAAGTATAGTACGCGAATCGGTTTGCGCGGAACGTTGGAAATAGTTTGCGCAAATAGTCAAGGATTTGCGTAAACTGATTATCAATTTTGAAATCGAAAATCAGGGCAAAAAAAGAAACGGTTTACGCAAAACGTCATGATCTTGCGTAAACCGTTTATTTTTTATTAATTATTTCTTATCATGCTTATTATCAATACAATAAGTCTTTCTGTCGTCGAATTCCTGGCGCTTGCCTTTGTTCCAGTTGTTGATGGGGCGGAAGTAGCCGCAGACGCGGCTGTATACTTCGGTTTTCTGTCCGCATTTCGACATGGATCACCTCATTCTTGAACAGTTGAACTGGTGTTCGTTATGCCGTCAGCAGTCACCGACAAGTCTTGCTTGGTCGCTAGAATTGTTTTGGCGATACCATCCCAATTTTTCTGATTCGGCAGGGCTGAAATTGCCCCCTTGTCGGATTTGCCGGCAAAAAGTTTGACCGTTGGCGTCGGATCCTCCAATGTGGCGGCGCTGACGCTTATATACGCCAGCCAGCCGCTTTCCCAGGCAATGACTGTTTTTTTTCTGGTGCTTTCCGTCAAGGTTTTAATTACCGATTCGCCGGACTGCGTTACCTTGGCGATAGAACCGTCTTCGCGATACTCGGTGATCGTGGATTTGGTGGCACTGAAACAGCCAGTCAAGAAAAACGAGAGGGCAAAGAAAAACGAGAAGCGGAAAAATTGTTTACGCATTTTAAACCTCCAATAGTTGAAATTGTGTGATGTCTGTGTCCCGGTAGCCACGCCAGCCGAAGAGCTGGCAGAGCAGCGCCAGCAGCGCCCCCAGGGCGGTCTGCTTGATGAGGTGTCGCCAGCCTTTATCCTGTCTGAATGCGCAATAGAATGCATTGACGGCCATCCGGGCGTTGGCAATACTGAAATGCAGATATGTCCGCGGCTGGAAAGCGAATTCCCAGTCATGGATCAGCGCGTCGGCCTCGAAGTTTTCCAGCAGCCAGGTGACCAACTTACGGAATCTCGGGCTCCAACGGTCCGGCCCGATGCCATTATAGCAGGCTTGTTTGACTTTAATGCCGGCACGGAAAAAGCCAGCCGGCGCACTGAGGCCGCAGACGTCAATGTCTCGCAGCAGCCGTTTGATGTGATCCAGGTCATAATGATAAAACATGATATCTCCTAATTGATTAAAGTCAACGTCGGAACCGCGCCCATGCCGCTGCCGGCGTTTCGGACCGGTTCGGAAATCTCGGCGACTTTGGTGCTGCCCTGCCACTGCTCGTAGACCTCAATGATTTTGTAGGTGCTGGTGGACGGGTTCAGGAATACGCTTGGCCCTACCGATTCGTACCAGTCTATCCGGGTCGTTATGATCCATGCCTTGATCACATAACGGTATTCCCCGGCAAACACCACGTTCCGGTCAACAATCAGTTCAAAGATATTCACTCCGTTGCCGTTGTTGAAATAGCGTCCGAATTCAAAATCGTATTCGTGTGCCGGGTCCCTGTCGGAGTAGTCGTATTCTTCCTGCTTGAAACATGAATTATACCCGCTCATTCCGGCCCCGTCCAGTTCAATGGCGAACAGGTCGAGTAAATCGTATTGTATATTCGCGTACATTTGCGGAGAGGCGATTTTTGCCCTTGCCGCCGCGCCGGGAATCCGATACGGTTTTTGCCTTTGAAGGTTGAACGTCTTGCCGCTTCCCCACGATTTTCCGTGCAGATAATCCACCAGGTCATTCATTGCCTGGCGGGTCAGGGCGTTGCCGGTGAAGTTATATGTGGTCAGGGGCCATGCGTCGGAGGTTTCCGGGATTTGGATAGCGCTGAATCGGCAATCGACGGCGCTGAATGTGGCGTTTACTTTCTGGTGATAGTTTTCAATATTTTTCAATATCCCGGATGCGGAATAAACTGTGGAAGTAGCGTGAGAAACTCTGTATGCCCGATTCGGGAGAATCAGATTTGAACAATATCCGAATATGAATTCGATATTATCCGATTCGCATTCAAGGGCCAATTCCTCTGAGAATGCACCGCCGTTGTTTACATCCACTCTGACGGTGCCTGTCGTGGCAGTCGGTAAAATTTTAACGCGGGAAACATATTTCAGGGAGCTGTTTGTCCTGGGGCAAAATTCAATGGTATAATTGCGAATTCGATTAATATCAACCAGTACGGCGGTATCCGGTGAAAACCGGAAATCAAACGGGGCGCCATCATGCAGCAAGTCAGGATAAAAATTATACTTGAATGAATTCAACGAGGTGAAACGGCTCATATTCGGCGGATCGAGCGCGATGATATTATCAAGAAGCGCCTGCTGGGTTATTTCGTTGGTTGCTGTGGCGTGGACTATTTCAATAGTCTGTAATTGACTTTCGAGTATCGCCGGGATTTCGATGGCTATCGCGTTGGCGTATTTCAGGCCGGTGATTCCGGCGTAAGGGCCGTACCATTTGGGGTTGGCGACTTGCGTGGTCAGTTCGGTTCCTTCGGCAACGTAGCAATCGCCCAACAGCATATCGGTGCCGGCGCAATACACGGTCATGCTTCCATCTGGCGCGCCTTTTTCCATTTTGAATGTGATAAAATCCCCATTATAGGAAATCACTTTCCAATTTTTACTTTCAAGGATCGCCGCCATTGCCACGCCGTTTGCATCAAGGGAATGCCCCACCAGATTTAAAAGTCCGCTCTCCTGTATATTGTCCGGGTCGGCGGTCAGTTCAGCCAGTATACTGTTGACCGTGGCATTGCTGTAACCGATCCCGTAGCCGCCCATCACCGGCATTTCGATGAAGTTCAATGTTTTCACGGTATCGCCGAGCGTGATATCGGGCGCGATCAGGCTTTCACCGGCGCGAAAGTCGATGCGCAAGGCGGTCAATGCCACGCCGTCGATATGAATTGTCGTCGTATGCTCAAAACAAGCGATATTCAGCGAATTGAAATACCAGCGCAGACGAACCGTATCACCGACCGGATTCAATGAAATTTCCAGATCGTTGCTGGTCATCCTTTTCCGAATGACCTCGCTGCCGTCATCAAGCATGTAATGGCTTTTCCTTTTCCCGCTGCAAGTAAAATAGACCTCCTGTTCATGGCCGGTATTAGTCACAACCAGCGTATCGGTGGCGGGAGGGGGAGCATATTTTGTATCGAAAAAAAGAAAAAACATTAAGGGGTCCATGATGTCACTCCAAAGGGTGAAAGCGGAGGGGGATTGTTGCCCCTCCGCGTATTGAAAGACTTACTTTTTGAAAAGGTCCTGGCCGGTCAGGCTCTTGTAGCGATAGCCGACGAAGCCCATGAAGCCTTTCCAGTCTTCAACGTTGGCGTCCGGCGCCGGATAACGGTCTGCGATCGCCTTCAGGAAATCGGCGATTTCCGCGTTGTCCACAATACCGGCGTAATTGGGCCGGAGGATCGTGGTCAGCGTCTGCGTCGCGGCGGCCGGGGTCGTGATGAAGGTATCCAGGAATACTTTCTTGCCGTATTCAAAGATTTTGGCGCGGTCCTTCATCGCGTTGGCGGTGTTCAGGGCATTGCTCCAGCGTTCGTATTTAACCGCCAGCGCCAGTGCCTTGTCGTACTGCTTGTCGCGATGATAGGACGACCAGAGCTGATTGTTATACAGTTCCTCGTTGCCGACTTTGACGATGGCGTCGGGCAGGATGTAGCGGTTGCAGAGTGCCACATACAACGCTTCCTTGCGATTGGACGGATCATAGTCTGCCTTCCACAGTTCATCGATTTTGTCGTTGATCTGCAACGCGGTCGGTTTGGCGACCTTGGCCGCGGTGAACCGGTCCGGAATCAACTGCAACAGTTGAGCGTAGTTATCCGCGGCGTCTTCGTTGATTGCGGCGTTGATGACGTAGTCTTTCCAGACGGCCATCGCTTCGGCGGCATCCGGAGTTTTGGCGGTGTTCTTTTCGCGATAGATGTTGTAGAGGCGGGAGGCTTCCGTGCGGTCATAGATCACAGCAGCCGCTTCTTCGGCAAATGTTGCGATTCCGATTCCGAGGCCGAGGCCGATGAGTGCGAGACAAGTCCATTTCTTCATTTGTTGTTTCCTTTTTTGGGTTCGTTTCGCGTTTCACGCGACCAGCGTTTCCGCCGCTGGACCGCGTCCGGGCACGGCCCGGCGCGATGGTTCTTTATTACTTGAGGTGATTTTTTGAAAGGCAGAGATTATCAATGCCTTTGCCGTTGTACATTCCATTGCTTCCATCCCCGGCCAGTGCTGCCACGACCGAGAACCCTGCTTTCAGAAAGCGGTCTTCAAGTAGAAATTGAATTCTCTCATTTACCTCCTTGCTTCTGTTGGTGTTGTTCCGTGAAAGATAATAAGCGGTTTCGCCCTGGATCAGACTGATTAGCGGCAGTTTGTCGCCAACTTTCCTGCGAACCTGACGCAATGCCTGTTGCGGATCGATCGACAGGAAACCGAGATTGATCACCAACGCGGCGTTGGCGTTGGCCGGAATGTTGATGTATTCGTGGTATTCGCCCTCCGCGTGGGTGCCGTTGTACCCGAAATAGTATTCGCCGATGAACGCGATGTCCGGATTGCCCGCGCGAAGGCTGTTCATGGTGAATTTCGTCCAGCCGTCTTCCGGGATAAACAGATGAATGGAAGTGCGCCGCCAGCCCATCAGGAACGCTTCCGCGTCGCGCGCCAGGGCTTTCAGCCCGGCAGCGAAAACATCCGGATCGATATACGTGGAATTGCTCAGGTAGTCATGCGTGGAAAACGACGTCCTAGCCGCCGCGCGAATCATGGATGAAGCAATCGTGGATGAAGACCTGGCGCCCATCATTGTTTCGGTACTGGACCTGATCTGTGACGGCTGCACCGTGAAAGGTCCACAGCGTGACCGTCTGATACTGTTGCTGGGAGCGCTTTACCACGGGGCGGAGTCGGCCATTCAGAGCGCGGCATTGATTATCGCGGAAATACACGGCTGCGACATAACGGAATTACTGGAAGATTAAGCAACGCGCATATAATAAAATATACAGGGGAAAATAGATCAATGAAAAAGTGTTTTAAGAAACTCGGCGGGGCGTTGCCACAGGTGTCGAAGCGGCTTATAGCAACGGCCGGAGTGATCTGCTATCTTGTTGCAGGTTTCAATCAGGCGGTCCTGGTTGCATCCGATGAGTTCGACGGAAAGCATGATAAAGCCGGCGCGTTCGGAGTTGGTGAAAATAAACAGCTCGTCCGAGTAGATCAGCTCGGCATAAAGCCGGACGGCTCCGGAATTGTCGCCGGCGCGATTGAGGAGCTGCATGACCGCGATGGTGCGCAGCAGGTTGATGGTGAAGCGGTCAAAGCGGCGGTGCCAGCGGACATACCCCTTGAGCAGCCAGTATACGAATGCGATCGCGACAAGGAACTCGAAATTATTGTCGGCCCAGACGAAAAACGATTTCAGGAACTCGAAAAAATGATCCATAAGACTTTCCTGTTTTCGATTTTTTTGATTCTTGTATCGAGAATGCTTTCACGTCGGTAAAATATCATACAGCAGGAAAAATGCAAATATTCCCGCATATCATGTGCGGCAATAAAATAACCCAAAAACAGGAGACAGGAAAATGAAGAAAGAGAACTTTTGCCGGTCGGCGGGAATTGAAGGCGGTTGCGGCCGCAGTCCGGAGAGCGTGGCGTTTTCCGCTGTCGTGGCAACGGTGTGCATGGCGGCGCTGCTGGCCTTTATCGTGGTGATCGGCATGCTTCGGTTGTTCGGGGTAATCGGAGGTTGACACGATGAGCAGGCCGGAAAAGATGATCGAACAGGATTTGCCGATGGTGGTGCCGATGAACCGGCGGCGGTTGTCGCGGCGGGAATGGCGGCTGCTGTACCGCGTCGTATCGCTGGCGCTGGGACTCGACGCCAGGCATCTCGACGGCGCGGAGCTGATGTACCTCAATGACCTTCTCGATAAGATTGAACCGTTGAAAAAGAAAAAATGCCTCCGGCGGGTCCGTACGACGGACAGCGATCGGACTGAAGGAGATTATTGAATTGGCGCAGGGGCTGGTGACAATCGGAGATTTGTTTGAGCTGGTCCGTACGACGACCGAAACGTCGGCTTCGGACGGCGATGGACTTACCGGAGCGTTTCCCCGCGTCGAGAGCGACGCCGACGCCGATGTTCGAAGCGGCACGTTGCCGCCGCTGCCGGCGTTGGGCTGTCTGGTCGTGGGAATGGATTTCACGGCAAAGTATCCGAATCGTTGGCGGACGCTGCGGGCGAGATATGCGCTGCCGGATTTGGACCTGGAGGAACTGGCGGCGGTGTTAGGGATCAGCTTGGCGACGGTGAAGCGCCATTTGAAGCCGGTCAATCTGGGGGCGACCGTCGTGGAACTATTTCCCGCACCGTCAGGTGCAGTCCTTCGCCGTCCGAGGCCGACGTTTCGTCCGTCGCACGGACACACGGTGGAGGATTATCTCTGGAAAGAGCGGGCCGTGACATTGGATAACCTGATGGATTGCCTGGAAGCGGAGACGTCCGCACCGGCGGAGACGTCCGCACCGGCGGAGACGTCCGCACCGAATGACCGTGACGGCGAAGACGTCCGCACCGGCATTTACGAGCTGTCGACGCCGACGCTGCGGTATTTTGTCCTGGCGTTGGATTTCGCGGCGCGCGAACCGAAGCGGTGGAGAACCATCCGGCGGCGGTATTTTTTGCCAGACCTGTCCCAGCAGGAACTGGCGGTGGTATTGGATATCAGTCGCCAAACGGTTTGTTCCCACCTCCAGCCGGTGAAGCTGGCGGAAACGGACGAGTTTTTCAACAAAGATTTAATGACGGAGGAATTGTGAATGATTAAATTAGCGTCGAACATACCTGGAGTCACATCTGGTGCAATACCAGATATTATCGCCGACTTCGATTTGACTGGGTTTCAGTTTTTGAACTTTGAAATCGCGGAGGCATTTGGCGCAAACGCGGGTTGTATAACGTTTTTTAGGATTGCCGTCATTATGAAAATAATATCCATCGGTGGAAAGTTCAAACAGTTCCAGGAATTTCTCAAGAGCGGCGGCTCGTTCCGTTTTCTGGCGAAGTCTTTTCTTTTTGTTTTTCTCATCGCGTCTCTTCTCGCGCCGCCGGCAGCTTGCGGGAGCGACGAAAAGACCAACGCTTACTCCGGTGAGAAATCCGATACACAAGCCGGCGAGCACCATAAATACCTCAGGGGGGATAAAAGGTTCGATAATTTTCAGCGTTTCCATCATGCCTTTTTGTTCCTGTGCGGTTTTGGGGGCTTGTCTATCGGTCTCCTGGCCGGGTTATGGTATGGAAATAAGATAGCATCGATGCAGGAAGAAATCAAACCGCATAATGGTGAATCCGAGGGTACGGAATAATGATCAGATCGTTACGGAAATTGAATCATGAAACGGCGTTGATCCGCCACCGGATTACGTCAATTGGAAATGAAAAAATGACCATTGAAAATTATCGGGAGAAACTGAAAATGCTGCGGATGCGGATTGAGGATTTAAGCGCGGTGTCGGTGCGGAGTGATTTGCAGAATGAGCTGGAGGCGGTTTGTCTGCACGACTGGACGTTGAAATGCGGTTATAACGAATGCGGCGTTTGCCATAAAATAAAAGTAACAAATTAAGGAGATTTTCACCAATGAAAAAGTTTTATGATTATGGGCGGGCGATAGCGGCGCTGGAAGTATTGGAGGCTTATGGACAGGCAGGATCAGCCGTAGTGTTGAAATCTGCTGCAATAATCCGGGAATACCTGGACGCCAATCCGGTGGACCATGCTGGAGTGGACAGTGGACAGTTGACAGTTGATAATGAAAAGCCAAAGTTGGGGGTATTCAACGAAGAAGTAGAGGCAGCGCTGGCTGCTTTGACGAAGGTTCTACGGAACAGGCCTGATCCGATCGCTACATTTGTGGGGCCCGCCTTGTCTGATAAAAAGCCGGTTGAAATACCGAAGTCGAACCCGTCCGAGGAAAAGAATCCCGAAGCGGTACGGCCTTACAGTGCCAGGCACAAAAAGCAGGAACGGGCCAGGCTGGAAACGGAAGGCACTGGGCCGTCCAAGCGGAAAAATAAACTGGCGGCGGTCCGTACGACGGACGGCGATAAACTACCGGCTACCAGGCCGACATTCAATAAGGCGGAGCTGAAAGAACAGTTTGCCCTGGGCGAATGCGCGACGGTGGTCGAAGCCTTGGAAATGGCGGTGGAATTGATGGGCCGTGACGGCGTCTGCGCGCTGATCGGCTGCGATCCGCGCCCGCTGGGCCTGGCGTTGAAAGGCGTCCAGACCAGCAAACGGATCGCCGAATTCATCGAACCCTTATTGCCGAATCTCGGCTGAGTCCGTACGACGGACAGCGGCGGCAACGTGCCGCTGCGAGACACTAAAATAACAAACGCGGCGGGTCGTACCCGCTGGAGGGAAAATAATATGGCGATTGCAAAAGACACACGGGAATATCTGGCGATGACGGTGGCCGACGCGGATAACATTCTGCTCCATCTGGCCCGGCTTACCGCCGAGCTGAAACGGAGACGCGCCGTCGCGGATAAAAAGAAAGCGGAGATTGATCTGGCATTGGCCGCCGATACGGCGGAGCAGCAGCGGGAATATGACGTTTTGTATGAGCGCCTGACCGAATACATCCAGGCGCACCCGGAGCGGTTCATCCGGCCCTGCAAGCATCCGGTCAAGGGCATTGGAACCTATGGGCTGGAGATCGCGCCGGACAAACTGAAAATACTCGACGCCGAACAGGTCTGTAATTTTTCCGATGCGGACGGCTTGATGCTCTATGCCCAGGTGAAGCAGGTGGACAATGCGGCCGTCAAGCAGACGTTTCGCGATGGGGTCACTGTTCCGGGGGCCAAATACACGCCGCCCGGCAAAGTGCCGAAAATCAAGATTGATGACAGCTACATCGAGCAGCAGCTCAAAGGATAAAAGGTTGTGCCATGACTTTCGAAGAGATACACGATAAAATCATCGCCGGCGGACGGGCCGAGTCGCTGGAAGAGGTCAGCGATTCGCTTAAGGTCCTGTCGCGTTACGGCGTCAAAACCGACGCCATGATCGCTTTACAGCTGGAGGAATCAAAGCGCCTCCGCGGCTCGAAGGGCTGGGCGGCATGGGCGGTGGCGAACTTCGGAATCGCGGATGAAAACACCGCGCACCACCGTTGTGCCATCGGCGCGATGCTGTACGACATGCGCGACGCCAATATCACTTTCTTTAAAAGTCTCATGCAGGTGGAAATCACCAAACTGGAAGCGATCCGCCCGATTCACCACCAGCGCCGGATCGACGCCCTGGTCACGTTTCTGAAAGTCAACGCCGGCTGCATGTCCGAGAGCCGGAAGTACATCCGCGCCCTGGTTGCACAGCTGCTGGATCCGGACGGTTCGGCGGCGGTGCAACCGCTCCTGGCCTTGCAGTTCGATCCGCTGTCCGGGGTGGTCGAAGACAACGATCTCGACCGGATCACCCGCTCCACGCATTACGATTATCTCGGCGCGATGCTCCTCACCGAGAACGGCCTCAAACTGTGCAAGGCCGCGCTCCCGAAGCTGGAGGCGGAATCGGAGAAATTCGATCTTGACGAAGTTGAGGACCTCCGCCGCGATGTTCTCGAAGTCGCCCGCCGCCTGGAGCTGGTCATCGACCACAAAACCACTTTAAAGCTCACGAAGGGGGATCATGAGTAAGTTTACCGAACGTCTGATGCGCGAACTCCAGGCCCGGAAAACAGTGTTGCCGGCACCACAAAAATCGATGTTGCCGGCACCATTAAAGCATCCGGTTCCCGCCTCAACACAGCCGGAAAATCAACAAACGGTTTACGCAATCACGGCCGGGGCACAGGCTGCCGGTCCGCTCTCCATTTCGTCCGCGCCGGCCGCGCCGCCGGCATCCCGCGAGGCACTGATCCTCCGTGACGAAAAAGTCATGTTCGTCAAGGCGGCGTGCGACTTCAAGGCCGCCAATCCGAAAATCAAGATGGAGTCATGCTGCGTGCTGGTCGCCGACCGTGACCGGGAGATTTTGCCGGAGCTCCACCGTCAAAAACTGCTCGGCGGTCGCCGCGCCTACAGCAACTTCCGCAACTGGACCGAGGGCCGCCCCGAGCGTCCCGCTCTCCGCAATCCCGCCACCGGCCAAATCGACTATTCCCGCGCTGACCTCCTGCTGCCCGCCTATCGCAGCGGATTCCAGGAGCGCATGGAGGGTGACAAGCGTTTCTGGACCGCCCTCCGCGCCGCATTTCTGCAGGAGAACAAGACGAAACTCACCAAGCTTTATCGCCGGACCGCCACGGACTGGCTCAAGCGTGATCCCGAAATCAAGCTGCCGTCCCTGGCCCAGGTCACCCATTATTATAAGCAGCAATATCCCGAGCGCTTCACGGCCATGATGCGGCGCGGCGAGACCCATTATCTCCAGCACTACCGCGACTACATCGAGCGCGATCCCGATTCCATCCAGCCCAACCAGGGCTGGGTCGCCGATACCCAGAAGTGCGACTTCATGATCCAGTCCAACGGCAAGGCCGTCCGTCCCTCGATCTGCGTCATTATGGACATCAAGAGCCAGCACGTCATTTCCATCCAGTTTACCGCCGACGCCGTCAACCACCAGACCATCCGCAACGGCCTCGCGCTCGGCATTGTCCGTTACGGACGCCCTCAGTATTTCCTTACCGACAACGGTACCGACTTTCTCAAGGACGGGTTCACCGAGCCTGTCCTGCTCAACTCCGGTACCAGCACCCAGTACGCCCATTCCATCCTGCGCGAGCTCGACATCGAGCACCGCAAGGCCGAGGCCTACAATGCCCGCGCCAAGATCGTCGAACGATTTTTCAAGGAAGTGGCGGAGTATTCCCGCGAAGCGCGCGGATACCTCGGCAACGAGCCGAAAGACCGTCCCGCCAAAGCCGAGCTCTGGGCTCGCTCCGGGAACTGCGAGCACCTCATGAACGAATACGCCGCCTGTGAGTTCATCGCCGGAATCGTCAATTCATATCACGCGCTGCCGAGCCACGGCAAATACCTCAAAGGGCTCACGCCTGCCCAGGCGTTCGCCCCCGGCCTGCGGTTCAGCAAGCCGGAAATGTCGCTCGACGCACTCTACCGCGCATTCCTCATGCCGCTGCCGGAACCCCGCATCGTCGATCCCCGCGGCCCGTCCGTCCACGTTTCCCGCCGCCGCTACACCGCCGATCCCGAAGGTTACGCCACGCTGATCCGCCGCGACGGCAAGCCCGTCATGGTCAAAATCGCCCCGTTCGACACCGAGCATGTTTTCGTCTTCGACCTCGACGGCACCTACATCTGCCGCTGCACCATCCCCCCGCTGGTCCCTTATTTCGCCGAATCCCACGCCGAAAAGAAGTTGCTGGCCGCCGAGATCAAGCGCATCAAACATGCGAAAAAGCAGCTCCGCACCATGGCACTGCGCGAAACCGGCGGCTTCGAGCGTCTCGATCCCCAGACCATCATTTCCCTGCCGCCGGAGGCGTTCGAAGGCAAGCCCCCCGCCAGGCTGCTCGATTCCCGGACGTCCGTCAAGGGTGATACGCACAACCCGAAAATTTATGTATTGCCGGGCGAAGTCGGTGCGACCGACAGCGAAACCGTCGCCAATCATCGAAGCGGCACGTTGCCGCCGCCGGCCGATTCCAAAAAACGCCGCCGCCGCCAATTGTCGCAGGACATCGAAAACCATCTGCTTGCAACCAAACCCACGGCCCGGGCGGCTATCGCCGACGAGCCGGTAAACAACCCGAAAAACAGGAGAAAAATCGATGGGAACCACATTTAAAGAACTGCCCCCTCTCTACGAGAACGTGATCACGCAAAGGATCATGAACAAACTCGGCATCTGCGACAAACGCAACATGCTGACCCTCATCTGCGGGGAAACCGGACGCGGCAAATCCCTGTCCGCGCAACACTGGTGCGCCGCCAACCCGCGCGCCATTTACCTTCAGTTGAAGGCCACCACCACCCTGGCCGGGCTCCTGCGGCAACTCGCCGCCGCCACCACCGGCAAAGCCAAAGGATCCATCCAGGAGAACGCCGATGCCGTCGAGCATTATCTGCTCAACAACGACGTGGTGCTGGTTATCGACGAGGCCAATCAGCTGCTTGCGCCGCCGTCCCTCAGCGCCCGTAAAAAGAACATGGAATATCTCCGCCTCAATATCTGGGAGCAGACCCAGACTCCCGTGGCGCTGATCTTCACCACCTACACCATGGGCGAGTTCACTCACGGCCAACTCGGCACTTTCCTCGAACAATTCATCGGCCGCGCCCAGAACCGCCTTGATATCCCGCCCCGGCTGTTCTCCGTTTCCGAAATCGCCCCCATCGTCCGCCAGTTCGCCCCGAATCCGTCCCCCGAACTGATCGCCGCCGCCATCGAAATCGCCTCCGGCATCGGCAAGCTCCGCTCCCTGGTCGCATACCTGAAAATCGCCAAAGAGCTCGTCGAGGAAAATCCGGAAAAATACACTTTCGACGGCGATTTTCTTCTCGAAGTCCAGGACCTTTATACCGTCGGCGACGAATGGCCGGAAGATTAAGAGGGAGGATTAACCATGCTGGATAACAAACAATTAGGTGCGATCCATATTGCAAAAAAAGACGCTGCCCTGACCGATCTGGAGTACCGGAATCTGCTCTTTGAGATTGCCGGTGTGACCAGCGCCAAATACCTGAGCGAGGATGGTTATCAGGCTGTCATGCGCGCGATCCGCGATCGGCAATACAGTCCGCCTCGTCAGAAATTCGAGCCGCCGCAGACGCCGCTGGAGAAAAAGGTCTGGAAGCTCTGGTATCTGATCTGCGATTATCTGCCGGAGCGGGAACGTACGGCACGTTATCTTTTCGGCTTCATCCACCGCGTTGTCAATGATCAAAGCATACAGGTGCTCTCGGACATGAACAACAAGCAGTTTCACAAAGTGATCGAAGCCCTGAATCACCGCTGGGCCCAGGAAATCGCCCAGGACAACGTCAACGCCAAAAACAACGAAGTCCCATTTTAAGGAGTGAACCATGCCGAAAACCAAAACACGCGCATCCGAATACATCCCGGCCGCCGAAATCCCCTGGCTGTGGAAATATTTTCCGGCCAGCAAAAAGACCGCGGCCCTGCCCGTGATCGGACACGAACTGGTGAAAATCAGTAAGGAAATCGGCCGTCCGGTACAGGACACGTTGAGTATCGTTTACAACGAGGTCCACGTCTACCACCAGGACGCGGTCGCGGAACTCCGCCGCCGCCTTGACGCCGATCAAAGCTACCTGGCGAAACACCGCTACGAGCCATTAGGTTTCTAAACCCAAAAGGGAAAACACACATGCATAACAGTGACATTGAACCCGTGCCCGGCGATTCCGTCTATATCGGATCGGTTGAGTTTGCTGTGGAAGAAATGACCCACAGATGTGATGGGTGCGAAATGCCCGATGCATTTTGCGACCGGTATTTCCGTTGCCTGGCAGAGGCCCGTTCCGACAGCCTGGACATAATTTTCAAAGAGAAAACTCCCATAATCCAAGGAGGGCACATGACATAGCAACATCCCTTTCCCGATAGATGAGCGGGAGAGATAAGAGCCGGCAAGCTCTGTCACTCCCACAGCCTGGTGATTGTCGCACCGAAACCGTTTTTACCGCCCAATGATGGATCATATACGGTAATACTTTAAAACGGTTTGCGCAATCACCAGGCTTTTTATTTTCCCAAATTTAATAATGAGGTATCCATGACAAATTCAACTCGCGCACCTTTTCCCTGGTTCGGCGGCAAAGGTGCTCCTAAAATCAAAAACGCTATTTTAAAGCTGCTGCCGCCCCATGACTGCTATGTCGAGCCGTTCGGCGGCGGCGCGTCCATCCTGATCGCGAAGGAACCATGCAAAGTCGAGGTCTACAACGACGTCAACCGGGCGGTGGTCAACTTCTTTCGTGTAATCGCCGATCCGGATTACTTCGGCAAGTTCATGGCGCGGGCCGCGCTGCTGCCCTACAGTCGCGAAATGTACGAGGAGTTTCTGCGCACCTGGCCCGCGATCCATGACCCGGTCGAACAGGCCGTCCGATGGTATTATGTGGCGCGTCAGAGCTTCGGCGGACAGTTCGGCGCATCCTGGGGTACCGGCATCACCACGAGCTGTACGGACCGCTGGAAATCGAGTTTTGAAAACCTCCCGAAAGTCCATGAACGCATCCAGCAGGTCCAGATCGAATGTTGCGACTGGCGCGACATCCTGAAGCGGTTTTCCGGGCCGGGCTATCTGGCCTATTGTGATCCGCCGTATGTCGCCGGTACCAGGAAAGCAGGTGGCTACGAACACGAACTCAAAGACAGCGATCACGAAGCGTTGATCCGCACGTTGATGAATTATGACGGCGCGGTTGTTTTAAGCGGCTACAACAGCCCGTTGTACGCCCCACTGCTCGATGCGGGCTGGATCATGGCGACGGTCGATGTTACCTGCGCGGCAGCCGGACGGACCCGCGCCAGCGGACTCCAGGGGCAGGGCAATGTCAAAGCCAAACAGCAGCGCGTCGAATGCATCTGGCGCAACCCGGAAGCCATGCGCCGATTCCGCTGATCCAATCCCTCCACACTCACGCCCTGGTCTAACCCGCCAGGGCTTTTTCATGCCTGCGATCCGGACTGCGAACCGGACGGCGCACCAAACCAGCACACCGACAGAATATATCAAATTCGTGGCCCCGCACACCAAAAACAGGTTCATTTGCGTAAACCAAGGGGCCAGCCAAGTGCACCTCAGAACACCTGAGAGCACCTGCGCATACCTCTTCTCATTCTATACAAAGAAACCGGCGTAATTTCGCTTCCGATCACCCCGGCGCTGTCTTTCAAGTACAGTCCTGAAGATTGCCCGACGTTCAACGATTTGGTCCGGGCCGAGGATTACAATAAAATATTGGAACAATACCGCAAGGCGGCGTATGTGATTTTCGCCGCCGGTCTGCCGCGTGACGCCGCCTCTATGAAACTTTGGAAGCTGTCGAAACGCCCGACGGTATTCGTCCTGAATGGTTCCAGAAAGTTGGACCCGGTACTGAAAAGCCGCTTGATTGCCGGTTATACGGCGTTGAATGAAAAAGCGAATTTCGATGACTTGCGGATTCCCGGAAGTTATGAGAGCGCCTTCAATACGCGGTTTACGCTGGTGACGGCGGAAGACTGAAAACCGCTTTCCGTTGTTTTTAATGTTATTGCCGCCGTGTGCAGATTTTATTTTATGGTTGGAAAAACTGCACACGGCGTGTATCATATTTGACAGGCCGGAAGAATTTTGACGAAATCCTGTAGTTTCGAACAAAAAAATTGCAATTTTAATTTGAATAAGCCAAAAAATACATTATTATAACCACAATGTTATTTACATTCGGATGTCAGAATTTTGAAAAATTATCAATATGAGGTCATGTCATGAGAAAATTTTTGATGGGAACAGTGTTTGCGGCAATCATGCTTTGTGGTGCTGCGACTCAGGCGCAATGGGTGGATAAGCTGGCGTTGTACGTGCCGAACCGGATTCTTGATATTCTGGATACGTTTACCCTGAACATCGGGGTCGGCCCGACTCTCCGCGCGGAACTCCGTGCCACTCATGCATTTCAGTTCGGTGCCGGAGCCGGGATCACTGCCAAAGCCATCAAAGATATCAACCGTCAGTACGGTGGCGCTCTTGAAAATGGCTGGCGCTGGTCGTTCAGCTGCATTCGTGGAGCCAGCTACGAACGCCGCAATCACACCCGCTGGGTTGAGCCCTATTTCATCGACGATATCGGATTCCCCTCTCCGATGGCCAGATATTTTGACTATCACAAGGGCGCCATCGATTACTGGGAATTCGGCGGTACTCTCGGCGCCGGCCTGGTTGAGGTCGATCTTTCGATTCACCCGATCGAAATGGTTGACGCTGTGCTTGGGCTTGTCCTGATTGATATCAAGGGCGATGATCTGACCTTTGAGAGTTTCCAGTAATCGAACTGGATAACCGAATACCGGGGGTATTTCACCGCAGGGGTGCGCCGATGAAATAATG
>DHTZ01000072.1 GCA_002408885.1 Lentisphaeria bacterium UBA5247 | reverse complement strand
ACATTATTATGTAGGCGCACCCGAAAAATCAAATGTAATGCCATTGGTGATGCCGGCCTGTTTCGCCGCTTCCAGTTTATAATAAAGCTTTTCCCATTTGATGGGGGGCATCCAGCCGGGGATGTCCCGGTCGAAGGTTTCCGCATTGGTCCAGAGTTCGATTCCGTATTTATCCGCCAGTTCCTTGTTTACCGCCATGAATTCGGGCAATTCCCAGATATCCACGTGCCCGTCCTGAAACGCCGCGATATCGACAGTGCCGCTGATTTCGCTGTAAATCCATTCCCACTCGTCACGGAATTCATTCAAATTCATCGCCAGTCGCTTGCGCTGGCCGTACGGAAGATTTTCGCGACGGTTTTTGACTCCGTTGATCCCGGGCGATATCAGGATCGGCAAATCGGCCAGCCCTCGGCAATGCGCCCCCACCTGTTTATAGCATTCCACCACGTTAAACGAGGCGGAGGTATTGATCTCCTGCGACAGATACCATCCGCCGAAAGCTTCGCTATGCCTGCCGTAGCGTTGGTGAAATTCGTCACAGACCGCATTCATCAAATCGCTTTCCCGGTTGGCGTCATAAGAAGCAGCCAGCCAATCCCGTCCGGAATAATAGGTCCCGAAGAAAAACTTCAACCGATGCTTCTCTGCCAGGCGGAGAAACATCTCCACCAGGTCGGTCGGCGGCGTCAGGGCTCCTTCGGCGCGGCGCAGGACCTCGGACGGATAGGCCGCGTATTTCATGTGCCCGCAGCGGATCAGGATGACCTTGTCGATGCCGATTCGGCGCATTGCCGCGAAATCACGGTCCCATTCGCTTTCATCCCAGTTCAAAGCAGGAATGTCATGGGTGATTTCGTCTAAAAAAGTTCCAGTGATTTTCATCTATCGCTCCGTGAGTTATCATACATGTCGGCGGCAACTGCCGCGTTCCAGGATTTCCGCGGGAAACAGTTTGCCGCCGCTGCCCGGCTTCTGTTTAAAACGCAGACAATCCAGAAGCTGCCGCGCCGCCGTGCCCGCGATATCCCGCATGGGCTGTGCCAATGTGCTTAAATGAGGGTTGGAATGCAACGAGCAGTCAAACCCGATGATGGATATATCTTCCGGAATCCGCAGCCCGGCGTCCATAATCCCCTGCCAGGCGCCGTAAGCAAACAGCGCCCCCGGACACAACACGGCAGTCGGTCGGTCCGTTCCCGCGCATAATCCGCGGACATGCTCCCGCGCCGCGTCATACCAGCTTGGAACCACTCTGGCAAGGTAATAACCGCTGCCGCAGTAAAGCTTCCGCGCTTTGACCGATTTCAGGAACTGGCGGTTACGCCCCTGCAGGGTAATATCATCGCAATCGGCGGAGATATAGGCGATCTTTTCATGCCCCAGCCCCTGCAGATAATCGAGAGCCTGGTCAATCGCTTCCGGGGATATATCCACGACATAGCGGCCCGCCTTGCGCAGTTCCCGGCAATCCGTTCCGATGATGACCGCCGGGATATTATCGAACATATTTCCGCAAATCAGCCGCCGGAGCGGCCCGGGAGGGGCAATCGCAATCAACCCGTCGCATTTCAATTGCTGAAACTCCCGCATCAATTCTTCCGCCGGTACGTCCCGGGTCCGCAGGAAAATAAAGCTGCAATCGTTGTTTTTGCTCAATTCATGCATCAACTCGGACATCATCGTCACGCCGTATTCACCGTTCAACGCGGGAATTTCCATGACCGCCACCCTGAAGTGGCGATGCTCCATCTCATGCGTGACAAATGCGCCGACGCCATGTTTCTGGACGATCAATTGCTGTTCTTCCAGTATATGCAGCCCCTTGCGCAGAGTCATCCGGCTGGTATTGAACATTTCAGACAACTGATGCTCCGTCGGCAGTTTATCTCCGCACTTCAGTTCTCCGTTGATTATTTTTTCGCGCAATGCATCGGCAATTTTCCGGAAAACCGGAACCATGCTCGTATTATTGACATGCAGATTCATAAAGCACCTGTTGTATAGCGTTGTATATATTATATAACTCCATATACAACCTGTCAATAGGCGATTCTGCGAAATATGAAAATAATTTGGCCCCCGTACCGTTTCGTATTCCGTTATCACCTGAATGTTCAGAATAACTGCCGTTCATGATTCGGCGCGGCTTACAAAAACGCAATAAATCTCCGGTCGGAAAGCCCCAGCAGATGATGCTGCAGAGCCTTGATGCCACATCTGCCGTTCCGCGCCTGAAACGGAAACGCGCCGGTTGCGCGCATGGTCTTCGCATTGCGGAAATTAAAGCCGCCGGTACGTGAAATAAACTGGCCCCACCAGTTATAGCCGCAGCCGACTCGCCCGGGCAAATTCGCCGTATGTCCCCATTCCAGCGGAAACAAACTCAAAAAACGGGCAAAGCTGTTAAGCCAGCTATTGCAGCCGATATTCACGGCCGCCGGATGCCGGGCCATGACGCATTCCGTCAGCCTCAACAGGTCATGACACATTTGCGGCATATCTTCGAACGGCGAACGGGGAACTATTATGTTACCGAGATGAATGGCGATAAATTCTTCGCCGGGGCGTCCAATCTGGTCTGTTTTCTCGTATGCGAAAGGGCCGAACAGATTTTCATCCGGCAATTTGTCGGGACAATAACCGCACGGCGTCCAGGGCCAGGCGCCCAGGTCAACAGCAATCCGGGAGCGCAGCAGCGGCGCCAGCAGCGAAGTGCCGGCCTCCTCAAAATCGGCGGGAGCTTCCGACAGGCATTCATAAAGCTCCTGAACCATCGCCTCCCACCGTTCATCCGCCCAACCGGAAGCCGGATGGTTCCGCCCATCCCACAGTTCAGTCAGCCGGTAAACCGGGGTCTGCGCCGTAAGGCATCGGCGAAATCCCGGAAAACCGCCATGCTCGATATTATACCGCCGCCGGACATACCACAATGCCAGCGGAATGATGTTGAACACAAATTCAACTCTTTTTTCTTCTGTCAGACTCATCGCTTGAAATCTCCCTATTTCTCCTATTTCCTGCAAACATCCCCCGAATCATGAAACAAACGACCTTATATTTGCCAACGCCCCAATCTGATCGATATCATCTGCCCTCCCTGATTTGCCTGTTTGAAAAAACCACCGCCCCCTCCGTCCTGCCATGGATCGACGTCATTCGGCAGGCGGGCGGCGCTCCTGTCATTCAGGGAATGGTATATTTACGGCCCGGCAGATGCGCCGGCGGATGGATACCGGAATACGCGGGACGGTGAAGTCCGGCCAGACGTTCCCGGTGTTTTCGCGGAAGCGGCATAAGGCTTTCAACGTGAATCCGTATGGTCTTGGGTTCGCCAACCTGAAAAATGTCATTTTCCGTGACGGAAAACGGCAGAAAGCCTGCCGCCGTTTCTCGAACTGCCGTCAGTCGTTCGCCCGGCGGGTATTTTTCTCCCAGCCCCCCTCATATAGAGCGAGTTGGCTATCTGCTCATGCTTGCTTGATATTTCCATGTAAATTATTATATCTCAAAAAGTTGACATCGTCAATCATTGTAATAAATCTTTTACCGAAATAATTGAGTTAAATGCAGGTAAGCAATAAAAAACACCTGTAACAAGATTCGTCACAGGCGTGAATGGCCGTTGTCCAGCATCGAGCAGATTGACCGGATCAGATGGCGTTGATGTTCCAATGCAGGTTATCCAGCACCGCCTTTATAGAGCGTATCGTCGGCTGGGGCATCCCGTAACGGGCGTCGTAGCAATGGACCGCAAACAGGATCGACACGCCGAGCGCCGGCCCCATGAAACGGTGCGGACGGCTGAAAACGCCGTTGCAGAGGTGAATAAACGGCACATGCAGTTCGTGCCGCAGCATCATGGTCGTGCGGAACGCTTCGGCAAGTTCCTCCTCCGTGTTGACGCCCGTTACGATCTTCACCACGTCCGGGCCCCGTGCCTCCAGTGCCAGCATATGTTCAACGACCTGTTCCGCCGTCCGCGGGCACGACATATGCGAGGAAATCACCACTTCGGTTCCTTTGCCGTGAAGCCGCCCGATCAGTTCTTTCTGCCGGGCGACGGCGGCCGGGCAACGGGTGATTTCCATCGGCGACGGGTCGTACAAATCCCCCATCACGTCGATCATGGCGGCTCCGGCGTCAGCGGCGGCAAGAAGGAGTTCCTGTCGCTTGTCATCCGGGGCGCCGGGTTCCCATTTGTCGTTGCGGTAAAAGAAAAACATGAACGGCAGGTTCACCGAATCCACAACGCCTTTCAGCGCTTCCCGGTTCCGGAATTCCGGCTTCAGGTCCGAAAGGTCGATCGCGATGCCGCCGGCACCATCGAATTCCGAGTTCCTTGATCCGGCGATCAGCTCCTGCGGGGTCTGCCCGCTCAGAATTCCGGTAATCACCGGATACGGTTTGTTGAGAAAAGAAAATTTCATCACGTCCTCCCGACGGATATTCCGTTTTTATCAAAATCCGCTTTATGTCTCACCGCTCAAATGCCGCCGCAGGTACGGCCGCCGTCAATCAGGTAATTCGAACCGGTGATGAACGCCGCCTTGTCCGAACACAAATAAAGGACCAAGTCCACCACCTCCCGAGGTTCGGCGGCCCGCCCGAGGCGGGTTTTCATCTCCGCCATGCCGGGACGCGTCAGCACCGGTCCCGGCGAAACGCAGCAGGCCCGGACATTGTAAGGCGCACCGCATAGCGCCAGCGCCTTGGTCAGTCCGATGATACCGCTCTTGGCGGCGCTGTAATTGACGGCTCCGGCCGAGCCTTCCACGCCGGTCACCGAACCAAGAGTGATGATAACGCCGCGTTTCCGGCGGATCATTGAACCGAGTACCGCACGGCAGAAATACACCACTCCTTTCAGGTTGACATCCAGACCCCAATCAATGACCTCAAGAGGCATCTCATGAAAAGGGGCGCTGCAGTTCCGCATCCGGCTTTCGGCTCCGCCCGCGAAATTAAGCAGCATATCGATCGCACCATAACGCGCCAAAGCGGTGTCGACAACATGCTCAATCTGCCCGTAATTGCGAACATCCACCGGTATTCCGACCGCTTCGCCGCCGCCGCTCCTGATTTCCGCCGCCGCGGCTTCAACCGCGCCGGAATCGACATCGGCCAGAACCACCCTGGCTCCATCAGCCGCCAGGAGCCGGGCGCAAAGCAGTCCCATTCCCGATGCGGCTCCACTGATCACCGCCACTTGATTTTCAAAACTCATCAGACACCTCGCTGTATTTTTACTATCGCAATGTTAAAACGACCTTGCCCAGGTTTTCCTGTTTCCGCAAAATTTCATGTGCCTCTCCGGCACGGGTAATCGGCAGTGTTTCGTGGAGCAGCACCCTGATCCGGCCGGACGAAAAGGAATCCCATAATTCGGTTTCCAGGCCGGCGAGAATCCGTGCCTTCATTTCGTCGCTCCGGCTGCGCAGAGTACTGCCGATCAGTTTCACGCCCCGTTTAAAAAAATCAACCATATCGAGCGTACTTTCCGCGCCTCCCAGCGTGGCGATCACGATCCAGCGGCCGCCGCGCGCCATCGTCGCCAGGCAGGGGCCGAGCTCCGGTCCGGCGGCGCAGTCCATCGCGATATCGACGGGATGGCGGCGCAGGATTTCCGCGGTGCTTCCGGTCTTGCGGTTGATCACCACATCGGCGCCGAGCCCGCGGACGAAACATTCTTTATCCGAGGAACCGACCGTGGTAACGACTTTTGCGCCGAATGCCTTGGCCAGTTGCACCGCCGCCATGCCCAGCCCACTCGCCCCGGCCTGAATGAACACCGTATCCCCCGCCTTCATGCCGCCCTCGATGCAAAGGTTCAGGTAGGATGTGGCGAACGCTTCGGGAATGGCCGCCGCCTCGGGCATCGAAAGCCCCGCCGGTACCGGCAGGGCCATGTCGACCGGAACCGCGACTTTCTCGGCATAGCCGCCCCCTCCGAGCAGGGCGCAAACCCGGTCGCCGGGTTTCCAGCGGCCGCCGGCAGGGGCTTCGGCAACGGTTCCCGCAACCTCCAGCCCCATCCATTCGGGCCAGCCGGGCGGAGGAGGATAATTGCCCTCGCGCTGCATCAGGTCGGCGCGGTTAAGCGCCGCCGCATGGACGTCAATGATCATTTCATGGTCTTTGCGTACCGGGTCGGGCACTTCGCGCCAGGCGAGCGATTTGTCGTCGTTGATCAGGATGGCATGCATGTTATTCGTTCCATTTTGCATATCCGGAGGCAGCAAGCAGGGCTTTCTGCACCAGATAATCGTGTTCATAACCATAGATATCCGGCGTATTGCCGCGGATGATCTCCGCGAATTCCCGCAACTGCGCCTCATAACGGTCGCGGATGATGCCGAAGTCCAACAGGTGCGTCCCGGCGGTATATTCTTCATTGCCGTCACGCAACGTCAGGCACATCGTCAGCGCCTGACCGTCGAAACGTTCCAACGGACAGAGTTCCACCATTCCTTTCGTGCCGCAGATTTTTAACCGCCGCCGGTCCAATCCGCCGACGGCCCTGCTGTGTGCCCGGAGCGTGACGGCAGCATGAGGATATTCCAGCACGGCAAGGCAGTTGTTCCGGACGGTTTCGGGATCGCCCGGCACGTTTTTCAGGAACGGGGCGATTTTCCGCGGCGCCCCCAGCATGGCGACGATGACATCAATCAGATGGCACCCGAGGTTGAACATGATCCCACCGCCGAACCGGCCAAGGTATTCCTGATAAGCTTCGCCGCCGTAATCATGGTTCATATCGGCCTGCGCTTCCAGAATATCCCCGAGCCACCCCCGGCGCACCGCTTTGACGCACCACTGAATCGCCGGGTTGCCGCGAAACATGTAACCCATCTGGAACGGAAGGCCGCGTTCGGCGAATCCGTTCCGCATCCCCGCAAACAGCGCCAGGTCTTCGCCTCCGGGCTTGTCCATATGCACGGGCAGGCGGTGTTCCAGGCAGCGGATGGCGGCGGGAACAAGTTCAAGGTTCGGCGTTTCCACCATTACCGCCCGAAGCCCGGGTGTGTGGAAAAGCTCCTCCTCCGTGACGAATTTCAATCCTTCATACGGCGACAGGTCATCCCCGGCAAATCTGGCGGCGGAGGATGTTTCCCGGTCATTGACCACGCCGACAATGTCAAATATTTCCGGCATTTTTTTCAGGGACAGAATTTTGCCGGAGGCGTGTTCATGGCAAACGCCGATCTGTCCGATTTTGATTCTTTCCGTACTCATGCTTGTCGTGTTCCCAATATTTTGCCGCCGTCAATACTATCGTTTGCCCCGGCGATATAATCACCATTGCCGGAATCAGGCTTTATTCGTTCTGGCGCAAGCATCCATCCGCTCCCAGACCGCGCCGGCGTCGGGCCAGACCGTATCTTTCGGCAACGCCGCCAGCTCTTTTACCAGCCCCTGGCGAAGCGGCATGAAGTCCTGCTGCTTCAACCCGGTTGCCCGCAGGATTTTCGAGTTGTCGACAATCCGCTGAAACAGCCGGTCATAGGCAAGCTGGTAACGCGCGCCGGGAGAGCCCCCCATGATATTCAGGTAGTCTTCGGTATCGACCGGCACATAATTCAGGCCGATGATTTCCTTGTAGTATTCCGCGATTTCGCCCCAGGTATGATGTTCGGCGGTGGACAGGGTGAAGTGTTCGCCGTAAGCCGACGGATTGAGAATCAGCCGGGAAAACATGCGGGCCGCATCACCGGCCCAGCTCATGGTCGCCTGTACCGCAAGTGCTTCTTTCGGCACCATTACCGGCAATCCCCGCATCGCCCGGGCCACGGCTACCGGCGCTTCCAGAGTGACCAGCTGGAACCGCCGTTTGGAATAAGTGATGGCAGGCCTGACGATCGTCCAGTTGCCGGACTTCGAGCTGCGGAGAATGTCTTCCTGGCGCGCTTTGAACAGGGAATAATCTTCGGTTGCCAGAAAATCCCTGTCGGTCGAAACGTCCAGCAGGCGGGGCGTGTTTTCCGTGATCGGGACGTCGCCGCCGCTGTAAACACGGTAGGTGGAGAGGAACATATAATGGGCGGTGTTCTGGAGAAGGAGGTTGCATCGCGCCTTGAACTGCTCGGTCCCATAGAGCATGAAATCGACAATGGCATCGAATTTTTCGTTCAGGATTTCCGCCAGGAATCCGTCGTCTTTGCCGTTTGCAGTTACATAGTCGATGAGCGGATGATCCGACACGGCGTTGTCCAGGGAAACGACCCGGACTTCATATCCCATCGAAGCGAGTTCCGGAACCAGATACACCCCCATTGCTCCGGTGCCTCCGAGCACCAGTACTTTTCGTCCGTTTGGCTTGATTTCCGTGCCGTTCATGACAGTTTCTCCATTTGCGATATGCGGTGATAAATTTATACGGTCTTTCCATTTTCACAGCGGCTTCGCCACTGCGTCCCCAGTCGAAAACAAGGTCCGGGGGATATCCCCGGTCGCTGCATTCCATATTGATTATAACGCTTCACCGCCGTCACGGCAAGAGCCGGAACGGACATTTTATGAAAAGCTTGATGAAAGAAACATTGCATTTCAACAATTCCAGCGATATATTGCAAATGAATCAAATCCGGAGGAATTTTCCATGAAGCTGCAGGAAATCGCCCGGCTGGCGGGCGTATCGCCGGCGACCGTATCGCGGGTGTTCAGCCACCATCCGAACATCAGGAGCAAAGTACGGGAACACGTGTTCGCCATCGCCCGGAAACACGGCTACCATCCGCGCCTCTCCACCAAGCAGCGCAACGTGGTGATCATCCTTCCCGGCGATGAAATCTATCCGATCCGGAACTGCCTGGAAATGGTGATGATGGCCCTGACTTACGTCCTGCCGAAGCGCGGTTTCCGCATCGAAATCCTGCCGCAGGACAATATCAAGCGCCTCGACAGCATCCAGTTCTGCGGCGCGGTGGCGATCGGCGCGGAGCCGGATGATTTCCGGCAATGGGGCGACCGGTTCACCGCCCCCCTGGTGCTGGTGGACCGCGACGCGCCCCGCCACTCGCCGGGCGTCTATTCGGTCCGTTCGGATGAAACGCAGGGAATGGAAATTGCCGTTGCGCACCTGTACGAACGCGGCTGCCGGAAAATCGGCTGCATCATTCACGGCGCGGCCGGAACGGGCAATACCGGAACACGCCGTACCGCCGTCCTCAAAGCTTTCAAAGACAGGAGTTTGCCGATCCATGAAAATTTGATTCACATCTGCGGCGACGAACATTATGTGGAGAATATCGGTAAACTGCTCAAACTCGGCATCGACGGATTGTTCTGCCCGGGAGGCAACGCCGGAATCCTCGCGGCTTACGCGCTGTCGCTGTTCGACCGCCAGGTGCCGGGCGGCATTTCACTGATGGCATCGGAGCACAAACTGTTTTCGGCCTATGCCACGCCTCCGCAGACGACGATCACCCAGAACCATATCGGGCTGGCGGAAATCGCGGCGGACATCATCGAATCATTTCCGGAAGAACCGCGCCGCCCGCAATGCTCGGTACTCCCTTACAGCCTGATCGTCCGCGACAGCGTAAAATGATTTCCGATTGCCGTATCACTTCAACTGTTTAAGGCAGTCGCCGGCTAATTCGGCGATCAATTCCCTGACCGGTACAATCGTTTTTATACGATAGGCATTGGCGCCGCAAGTGATAAGTCCTTCGTCCATTTTACCTGCCGAAGCATTCTTCAACGCCTCCGCGATACAATACGGAGAGGTCGCCGGGGTACAATTCTTCAGGCAATGATAGTAGCACTTGAACGGCTTTTTATCCACATGCTGCAGTTCATCGACAAAAGCATTGCGAATAACCCTTATCGGCAGTTTCACCGGGCTTTCAATAATCACAATATCTTCCTTGCGGCAATCAAGATAGGTCTGTTTATAGAGGGGAGATGCGTCACATTCGTCCGTACACACAAACCGCGTTCCCATTTGGACCCCGGACGCCCCCAGTTTCAGAAAATGAGCAATATCCTCCCCGGTAAATATACCGCCGGCGGCAATGACCGGAATATCATGGCCATGCTCTTCCTTAATCGTTTTTACAAAACGCAATACGTCAGTGACAATATCATCCAGGGAAATCGTCTTCTGGGCGATCTCCTTCATGGAAAAGCCCAGGTGGCCTCCGGCGGAAGATCCCTCCACCACCAGCGCATCCGGCAGCCGTTGATACCTTTTCCACCAACTGTGGCAGATGATGGATGCGGCGCGCGCCGAGGATACGACCGGAATCAGCTTCGGCCCGGACGCCGGCACCAGTTCCGGCAGCCTTAGCGGAAGCCCGGCTCCGGATATGATCGCAGCGACATTTTCCTCCACCGCCGCTTTGACCAATTCATCATAATCACTAAGTGCACACATGATGTTGACCGCGATAGGCTTGCCGCTCAACGCCCTGGCTTTTCCCAATATCTCCCGAAGTCCCCAGTATGACCGCTGCCGGCCACTCAAGCCCTCGCGGGTACAGTCTTCGCTTGCGCCAACCGCGGCGACCACGCCGAGGGCCCCCTCGTTGGATACGGCGGCAGCAAGCCGGAAGGATGAAATAAGAACCCCCATTCCTCCCTGGATAATAGGCGGGTTTATATGTAAATCGCCGATAACCAGACTCGGCAGGGACGGAGTTTCATTCATGATAAATCCTTTGATGTTTTTGAAACGATGAACAGATTATGCCTCTCGACAGATAAAGCCGAAATTTGACAACACAAATTTTATCCGTTCACCACAAACAGAGGGAAGCGTCAAAAACAATCGAATGGAACGACCATCCGGGCAAGCCGCAAACCGACATTACTGTTTTTGAGAACCGGCTTTTTCAAAGTCGGTGTTCATACTTCCGCGTTTCGAACCTCGTTGCTGCCATTGCTTACATCTTTCACGACAGTTCATTACCATAAAGAAGCATCCGCTACAATGATGTTCCCAAGTCCGTAGTCAGTTTTCTAAATTAGCAATTGAGACATTATTAATATAGCCCCCTATCCATGAATTGTCAAACTGAAAGTGATCAACATCCGGTGCTAAATTGCCGTAATATGCATGTTTATCAGCCATGGGTTGAGAAAAATCGCAACTCCGGAAGATCGGGAAACTGCCGTTTGATATCGCCGCGGCGAGGCTGTATGTTTCCGAAGGTTATAACAAATCCGAGGGGCCTGCAAGCATTCGAACGTCAAATTCAGACAGGGTATCCCGGAAGGAAGAAAAACATGGCGTACTGGATCAACAATCTTGACCCCTTCGTCCTCCGTTTTCACGGGGAATGGGGAATCCGTTATTACGGCCTGGCTTACGCGGCCGCGTTTGCCGCCGCCTACGGGGTCCTTCACTACCTTCACCGCAAAGGGCGCTCGCCCCTGGACGGCAACGCAATCCACACGGTTGTGCTGTATGTGATCATCGGGGTACTGATCGGCGGACGCCTCGGATATATGGTATTGTACGACACTCACTTCCTTTGGAAGGACCCTCTGGCGGTCTTCAAGGTCTGGCAGGGCGGAATGTCAAGCCACGGCGGATTCATCGGAGCCCTCGCCGCCTGTTGCCTCGCCGCCCGGAAAACCAAATCCTCGTTCTGGCAGATAAGCGACCTGCTGTGCCTGGTCGCCCCGATCGGCCTGTTTCTGGGGCGCGTCGCCAATTTTATCAACGGCGAGCTATGGGGCCGCGTTTCAAATGCACCGTGGGCGGTCATCTTTCCCCGAAGCGCGCCCCCCGGTACGCCTGCGGAATTGATCGCGCCCAGGCATCCGTCTCAACTTTATGAAGCGTCGCTGGAAGGATTATTGCCCGGCCTGTTCATCTGGTGGCGGTTTTACCGCGCCGGTTCCGCCCGGACGCCCGGGCGGCTGACCGGTGAATTCCTGCTGGCCTACGCGCTTCTGCGCATCTTCGGGGAACAATTCAGGGAACCGGACGCAAGCCTGATATTCGGACTGAGCCGAGGCGTTTTTTACAGCCTTTTCCTGCTGGCAACCGGAATTATAATCTTAATATTGCGTTCCCGCAAACCGAAAGGCGGCAATTCCTGAAGCAGCCGGTTATTTCTAAAAAAAAGATGATTATTTTTTCTATGCCGTATTGACAGCAGGCCTCAATTGATTTATATTAATTGAACAGTTGAACAACCATTAAACTTGGAAATATCATGAAAACGCCGGAAACGCCCATTAAATCGCCCATATGCGACTGCGATGTCATCCACGAGGATATCGTCAACCGCGTCCGGGAAAAGATGGCTCCCCCGAACGAATACGACAGGCTGGCCACCCTTTATAAAATGTTCGCGGACGGCACCAGAGTTCGAATCCTGAATGCGCTGGAGCACAGCGAAATGTGCGTCTGCGACCTGGCCGTCCTCCTCGGAATGACGAAGTCCGCCATATCGCACCAGTTGAAATCGCTGCGCCTCCTGAACCTTGTCCGTTTCCGCAAAGAAGGGCAGATCGTCTTCTATTCCCTGGCGGATTCACATGTCAAGGATATTTTGGATAAAGGGTTCGAACACCTCCGGGATTAACGCATTTTCCGCTTTCATTGTTGAGTAATTGAACAATCAGACAACCAAATGATAACCAAAAGACAATACCCGTGAAAAAGGCATTCCTGCTGAAGGGGCTCTGTTGCCCCGGTTGTGCCGGTAAAATCGAAAACGAAGCCGGAGCCCTTGACGGCGTCGCATCCGCCGCCGTAAACCTGATGGCCGAAACCCTGACCCTTGAGGTGGAGGGCCGTTTCTCCGGAGATTTGCCGGCGGCGGTGAAAAAGATCGTCGCCGCCCATGAACCGGACATCATCATTACCGAATATTCCGATACACCCGGCTCCTGCGGCTGCTGCGGCGATTGCGGAGCAGATTCGGATTCCGGAAAGAACGCCATCCTGAAACTGATTGTCGGCGCGTTGGTTTACGGAGGCGGCGTCGTGCTCCTCCGCACGGATTTAAATGCCTTCATCGGCCTCGGCGTGCTGGTCGCCGCCTACATTATACTGGGCGGCGAGGTCGTCGCCAAAGCGGTCCGGAATATTACGAAAGGACGGGTATTCGACGAGAATTTCCTGATGAGCGTTTCCACCATCGGCGCGTTCGTGATCGGCGAATATCCCGAAGCCGTCGCGGTCATGCTGTTCTATCAGGTGGGCGAATTGTTCCAGAACTCGGCGGTCCGCCGTTCCAGAAAATCCATCGCCGAGCTGATGGATATCCGCCCGGATACCGCCACGGTCCGGCGGGAAAGCGAACTTCTGACCGTTGCGCCGGATACCGTCTCCGTCGGCGAGACCATCATCGTCAAGCCCGGCGAGAAGATTCCGCTTGACGGTGTGGTGGCGTCCGGCGCCTCCACCATTGACGCCAAGGCTCTGACCGGAGAATCAATGCCGCGTGCCGTGGAAAAAGGCGACACGGTCTTGTCCGGCAGCATCAACCAAAGCGGCGTCCTGACCATTGAAGTCTCGAAAACGTTCGGGGAATCCACCGCGTCCAGAATCATCGACCTGGTGGAAAACGCGGCCGCCAGAAAAGCCCCTACCGAAAAATTCATCACCACGTTTTCGCGTTATTACACCCCCGTCGTCGTGGGGCTCGCGGCCTTGCTCGCCGTCCTCCCGCCGCTTATCGCCGGGGGCGACTGGACGGACTGGATTCACCGGGGATTTGTATTTCTGGTGATCTCCTGTCCCTGCGCGCTGGTCATTTCGATTCCGCTCGGTTTCTTCGGCGGCATCGGGGGAGCTTCCCGGAAAGGGATTCTCGTCAAGGGCAGCAACTATCTGGAAGCGCTGGCAAAGCTCGACATGGTCGTTTTCGACAAAACCGGCACGCTGACGAAAGGCGTGTTCAACGTAACGGAAATCATTCCGGCAAACGGATTTTCGGAATCGGAACTGCTTGAATGCGCGGCATACGCCGAATCGTTATCGAACCACCCCATCGCCGCATCCATCCGGAAAGCCTACGCGAAACCCGTCGCCGAACACGAACTGAGCGGTTACAGCGAGGTACCGGGATACGGCATCCGCGTCACGCGAAACGAACGTGAAATACTGGCGGGGAATGAAAGGCATATGGCGGCGGCGTCCGTGAAATTCGAAGAAAGCGACAAGGCGGGGACCAAGGTTTACATCGCCGTGGACAACCGCTTCGCCGGTTGTATCGTCATTGCCGACGAAATCAAGCCCGATGCCAGAGAAGCCATTTCCAATCTGAAAAAACTGGGCATCCGCAAAACCGTCATGCTGACCGGAGACAACGCCCGGATCGGGCAAGCGGTCGCCGCGGAACTGGGGCTGGACGAATACTACGCGGAACTCCTGCCCGACCAGAAAGTCGAAAAACTGGAAGCGCTCGAAAAACAAAAAAATCCGAAAAAGAAACTGGCCTTCGTCGGCGACGGCATCAACGACGCCCCCGTCCTGGCCCGTGCCGATGTCGGGATCGCGATGGGCGCCCTCGGTTCGGACGCCGCGATCGAAGCGGCGGACGTGGTGCTGATGACCGATGAACCGTCCAGACTGGTCGATGCGGTTTTCATCGCCAGGGCGACCCGCCGCATCGTTTTCCAGAATATCGTTTTCGCGCTTGGCGTCAAAGGCTTGTTCCTGATTCTGGGCGCGGCGGGCGTCGCCGGCATGTGGGAGGCGGTATTCGCCGATATGGGCGTGGCGGTCCTGGCGATCCTGAATGCCATGCGGGTCATGAAAGCATAGGAGCCATGCATGTCCATGAATTCCATAAAACGCGGGGCCATATTGGCGGCGGCGACCGTTCTGTTTCTCATCTGCGCGGGAATTTTCCTGCGCTTGCCTCCCTCTCTGGTCGATGCCGTGACCGGCGCCACGCCGAGGTCAAGGCCCAAGCCGACGGCGATAAAACAACCGAAGCCCTCCGCCACCTGCATGTTGTACATGAACATCCGCAGTCCCGGGCTGGCGGATGAAGCCATCCGGTCGGCCATCCGGCGGGCGGTGACCGGAGAACCGACTGCAATCCCCGCGGTTTCGTTACGGCTTGCCGTTTCCGATGACGACCCGTTTCCTGAATATTATGCGGGAATACTGCGGGAACGGCTTGCCCGGATCGGCGTCGCTGCTGAAATCCGGCGCTACGACAAGGTCATGTGCCTGTCGCGCGCGCTGGCCGGCAAATACGACCTGCTGCTGGCCCCGGAACTTCCCGGCCTGCCGGATGCGGAAGTTATCGTATTGCCGGAAACAACCCCGGAAAAAACGCCATGAGAAAATTGAATGCGATCATTTCGGGGCTTCTGCTGCTCGTGCTCCTTCTTCACGGCGTCACCGGCAGTTTTGTGCTGCTGGGCGTCAGCAATATCCAGGGAAAACCGTTGGCAATGGGAAGCGTCGGGCTCACCGCCGTACACACGGTCCTGAGCGCCATACTGACTTTCCGGACCATTCGCGCAGGGATGAAGTCCGGCGTGTGGTATTGGAGGCAAAACGGCTGGTTCTGGATACGGCGGCTCAGCGGCGTGGCCGTCCTGATTCTGATCTTCTGCCATATCGGCCTGTTCGGCGGCGCCGATGGCGGACAGTACCGGTTATTTGAGTTCACCACGGTGAAGCTGGCGGTACAACTGTCGTTCATTTCCGCGCTGTCCCTCCATGTGTTCACCAACGTCCGGCCGCTGCTGGCATCCCTCGGAGTCATCGGGTACAAAGAACGCCGGATCGACTTATTTCTGATCGGCTCGGTACTCCTGCTGTTTTTCATTGGCGCAACCGTATTTTATTACATCGGATGGCAATTTTTATGAGCAAAACAATGATCGTGATCGGAGCCGGGCTGGCCGGGCTTTCGGCGGCACTGGCGGCAGCGGCCAAAGGGCATCGGGTGAAACTGGTCTCGCCCATGCCGTCGGAGCGGGCGCAGTCCGTCATGGCGGAGGGCGGCATCAACGCCGCGCTTGACACCAAAGGCGAAAACGACAACCCCGCCGAACACTTCCGCGACACCGTCACGGCGGGAGCCGGATTGTCCGATCCGGGCGCGGTCCGGGAACTGACGGAAGCGGCCCCCGCCATCGTCCGCCGCCTGCTGGCTCTGGGCGTGCAATTCAATATGGACGCCCGCAACGAACCGGACCTGCGGAATTTCGGCGGCCAACGCAAAAAGAGAACGGCTTTTGCCCGGTGCGATACAGGAAAACAGATCATGACGGCGCTGATCGACGCCGTCCGCAGATATGAAGCGGCAGGGCTCGTCGAGCGCTACAGCCGCCACTCTTTCATCACGCTGGCAACGGACGGCCCGACATGCCGGGGCGCCCTGATCCGTGACGAGCGGACAACGCAAAATATCCCGCTCGCAGGCGACGCGGTAATCATCGCCGCCGGGGGAATGCACGGCTTGTTCGGCAACACGACCGGTTCTGTCGGCAACACAGGCGAAGTAACGGCGGAACTGTTCCGGCTGGGAATTCCCGTCGCCAACGGAGAATTCATCCAATACCATCCGACAACGGTGAACTGTCCGGGGCGGCAGATGCTCATCAGCGAGGCGGCGCGGGGCGAAGGCGGCCGCCTGTTTGCGATGCGGGACGGCAAACGGTGGTATTTCATGGAGGACAAATACCCGGAAGCGGGAAACCTCATGCCTCGCGACATCGTTTCCCGCGAGGTCTGGGAACAAAATAAATACAGCCGGGTCTATCTGGACCTGACCGCCCTCCCCGCCGATGTCCTGCGGCAAAAACTGTCCGGCACCGTGGACGACTGCCTCACCTGCCTGCGCCTCGATCCGCGCCGGGAGCCGATTCCGGTCACGCCGGGCATCCACTATTTCATGGGCGGCATTCTGGTGGACCGGCGGCACCGGACCGCGTTGAAAAATCTTTATGCCGCCGGGGAATGCTGCTGCCAATACCACGGCGCAAACCGCCTGGGAGGTAATTCATTGCTCGGTGCGATTCACGGCGGAACAGTCGCCGCCGAAACCGCGATGGAAGAAGCCGCTTCCGATCAACCCGCAAATGATATTCCGTTGACGGCTCCCGTCCACGAAACACCGCCCCATGTCCTTGATGAACTCCAGCGTATCATGCGGAGTTCGCTGGGGGTGGAACGCGACGGAACCGGGCTCGCCGCCGGACTTGCCGAGGTAAAAGAATTGCCGGGAAATCTACCCCTGCTCGGCAGGGCGCTATTAATGAGCGCGCTTGCGCGGGAGGAAAGCCGGGGCGCGCATATCCGTACCGATTTCCCCGTCCGCAACGATCCGGAATACTGCAAGCTCACGGTCGCCCGGTTTCACGGAACAGAGATTGAAGTGTGTTTTGAATCCGTCCCGGAAACCAGGGAGGCCCTGTGACATTCATCATTAAAATCAAGCGTTGCCGAGGGACGGAATCCCCCGCTTACCGGCAGTCGTTTTCCTATGACGGAGGCGGCAATACATCGGTCGCCGCCGTGTTGAAAGAACTGAACCGCCGCCGCCCGCTGCTGGACACGGACGGTTCGCCCGCGCCGCCGATCGACTGGGAATGCGGTTGTTTTGCGCGGAAATGCGGGGCCTGCGCCATGCGGATCAACGGGCGCCCGCAACTGGCCTGTTCCGCGTTCTTGAGCGAAATGAACGACCGGACCATCACGCTGGAACCGCTCGGAAAATTTCCGGTCGTGTCGGATCTGACGGTAGACCGATCCTGTATGTTCGAGAGCCTGAAGCAAATACGCCTCTGGCTCGAAGAAGACGCCTGCGGCGGCGAGCGGACGCATGAAGAACGCTATCAGGCGGCACGCTGCCTGATGTGTGGCTGCTGCCTCGAAATCTGTCCGAATTTCTCGCCGGAAGGGAACTTCGCCGGAGCGGCGGCGGCGGTTGCCGCGTTCAGGATTTTAGACCAGACGCCATACACGGAGCATTGGGAGGAGATCGCCGCCCGCTATAAAAAACTTTACTTCGAAGGCTGCGGCAAATCCCTGGCCTGTCACGACATATGCCCGGCGGGGCTGCCAGTCGAGGAGTTGATCGTGCGTTCAAACGCGGCGGCAGTCTGGAAGAAATGACCGTTTCCGCCGCCAACCTCAACCTCCGTCATTGCCGGGCGAAGTCCTCATGGCAGGCTGATACGAATCATCCGGAAATCATAGGGTTTTACCGGAAGTGTCCATTCCCGATCCTTGAACTGATCCATCGAATAGCGATAGGTCGGATTATCAAGGTCGTAAAGCATACCGGCATTGTGCAAGGGCTGCGGCAGCGTCATGGTCACATTGTGCGCTTTTCCCGAAAGATTGTGGATGAATAAAAGATAATCCTCGCGGTCTTTAATCTTGTAATAGGACACTTTGACGGCAGGCTCGGACGTACTCATGTTATTATCCCAATAGGGGTGGAACTCCGCATTGTCAAGGTCGAAATTACCGCTCAGCGCAAAGTAGAACTGATTGACCGTCCTGCGGTCTATGAGATTGAACGCCACGACCGATCCGTGCAGGAATCCCAGGCCAAGGGTTTCGCGCGCCACCGCCGGATCGCTGCCGAGTTTGCCAAGATAGCCGTATTGCGGCAGAAAAATCACCGGCACGCCCCAGATCCGCTCGCTCAGCAATACTCTGCCGGACGGGGTATTATAGGAGTTTTCTTTCTGTTCCACCGGGATGAGTTTCGGCGGCTTCGAAATCAGCCGGGAAGCCATCATCCAGGCGGTATAATCAAACGGTTTCTGAACTTTCAGATGTTCCGCCGTCAGCAGCAGGTCGCCAAATACGCTCAACGGCGTAATGACCGGGTCCCCATGCAGGATCAGGTGGGGCTTTCCGTCGTTGCCGAAAACTTCTTCCGAAACGCGGTGCAGCCGTTTGTACAGATCGCGAAGGGCGAAAATCTCCAGCGTATCTTCCGTTTTGCCGTCATCGGTCCGGTACGTGTACCCTTTGGACGCATCTCCGTTGCGCCGCGCCCCCGCCAGGTCGAAATAGATGCCGTCCATGCCGTCAACCGTAAACATCTGATAAATCGCATCGGTCAAATAGTCGGACCAGCTTCCGGCAGGCGAACAATAAAGCATAGGGGAATTTTTGCTTCCGCCGGGATAATACTGCTCCGGCATCACCCGCCATTCATATTTGAAATATTCCGCCACCGGATTCTTGGGATAATCATAAAAGGCGGAAGTACTGAGCAGGTAATCCTCCGGCTGGCGGCTGAAAATAATGCGCTTCTCCGGCCGGACGCGCTGCTCCGTGTGGACCATATGGGGAACCATGTAGGGAAGCAGTTGCTGCCCGGGATTATTCTTCTTGATATCCTGATAATCTTCGCGCAGTTTCCGGTTCCGGATCGGATAGGATATCGAACCGTTATCCCCGTACTGATTCGGGTGAATCATCGTCAAATTGCAAGGGGCGGGGGTCCAGGCGCCCATACAGATGGGGCGGACGCCAAGCCATTTGAGGCGGTCGTTATTGCGAACCGGCGTCGGATGAAATGCCATTTCACAGTCCACCGGCGTGGTCACCTGCGTCGGTTTATTGACGAGAAACAGTGAAACTTCCGCACCGTCTCCACGATCGGCAATAGCGGCGCGGGGCCGCCGGGAATCGACTTTCCAGCCTTTATAGTTTTCGGTCACCCAGTTGAGTCCCCTGAAGTCGCTGCCGATCCAGAGGTAATGCGGAGCCATCAGTTGCAAGTCGCAGACCTCTCCCCATTGCGAATCGACCTTCGGGTCCAAGGTATTGAAAAACTGCGCATCCGCCAACTGATAGCGCAAGGATAAATTGTCGACCTGGCAGCCATTATTTTTCGGTATGACTTTCAGCCGGAAACGAACCAATCCGTCAAATTCGATAACTCCGTCCGCCGAAGCCTCGAATTCAGGCGTCTCGCCCCGCAGTTGAAAACCAACCCGCCCGGCATGCTGCGACGTGATAAGCGCATCCGTGAAACCGATGGTCTCCGTCTTGTCGCCGCGCCGGAATTCCAGTGTCGGCGGAACCGTAAAAAGCGGCTTGCCCTGAATCGTGAGCTGTTTGAACATCCCCGGACCACCAAATTCAAATTCCTTGCCGGCGGCATTGATTTTCTCGCCGCGGACCTGAATCGCCCCCCACGGCTGCGGCGCATAATCCGGCGACAGCGCCTCCATGGCGCGAGGTTGCTTCAACCATTCCGGCAAGGGCTGCTTGACATAGGTGACTTCTCCGGTCAAAGGCTCGGCGCCTTTCCTGTCCAAGCGGTAGGAAACCTGATACGTTCCGGCAGGCAAGTCATTGATTTTCAATTTTTTCCCGCGTTCAATCTCGCTCCAAGCCTGTTTTTTCGTGGCGGCCTTTTTGCCGTTTTCGTCCAGAAACTCCAGGGTCAGCGAATCCTCCGGCTGAGGCGTTCCGGCGGCGACACGGAACTCAAGCTGCAACTCGTCGGTCTTGGGGAACGGCATCATGATCAACTGCAGCGGCGGCTGGACCAGGAACGGCATTTCACGCCGGAAAATCGTCTGTCCGCCCCATTTGGCCTCCGTATTGATAATATATAACGCATTATCATCTTTGACCGTCAGGTTTTTCTGAAAATTCCGCCCTGCCCCCGGCGCCACTTCCGTGCTTTCCCGCCAATCCAGAAGGGGCGTCCCGAGGCGCTTCACCAATTCCACTTCAGTCACCACGTCGTCAACAGCCTGTTTGACCACCTGTTCCACCTTCATCGGCGATAATTTCGCCGCGAACTCCGAGGGAACAGCATTTTTTCCCGGATTTCGCCATTGCAGCGTCATGTCCGCGCGGCCGGTGGGCAACGAACCCGGCGAAAAATCAAACCCGGCTTCGGTAAGGACCGCCAATCCATAAGCGGTATCGTAATCAAACCAATATTGATACGGCTGCCACGTGTATTGCTGTTTGTTCAGAGACATCCCGAACGAAAGCAGAAAACGGTCGCGTCCGTCCAACTGAACCTTGCTCCGCGGAATCTTCACCTCGACAACCCAGCGCCCCTGTTCGACGCTGGAAGCCACTTTTTCAACAAAATCAACCCCGGCATCGCGTTTGTACAGATGCACCTTTGCCCAATCGACCTCCTCAAGCGCATCGAAATACACGCCGTTGGGCGCTACGGTCAGGTAATAGGATTTAAAATGCCGGTTGGCGGTATCGGTATCGTCCCGCAACAGCAGGCAAAACAGATCGCCGCCGGAAATCAGTTTTTCGCTGTCCTTGTTTTCCGCGGCGGACTGCGGCTGATAATTGGCGGGAAAAGAAAAATCCACCGCGAAATAAAGAAATTGTTCGTCATAACCGGAATACATCCGGGCGGCATTCGGCGAGAGCAAATTATTGTTCGCGACGGCAAGCAGGCCGCTGAGCGCAACCGGATATTCACCATCACCGATCCTGCCATCCGCAACCGGAGGCGATGAACAGAGTCCGAACGGAAACACCGACTGAACCTCCTCCGAACCCGCCTGCGCGGGGGCCGCCATGCGAACCGCGCGATTGCCGAACAGCGCGATCTCCGGCAATGAAAGCGGACGCTCGTAAACCCGGAAATCATCAAAACGGGATTTGCCGCCAAGCCCCCAGCCTTTATCGCGTTTGCCGGTCGCAATCATCAATTGCGTAAAATCAAAAGGCGTCTTGCCGACATACTGCGCCGCCGGTTCGCCGTCGATAAAAAGCGAAATGGATTTCCCCTCTTCGAAATTCACCACCACATTGCGCGAAACGTCTTTCTGCCAGATATTCCCGTCGGAAGGCAATTTAATCGGATGCAGACGCTGTTCTCCGTCCTTTGCCGCAATCAGGAAATCCGCATAAGCGCGGCGGTAAAAAATAGCGTCGCCCACCCGGAAAAAAACCACATCGTCCTTGCTGCCGGAATCCCAGTCCAGCGGCGTGACGGTAAACGCAATAGCCCCCACCGGCTTTTCCAGCTTGATTTCCCGTCCCTGATGCCCGGGGCCGGTGAGCAGGAAAGACGAATCGGGCGGAAGCCCGGTTTTCAAATCCCAGAGCACCGCGGATTGCGCGGCAAGCACGGCTGAGGTAAGAATAAGCAAAACAGACATCCAGATCTTCATCTTTTCTTTTAACTCCTGATATTATAGTTCGAGATTTTTATGGAAATAGAATGATCAAAGCGGATAAAGCAGCAACGGGTCCGGCGCGGGGTTGCTGGACGAGGTTTTCTGAAAACGGCTTTTCGCATCTTTTTCGCCGGAGGCATGTCCGTCAGCCCAAAGGATATTGCATGATTGGGAATGCCGTTCATCCAGCGGAAAGTGCAGTGAATTGAATTCCAGGCGAACCGACGGATAAGGACCGGTATTGATCCGGACGGATTCTCCGAACAATACTTTGACCGAAGGATTCTTGGTTTGGGTGGTTTTCGGCGTCGGCGTATAAACATCGGCGTCCTTGGTCATCATATAGCTGCTGCCGATGTATTTATTGTAACTGTAATGAGGGTATGTGAATCGGACGATATAAGTTCTGTCGGCCGTGAAGATATTATGACTGTAAAGCAGATTGGGAACCGTTGAGGAGTCGATGCTTGGACAGCCCAGCAATTTGCCCGACGCAATATAGCCATGAAGATACAAAGTTTGCGGCCAACCGTCATACATCCATGCCCCCTGCTGCCAGGGAATGTAATGATCGTTGTAATCGGAGCTGTACAGATTCATCGCGATTCCAATCTGTTTTTCATTACTCAAGCAATGGGCCGCACGGCCTTTTTCGCGTGCCGTATTCAATACCGGCAACAGCATCGCCGCCAAAATAGCAATGATCGCCATAACTACCAGAAGTTCTATAAGTGTGAATCTGGTTTTGCAAATCTGCATTTTATTCCTCCATTTTCCTTGAAGTTTCTCCTTGAATATAAACCGGATCGGGTAGAAAATCACTGGTTCCTTCCAGCAACATGCGCGCCGCGGCGCGCCCCTGTTCAAAGTAAGGCACCCGGAAATAACTGACTGGCGGAAAATAGTTCGCAAACGAAAAACCGCTGGCCAGTGCAAGCAGGTCAAAATCCCTGCCGATCCGCAATCCCTCACGATAGGCAAAACGAAAAATATCGGAAACATTCCGAGTATGGAGGGGGAAAAAAATACGATCCTCCACCCGGTATCTCATCAAATCCGACAATTCCCCGGCCCCCCAATTAAAAACGCCTTCGATATTGAAACCGCGGTTCCGGAAAGCGTCGATTTTTAACTTCTGCTCATGAATCTGTATTTTTTCCTGCAAGCCGCTCCCCATCCCTTCGCCTGAATGGCCGATCAACACCAGCCGCCGATAAGCGGCCTTATGCAGATATGAACTGATTTTGTCCACCGTCCGCGCCAACGAGCGCCCGAATTCAGTCTTCTGTTCCGTCACCATTTCCTGATAACTGAAAATCGTCAGTACCGGAATATTCGCGGCCTGAAGCCGTTCGCGGAGCGGCTGCAACTGCTTGCCGATCATAATCACGCCGCCGGAATCTTTCAACTGACAGGTCTGTTGATCCAACAGGATTTGATTGTCGGTTTCCGGCATATGCTGAAACAGCACCCGCCCGTTCAGCGTACTTGCTTCATGCATCAACCCCTGGAAAATCTCCATGTTCATCGCATATTGTTCATAACCGAGCTGTTCCAGCGAAATGGCTTTTTCCGGAAACACCAGCGTCAATACCTGAATCGGCTTAAATTCTTTCATGACTCGTGCGAAATAAGAG
>DHTZ01000094.1:3655-56088 GCA_002408885.1 Lentisphaeria bacterium UBA5247 | reverse complement strand
TGTAACCCATGATACAACCATACTGCTGGTTCTGCGTAATATCGGTTAAGTTGTTCAGTTTGGAAAACACCGAAACATGGGTGAACTTGCTTACGCCGGTCATAAATACAAACCGCTGGAACGGCTCGGTCGCCTTGATGACACTGTAGAAGTTGCTTAATTTATCCTGAATGGCCGCAACTTCCGGCTTGCCGATATTGTCCAGAATCGGCTTATCGTATTCATCAATCAGGATGACCACCTTTTCTGTTTTCGAAACAATCTGAATCAATTCCCGAAATTGCGATTGGGAATTACTTGCTTCGAGTGTGACCTGATGCTTGGTCGCAATATTCTGCAATACACTGGAGAGGTCCTCTTCCAATGTCTGGGGAGAATCATTTTTGATACCTGCAAAGTCCAGGTGGATGACCGGATATTTTTTCCAATCATAATCCTTATTATATATAGAGAGGCCTTTGAACAGCTCTTTTTCGCCGTTGAAAATTGCTTCCAGCGTGGATACGGTCAGGGATTTGCCGAAACGGCGCGGGCGAGACAGAAAATACATCCCATACGGCTGGGACACAAGATCATAAATATACCCGGTTTTATCGACATAGAGATAATTCCCTTGGATCAGTTTCTTAAAAGTATAAACGCTGCTGGTCAGTAATTTCATGGTTTTTTGTCCTGTTGTTACAATATGAATATAATCTGCTTCCGGTTGATTATCAAGTCAACTTCGGGTATTTTCTCGGTGGCTTTCAACGGTGGAGGTTGATTTGGTGGTAGACGGTTTGGACATTGTCGATATTTTTGAGGCGGATGGATGAATTGTCGGTGGCGGAGGTGCTGATGAAGATATCACCGCAATTGAAAACTTGCTGGACTATTGTTCGCTGATAGCTCATGCTGCGGATTTGATTCAGGCGAATGACCTTGTGATATTTCCGAAAGACGCCACCGGATGTGGTGATTTCTTGGTTGGTGATCCGGTAGGCCTGGGCTTTGCGAAGACAGATCGTATAAATGATCTTGAGCGTGAACAGCAGGAAGTACAGGATGATTCCGGCGGTGAATGTCGGGCCGTGGAATCTGCCGTTGCCCCAGAGCGCTCCGGCGAGGCCGGAGGCGGACAGGGTCAGGAAGGTCATGCTGATGCCGAGGCCGATTCCAAACCAGCAAAGCTTCCAGACCGTTGCGACCAGGAAGATTGCGCGGTTGCTTTTGCCTTGGAAGATGATATCATTCATGGTCGGACTCCTCCTGATGGTTGGTGCGGCCGAGGATATGGTCGGCGGCTTTCTGGGCGGCTCCGGCGGCCTGGATCAGCCATTTCTTGTTTTCTTTTTCGCGCAGTTTTTCGCGCCAGCCCTGAATGTAGGCTGCGGAATTTTCGGCGACGGCGTTGAAGATTCCGCATTCGGCGCACAGGACGGACGCGCCCATTTCCGCGATCAGTTCCTCGTAGGAATAGGTCTGGCTGCCGAAGTTGATGTTTTGCAGTCCGGGGCGGTTCAGCCGGGAACTGTGTCCACTCGAATGAACGGCCTCATGCAGCCATGTACTGTATACCTCATGAACGGATTCAAATAATTCAGGATGTGGCATTTTGATCAGGTCGAAAGTCGGATGATAACACGCGCCGCCGTCATAATATTGGGTGGCAGGCGGATTCGGATAGTTCGCCATGATTTTTTCAGCGGCTTCGAGCGGCTGGAAATCCAGTTTTTCGATGGTCGGCGGTTCCGGAATGTATTTCGGATTGATCCCGACCGTCTGCTCGATATTGAACACGTAGTAATACCGGAGATACGGAATCCGTTTGGCGGATTTGTCCGAAATGATGTCATCCGTATCGTTTTTCATCAGGAATTTCCAGAAGACGATGATCGTGGCGTTTTCATCTTTCCTGACATGGCCGCCGAGATGGTTCACCTGCCGCATGGTCAGCCAATACGGCTGTTTGTACGGCGCAAGGTTCAGCAGGAATGCGTTGATTCCGCGATACGGGCGTTTCGAAATCATATTTTGCGGTGGTGTAGTGCTGCATTTCCACGGGCAGCGCCATGGAATGACGCCTTTGTCCAGATGTGCAATGATTTGATCGGTGATTTTTTGGTATAGGTCGAACATGTCGGTGACTCCTTTTAAGAGGGATTTTTTCGCCCGATGGGCGACCAGCGGTGTCCGCCCGCTGGACTGCGTGCGGCGACGCGCCGCTGCGAAATTTCTATTGGTGTTGGAGCAGGTAACGGTAGGCTTCCATTTCGTCGGAAAAAGTCCAATGGTAAAAACAGTTGCTTTTGTTTCGGGGCTTGAAACCTCTTTCGATGGCGACATCGACGATTTCCTGCATGGTCATGGCGGATAAATCCAGTTCTTCAGGGCTGATCTCGATAACGGCATTTTCATTTTGATGATTTTTGGAATTCATTTTTTCGTACTCCTTTTTCGGTTGAATCGACTTTCACTGACAGGAAAAAAGGCCGTTTCCCCGTTTCCGGGGAACGTGCCGTTTTCCAAGTCGATTCGAACGAGGTATCCTGGTGCAGGCCATTGGCCTGCCGCGGAGGTTTGGAGGCGGCGATAGCCTCCAAGTTATTCCGCGCTATGCGCGGGCAGCGCAATCCGCGCGCTGCACCGCGTCCGGGTAGCACCCGGCGGCGAATTTTTTTCATATTCACGCGGCTTTGGCTTCCTCGGCTTCGAGCTTGAGCCAGCTTTGCGGATCGGGCAATTCTTCTACGGCTTCTTTGAATGCCTGTTCCATGCTGAAGTCGATCAGTCCGGCGATTGTTTCGGCATCGTCCCAGCAGGGTGATTCCGCCCCGGCCTGACCGCGTTTGAGCGATGATATGATTTCCTGCGAAAGTTTGTGCCAGACGAATTTATCGAGTTCCGGATGCTCCTTGGCTTTTTTGAAGCTGGAAACGCAGGCGTCGATGCCGGATTCGTTGTGGTATTTACGCTCCTCGTAATCGTAATGACCGCCCAGCGATTCACCGATGCCCCGGCAGGCGATCAGGATGAACAGCGTTTCGCGGTCCGGAATCGTGTAATTGAACGCTCCAATGAAATCGATTAGCTTGCTGATGGCCCGGCGCTGACGCTGTTTGTGCTTGGCCGCTTTGCGCTCAGCCAGCGTTTTCGTTTTTCCGGCGGTGATATCTTCGGTCGCGGTGAGTTCGGACGACTTTTCGCCATTTTTGCCCGAGTTCTTCGGATTGCTGACTTTCACATAGACCTCGGCTCCGGTATCAATGGCAATTGCTTTTTTGCCGCCTTTCGATGCCTTGCATTCGGTCCACAGGCCGGGCGCAATGATGTTCGCGCCGTACAGCGGATCACTGGAATCTTCGATTTGGCAGTTGCCGGGATCATGCGCAATCAGCACCAACTCCGGGTTCTCGGCAACCTGATCAGCAATGTACTGGCGGCGCTTGTCGGCAAGATAGACGCGATTCTGGCAAAGGGCTTTTTTCGGATCGTTCATTTCAGGAATCAGAAAACCGTTGTTCAGGCGGTCGAGGCAAGCCGGGCATTCGCCGCATCCTTGCTCGTTGCCCCACGGCAGTTTCGCCAACAGCGTTGCAAACTGATTGACCAGTTCCGCCTCAAACTTTTTGATGCTCAAACTCCGGAGGCTCCACTGATTCCCGCAAACGAAGGCGAAGATTTCCTCCTGAAGCTCTTCCGAAAACGTCGCCACGGCTTCATAATGGGCCAGCGTCATCCAACCGAAGCGCTGGGTTTTGAACGGCTCCTGCCAGGTCGCGGCAAGTTTCCGGAGATTAGCTCGCCGGGCCACCCAACGCGGTTCGCAACCGATCTCAGCGGCGATGTCCACGATTTCGCGTCCTGATTCGATCAGGTCATTGATGAAATCCACCTGTTCCTGCAGCGAAAGATTGTTGCGAATATCGTTGGCGGCGAACGCCAGAATACGGGGATCACCCTCGGAAAAGACCATATCCGGCTTTTCGCCACCGAGGCAAAGTTCAGTAACGCTGATTTTCTCCAAAGCCAGAAAACGGCACTTGCCGTCCACGACTTTGTAGTCATAGCCTTCGTCATCGCATTTGTCGATCAGCAACGGCAGGATCAACGGTTTTTCTCCTTTGGCAATGCGGTTGTTCATGCTGGACTGGAGCTTTTTTCTTGCTTCCGTGGTGATTTTGCGGTCCGGAATGCACTGGATTTGTGACAACGGGATCATGACACTTTGGATTGTACTCATTTGGATTTCCTCCTGATAATTGAGTGGTTATTCACAACAAAATTGGATGCAAAGCATCCATAACGCTGCGGCTCGCAGCCGCACGCGGTCCAGCGAGCGGATATCGCTGGTCGCCTGAAAGGCGAAAGCAGGTACGACCTGCGGCGATATTTCTTCATCTCTCCTATATCACATTTTGCGGTTCAACGACAGGGACGATCATAAAAAATACCGGATTCACGCTCCTTTTTTTAAGATTACGGGATTTTCTCTTGGTGGACATTCTCTTTTTGGCATTCTTACGCATTATCGACCTCCTATGGGATTTCGCCCTGCGGGCGACCAACGCTGTCCGCGCGTTGGATTGCGTCCGGGTGGGCACCCGGTGGCGGGTTTCTTTTGAAGGTTAATTAAGCTCAAACGGTTCGTTCAAACCGTATTTTTTGAAATCCTCCCAGTCATTATCGGAAAAACGCTTCGACGGACAGCCGATGACCGAATTTTCCGTGACTATTTTCCTGGTCCCGATGACCTGGTCGTAGACTTCAGAATCAGCATGGCTCCGGCAGTACATGCCGCTCACGACAAAATATTGCCGATGTACCGCATAGTCCTGGATCAATACCAGATTGCCGATGGCGTCCAGATACGTATCAGTCAGATAATCAAAAAGATGCAGAATTCCAGACAGCGTTTCATAATCTTTCAACCGGGAAGTCGTGATCCGTGACCGCATCAAATTGACCTCTTTCTGTTGTTGCACCAGCAGTCCGAAACCAATCTTCGAGCACGGAATGATCAACTCCAACTCCTGCAATTCAGATTGCATAAACACCTCGTATTGACATTATGCGGTTTTGGGGATTTCACGGCACAGGGCGATATATCCAAGCGATAAATTGTAGCTCATGATATAATCACTATCTCGGTATATCCGGTCGCTTTGACCATAACCGGGTGTGTCATGACGGTCATCATTTTCGCCCATGTCCCATTCCTTCAGACACTCCAGTACGGCCTGCTCGCCCTCCATGTCGAGCAAATCCAATACTTCGGATGCTTCAGAACCACTGATGAAAACGATATATGAATATTCCATAGTTCGTCTCCTGTTCAGTATCAGCTCACGGCCTGCCGGAGCGGGATAAACGCATTAAACCAGTGTTTTCCGACGACATAACCGACATGGTAGGTCTTGCCGTCTTTGCCGTCCACATACATTTTGCCGATTTTGCCGCCACCCACTTTTTCACGCAGTTCCCGAAGGGTTGTTGCATGAAACCGGTTACCGTACTGGTCGATGTACATTGTCATTTTACCATGCATAGCTGTAATCCTTGTGGTTATCATTAAAAACAAAAACCGGTGAGTTCACTTCTGAATCTCACCGGGTAAAAATTATGATGCTTTTTCAAATGGAACATTCACGCTCAACGGCGGCGCTCTTGTATCCACAAAAGGTGGTATCAAATACCAGAACCACAGCAGTACCTGTTTTTTCGGCAAGGCGTCGAGATCGCTGTTGTTGTCGAGGAAATTCTTGCGAATCATCTCCTGAAAAGTCTCATCCATCCGAATCAGATGCTTTTCCAGCAGCCGCCGCTTCGTGACACAACGATGCCAGAATCGCATTTTCGCACCGGACAGCCTTGCTTCAGCCTCGGCTTCCTCTTGCTGTTTCCTGGCATAAACTATTTTTCGGGCATTCTCCAGACTCTGTCGCTCCAATTCTTTCTGGCCAATGAACAATGTCGTAGGATTGCCGAAATGCTTACCCATCCAGCCGGAGATATTGCCGGGCCTATGAGTTTCGGCCAGCTTCTGAATTCCCGCCCATCGGGCGGCAAGCTCCCGGTCCGGCATTTTTGCGATGGCATCCATCAGCCCTCTGGTGATCAGGATTTGCCGCTCCTGCATCGCGTTGATAATTTCTTGTCGTGTCATATGAATCCCTGTATGCTTCGTTTTTCCGTTCTTTCCCAAAAAGAGAATCTCCGGTCGACAATGGACCGGAGATTCTTAAACTCTGTTTATTTCCAAGAGTTTGCTTCGGAATTACTCCATATTGACCGCTAGCAGTCTCGTGTCAATGGTATTCTGCTCCTCTTCCCTCAATTTGAGCACGATCAAATTCAGCTTGGCAATCGTCATTTCCGAAGCAATCTGAATATACTCGATCAATTCTTTCCGCAGCAGGCTGTCGAAACTTTTTTCCGTCCGGCTCTTCACTTCGCCGCTCGTCAGACCGCGCATCAATGCCACCCCCTGCATCCGTGCCTGTTTGTCCGCATGGCTCTGATAATGCCGCGTCATCGACTGCGTCAGATGCCCGACAATGCTCTGTACCACCGGCAATGGTACGCCGCGCATCCCGGCATAATAACAGAAGCAATGCCGTAGCGAATGAAAATCCTTCACACTCTGTTTACGCTTCCTGCCGGACACTTCCCGCTGCGTTTTGATCCCGAGCGAATGCAGATAACCCAATACCCGGTTATTCAACACATTCTGATGATTCAGATACAGCCATGCCGCCTCCGGCAGAATATATTCATCCTGACCGCTCTCCCAATATTGTTTATGCAGATAATTCGCCAGTTCCTCCTGAATCGGAATATGCACCACCGCTTTCGTCTTCCGGGTCAACCGGATAATCTCCTTTCCGCAAAAATCCGGCTGTACCAGATTCGGCTCATAGCCCTCGATTTCCTTCCATTTCAGCGTCGCCACGTCTCCCAGCCGCAAACCGGTACAAATTCCGATGGTGAACAGTCCCCGCATCAACGGCGTCGGATTCCGGAAAATCTCCTGCAATTCGTCTTCGCTGAAGATTTCCCGGTCCACCGGCGCCAGTTTCAGCGGCTTGATGTAATAAAACGGATTCTCCTCCAGCGAATATCCCAAATCCGGCAGCAGGAACGTAAACACCGCCTTGCAGACCGATTGATAACGGTTCAGCGTGGTATTGCTCAAATTCCCCCCGAATTCATAGTCCTTGAATTTTTTCCGCTTCGTACACCGTTCTTTATTGTAACTGATTTTCCGTTCCCAGCGCCCGTTCGCCCGGATACAGGCGATATACGCCTCCGCGTGTGCCCGTTCCACTTCGTCCAGCGTGTTGAGTTTATACTGGTCTTTCAGGTAGCTGACGAAATCATACCAGTACCGCCGCGACACTCGCAACACCTTTGCCGAAGGCACCCGGCTGTGCGGCTTGGCCTGCGCCAGCTCGAAAGCGTTTTCCAGCGAAATCGTCAGCCGCGCCTTCAACTTCTTCAGTTTGGCCTTTTCCTCCAGATATTCCTCGCGCGATTCGATCTCCTTCAGTTTTTTCTGCTTCTCCAGAAACTCCCTCGCCACGGTTTCCGCCCGGCGTTCCTCGGTGATTTTCTCGCCGTTGCTTTCCCGCAATATCATCGCTTTGCGTTTATGGTCCCTCGTCGTGTACTGGAGAAAAAACACTCCGTTTTCCTTGTATACCCGGCCCATTCCTTTTGAACGTCTTTTCGTTTTCATTTTACCTCCGTCGGGATTTTTGTTCTTGGGTTTTCCGTCATCATAAACCCTCTGACGGAAAACTCAAGAACATATCCCTCTCCCCCACTTCTCCAATGAAAACATTTCCGGAAATGTTTTCAGCGGCTTCATTTCTCTTTTTCAAGTTCGACATAGAACCTTGCTTCTACTTGCTTTTTTTGCGGCCTTCCATGACGAATCAACAGGACGCTCCGCTCAATTTTACGCATCATGACATCAGCGTCCCCTCAGGAGAATGATTGTATTCTATTCGTTTATTATAAACATCTTATGCACATTAGGGATGTGCCAGCTAATACAGATCATCGCGATCCTCGCGGCGATGTTGCTGCCCGCCCTGTCTAGCGCCCGGGATAAAGGCGCCGCCGCCGTGTGCAAAAGCAATCAGAGCCAAATCGGCAAAGCGTTTATGTTTTATCTGGATGACAGCAATGAATATTTCCCGCTGGTTTCCGGCTGGACTCACGTATTCTGCGATACCATGAAATATATACCGACAAAAGTCTTTGTATGTCCCAAGCGGAATTCCCCAACCGCGGCTCAATGGGAAAGCGGAAATCTTCGAAGCTGGAATTACCCCGATTATGGATATAATGGATTTTATCTGGGAAGATATTATACCGACCATGTCAGCTTCACCGGGGGCATTGTGAACAGTACGGCCAAATTGTCTGAAATAAAACATCCGTCGCAGAAAATTCTGCTGGCCGATTCCGCCAAAGGGTCCAGCGACGTTCCCACGGTCGACCCTTCCGTAAAAGCGGGCCGGGGAGCCGGATACGCCTATATCTACCCGAAATATGGGTTAAATCTTTCGGCGCCGTGGGGGACCCACAACGGAGCGGCCAATATCTTGTGGGTGGGCGGGCATACAACGGAGATGAAAGCCGGAGGAACCGCCAGTGAAGCTGCGGTGCTGAACTTATACTCCAGTACCTGCCTGGGCAGTTCCATCAGTATTATTAACCATTGGAAAAGGGATTGACAGATGAAGCCATTTCTATTATTATCCGCCTGTTTATGCGGCATGGCTCTGACGGCGATAGAGAATATCGCACTCGGCAAGCCATATACCTGGAGCCGGACGCCCAATTACAGCCTGTGCGGCAAAGACCAGACACGCAAACAACTTACGGACGGAATACGGGTGTCCTTGGGCGACCTGCAGGCGGGAAAACTTTTCTGGATACTTCCGCAAACAGTAGGCTGGAGTACAAATCCCCCCATCATCACCATTGATTTAGGGGAGGACATGCCGATTTCCGGCGTAAGTTGCAGCACCGCCGCGGGCCACGGGGGAGTGGAACTGCCCCGGAATCTGTTTGTCTTGGTCAGTACGGACCAGAAGCGGTTCCATCTGGTTGCCGACTTGGCAGAGGATATACGCCCCGAATCCATTGATGGCCGCCATAAAACGTATGAACTGCGCACGGACAGGCTGAAGACGCACGGACGTTACGTGCGTTTCATTCCCTGCATCGGAAACAGCCGTTTTGTATTCATCGATGAACTGGAAGTATACAGGGGCACTCCGACGTTTTTGGAGGAGCCCTATTCCGCCGAAACCTATGCGGATCACGAAATCCCGCTCACGGAAATGATCAAAACCGGCATCCGGGGGCGCCTGAAAAATGACATCAGCGAATTGAAACAAATCTTGAACAATTCCACCGCTGCCGCTGGAATAAAGAATGAAATCAGCGCCGAATTGAAGAACATTGAACAGAAAATCGTCCATTTAAATATTCCGGCAGAATTCCAGGCGATCGTTCCCGTTCATCCACTCGAGGAAAAAATCTTATCCCTCCATGCCCGCATCCTGAGAAGTGAAGGATTTCCAAAACTGGAGGTCTGGCGTTCTTACCGCTACGATGAACTGGCGCTTTTTCAACGCCCGGGAACCGCTGTCGACGCCATCAATTTGAAACTACTGCCGGGTGAACACCGGTCGGAAGTCGTTAATTTCACCAACGCCGGAGAAAATGCGCTCCCGATAACCCTGACTCTGGAGAACCTCGCCGGAACCGTCATCCGCCAGGTGGAATATGTGGATACCGCCTCGAATCGGCTTGACGCGTCGGCGCTGCCAGAGATCATACCCGAAAACGGCATTTATAAAATGATCGTGCCGTCAGGCATGACCCGCCAGCTCTGGTTGACATTTCACGGAGAAGACCCGAGCATATTGAATGGAGCCATTCATATAAACGCCGGCCCATCCGCCCGTACTCTGCCGGTAAAAATAGAGATCGCCGGTCCACGCCTGCCGCAAAACACCGGATTGCGGACCGGGCTATGGGATTATGCCGTGAGCAAAAGGCATGGAATCGGCACCGGGAATCAGAGGCTGGTGATCGCAGACCTTCGCCGGAACGGCATCAATATAGCGTTCGCCACCCGTGAAGTTGCAGCGTTGCCTTCCCCCGGCGACATCGGCGCCGACGGAACATGGAGGGGGAAACCCGATTTTTCCGCCTTTGACGAATGGCTGAAACGTTGGCCGGATGCCGAGCATTATCAAATCTTCCTGGGAGTGACGCCGGACAGTACTTTTGGCGGGTTGAAACCGGGAACCGCCGTGTTCAACGCAGCAGTAAAGGAATGGAGCGAAGCCTGGAATGTTTATGCCAAACGCCATGCCCTGAAGCCCGGGCGAATTCAGTTCCATTTTTTCGATGAACCGCGTTCCGTTAAAGACTATGAAGTTCTGCTGCGCTGGCTGGCGCCGTTTTGCGAAACCAATGAAATGATCTCGGTTTTCAACAATCCGGTCAAGCTGGATAAGGAGGAAAATTTCAACGCGGCCAAGGCTCCGCTGGCATATTGTGACATCATTTGCCCGATGACCAGAGAATTTGTGAATTATCAAGCCCCCGTGCTGGATTTTTTGACCGGGCTAAAGAAACAGGGGAAAAAACTCTACCTGTACAGTTGCGACGGCCCCAGTTGGTTTTACCATCCTGTTTATTTCAGATTGCAACCTTGGTATGCGTTCAAATATGGGGCGAAGGGATCGTTGATGTGGGTATACTCGGATATCGGAAACAACTGGAACGACTATATCTCCCGGTATTCCGAATCGTATTCAATGGTTTACCTATCACCCGCCAGCACAACGTCAAGCAAAAGGTGGGAAGCATTCAAAGAAGGCATGGAGGACTATGCGTATCTGGCACTGCTGGACGAACAACTGAAAAAATTCCCCTCGTCCCAGCCGGAAAGGCTCAAAATTCAAGCCGCTGTCGAAAAAATCCACAAAGCCGGATACTTTGAAAAAGGCAAAGCCAATTTCACCGGGGATTCTGCGGGAATTTGCCGGAAGGCTGATGAATTAAGGGAGTATATGCTTGATATATTTTTGAATTTACCTCAAAATTAAAAAAACTTGGACGATATTTCCGAGATTGAAGCAATATCTCTCTTATGGCTATCGGACTGAGCATGTTATGGCGCTAGTGGCCAGTCAAGCGCGAAAAGATCGAAGCCGGCGATGTTTCGGCACCGCGAAAAAAAGGACTGCCAGTTGTATGATCCGTGGTTTCATTTCAACTACCCCGATCCGAATCGGATTAAAATGGCACCGCATCTGGAAGGCTGATGCTGGCGGTCTTGAACGATACGCCGAATCAGGAGAAGATTACCATCAAGCTTGATCTGGACAAACTTAACATCAAGCCCGGCCTGCGGGGGAAAGACGCCTTCAGTCCTGACTTGAACTGGACATTGGCGACGGAATGGACGGATACCGTTCCGGCACGTGGTTTCCGTCTCATCGTGTTTCAATAGGGCCTGTTGAATAATAGAAAATCTCTTGATAATCAGAATCGCGATCGTAGCGTAGCTGATCAAGGAATTTCTTGGTCTGAGTGATCGCGGAATGGTCGAAGCGGTGAGCGAGAATCCGTATCTGCAATAATTTTTTCCTGTCTTGCATTACTGGAGGTTATATTCGGAAAGGCGGGGTTTTCATTCTTGATAAATTGGAGGGCGATGCTAAATTACGGTTAAAAAGGATGGAGTCGGAAGTATGAATTTTCTGGAATTGGCAAAATTGCGGACAAGTTGCCGGAGTTATCAGGACCGCCCCGTACCGAGCGAGACGCTGGCTTATTGTCTGGAGGCCGCGCAGGTGGCGCCCTCGGCCTGCAATCAGCAGCCGTGGCGCTTTGTCGTGGTGGAAACCCCGGAATTGCGCGCCGAATTGAGTAAAAACGCATTGCTGCCGGGCATTCCGATGCCGTGGGTGGCGACCGCTCCGGTGATCGTGGTGCTGTGTGCCAAGAAGTCGCTGGCGGTGCATCATATCGCGGCGATGGTATCCGGGGTGCATTATCACCTGATCGACCTTGGGATCGCGGGGGAGCACCTGGTGCTGGCCGCCGCCGAACAGGGGCTCGGTTCCTGCTGGATCGGCTGGTTCAGAGCGAAACAGGTACGGAAAATCCTGAACCTGCCGCGTTCGTTGGAGCCGGTTTCACTGATTACACTCGGCTACCCGGCCGGGGAAGCGAAAACGACCGAGCGGAAACCTCTGTCGGAGATTGCCGAATTCCAATAAAAACTGCTTTTCAGGGTTACAGGGCTTGCAAAAAAGTTTGCCGGGCGATATGATTAATATAGGCAGATGAATCAACATCATGGGAGTTGGCAAATGAAATATCCGATCATCAGTATGCTTGCATTGTCGTTGTTGCTGGCCGGTTGCACCGCCTCCACTTCTCAGAACTCCGAGCAATATGATAAAATTGCCGAACAGTTGGCTCAAATCAATCAGAAATTGGACTCGATCAGTCAGGTGATTGAGGGGCGCAACCGACAGCCGCTTGTGATACGCAATGCCGTATCCAGAAAATTCAGCAGGAATCAAGGAGAGGCGATTGCTTTAGCACAAATTCCGAAACTTTCTGAAAAGCCGTCAGCCGAGGAAGTAAAAAAATACATCGAGGCGATTAGAAAGGCATCGGCAGGACAAATGACCTTCACTTCAGAGGATATCCAGATAAAGATGCTTCAGGAAATAGGCCCCGGGTATTTACAGACGGTGGTCGTTCCGTTTCTTGACCTTGAGAAGACGGAGCAACAGTTCTTTCACTTGAATTATGCCCTGCCTTATCTTGTCGCTAAAGACGATAAGGATTTTGTCCTTAAAAATATCCTGAACTATCCTCGATTTGCTGCAATAGCCTTGGAAAACGGATGGGGGAAGGAAGCGAGGAGGGATATATTTAATGTGTTTGAAAACAATGATTTTCAGCGTCATCTGTTGTGCTCCAAAATTGGCGAAATCGTCGAAACGCCGGAGGATCGGGCCAAACTGATTGAACTTTATACGAAAGGCACAAATACCATGACCCTTTATGATACAATCAAAACGTTTCCCGATATTGATATGGAGAAGATTGATAATGAAGCATGGGAGAATCAGAGATTCAGTAATTCCTGGAATCATAAACAATACGCCATTCGAGCGGCTTCGCGTGGAAATTTGAGCGCGCTGGAGTTTCTGATCATGGAAACGAGGATGGACGATATGAAATCGCTTGATCGGGATTATACGGCCGCCCTGCGCCGATTGACCGGGCTGCCGCCCAATGCGGACAGTCTCATGGCATGGTTCCGGAAAAACAAGGACCGGCTTTACTTCGATAAAGAACAACAACGTTTCCTGGTCAAAGAGGAGACGGCAACCGCCCCCGCCGGTAACGAGCCTTAAGGGGTGTTTCCCGGTTAAACGCTTGGATTGACGGCTGCTTCAGAGGCGCGGTTTTTCTACCGCGATTTCGGGGAGTTCGAGGCTGTTCAGCAGGGCGGTCAAGCGCTCAAGCCGCAATGGCGGCTCGGACAGGGCCGCCAGCCGTGCCAGCCCGTTCAGCAGCATCTTGAACCCGGACGGAATATAGGCGAGATAACTGCGCTTGCCTTTGCTCAACGCCAGAAAACCGTATGCGCCGAGCGCCTGCATGTTGCGTTGAAGCCCTGCCGTGATCAGCATGGCTTCGGCGGCGGGGTATTCCGGGTGGTGCTCCGCGAAGCGGGCGCGGAAATATTCCTCCTGCCGCGCCCGGAACGGCGCATCAAGCTCGGCGTAAGGATCGTTCAGCAGCGACATGATATCGTAACCGGCGCTTCCGAATCGCGCTCCCTGAAAATCGACAAAGCGGACCCCGTCCGGGATGACCATGATGTTGTGCGACTGGAAATCGCGGTGGATCAGTACCTTGGGGTGAGCGTCCGTGACGGCGGCCAACTGGTCGAATTCCTGGTTCAGCGCGTCCCGGGTTGGCGCGTCCAGCCCGCAGAACGCGCCGAGGAAATTGTCGCTGAAATAAGCGGTTTCCCAGCGCAGGTAACTGCGGTCGAATGTCCGGAGAATCGGAGCGCTGCGCTTGCGGAAAACTTTGGTCCCTTCGGTCTGGAGGTGAATCAGCGCGTCGATGATCCGCCGGTAAATGGTTTCGTCCGGTCCGTGGGTCAGCAGCGATTTGTAAAGCGTTTCGTCGCCAAGGTCCTCCACCAGCGTCGTGAATTCTTCGGCTTCGAAATGGAGGATTTCCGGTACCGGGAAACGGTGTTTGTTCAGGTGGCGGCCGATGTTGATGAAGCGGTCGTAGTCCTGATCCATGCCGTCGGAGGTCATCAGGACGCAGGAGCCGCCCTGCCGGGAAATCCGGTAAAAACCGCGCGCCGAACCGCGTTCGATCAGCGAACTGATGGAATACGGTTCCTTGCGGAATCGCTGGAGAATTTTGTACGTGTCGAGCGTTTTGTAGTCGCGGTGGAGGGTGAAGCCGTTCGGGCCGAGCACCTGGCGGCTGTGGAAACTGCCGGGTTGGACGACGGTGTTGTCCAGCAGGATGCAGTTGGACAATGTGGCGTTGTCGCCGATTTCGCAGTTGCGCCCGCCGGTGACGAATCCCGTGAACGTGATACCATGCCCGAGCTTGGGCTGATCCTCGAAATAAACCTTTTCGCGGTTCTGGAAAAGCGGAATGGCGCTCCGGCCGTTGACCACGTCGTCGTGCGCCTCGAAATACTGGGGCAGGGTGCCGAGATCGCGCCAGTAAAGCGGTTCCTGAATCCAGGCGCGGACGGCGCCGGGCTGTTCGCGCATCAGGTCGAGCACGGCGCGGATGATGGAACAGTTTTCGGGCTGTTCCGGCAGATGTTCAAAAATTTCCCGGGAGAGGATCATGACGCATCCGTAGGTCAGCAGTCTGCTCCCTTCCGGGTGCCGTCCGAGGGAGTCCAGAATGTCGTGGACCTGTCCGTCGGGCGTGACGCGGACGCGATTTTCGGGGCCGTCGAGCAGGGCGATGGTGACTTTGGCGCCGCCGGCCCGGTGCCGGGCGATCATCCCGGCGAGGTCGAGGTCAGTCAGGACATCGGAGTTGTGGATCATGAATGCGTCGTGTTCGGCCAGCAGTTCCCGGGCGTTGACCACGCCGCCGCCGGTGCCGAGGATTTCCGGTTCGTGATACAGTTCGATGCTGTCCGACTCCGGCAGGGCGGACACGGCGTGTTCGATCTGTTCCGCCAGGTAATGCGTGTTGACGGCGATGCGCCCGATCCCGGCGCGTTTCAGGTTCGCCGCCACCGTCGCCAGCATCGACGAGCCGAATACCGGGATCAGGGGCTTGGGCATGTATTCCGTAAGCGGGCGCAGGCGGCTGCCGAATCCCGCCGCGAGGATGATTGCATTCATGTTCATGGTGTTTCCCATCATTTTTGATGTAGAATATAGTATCGGCAGGCGATTTTGCAAGACGGAACGGCGGAATATTTGAACAAGATGGCGCGGCGCGCTATATTACCGTATAAATCCTGGAGCATGGTATGTCTGAAAATTGGTTCACCCCGGTCAAGGCGCCGGAAACGGCGGCGCGCTTGCGGTCCGGCGCCGGAATAACATCGCTCGGCTCGTGCTTTGCCGAACGCCTCGCGGAATATTTGACGGCGGGCGGCGCGGCGGTGCGCGGCAATCCCTGCGGGATCGTGTACAACGCGGTGTCGATGGCGCGTTCGATGCGGCATCTGGCGCTGGGGCGCGAGTACCGGGAGGAGGACTTTTTTGAACGCGACGGATGGTGGTTTTCGTGGGAGCACCACGGTTCTTTTGCCCGGCGCGACGCGGCGGAGGCCGCCGCCTGCTGCAACGCGGCCATGCGGGAGTTCCGCGCCGCGCTGGAAACCGCGGAACTGATGATTTTGACCTTTTCTTCGTCGGTGGTTTATGAGCATTGCGCCAGCGGCGCGGTGGTGGCGAACTGCCACAAAATGCCGGGAACTTTATTTCGCAAGCGGATTCTGTCCTGCGCCGAAAACCGGGCGGCGATTCGTTCGCTGCTGCGTTCGGTGCGGCGGGTCCGGCCCGGGCTGCGGGTGGTGATGACGCTTTCGCCGGTGCGGCATTATCCCGGCGACCTGGTGCTGAACGCGCGCTCCAAGGCCAATCTGCTGGCGGCGATCCATGAATGTACGGATGATGAACGGAACCTTTATTTCCCGGCTTACGAAATCATGAACGACGAATTGCGCGATTACCGTTTTTACGGCGACGACATGCTTCACCTGTCCGAGCGGGCGGCCGAACTGATCTGCCGCCGTTTTGTGGAGCATTGGTTCACGCCGGAGGCGCTGGCGCGGATTGACGAACAGCGGCGGCTGGCGCGGCAGGCCGCTCACCGTCCCATTCACGGGAGCGGCGATGCCTGACGTTCTATTCCTTGAAGTGAATTCATCCTATTCGCACTCGATGCTTTCGTACGGCATGCTGAGGGCGTACAGCGAGCGGTTCGCGCCCGAATGGCGCTGGCACAAGCTGGAATTCACCACCCGCAATCCCGACCGGGAACTGCTGAACACAACATTGTCGGCGCTGAAACCGGAAGTCGTCTGCGGCACCGCTTATCTTTTCAACGTCAAGGTCTTGCTGGAACTGTGCCGGGAAGTCCGCCGGGTCTTGCCGGAAACGCGCATCGCGCTCGGCGGGCCGGAATTTCCGCCGGGACGGGCGTGCCCGCCGGAGGCGGACGCCGTTATCAGCGGCGACGAAACATCGTTTCACCGTTACCTGACGCACAACGAAATCCGGACGGGATGCCACGACGGAGCGCTTGACGATTTGCCGTCGCCGTATCAGCTCGGCTATGTCACGCCGGGCAAGCCGTTCTGGCAGATCGAAACCTCGCGCGGATGCGCCGGGCGCTGTACATTTTGTACCAGTTCGTCGAAACAGGTGAAATACCATTCGGCGGAACGGGTAAGGGCGGACCTGCTGGCATTGCGCCGGGCCGGGTTCCGGGAAATCCGGGTGCTGGACCGGACGTTCAATCAGAGCCGGGCGCGGGCGATTGAACTGCTGGAAATATTTCGGACGGAATTTCCCGAAATGCGTTTTCATCTGGAAATCGAACCGTTCGGGTTGAAGCCTGATTTTCTGGCTGAACTGGCCCGTGGAAATTTGCACGTGGAGGCCGGGATTCAGTCGTTGAACCCGGCGGTGCTTGCCGCCTGCCGCCGCCGTTCCGACGCCGGTGAAGTGTTGAACGGAATTCGAGGACTGCTCGGATGCGGAAATTTCGAACTGCATACCGACCTGATCGCCGGACTCCCGGCGCAGACGCTGTCGAGTCTGGTGGACGATGTCAAGACGCTGATTCAGGTCCAGCCGCACGAAATCCAGCTTGAATTACTGAAAATCCTGCCGGGTACGCCGTTATGGGATGCTCCCCCCGATTTCAACCCGGAGCCGCCGTATGAGGTACGTTCCACTCCGGATATGACCGCGGATGATTTGCAGACCGCGCTGCGGCTGTCACAGGTGCTGGACAACTGGTACAACGCGCCGCAATTGCGCCCGGCATTCATCCGGGCGGCGGCGGAGGATGGGGCGTTTGTCGATGGATTCCTGTCAGCCATGAACGACCGCGACGATCTGTTCGCCCGCGGCAAACTGTTGCTGGATGAGCGTTTCCGGCTGCTCGACGGTTGTCTGTCCGACGGCCCGGCGCGGGAGGTGTTGCGTTTCGCATCGCTGGCGGCGGGGCTGTCGCGAAACGAATACCGCGACAAGGTGATTCCGGAGGGCGGACTGGTTCTCTGGAGCAAGCCGGTCGATATTGTCCCCGGACGTTGCATCGTGGCGGAATTCAACGGCAACGCCGGGGAGTGTTTCCTGAATCCACATACGGAGTGGAATCCGGGCCCCCGGCGGTATTGCTTCAAACTTTACTATGGGCGGCAGCCTTCGGAGATTACCGCCCTGAATTGAGCGGACCGGATCAACCGGCGACTTCGCTGCCTTTGGCGTTCAGCGGGGCGTTGGAGCCGGTGACCTGCCATTTGACCGGAGCGCCGAGCCGCTGTTCGTTCAGCCAGCCCAGCCCGGCGGGGAGAACCGACGAATGCCCGCCGTCAAACACCGTAATGCGGACATTGCCGGAAACCTTGCGGAACAGCGGCGGCATTTCGCCGTACAGCGGGTCTTTCAGCGCGGGGTCCTGCAGGGCAGGGGGGATTGCCGCTTTTTCGACCATATACTCAATGTCGGCGTCGGCCACACGGTCGGCGGAGGCGGCCAGCAGGTTGTAGGCGTTCAGTGCGTGGCTGACCGGGACCGAACCGGTATGGCCGTCGGTGATGCCGGTGTTGATGTCCAGCAGGACGTTTTTGGCGTTGGCCAGATAGGTGCAGGCGGAACGTTTGCGGTATTCGGCGTCGGCGGCGGGACTGCTGCCGGGCGCGCCTCCGCAGGAAAGCTCCAGATGCTCCGCGTAACCGTTGCGCCGGATGCTCGAATCCCGATGCCAGGTCGCCAGGTCGAAAATCGGCACCCAGGAGGACACCCCCGCCCAGATTTCAGGATGCCGGCCGGCGAGGAGCAGGGCGGCGTAACCGCCCCCGGAGCAACCCATCAGGTAAATGCGCTCGGGGTCGATGTCGGCGGCGTTGCGGGCGTATTCGACGGCGCTGACGATGTCGGCCACCACGAGTTCGGAGCCGGTGGCTTCCGGTTTATTGTTGAACCCCCGGAAATCGGGATGCATGAACACCCAGCCGTTGGCGATGCACCATTCCGCATACCCGTAGTTGGGCTGTTCGTAACCGGCGCTCCAGGTATGGAGGGCGATCAGCAGCGGCATCCTGCGGCCGCCCGGATTGTAGAACATGCTGCGCTGTTGAGAGTTGTCGATGGAGCTCGGGTAGGTGATTTCCCGCACTCCCGCGGGCCAGGATGAGTGATTCATGATTCGTGTATTTCCTTCTATTCATATTCAGGATATGTCTGGTATTATATCACTTTCACGATGTTTTGCAAATGCCGCCGCCGCATGACTTCCGAAATTCTTCGGAAACCCGCCGGAATATGCCGCGAAACGACCGTCGCATGACGGAACTCCGCATTTTTCTGTTTCCGGGGGTTGACAAAACCGGGGTTTCCGATTATAATAAAGAAAGTTCCTGAATCGATTCAGGAATAAATGCAAAAAAGAACGACATGGCGAAAAAAAGTAAAAAAATCACGATTGCCGAACTGGCCCGGCAGATGGGCGTTTCTCCTGCCACGGTTTCGGTCTGCCTGTCGGGGCAGGCGGAGAAATACCAGATCAAGCCGGAAACCTGCGCGGCCGTCAAGGACTATGCCCGCTATGTGGGGTATGTGCCCGATCCGGTGGCGCGGCGGCTCCGGGTCGGCGGCAGCGCGCCTGTCGGGATTCTGTTTTACCAGAACATCCGTGCCGGAGAAAAAAGCTTTCCATCCATGAACCTGGCGCTGAACGAACTGCAGAATCACGGGCGGGAAACCCGCCTGATCGGCGATACGTCGGTGCAGAACGGGCTGAACACCCTGGCGGAACTGGGGTGCCGTGAAGTGATCCTGCTGAATACGTTTTCCCCGGCGGATGAAGAAAAATTGACTATTCCCGCCGGACTGAAAATCTACGCGGCCGACTATATTTACGACGGTACGCCCGTCAAGCCCCGCGAAGAATTGATCCGGATGGGGATCAGCCTTGTCGAAATCCATCACCGGCTGGCCCGGACATTCATCGACGCCGGACTGGGACCGATCATGTGCAATCACTGGCGCGGCAGTTACCGCATGGCGGACGCCGGACTGGTGCCGTCCGAAGACTATCTGCTCCATGTGGACACGCTCCATGTGTACCGTCTGTTCGAAACCGGGATTTCATACGCGCATCGTTTTCTGGAATTGCGCAGGGACAAACCGATCGGGACGGTCATGCTGGGCGACGACCGGATCGCCGCCGGGTTCATTGCTGAACTCCTGAAAAACGGCGTCCGGGTTCCGGCCGACGTCCAGGTCCTGAGTTTTGACAATCTGGAAATGGCTGCTTATCTGGCGGTGCCCCTGACGACGCTGGGCAGCCCGATCCTGAACCACACCAATCTGGCGCTGGATGCGATTATCCGCGGGAAGGAGATTCCGGCGGTCACGTGTTCGAAAGCGGAAATTTCATGGCGCGACTCGGCCCGGCTCCCGGACCGGGCCCGGGAAAGTTTGTCGGATATTTTGCAAACCTAATCAAACAGAGGATATCTATGGAAACACGGAAACGGGAATTTTTTACACTCATCGAGTTGCTGGTCGTAATCGCGATCATCGCGATTTTGTCGGCGATGCTGCTGCCCGCGTTGAACAAGGCCAGGAGCAACGCGCGTGCGGCAAAATGCCAGAGCGTCCAGAAACAATGGAGCACCATGCTGGTGTTTTACCTGTCGGACAACGCCGACTATTTTCCGCTGCATCATACCAGCGCCACGTCGCCGGCTTCGCCCATCGCCGATGTCTGGCATCAGAAGATGTATGCGCTTTATTATCGCAAGCTCAACAATTTCAATCAGGACAATATCCTCAAATGTTCCGAATTTCATGCGTCCGGCTCCATTGCGGGCGGCTATGCCATGGCGGACGGGCTGTGTACCAGGGTCCGGAAACTGTCCTTGCTGAAACACCATTCCGCCACGCCGTTCATCATCGATTATTACGGGCGGACGACATTCAGTTACAACGACAGCGCGGATCGCTCCGGACTGACCGCGCCGGCATTTTCCTACCAACCTTTGCCGGCGTCCATCCGTCCCATGTATGTGCACAATGGACGCAACCATCAGGTCTATGTGGACGGCCATGCCGAGAGCAGGACATTCGGGGAAATTCCCAACCATAACTGGCGGGATATTTTCTGGGTTTATTATTACTGAAATGATTTAAATGGAATAAAGGAGAATATATTCATGCGTTATCTGTTGGTTTTTGTCATGTTGGCGCTGGGGACCGCGCTGTCCGCCGCTTCCCGGTTCGAAGTGATCGAGGCAAAAGTGCCCGGTTCGATTTCACCGGGCGAGAAATTTGCCGTTTCCGTCCGTCTGAAAGCCCTCTCGCTGGATGCCCCTGCTTATTATCGCCCGGTCGCCGACCTGCAGTGGGACAACGGCCGGATCAGAAGCCGCCTGAAGGCCGGGGATTTCGTCCCGTGGAAAGTTGAAAAAATATCGGAGGGCGGCGAATTCGGCGTCACTCTCAACCTGCAGGCTCCCGCGGAACTGCAAGGCGGAGAGAGCGGGACGATCTCATTCGGACTTCATCATCCCGAGAGCAAAACCTATGCGTCCATCGACGGTAAAAACCGGAGCGTCATGAAGCTTCAGGTCAAAGCCGTGGAGAAAATGCAGTTGACGGACAGGCTTCCATTATTGGTAGTACCATTGATTCAGGCTCCGACGCTGGACGGCAGCCTGGATGACTGGAAGGGCGCCGCGGAAATTCCGCTGCTGGTCCGGATCGCCGACGGAAAAGCCGCTTCGCAACGGACTTCCGTCCGGATCGGTTATGACCGGAAAAATATCTATGTCGCGTTCCAATGTTCCGAATCGGATATGAACAGCATTGCCGCCCGGCAGTTTTCGCATCACGACGGAGCCATTTTCAATAACGACAGCATCGAGATGATTTTCCGCCCGGAAACGGAAAAACTCGATTTCGCGCAATTCATTGTCGATACGCTGAATCAGCGGATGGATACCTGGAGCGGCGACTTTGCCGGGTTCAATCCGGTCTGGCGGAGCGTGGTGGCGAAACAGGCGGACGGTTGGACGGTGGAAGCGTCCATCCCGGTGAGCTCCATCACCGGCAGGCCGGTGGAAGCGGGAACGGTCTGGCAGGGGAATTTCTTCCGCGGCAAAGGCGGCAGGGAATATCAGGCGTGGAGCCCGACATTTGGTAGTACCAGCCTGGTGAACCGCTACGGTTTCCTGGTCTTTGAATCCGTGAAAAAAGCGCTGACGAATCTGGCGGCGGAAATCAGCCTGCCGTCCAAAGAACTGGATTTGCTGAAACAGCGGATCAACAGCGGCAGCGAAGAACGTCTCGCGGATTCCTTCCCGGAAATTCGCGAACAACTGCGCGCTTGCGCGAGAGAAGCCGGACAGCGCCTGTTTGCCGAGCAATACGCCGCTTCCGGCGCACCGGTGGTGATCCAGCCTGCCGATTTTTATTCCCGGAATCCGCCTGAAAAAAGCAACGCGCCGCTGTTGACCGAATTCAAGGCGGCGTTCCTGGCCGATGAAGTACGCCATTTCGCGTTCAACGTGACCAACATTTCCAGGCAGACAGCCTATCTGCGTTTTTCGCTCCGTTACGGGGAGGGGCCCGGACTCGACGGCAAATCATACGACCATTTGCGCCTCGGTATTCCGGGATACCGGATCGACTGGCTTACGCCGACCCCGGCGGCTTCGTCGGACGGAACCCTGATCTGGGACGTCATGCCCGGAAATCAGGGCGGAAGCTACAAAATCGCCCCCGGCGAAACGGTTCAGGCGGCAGTCGAAATCCGTCCCGAGGACGCCCCGCGCCTTGTCAAAGGACATCTGGTGATACAGGATATCAGCGGCGGCAAACTCGAGGTCATGACCATTCCGCTGGAATTCAGCGCCATCCCGGTGCGGCTGGCCGACGCGCCGGACAAAATCCTCAATTACGGATGGGACATGCTCTGGCCGGTGATCGCAGAGGAACGCCCGGAATTCGCCAAAGCCCATTTCGAGGCATTGCGGAAATACGGATTCAACACGGTGTCCATCTCCTGCCTGCGGCATCTGCCGAGGCCGAAGGCGGATAAGAACGGCAAGATCATCGGGGACATGGATTTTACCAATCTCCGCAATCTGGTGAAGCTCACCGGGAATACGTTCGACAAATATTATTTCAATGTCGACATCTGGGAAAAACAAGTGCAGCGGAAAGACCTTTTCGGGCTGGATTTCTTCGATCCCGCCTATGAGGTAGCGTTCAAGAACTGGGTCCGCAGGGTTGTCGCGGAATTCAAAGAATTGGGAATTTCGGCGGATCGGCTGATGGTCTGCCCGTATGACGAATCCACGGATTTGCGGGCGGAGAAAATTGCGTCGTGGCTCAAGGAATGCGCGCCCGAACTGACGATTCTGGTCAACAGTTCCAGCGACGACCTGCCGCGGATTCGGTCGATAGACCGTTATACCGATATCTGGATGCCGCACCTGCGGACGCTCAACCAGGAAACCCTGAGCGGATATCATGATTTTCTCCAGAGCACCGGCAAACCGGTCATGGCGTATTATTACTCCACCGGGCCCAATGAGAAGTTGAAATCGCCTTATGAAGACTACATGTTGAATTTCTGGATATCCTACGCCCGCAACCTGCGTGGCCTCGGCTACTGGGCCGCCGGACAATACTACGGCGATCCCTGGTACCGCAAAGCATTCCAGGGTGTTTACGACACCGCGCTTATCTATCCGACCGAAAACGGCGTGATCCCCTCGCGGCGGCTGATGGGCTGGCTGCGCGGCACGCAGGATTTTCAACTGCTCAAGCTGGCGGAAAGCAAGCTGGCGCCGGAGGAGCGCGAGAAGCTCCGTCACAATGTTTCACTCGTCATCAAATACCCGGGCGACCCGCAGCGCGCGGAAGCACTGCGAACCTATTGCCGCGAGATTCTCGCCCGGAATTAAGAGGTGTATGCCATGAAAATGTCTTCCAGCGACAGGCTTTCCAGTTTAAAGTTGAACCCCGATATCGCCTGGAGCTGATTTACGGTCGCTTCCTCATCGCCCCGGACGGTGAGGAACAATTCGGAGCCGGCCTGGCGGCGGTGGATGATTTCCAGTTCCGGGAGTTGTTTCTCCTGCTCCGCCGGAATCAGGAGCCGGCGGGTCTGTTCCTGCAGGACCGCGGCATCCTCCTCGACGACCAGGCGGCCGTGGTTTATGATGCCCACCCGGTCGACGAGCCCCGCCGCTTCCTGAATCAGGTGTGTGGAGAACAGAACCGTTTTGGTATAACCCTCCAGCGAATCGACCAGCATTTCCATGAAGTTGCGGCGGGAAACCGTGTCCAGCCCGAGGCAGGGATCGTCCAGCACCAGCAGGTCGGGTTCGCGGCAGATCGCCGCCAGCAGGGTTCCTTTGGCATACATGCCGCGGGAGAAGTGTTTCATTTTCCGGTCCAGCGGCAGGTCGAACGTTTTTCGCAGGCGCTGACAGCGTTCTTCGTCCCAGGAAGGATAGAAAGAGCGGACGAAACGGAAAAGGTCGTTCAGTGTCATCCAGTCGTACACTTTCATGATCTCGGCGACATAGGCGGTGCGTTTTTTCACTTCAACCCCGTATTTTACCGGGTTCAGTCCGAATACGCTGATGATTCCGGAATCCGGTTCCATCTGCCCCACCAGCATTTTAATGGTGGTGGTCTTGCCGGCGCCGTTGTTGCCGAGCAGGGCATAGACATTGCCCCGGTACACGGTCAGGTTCAGGTTGTCGACCACCTGTTTGAAGCCATACGATTTTTTGATGTTTTCCGCTTTGATAATGGTTTCACTCATTTCCCGGTCTCCTTCGGCTTTGCTGAGAATGATATTTTAGTCGTTTGATTTGTTTTCAAGGTAAATGTGTTCTGGTCCAGGCGGCGATATTCGAATGGGCCGTTCAATGTTTCCGGCAGGCTGCCGTGTTCCAGATAATGAAGTTTCAGCCCGATGAGTTTTGCGGGCAGGGCGGAGGCGCCGGGCAGCGGTTTGCCGCCCTTCAGGAATTCCTTGATGCCCCAGGCTCGTCGGCTCCAGGCATGAACCCTGTTGAACAGGGAACCGTCGTCGCTCTGGCGCAGGATGGCGCGCAGATTGTTCGCACTGCGGTTGTACAGGATCGACGCATCAGCACGGGCGGCGAGTTCCAGCCAGCGCCGGTAGAACGCCGGGGTTTCCAGCGGGGAATCCGGCAGGGCGAAAATATTCAGACAGGCCTCCGGTTGCAGGTTGTACAGAAAATGAATGCTGTGCAGATAATTGAAGGTTCGCAGAAATTCGGTTTCGTTGCCGGTCAGGTAATAGGCCTTCAAGGTTTCCCGCAGGTAACCGCTTTCCCGGTAAGGCATAATCAGATCGATCAGCTGGCCGTGATGGTGAGCAGTCCTGTCGAGGACCTGCGCAGTGCGGCGGTGAACGGGGGCCAGGTCCGAATAGTTCAACCAGTGTTCCGCTTTTTCGGGGGTGTCCACGGTCATATTCGGGTTTCCGGTATAGGTTTCGCCGAACGGCAGTTCCACCAACTCAATTCCTTTTTCAGCCATTTGCTTTTCCAACCGGGATAGATGGAGGATGTTGATGCCGATCCCCAATCCGAATTGCAGCGGCGGCAGCAGGAACAGGACCAGATATGCGAGTGCCGTCAATCGGCGGCGGAGCCTGTTCCGGTATATGCCGCCGGTCCAGATCATCCCGGCCGGCACCGACAGGATCAGGAGCAATTGCAGGGTCGCGCAGAACCGGGCGGCATCCCCGAAGCATATGGCGTAGAAGAATTCCGTAAGTACGTTGACCGTCAGGATTCCGGCGAAGATGGTAATCTGCAGGATGCTTTCGGCGATTCCGTGCTCGCTCCATTGTGAATTCATCAGCAGGAACGCATACAGCGCCGCCCAGAGAAGCGACAGGTAGAACCAGTTGCCCGTCAACGGGAAATAATTCCGGACAGGTTCACAGCAGCTCACAACCAGCAGCCCGGCGGTGCCGCCCGCCAGCAGCAAGGCAACGCCGGGCAGGTATTTGAACAAAAAAGTTTTGAGCGGCGACACCGGCAATCCCAGTTGAAACGGCAATTGGTTCTGGCGCTGTTCCGCCGTGAATGCTCGCACCAGATGGACGGTATACAGGGACAACAGCGTAACCGTTATTACCGCAACCTGGTAAAATGACTGCGCCAATTGCGCATAACCGGCGGTCGCCGCCAGCAGTACCCCGAAAATACAGCTCCCATCGCGCACTTTGCGCCATTCATGGTACAGAATCGTGGTCGAGATGGTCATTGATATTCTCCCGTGTTTATTGGTCGGCTTGACGCCGGTATTCTGCGGCGAAATAGTTGTATCGGGTACTTTCGGCCCGGAAGCCGGACGGGGTTTTGCGGTATGTCATGCCGTGCATCAATTTCCGGATATCTTCGGGCGGTTCGTCCGGGAAAACGCCGTTTTCCAGTTGATAAAGCCTGATCCTGACCAGCGCTTCCAGCTGCTCCAACTTCGCGTTGCCGGAGAACAGGAGTTCCTTTTTGCTGGAGGATTGATCGATATTCAGCCTGCGGAATGTCGCCAGTTCGTCGAGTTCGCCGCATTGGAGGCTCATCCGCAACGGGCGGAGGAGGAAGCTCCGGTTCAGTTTTACTTGCGAAACGGGTTGTCCGGCATGGAAAACGTCTTGCAGCGGGCGCAGTTTCCGGTAATGGAAGCTTGCATGGAGCTCTGACGGTATCCGTTGATGGTGCGAATGAATCAGCAGGCTCAGCAATTCCCGGAAAAATCCGGCTTCGGCCCGGTTGTCCTCCATGCAGCGAAAAATGATTTCGTTGTTCCAGTTAAACAGGGAAAATTTCACTCGCAGAGTATCCAGTAAATCCCGGTAATGGCCGGCGGCCAACTGCTTTTCCGCTTTGTCGGCCAGATGGAAGTTCAACTTCTGGAATTCTCTCCACAGATAGCGCCGTTTTCCGGAATCCGGGTTATCTGTCAGCCCGGCAATGATCTGTTCATAATTCGCGGGGGAGGGGAGCCCGTTCAGGGCATCGGCCCATTCCGGCGGGATGAGGTGGGTTCCCGATTCCGCCGCGGCCCGGAGTCTGGTGTTTAACTGGTGTTGCAGGTACAGGCTTCCGGCGGCGAATTCCAGCCACGGCAGCGCCAGCATGAACGCCAGCGGCAGCCGGAGCGCGCGCCCATAGGAACTCGCCGTGCCGCGGGCTTTCCAGAGCCTGCTTCCCGTGAAAGTCAACAGGCAGAATACCTGCAGCGCGACCATATTGATGAACCCGTTCAACGAAAATACCGCGAATACCGCCGCCGCCGGGAGCTGGCTGAACAGGATCAGCGGTATACCGGCGAACAGGACCGGCAATAATTTCCGGGCACCGTCCGGGATGGATGAAACGCAGAGCAGCAGTCCTGCCGACAGCGCGAGACACAGCAGTACGCCGCCGGCAATCCAATCCGCGGCTTCCAGCGTCACCGGGAGCGGCCTGACGTTGGACGGGTATTCCGTGACAAACCAGATGATTGCTGTCACCGCCGCCAGGACTGCCAGGCGGAACATCAGCCGGGTCCGGAAAATTTGCCCTGGCGCCAGCGGCAGGCCGTTCAGAAATGCCGCTTCCTCCGCATCCGATCCGAAGGATCGGAACAGCAGGACCGTCCAGGTGAAAGTCAACCCAATGGCCATCCCGGCCAGTTCCATTTCGCAATCCGCCGGCGGCAGCCATTGCCAGGAGGCGTATGCCAGCAGGAGAGTGGTGGCGGCGGCCGTCCACAGGATGGAGGCGCGCATTCTGCGCCATTCGTTGTACAGGATTTTCCGGGTCATCGGAGACCTCCGTTATTGGTCGGGGCAAATTCAAAATAAAGCAATTCCGGCGCATTCCGCATGGAAAGCTGTTTTTCCGTATTCCGTCTGAACCTGTTCACCATAAACCCTCCGGGCGGGGGTGGGCGTAATAACGATTTTGGTTTTCACCACGCAAGATCTCGAAGCCGTTCAGGGTTTTGCGGTACGAAAACGACGGCAGCAGTTTTTCCTGAATTTCCGCCGGCGGTTGTTCCGGATAACTGCCGTGTTCATCAGCATAGAGCCTCAGCAGGAGGACCGCCTGGCTTTGGCGGATCCCCGGCAGCCAGCATTGTCCGTCATTTATAAAGAGGTCATTTTCCCAGGGCAGAAACGGCGGCGGCTTCTGGTGTTTCCGGTAATAATTCAGATTGAAAATGGCTTCGCGAATGAGTCGCGCCTTGATGCCGGGCTGGAGGATTTTCAACAGCCATCGGCATCCGAGCCAATGATAGTCGTCCGGATTGATCTGACGCCGGGGCAGATACCAGAATACCGGAGAATAAAGCGAAAGGCCCAGTTTCGACGCCGGCGGCGCCGCTGCGATTCGTTCCAGTTCGCCGAGCAGGGCGCGGTAAAGTTCCGGTTTTACCTCCTGATGGCTCAAATGGTTGATCAGGAAGCTGTTGAAACCACATAAATAGTTGTAGATGCGGAAGTTTTCGGCCAATTCTTCCGGGGCGTTCCGGCTATAGCTGTCCCGGACCCGCTTCTCCAGTTCCGTCGTGAGCGCGCCGCTGCCGTCGATCACATGCAGGAACGGTGTGGGATCGGTTTGATAGCCGTAGAATTTCAGGAGCTCCTCCACCGGTGGCGCCGGTTTCGCGGGTATGGTATTGCCGGAGAGAGGGAGCCGGGATCCATGCAGTCTGGTGTCGATATCTTCGGGTATGAGAATGACGCCGGAGCGCCCGGCCTTGTTCACCGCCAGATGATAATCCATGGCAAAATAACCGGCGGCGATCCCATACTCCAGCCACGGCAGAGCCGTCAGGAACAACAGCCACGGCAGAATCGTCCGGTACGGATTGCGGTTCAGTAAATACCCCCGCCACAGATGCCATGCGCCGAATGCCAGCAGTATGCTGATTTGCACGGGGGGAAACCAGCGCCCGCTTCCTGACACAAAAAACAGGTACAGCAATTGCACCGGCAACTGATTCCAGACCAGCAGCGGATAAAGCAGAAGCACGGCAGTGCACAGGTGCATTCCCCTGGAAATCTGTGCCAGAAACAACACCAATGCCATCAGCATCAGCCACAACAGCCACGGATTGAATCTGAACTCCGAGGTGAAGTGCTCCCGGTAATTCAGGTATTGCCAGGCGAATGCGGTGGCGATGAAGACGATGCCGGCACGGATCAGCGCTCGGGTCAGAAACAGGCGGATGGTTGCGGCCGGCGTCCCGGCGACAAATCCGAGCAGTTCTTTTTCCGGGCGGAACGATTCAAACAGCATCAGCGCCCAGAAAAACGGAATCAGCGAACCGATGAAAACGAGCGTATGGTTTTTCAATGGAGAAATGAACTCCGTAATCGGCATTTCCGCCAGCACAACCGTAATTGTCGCCGCCACGGCCACGGCAATGCGGATTTCCTTCAATTCCGGGAGGAGTTGCCTGATCATATCGTTTTTTCCGTGTGTTGATAATGGTAGTTCAAGTGATGGTATTTCAATTCGAACCCGTCCTCTGTTTTCCGGTAATGGAACTGTTCGAATCCCGCTCCCGGTCTGTCTGGCGCTTCGCCATGCTCAAGCATATGGAGGCGCAAGCGGTAAACTGCCTGGCTGAATCGGACCTCGTCTTTGTTCCATCCCTGTATCTGGAGGAAATAGAGATGTTTGGAGGCAGGTTCTCCACAACGGACCCGGCGCAGGTATTCCATGCCGTCCTGCAGGAGGTGGCTATCGATTTTCTGCTTGAACGGTTGAATGATGATTCGTCCTGCCGCTCGGCCAAAACCCGAACCGTTGTATGCCCAATCTCCGAATTGCCCCATGATGCCGCTCGCCCCCCGGAAATACGGATAGGCATACGGTTGCATGAGCAGGATGGGGTCGGTTTGCCAATGTTCGGCGTTGTCCAGCAGGCGGATCATGAATTTGATTTCGTCGGCGTTTTCCGGAATGGTGCCAAGAATTTTCCTGGGATTGAAACCGGTCAGGAACCATAGTTTCTTCAAGGTCGCGGCGAACGCCTCCCGGTCGTCGTTTTGACGGTGGATGGAGAGCTGATCCCACAGATATTCCGCAATCGCAAAATTCAGATGGAAAGAATAACTGCGGAAAATGAGATTGCCGTCTGCCCGGTAACCGGCTTTTTCCAGCATTCGGTCGATTGTTTCCCGGATGCGCTCCGGCGTGGGCGCCCCGCCGTTCCAATCTCCGGGAACGGCATCCTGCAGAACGATCCCCTGGGCCTGTGCTTCCTTCATGGTGAAAAGGTGGCGCAGGTTCCAATAGGCGGATGTTCCTCCGTATTGCAGGAGCGGCAGCAGCATCAGCAATACCGCGGGGCGGCGCATGTTGCGATTCTGGAGCACCGAACTCCAGGCTTCCGCGCTCCAGACCGCGAACAGTATGAAAACCTGGAACCCGCAGAAAAGAACACCGAACCATGAGAAAATATCCGTGTAAAACGTGAGGGCCAGGAACTGTGAAAAAGCACCGGTGATCGACACGACGATCATCGCACGGGACAGTTTGGGCTGAAGTCGGATTGTCCCCAGCAGCAGTACGATTCCGGTTACCGGAAACAGAACCTTCAATAAATGCGACCAATAGAATAATTGATCGCTGAAAAAGGGAGCCTGTTCGTTTGCCGGAATTCGTGCAAACCCCGGCACCAGATAAAAAATCAACAGGATTCCGGCGAGGATCAGGATACGCAGCCCCATTCGTTTCAGATAGATCAGTGATGGATTCCGCGGCATTCCGGTGAGGAACGGCAATTGTTCTTTGTCCGAAGCGATGTTTTCAAACAGAATGATCACCCACAATACCGCCAATGCCAGATTGGCGGTCAGTACCGCCGTTTCCTGCATGTCGGGCGCCAGCGGCAAGACAAAGAGGAGGAACAGGGTGCAGGCGGTCACTACTCCTCCGGCGATCAACGGCATCCTCATTCTTCTCAGTTCAAGCAGGATCATTGCCATTGCCCTCCTGCTGAAATGTAAAAAATTCCCTGAGCGAGCGGTACTGACAGCATCAACAGGAGGAACCGCCACCGGAACGGTGCATTCAAATACGCCGAGCGCCAGATTTCCCCGCTCCCGGCGAAAGTCAATACCGCTATCTGGAGACCCGTCAGAAGCAAGGCGTATTCCGGACTGAACATCAGATAAAAACGGTTTGCCACCGGTGACAGGAACAGGAAAAGTACAAAGAGGCTCATTTCCCCGGTTGATAATGTCGGACGGAGATTGCTCAATTGCAGAAAAGACAATAGGCCAATGACGGCCGGAATCAAGCCGAGCCAGTCAAGCGGCGTGAGGGTATTGAGTTCCGTTTCATTTAGTATTCCGAGATGGAAATTTTCGAGTCCGACCAAGCTCCAGAAAATGGCGGTGAGCACGATCACCGGCAACAGGCTGACCAGCAGCCGGGTCAGAAACGCACGCCGTAATGTGATCGGCATTCCGCTCAGCAATGCGACTTGTTCCCGGTCAATACCGAGGAAATTGAAAGAAATCAACAGCCAGATTGCCGGAGCCGCCAGCGCCGGAAAGGGGCTGGGGTCGCCGGGATTTGGCCACGCCAGCAGCAGGAATCCCGGCAGGCTGAACAGAATGAGGAGTAATGGCGCCATCGTCCGGCGCAATTCGAACAGGATCAGGTTCATGGTTGTATACCTCCGCATTCCTTTTTCATGATTTCCAGCAATTGTTCGCGGGTTATCCCCAGTTTATCGGCTTTGTCCAGCAGCCTGGCGATGTCGTCCCGGAGCGTTTGTTCCCGTTCGCGCTGAAAACCGTCCGTCTCCGGCGCCACAATGAAACTGCCGCCGCCGGGACGGCTTGCCAGCATTCCCTCGTCCTGCATGATCTTATACGCTTTGGCCACGGTATTGGGGTTGATCCGCAGGAGCATCGCCAGTTCGCGCACCGGCGGAATCCGGTCGCCGTCACGATAGCGGCCGCTCAGAATCGCCATTTTCAAATAGTCGATAATCTGCAGATAAATCGGTTTGCCGTTGTCAAGATCAATCTTCATCGTCACCATGTATCAGTGTCATAATACTATTGTACTAGTCGTGTAGTACAATGTCAATAGGGGGATGAAAAAATTCGGAAAAAATTCCTGGTTCCGTTTGCCTGCGATTGGGAGAGGGCTCTGTTTTGTCGGGCTGTTTTTTAGGTAAAGGGGTTGACTTTGCGGGGTTGGCGTGTATAATAAAATAACTAACCAATGGTTAATTAAGGGCGTGAATCTGCCGATTCCCGCCAAAATGCATAAAAATATATTTGTCTGAAGGAAACTTTGATGAAAGTTCACATCATGACCGACCTCGAGGGCCCCGCCGGCGTAAATGGACGCGGCGACGGCATCGGCAACAAGATCATCAACACGGAAACCGCCTGCAAGTGCCTGGTGGAAGAAGTCAATGCCTGCTGCGAGGGGCTGGTCGAAGCCGGCGCCACGGAAATCGTGGTGTGGGACGGACATGGCGGCAGTAATTCCATCGACATCCGGCTGCTGCACCCGGCGGCTTCGCTCGGGATTCTCGGCGGCGGGCTGGCTCCGGTCTGCTGTTACGACGGCTGCGACGCGGCGATTCAGCTCGGCGCGCACGCGATGCAGGGCGTCAGGGACGGCTTTATGAATCATTCGTTCAACAGTCATGGCATCGCGGAGTTGCGTCTGAACGGCGAGCCGGTCGGGGAGATCGGGATCGGCATGTTGCTGGCGGCTCATTTCGGCGTGCCGACGATTCTGGTTTCGGGCGATGTCGCGGCGTGCCGGGAGGCGGAGGCGTTTGCCGGGGCCGGGCTCTGCACGGTGGCGACGAAACAGGCGCTTTCCCGTTATAAGGTGATCAACCGTCCACTGGAAGGGCTTTATGCCGAGCTTCGCGCGGTTTCCGCCAATGCGTTGCGGAACCTGAAACAGGCGCCGTTGCAAAAAATCGCTCCCTCCTATGAACTGATTTATCGCGCCATGTGCCCGAACCTGGCCGACGCTTTTGAACGGGCCGGAATCGAACGTCTTGATTATCAGACGCTCCGGTTCCGGAGCGGCAGCATTGTCGATCTCTGGGCGCAGGCCTGCGGCTGGGCGCCCGGTGTCCATAACCGTAAATTCAACATTCAATAACCGCCATCGGCAGGAGTATCGTTATGTTTATTGACATTCATGTGCATTTTCGGAGTACGCCCGGGTTTCCGCGCGCGGGAGGGCAGACCTATGCCACGCCGGAGCAACTGATCGAACGCTATGACGCCATCGGCGTCGAACGGGCCGTGGTCCTGCCGGGCGTCAACCCCGAATGCAGCCATGTGCCGCAGTCCAACGAAGAAGTGCTGATGGTGGCGGAGAAAAACAGCCGCTTCATCCCGTTCTGCAACGTGGACCCGCGCGCGCTGTCCAACAGCATCGAGGCGCCGCTCGGCAAGATTTTCAGCTATTACAAAGAACGCGGATGCAAGGGGATCGGTGAAGTCTGCGCGAACCTGCATTTTCTCGACCCGCTGGTGCAGAATCTGTTCAAGGGAGCGGAGGAAAGCGGCCTGCCGCTGACGTTCCATATCGCGCCGCAGATCGGCGGCCATTACGGGCTTTACGACCAGCCGGGCCTGCCGCAGTTGGAAACCAGTTTGCAGCGTTTTCCGAAGTTGATGTTTTTCGGGCATTCGCAGGCGTTCTGGGCGGAAATCGCGCCGCTGAAATCGCCCTTCGACCGCTGGGGCTACCCGAACGGTCCGGTGGAAACGGACGGGCGCGTGGTCAAGCTGATGCGCAAGTATCCGAACCTGTACGGCGACCTTTCGGCCGGGAGCGGCTGCAACGCGCTGAAGCGCGACCGTGCCTATGGCGTCTGGTTCCTGAACGAATTTCAGGACCGGCTGTTTTTCGGTACCGACATCTGCGCGCCGGACACTCCGACGCCGCTGGCGGACTATTTGCAGGAACTCCGTGCCAGCGGCGAGATCAGCGAAGCCGTGTTCCGCAAGGTCGCCCGCGAAAACGCCATCCGCGTCCTGGGTCTGTAACGGCCCGGGCGTTATTCCAGATCGAAAACCAGTTCGCCGAAGGAATCGGGGGAGTGAACCACTCCTCCGTTCCAAGTGCTGTGAACGGGGCGCTTGCCGCCGCCGGCCTGGCAGCGGTAGATCAATGTCCGCAGCCGGTTGTCCTGAATGATCCTGAAATTGATGGAGTCAAACGGGATTTTGACGACAGCCAGCCAGCCGTCTTTGACGGTCTGCGTCCGGACCGTCCATTCGGAATTCCAGTCTTTATTGGTCAGGATGGCGTCGTAACGGTTGGCATTGAGGTCGAACGCGAGGTGGTAGTAACCGTCGGCGGTATTGCCGAAGAACAGTTCGAGGTGGTCGCCCTTTGGCCAGGTGTCGTGCGGACGGCCCGCGGGCAGGGCGGTGAGGTTTTCCGGTTTGGGGTCATGGCAGTAGAAGCCGACGTACAGGTTGCGTCCGTCCTGAAGAAATTTCACGGTGGTCGGCGGTTGAGCCGCGTCAACGGAATTGCCCATGACCTGCAGGGGGGGCAGGGTTGCGGCATTTGCCCAGGCGCCGCTCTCGAAGTCGAAGCCGGGGAATTCACGGATTTCGCTTTTGGGGATGCTCAATTCGCCGCTCTGTTTGGACGGCGCCTGTTTGACCCAATCTTCAAAGGTTGCATTCAGTTTGCCCAGGAGTTCTTTGGAGCGCGGGTCCTTGACCAGCGCCGCCGCTTCGGCGAGGGCTTGGCGGCATGGCGCAAGCAGGTTTTTGTTGACGATATAGTATCCGGTCGAACGCAGGTAATTGTCGTTGAATGCCGAAGGGGTCGGATCGTTCAGCCAGGCGTCGCGGATGAGCCGGTAGAATTTCTGGACGGCGGGGGCGGCTTCGCGGTAAACCCGGCGCAGGTATTCGTCGCGAAGCTTGTCGGGGTCCTGGGCGGGGTCCCAGAACAGTTCGTTGAGCACCCAGTGTTCAGGGGCGGAAATATCCCAGAACCATGATTCGTGGAATTTGCCGTTGATCTGGTAGGACGGGTCATCCGCAAAGCTGCTTTCCGAATAAAGTTTCCGGACGCCCAGGCGGTTGGCGAAACGCAGGTCCTGCGCCGCGGTATTCGCAATGGCGCGGGGGAATGCCGCTCCCGAAAAATAATATTCACGCAAAATCGTGTTCGGGGTGATCGCGGTCCAGCCCTCCAGCCGTTCTTTCCATTTCAGGTTGCTCTTTCCGGTCAGGGGTTCCTTGTCGTTGCGGATGTAGGGGCAGTAGCTGACGTTGATGGTTTTGAACAATTTCACCTTGGGCGGAATGGCGGTGAAATAATAGGCGAAGGTCTTGATCTGGAGCTGGGGATATTTTTCGTAAATGGCTTCCGCCACCTGATTCAGGAACATGAAGAATTGCGTCGAACGGAATGCCTCGTCGCTTTTTTCGAGCATGGTCCCGTCCGGCAGCCGGATCGGTTTTTCGCATTCGGGGCATTCGCAACTGGCGTTGGTGTCTTCCATCATGATATTGATCACGGGATAGTGGGGCGGCACGTCTTTCAGGATTTCAAGCGCGTGAGCCGTGAAGTCGCGGAGCAGGTCCTGGTTGGTATGGCAGAGAATGGCGTCGCGGGTCACCCGGCGTTTGCCGTCGAGCAGCATGTAGTATTCCGGATGCTGTTCGCCGAATTTTTTCACCGGGAGCCAGCGGTTCACCATATTGTGGCCGCCTCCGAATTCGATGATGAAGCCAAGGTCCAGGCGGCGGTCCAGCACCTTGTCGTTCAGTCCGCCCGTGTAATTGACGTTGGTGCGCGAGTTCCAGATGTCGTATTCCGCGCTGTTGATCGCGCGGTTGCGGTTTACGCCCCAGCCGCGCATGACGAACGCGGGGATATCCAGATAATCGGTCTGCGTGAAATTCAGGTCGGCGGTGCGGCTGTAGACGGCGGTTTCCTGATGCGGGCGGGCCCAGACGAGGTCGGTGTTTTTGTGGAGCAGCCGGTTTACGCCGTTGATCAGTCCGCGGGGCTCGGCGGCGAAGATGAACATCCGCCGTCCGTCGGTCCGGACCGCATAGCCGTCGTTGTCTTTGAGCTTCTCCAGATCGGCGGCGTAGTTCCGCAGCAGCGGCGAATCCCCGCAGATCAGGTGGATTTGCGTCTTGCGGGCGTCTTGCGGGGCGTTCACCACCGGCAGTTCGGCGCCGGTGATCAACTGTACCGCGTGACGGAGTTCGCGGGCGGCGGTGATCGCGGGGCGGGGTGCCTGGGGATCGACGATGATTTCCGCCGCCGGGCGGCCGTCTTTCACCAGTTGGACCTGCGCGTAAAACGGAAGCGAGGTCAGCAGGACAAGAATTGAAAAGAGTGTTTTCATCCGATTATTCCTTTGTTCTTTCTAATTTTACCGAGTAAATGGTTCCTGTACTGAAACTCAGCCGCAGCCAGCGGGCTTCCGGCGGTGCGACCGCCAGATATTCGATCGTTTTTCGGGCGCCTGTGATCGCGATCGCGGTTTTGTTGCGGCTGATGAAATTTTTGTCATCCGGCGGGCTCCGGTAAAAATTGGTCCGGATCAACAACCTGCCGCCGGGGGCTTCGCCCTCCACGGTCAGGTTCAGGCGGTCACCCGGTTCCACCGGGATCGGATCGCAGATCGTCCAGCCGCCGATGTTCAAACTTCCATCCTCCTGTACGACGGTCCGGTGGAGATTGCCGTAGCCGGGGAAATGATATTGATTCATCCCGAGGTCCGGGTTGATGTTCAGGGTTCCGGCTCCGGCGACTTTCCGCAGGTTGATGTCTTTTACCTCCAGCGGCGCTGTCGCGGCGAAGCGGATATTCAGGAATTTCGCCGTGTCCGGCGCATAAAACTCCCATTTGTAGCTCTGCCATTCCCCGCTGTGAATGTATATGCGCGGATCCAGATAGGCGGGGAGACTGTTTTTATTGTCGGCGTCGTTGACGATCAGGAGCGCCGAGGACATTTCGATCGGAGTCATTTTGGGAAAACGGAACCGGAGCAGCGTATCCAGCGCGGGGCTGTTTTCGACCGTGGCGCCGTCGCTTCTGGCGCTGAATTCCAGCAGATAGCGCTGGCGCGGCTCGAGGACGGTGCGCGACAGCAGTTTCGAGCCCTTGGCGTTCAGGACGAACGGCGGCTCCGGCCAGAGATTCTCGCCGCAGGCGGCCATGAACCAGAGCGCGGCGAACAGACAGAACAGTTTCTTCGGCATGATGCTTCCTTCAGTTTCTGGTAACGCCGTATTGGTCGATATGTTTGAATTTGATCGGGAAATCCGTCAGCAAACGGGCGGATTCGACCGCCGTCACGTGCATGTCGGCCAGCAGGGCGTTCATCCGGTTCTGGTGGCGGGCGTGGGCCAGCATGGAGGTGCCGCCTTTGCCGGTGGGGGTGAAAATATAGCTCTGGATGCGGTAACCGACCGCCGGATCGTTCGCCTGAGTGTCGCCGGCGATGATCTGGCCGGAGGGCCGGGCGATTTTGGTCAGGACAAACGATTCGTCCTCGTTCATGGTCGCTTCACTGGCGTACATGATTTGCGCGGCCATGCCGAGGGTGCGCCGGGTTGGCGTGCTCAAACTGCTGTTATAGGCGTAAGGGGGGAAGCTCGGACAGATCATGGCGTTCATTTTGGTCGTGCCGGCCAGGTCGTTCGAATCTTCCACTTTTCCCATGTAACCGTTCATGATCAGGCGCAGGGTCCAGGTGATTTTGCCGTCGTAACGCATGGGCATGCGGTCGTTGTAGTCCACGCTGTACAGTGCCACGCCCTGGCCGATGGATTTGAGGTTGCCGATGCAGGTCGTGGACTTGGCCTTTTCCCGCGCCTGATTGAGCGCGGGCAGCAACATCGCCGCCAGAATCGCGATGATCGCTATAACGACAAGAAGCTCGATGAGTGTAAAATTCCGTCCTTTCATTTTCATGATGTTTCCTCCTTTGGGCGGTAAACGGTTGGTGCGATGGTGAAACTCCGGATCGAATGGTCACCGGTTTCCAGACGGTTCAGGAAAATTCTGGCGGTTTCCAGAAATACCGATTCTTTGAACGTGATGAAGGTCTGCCGGGAAAAAACGAAGTCGTCGAAATTGTTCAGCGTGATGCCGGCGATCTTCAGGCGGTGATGGAGGTCGGTTTCGTACAGGACGCTCATCAGCAGGGGGTAAACGCCGGTTTCGACGATCAGCCCGTCGGCGTCGGGCTGCTTCCGCAGGAAGTCGGAAATAGCGTGATAGGCGCGTTCGCCCTGGCGGATATTGACCTCGGTGGTCCTGTCGGCGTGAAATTCTCCGCTCTCCGCCACACTCGCCTCCCGGAAACCCTCCAGAATATGCAACGAGGGGATATAGATCGGCGGTCCGTTGAAAAGGATGATGTTCCTGCACTCGCGCCGGACCAGTTCCTGATAGGCCAGCATAGAAGCGTCGCGCCAGTCGCAGTCAACCCCGGCGAGTTCTTCCGGGAACGGATTGCTGCCGCAGACGAGCAGAGGAAGTCCGAGAACTTTCAGGAAATCGACCCACTCGCGGGTGATCCAGCCGGAAAGGATGATGCCCAGGCAGCCCGAGGCCGTCTTGAGCAGTTCCGGGTCCGGCCTGCCGTAACTGGCATAGCTCAGGCTGATGCCGTGATGGTTGAAAAAACGCCGCATTTGTTCGAACAGGATGGATTTGTCGGGGACCCGGTCATAGATGTGGAGGTAAAGGACTTTGCCTCGGGTGGGAAGCTCGCAGACGTCTTTGACCAGACAGGCGCGTTTGCCCTGTTGGCGGGCGATGACGCCGTCGCGCTCCAGTTCGTCAAGGGCGCGGCGCAGGCAGATCATGCTGAAATCGGCATCCTTGATGAATTCACTATGGCTGGGCAACAGGTCGCCCTTGCGCAGTCCCAGCGTGTTGACCCGGCCGAGAACCCATAGTTTGGCTTGATAATATTTGGGCTGTTTGCTCATAAAAAAACGAAAACCTTTTATCTTCTTATACTATTATACAATGTTCGTCCGGGAAAATCAATAGCCTATTATGTTTTTTTTGACAAAATAGAGATGCTCCGCTCATTTGGCGGAGCTGAAAGGCCTGTTTTGAGGAGGCGCCCCGTTTCCTGAATGCCGGGGCCGCCGCTGATCGCCTGTTTACAGGGTCAAGGCCCCCAGACTTCCATCTCGGCGATGATGAGGCGCGCCGGGGTTGCGTCAAGCTCCACCGTCAAGCGGTCCGTGGTTACGGGCTCGGGCAGGGTGAATACGACTTCGCGGACATCGTCGGGCGAATACGCCGTTTTCGCTGATTCGTTGAAACGGAACTTTCGCCCGTCGGCGGTTATAGCCGCGCCGCGCGGGCTTCCGCATAGCCAGAACTTGACGGCGCTGACCGGGTGGGGCTGGTCCAGCCGGACTTCCAGCCGGACCGGGATATTTTCACCGTAGCCGACGGCCCAGTCGGTCCAGTCGCTTTTTCCCAATCGGGCACTGGGGGCGGTCACGGCGCGCCGGCGGTCGGTGAGTTTGCCCTGGTCGAACGGAACCGCGCCGGTTGCCCGGTTTTTGACCCAGTCCGGCGGAGGCGCCAGGGTATCTATCATAGATGTTGTCAATACGTGATCCGGTTGAAAAATCGAAAATATACGGAGAGTTTGCTGGAAGAATATTTTTTGAGCAGGATATCGCTTTCATTTGATAATGATCATCGATTTCGTTCGGTGCGGACGGATGCGCGGCATCCTGACTTGAAGAACCTGTCCGGAATAAAGACCGGTCAGTGGATTTCGTCGAAGAAGTCGCAGTCGGCGGCGGCATAGTCGCGTTCGGTCCCGATCGGAACGTCGAACACGATGTTGCGGCGGTCGCGGCTGCTGTATTGCGGCCAGGACGGCAGGCTGTCGCCGTTCGGATCGCCGGTGCGGGCGAAATTGGCCCAGTAGCGGCGCATCCGGCGCGAGAGTTCCACGTCTTCCGGAGGCGGCGCCGTCAGCGGCGTGCCGAAAATATAACTGATTTCAGAGGCGTGGTAGCATTTGAGCCGTTTGGCGAACTGAACTTCCGGCGCCAGGCGGTTGAAGTGATACAGGTAAACCGGTTGCCCCGAACGGCTGACGGTTTCGGCCAGGCGGCGCGCGGGCGCGGTGAACGCACCGTAACGGATGACCGCGTTCCACGGCGCATTCGGGTCCTCGGGGTCGTGATAGCGTTTGCGGATGCGGTTCGCAATGACTTTGTTGTAGACGGCGGAGCACCAGCGCTCGAAGCCGGCGGGGTCGGCCTGATTGGTGAACACGGTTTCTTCGTTGGTGTTGGTACCGGTGATCAGCGGCACCGGATTGCAGTAGTCATGCGCGCACCAGAGGCCGTCGTAAACCGGGGTGCAGACGTATTTGGCGGGGTCGTCCCAGCCGAAAAATTTGCTTTGCTGTTCCAGCAGTTGCTGAACCGGCAGGGTCGGGAGGTCGCCTTGCAGCCGGGCGGCCGCGGCGAGGGCGTTCTCGCGGAGTTCGGGACGGCCGACGGCAAACGAACGCAGCGAATCCATCGCCCCGCTCTGGCAGATGGCGCGGCGGAACATTCCTTTGGCGCGCGGATTGCGCATGAACAGGTCCACGCTGATCGCGCCCGCCGATTCCCCGAACAGGGTGATATTGTCGGGATCGCCGCCGAACGCGGCGATGTTTTCCCGCACCCATTGGAGCGCGGCGAACTGGTCCTGCAACCCGAAGTTGCCGTCGCCGAGAAATCCGGGCAGTCCGATCCGGTAGTTGAACGTGACTACGATGACGCCGTTTTCGGCGGCCAGCCGGGGCGCGTCGTAGAGCGGCATGTTGGCGGTGCCGGCAATGAAGCCGCCGCCGAAAATCCAGAACAAAACCGGATAGCCGCCATCCCCGTCCGCCGGGGTATAAATATTCAGGTAAAGGCAGTCTTCGCTCTGTTCCTGACGGACCTTGACCGGGCTGTCCAGCGACAGTTCCGGTTGAGGCGGAATCGCCGAAAATTCCCGGCAGTCGCGAACACCCGTCCACGGCGCGGGCGGGCTGGGCGGCTGAAAGCGCCGTTCACCGGACGGAGGCGCGGCGAACGGGATGCCGCGGAACGCGAACAGGCCGCTTTCCGCGCCGCCCCGTACTTCGCCGGTCGCCGTGTGAACGATCATATTACCCCACACTTGAACCGGACGGCACGGCGCCGTCCACGGCGATCAGCTTCAGGTCCTTGCCGTACTTGGCGCAGAGGAGCATGCCTTCGGATTCGATGCCGCGGATTTTAGCCGGTTTCAGGTTGGCCACGATCACGATACTGCGTCCGATCATTTCCTCGGGCGTATAGAACTGCGCGATGCCGGAAACGACCTGGCGGCGGGTTTCGCCCACTTCCAGTTGGAGCTTCAGGAGCTTGTCGGCGCCTTCGACCTTTTCCGCTTCCAGCACTTTGGCGGTCAGCAATTGCATTTTGCCGAATTCTTCGATGGTGATCAGGCCGGTTTTTTCCTCGGCGCTTGCCGCTTTGCTCTTTTCCGGGGCCTTGGCTTTCGGCGCGGGCTGCGCCGGGGTCTCGGACATGGGCGGCACGAAACGCGGGAACAGGGAATCGGTGTCGTTGATCCGGCGGCCGCTCAACACATTGTTACGGTTGAAGGCGCGGAGCTTTGCGACGTTGAATTCCGGTTTTTCCGTTCGATCGATGCCGAGGGCAAAGCGGATGTCGGCCATTTTCCCGGGCATGATCGGGTCCAGCAGGACCGAAACGATCCGGAGCAGTTCGGCGGTACAGTAGAGAACGGTGTTCAGCCGTTCGGTTTCACCTTTCTTGGCCAGCGTCCACGGGGCGGTGATTTCGAGGTAACGGTTGCCCGCGCGGATGGCGTTGAGCACCTGTTCCAGCCCGCCGTCGAGGCGCATGGTGGCGATCGCCGCATGCATGGAAATGATGGCGTTGTCCACGGCGGCGGCGAGGTCGTGTTCGTCCTGGCCGAACTCGCCGTGCTGGGGAATGACGCCGTCGCTGACGCGGAGCGTCATTTTGACCACGCGGCTGAGCAGGTTCCCGAGGTCGTTTGCCAGGTCGGAGTTGTAACGGGTAATGAACGCTTCCTCGGTGAACGAGGCGTCCTGTCCGGGCGTCATCGCCGCGATCAGGTAGTAACGGAACGCATCCACGCCGAAACGCTGGATCATGTCCATCGGATTGACGACGTTGCCGAGGGATTTGCTCATTTTGGTGTCGCCCGTGAGCCACCAGCCGTGAGCGAAAATCGTCTGCGGCTGTTCGACCCCCATCGCTTTCAGCATGATCGGCCAGTATACGGTGTGGGTGGTCAGAATGTCTTTGCCGATCAGATGACAGCTTACGGGCCACCATTTCTTGAACTTTTCGTCGTCCTGGCGGTAGCCGACGCCGGAAATATAGTTGATCAGTGCGTCAAACCAGACATAACAGACGTAGTCGCTGTCGAACGGCAGTTCGATTCCCCAGGAGAGGCGGGATTTCGGACGCGAGATGCAGAGGTCGCCGAGCGGCTTGTTCAGGAAGCCGAGCGTTTCATTGGCCCGGAACAGCGGCATGATGAAAAGCGGATGGGTCTTGATGTAGTCGATCAGCCAGTCCTGATACTTGCTCATCCGGAAAAAATAGTTGGATTCGGTGATTTCGTTGGTCTGGCGGCCGCACTCGGGACAGAGGGTGTCCCCGTTCAGGTCCTTTTCCTTGAAGAAACGTTCGCAGGGCACACAGTAACGCCCTTTGTATTCGTCCTTGTAGATTTCGCCGCGGTCGTACAGGTCCTGCAGGACTTCCTGCACCACTTTTTTATGGAAAGGCATGGTGGTGCGGATGAAATAATCGTTGGAAATATTGAGGGTCTTCCAGAGTTCCTGGAAACGCAGCACGGTGGTGTCGCTCTGTTCCTGGGGCGTGATGCCGACCTTTTCGGCGGCCTGCTGGACTTTCTGCCCGTGTTCGTCGGTGCCGGTCAGGAAAAACGTCGGCACGCCCTGTTCGCGATGATAGCGGGTCAATACGTCGCCGAGCACGGTGGTGTAGGAATGGCCGATGTGCGGCTTGTCATTGACGTAATAGATCGGGGTGGTGACGTAATATTTGTCCGGCAGTTTCAGGAATTCTTCAAAATTTTTGACTTTGCTCATGGCCGGCCCTCCTTGCTGTGTTCAGAAAAAATAGTTATCTTGTAATATAAATCGGAAAAAACGCTTTTCAAAGCCGGAAACGCGACTATATTACCGAATTACCGAAAACCGATAATATACAGGCAGGAAGAATTATGTCAAGCAATAAAAACTCATTACCGCTGCATCGGGATCTGCCCGTTGCCGATACCTGGGACCTGGTCCCGATGTTTCCCGGCGCCGAAGCCTGGGAAAAAGACTTTGCCGAAGTGGACCGTTATTCGGCGGCCTTCATCGCATTCCGCGGCCGCCTCGGCGAAAGCCCGGCGGTCATGCTCGAGGCATTCGAGGCGCTGGACCGTTTCGAACGTTTTGCCGAAAAGCTTTATTGCTACGCCCACCTGAAATCCGACGAAAATACCGCCGATTCCGAAAACAAGTCGCGCCTCGGCAAAATCGAAAGCAAATTCGCCGAGGTTTCCGGCGCCACCGCCTGGTTCGAGCCCGAAATCATGGCGATGGACGAAACGAAGCTCCGGACCTTTCTCGACGCTCCCGAGCTTGAGTTTTACCGCAAGAGCATGGAGGAGCTGCTGCGCCAGCGCCCGCACATTCTTTCTGAAAAGGAGGAACGGCTGCTGGGATTGGGCGGGGATGTGCTCGGCGCGGCCGGCAAAATCTTTTCGACGCTGAACAATGCCGACCTGACTTTTCCGGCGGTGGCGGACGAACACGGCAAGAAAGTCCAGCTCACCCACGGCAATTACATCAAATTTCTGGAGAGCGGCCGCCGCCCGGTGCGGAAACGCGCGTTCGAAGCCATGTTCGACACCTACGGGAAGTTCCGCAATACCATGGCGGCCACGCTTGACGGCAATGTGAAACGGCATGTTTACAGCGCCAAAATCCGCAATTACCCGTCGGCGCTGGAGGCTTCGCTCTTTTCCGACAACGTCCCGGTGGCGGTTTACGACAACCTGATCAAGGCGGTGCGCGACAAACTGCCCTGCCTGCACCGTTACCTGAATGTCCGGCGCAAGGCGATGGGATTGCGCCGCATGGACATGTACGATATTTACAATCCGCTGGTGCCGGACTATCGGCTGAAGGTTTCTTTCGAACAGGCCGCCGAATGGGTCAAGGCCGCCCTCCGGCCGCTGGGCGAGGAATATTGCGCCATCCTGGAAAAGGCGTTCGAACAGCGCTGGATCGACATCCATGAATGCAAGGGAAAGCGCTCCGGCGCTTACTCGAGCGGCTGTTACGACAGTTATCCTTATATCCTGCTGAACTTCAACGGGACGCTGAACGATGTGTTCACGCTGGCGCACGAGCTGGGGCACTCCATGCACAGTTATTATTCGAACAGGCATCAGGAGTACCATTACGCCGACTACAGCATTTTCGTGGCGGAGGTCGCCTCGACCACCAACGAACTGCTGCTGCACGACTACCTGATGAAGCAGAACCCGGAACCGGCGTTCAAATCGTACCTGCTCTGCCATCTGGCCGACGAAATCCGCGGCACCATCTACCGCCAGACGATGTTCGCCGAATTCGAAAAACACATCCACGAGCTCGGCGAGCGCTCTGTGACCCTGACCGCCGACCGGCTCTGCAAGGACTACGGCAAGCTGAACCACGACTATTTCGGCGCGGTGATCAAGAAAGCGGACCACCGGATTGAAATGGAATGGGCGCGGATTCCGCATTTCTACTATAACTTCTATGTCTATAAATACGCGACCGGCATGTCGGCGGCGGTGAAACTGTCGCGGAACATCCTGAGCGGGGACCCCGTGAAGTTGCAGGATTACCTGGGTTTCCTGAAAGCCGGGGACTCCAGGGACGTGCTCGACATCATGAAAGACGCGGGCGTGGACCTCTCGACTCCGGCCCCCGTGTACGAGGCGCTGGACAAATTCAATGAAGTGGTCGGAGAGCTGGAACGGAACTGTTGAGTCCGCTCCGGCTCCGCGGGAACGCGAAAAAGGTCAGGAAAAAGAGTTGCATTTCACGGTTTCCGTAGTACATTATGGTTTGTTTATCTTTACCAAAATACAGGAGCTTGTGACATGTCTCTCAAGGAATTAGTTTCTATTTCCAATTTCTATGGAAAGAATCCCGATTTCGTCCTGGCCGGCGGCGGCAATACCTCGTACAAAGACGAAACCCACCTGTTGGTGAAGCCCAGCGGCATCAGTCTCGAAACCGTAACCGAGCAGGGATTTGTCAAGATGGACCGGACGCGGATTCGCGCGGTGTTCGCCATCGACGCCGGGATGGATTCCGACACCCGCGAGGCCGTGGTTAAAAAGTTGATGGCCGACGCCGTCTGTTTCGATTCCGTCGGACGCCCCTCGGTGGAAGCTCCCCTGCATGAAATTATTCCCGACAAGTTTGTCGTCCATCTGCACCCGGCGGCGGTCAACGCCATGACCTGCGGGCGCGACGGCAAACGCATCTGCGCCGAACTGTTCCCGGACGCCTTGTGGGTGGATTACACCGACCCCGGCTATACGCTGGCGGCGCATTTTTACCGCGAAGCGGAAGCATGGAAAGCCGCGAAAGGGAAATTCCCGGCGGTGATTTTCCTGCAGAACCACGGGGTTTTCGTGGGCGCGGAGAGCATTGAGGGCATTCACAAAATTTACGACGGCATCATGACCGTCCTGACGGATTACATCACCGCCCGGAACATTCCTCTGGAACTGGCTGTCGCCGACAGCGCCGACCCGCAATGCGTGATGGAATACGCTCCGCAGTTGCGTTCGCTGCTGGAGGATGAATTTACCGCCACGGTGGTGCCGTTGCCGTACTTCAAGGTGGCGGATGGCCCGTTGACCCCCGATCATGTGGTTTACGCCAAATCCTTTGCGCTGGAAAGCAGCGTGATTGACGACAAAACGGTCGCGGCGTTCCGCGACGCCCGGGGCTATAAGCCGAAAGTGGTTGCGGTGCCCGGCAAGGCGGTGTTCGCCGCCGCCGACAACCTCCGCAACGCGATGGTCGTGGCCAATCTGGCACGGGACGCGGCGCGGGTTCAGCAGTTGACCGCGGCTTTCGGCGGCGCCATGTACATGAGCGGCGAAGCGCGCGGATTCATCGAAAACTGGGAAGTCGAATCGTATCGCCGCAAGGTTTCCGCCGGTGGCGGCAGCGGCACGATGAAAGGCAGGATCGCCGTGGTGACCGGCGGCGCGCAGGGATTCGGCTACGGTATCGCCGAGGAACTGGCGGCGGCCGGTTGTACGGTGGGCGTGGCCGACCTGAACCTGGAAGGCGCGGAAAAAGCCGCCTTCGAACTCTGCAAAAAATACGGCATGAAACAGGCGTTTGCGCTGGCCGTGAATATCGCCGATGAACAATCGGTGGAAAAAATGTACGAAACTCTGGTCGGTATTTGCGGCGGGCTCGACCTGCTGGTGGCGAACGCCGGAGTGCTGAAAGCCGGTTCGGTCAAGGAAATGGACAAAAAAGACTGGGATTTCGTCACCAACGTCAACTACAGCGGTTACTTCCTTTGCGTCAAGCACGCGGGGCGGATCATGGCGCGCCAGAACCGCTGGGGCACGCAGTGGAGCGACATCGTTCAAGTCAACTCCAAGAGCGGGCTGACGGGCAGCAATAAGAACGGCGCTTACGCGGGCAGCAAGTTCGGTACGATCGGGCTGACCCAGAGCTTTGCGCTGGAACTGGTGGAGGACCGGGTCAAGGTCAACAGCGTTTGCCCGGGCAACTTCTTCGACGGCCCGTTGTGGATGGACCCCGAAAAAGGGCTGTTCGTTCAATATCTGAACAGCGGCAAAGTTCCGGGAGCCAGAACGATCGCCGACGTCAAATCCTTTTATGAAGCGAAAATTCCGATGAACCGCGGCTGTTTCCCGGCCGATGTGGCGAAAGCCATCATCTACGCCGTGAGCCAGCAGTACGAAACCGGGCAGGCGATTCCGGTGACCGGCGGCCAGGTCATGTTAAACTAGACATCATCCAGGAGAACTATGAAAAAGACGATTTTGTGCATTGGGGCCGGATATGTGGGTGGCCCTACCATGGCGGTGATCGCCGACAAGTGCCCCGATTATAAAGTCATTGTGGTGGACGTGAATGAAAAACGCATCAAGGCGTGGCAGTCCGATGAACTGCCGATTTACGAACCGGGGCTGGACGAAGTGGTCCGGCGCGCCCGCGGCCGCAATCTTTTTTTCAGCACGGACGTGGTGGCGGGGATCAAAGAGGCGGGGATCATCTTCGTCAGCGTGAACACTCCGACCAAGACGTTCGGGGCGGGCGCCGGCAAGGCCGCCGACCTCCAGTATTGGGAAAAAACCGCCCGCGACATCATCGAACACTCCGGCCATGACAAAATCGTGGTGGAAAAAAGCACCCTGCCGGTCCGCACCGCCGAGGCCATGCGCCGGATTCTCGAATCGAACACCAAAGGCTTGAATTTCGACATTATTTCAAACCCGGAATTCATGGCGGAGGGAACCGCGGTCGGCGACCTCCAGCACCCCGACCGGGTCCTGATCGGCGCGCTGGAAACCCCCTCCGGTCAAAAGGCGCTGCAGGCGATCAAGGACATTTACCTGAACTGGGTGCCCGAGGAGCGGATCAAAACCACCAATCTGTGGAGTTCCGAGCTGACCAAGCTGGTTTCGAACGCCATGCTGGCACAGCGGATTTCGTCGGTGAACAGCATTTCGGCGTTGTGCGAAAAGACCGATGCGAACATTCTGGAAGTGTCGTCGGCGATGGGGCTGGATTCCCGGATCGGGCCGAAGTTCCTCCGCGCCAGCATCGGGTTCGGCGGCTCGTGCTTCAAGAAAGATATCCTGAACCTCGTTTACCTGTGCGAATTTTACGGCCTGCCGGAAGTCGCCGCGTATTGGGAACAGGTGGTTAAGATCAACGATTATCAGGCCGAGCGCTTTGTCCGCAAAATCCTGATGAATATGTTCAATTCGGTGGCGGGCAAAAAGATTGCCGTCTTCGGTTTCGCGTTCAAGGCGGACACCGGCGACACCCGGGAATCCCCCGCGATCACGGTCAGCAAAATGCTGCTCGAGGAACGCGCCGTGCTTTCGATCCACGACCCGAAAGCGCTGGAAAACGCCCGCCTCGACCTGGCCGACTGCCCCGGCGAAATCTCGTATCATGAAGACCCTTACGAGGCCGCTGCCGGTACTCACGCCATTCTGGTCCTGACCGAATGGAAGCAGTTCCGGGATTACGACTACCGGAAAATCTTCGAAGTCATGGAAAAACCGGCCTTTATTTTCGACGGACGCAATATTCTGGACCACCGGGCATTGTTTGAGCAAGGCTTCAACGTGTACCCGCTGGGACAGCGTGAATATTCTCATTTGACTTAAAAAATAAAACCATAACTAAGGATGGAAAAAATGAATGTACCTCTGAACATCAATCTGAACGGCAAAGTCGCGGTGGTAACCGGCGGCGGCGGCATCCTCTGCGGCGTGATGGCCCAGGCTCTCGCATCCTGCGGCGCCAAAGTCGCCGTACTCGACCTGCGCGCCGAAAACGCCCAGAAAGTCGCGGACGCCATTATCGCCGACGGCGGTACCGCCATCGGAGTCGCCGCCAACGTGCTTGAGCGCGAAAGCCTCATGCAGGCCGAAAAGATCGTGTCCGAAAAATTCGGCAAATGCGATATCCTGATCAACGGCGCCGGCGGCAACCACCCGAAAGGCACCACCACCAAGGAATATCTGGAAAAGGCCGACCTGGCGGACGGCGTGAAGGACCTCGTGACCTTCTACGAACTCGATCCGGCCGGTGTTGAATTCGTCTTCAACCTGAACTTCCTCGGCACGCTGCTCCCGACCCAGATTTTCAGCCGCGGCATGGCGCAGGGCAACGGCGGCGTGGTCGTCAATATTTCGTCGATGAACTCGTTCACCCCCCTGACCAAGATTCCGGCTTACTCCGGCGCCAAGGCCGCGATCAGCAACTTCACCAAGTGGCTGGCCGTCCATATGAGCAAGGTCAACATCCGCGTCAACGCGATCGCCCCCGGGTTCTTCGTCACCGACCAGAACCGCGCCCTGTTGATGAACGCCGACGGTTCCCTGACCGCCCGCGGCGAAAAGATCATCGCCCACACCCCGATGGGCAAGTTCGGCACCCCGGAAGACCTCCTCGGCACGCTCCTGTGGCTGGTCGATGAAAAGGCCGCCGGATTCGTCAACGGCACGGTGATCCCGGTGGACGGCGCGTTCTCCGCATACTCCGGTGTCTGATGGCGCCTGACAGTCTCATCTCGCTCGATGCCATTTACCAGCACATCGAGGACAGTTACGCTTTGGACGGCAAAGAGGCGAAGGCTCTGATCGAGTCTTTCGTCGAAACCTCCGAAGCGTGGCTGGAGGCTTATGACCGCTCCCCCCGCGAATGGCCGCAGATTGCGGAACACCTGATCGGTGACGCGGCGGGGATCGGTTTCGATGAATTTTTGTCGGCGGCGCAGCGCTTTCAGATCGCCGTCATCGCCGACGATTCCGAAACACGCGAAGAAGCTTACCGCATGATGGTGGTACTGCTGGGCAGATTGAAAAATGAGTTCAACGCGTAGTTTAAAAGACAAACTTTCCTTTATTTACCGGGAACTGTACGCGCGGTACGGCGAGCCGGGTTGTCCGCTCCATCATGAAACTCCGTTTCAACTGCTGGTGGCGACGATTCTCTCGGCTCAATGCACCGACCGCCGCGTCAATATCGTGACCGCCGGACTGTTCCGCCGCTATCCCGACGCCGAAACCATGAGCAAGGCCGAACCGACAGACGTCGAACCGTATATCCGCACGGCGGGGCTTTACCATGCCAAGGCGGCGAATCTGGTCGGCTCGGCGCGCGGCATCATGGCGCATTTCGGCGGCGAAGTGCCGCAGACCATGACGGAACTGCTCTCGTTGCCCGGAATCGGGCGCAAAACCGCCAACGTCATCCTGGGCAATGCGTTCGAAGTTCCCGGTTTTCCGGTGGACACCCACGTCCAGCGCCTGTCGGTGCGGCTGGGGATCGCCGCCGTTAAAGACCCGGTGAAGATCGAAAAAATCGTCTGTGCCCATATTGCCCCCGAATACTGGACGAATTTCTCTCATCTGCTGATTCTCCACGGGCGGGAAATCTGCAACGCCCGTAAACCGCTGTGCGGCGACTGCCCGCTCTCCGCCCGGTGCCAATATTATCGCGAGGAATATACCGCATGAACCTGTTTATCAAGGCTTTTCGTAATATCAAACGTTTTCCGGGCTGGATTTACATCCCGCCGGTGCTGCTGTTGAAATTCGCCCGGACTTTCCTGCTGCGGACCGAAATTCAGGACCCGCACGACTATATGCATACGATCTTCGGGGCGGTCACGGTCACGTGGCATAACCGTCTGTTATTTTTCCCGGTCATGTTTCCGGCGCGGCTGCGCAAGCGGACGATGGCGATTGTCAGCCCGTCGCGCGACGGGCAGTATATCGTGGACCTGATTTCGGTCATGAAAATCCGCAGTCTGCGCGGTTCGTCGAACAAGCGCGGTGCTAAAGTTCAGTTGGAGGCGATCCATGCGGTGCGTGACGGATTTTACGTCAGTTTTACCCCGGACGGCCCGCGCGGGCCGAAATACCATATGAGCAAGGGGCCGATTCACCTGGCGGCGTATTGCGAAGTGCCGTTGATTCCGATCAGCGTCAATTATTCGAACTACTGGCAAATCCGGAGCTGGGACAATTTCCAGATTCCGAAGCCGTTTTCCAAGGTGACGCTGGTGCTGGGTGAGCGGATCGACATTCCGAAAGAACTGACGGCAGAAGAATTTGAAAAATACCGGGACCTTGCCGAAAAATCCCTGATGGCGATTACCGAAGACCCGATACCGGCTCCGCCGCCGCGCCCGAAAAAGAAAAAGAAAGCCTGACCTTTATTTTTCGTCTTCCGCAAACAGTTCAGGAAAGGGCGGTTTCTCGAAACGGGGCGGGTCGCGGTTGATGTCTTTGGCTGATTCCGTCCACCGGATGCAATAATTCATGAGGGTGATTTCTCCGGGGACGCAGCTTGAGTTGTGTTCGTCGAACGCTTTCCGATACTTTCAACGGTACAGCAGCGCCCTGGCGGCGTCGCCACCGGTCAGGCGGCGTTCTTCGTCCGTGATGTCGCAATGAAAAAGCTTCAATAAGGACGATTCCGCCGCCTTGAACGGCGCTCCGCTCCCGAACAATACGTGATCCGCTCCGACGTTTCGGATCAGCTCCGTCAGCGCCCCGCCGTAGCTCGACCGGAAGCGCGACAGTTCGAAATAGAGATTCGGCGGATACGCTCCGTCCGGCGCGGCTGTCCCTTCGGTGAAAATGAAATTCACGCCGGGGAATTCACGGCAAAGCCCGAGTACGGCTTCCAGGCCCAGCGGCGCGGACGGTTCCATCCAGTGCTTCTGGCGGAAGTTGACGATTTCATTCGGCACGATCACCGGGATCGCCAGCTCTCCGGCCAGGCGGATGACGGCGGACGCTTCCGCCAGGGCGTATTGATGATAGAGCGGCGTCAGGCGCAATGCCCGGAATCCCAATTTCTCCACGCAGAATTCCAGGTCCCGCTCGGCGGCGGCATAGGCCGGGTTGAGCGAGGCCACGGCGACGAAAAATTCCGGGTACGCCTTGATCGCTTCCGCCAGTTCCAGATTGGCTGCCTGTGTGTTCAGATAAAAGAGTCCGTTGGTATTGGTCACGGCGGCGCCGGAAATGCCGAAGCCGCGCAGGTATTCGTATAATTCGGGAATGCTCTGTCCGGGAATCGGGCGGAACGGCCAGTGGCCGGTGGAAACATGAATGTCAAACATGGTCAAACCCTCCTGCGGCCGGCGATACGGTTCCAGTTGCCGCTGCAAATTTTCATCAATTCTTCATGAGAAGGGCGAGCCGCCAGCAGCTTGCCCACACCTTCCTCCAATGACATGTCGGTGGCGAACAGCACCCGGTCAACGCCGACCGTTTCAATCGTCCGCCGGACAATTCCCGCGTCGATCACCGAGCCGCTGATGTCGATGAAATAATGGTCCGAATCGATTCCCTCCAGCATTCGCAGATTCCATTCCCAGTCGCCGCCGCCGCCGATATGCGCCTGGATCAGCATGGTGGCGGGGAATTTTTTCAATGCTTCCAGAAAATGTCCGGCGTGGCTCAGCCGCGGCTGGGCGGCGATGGTTGCGGGATCGGTGCATTTGCCGGCGTGCATCAGGACAGGTACGCCGAGCTCGGCGGCTTTGTCCATAATCGGTTTCTGGGCGTCGTCGCAGATGAAAAACTGGTGGTAGAGCTTGATCCCCGCCATGCCGTGCCGGACGACGCAGCGTTCGATCTCCGCCGCCGCCTCGTCGGGGAAATGCGGATCGACGAAGCAGAAGCCGACGAAGCGCTCCGACATCTCCATCGCCTCGACGACCCGATC
>DHTZ01000094.1:0-3411 GCA_002408885.1 Lentisphaeria bacterium UBA5247 | reverse complement strand
CCCGATCCGTTGAATGCCGAGGCGGGTGGCGCCGTCCAGCAGTTCCTGCGCCATCGAACGGTTCAGCTTGCCGTCGGGGCCTTGACTGATATGGTTGTGCATGTCTATGCAGCAGAACTCATCCGGTATTTTGGTAATCATTTAATCTCCCTTTCGTAAAATACGACTTGATTCTTGCCTTTCAGCTCATATTGAGGAAAAGTTTTGAATTTCAAAATGCGGTCGCTTCCGGCCTCGAAGCCGAGCGGTCCCTTGACGCCGGTTTCTTCCGAACCGGGTCTTTCGCTGAAATATCCGCAGGCGATCCCGCTGTCGCGGTTGACGACCCGGACGAAAGGCGACGGGTTTTTCAGTTCGACCGCGCCGTGCCGCAATACCGAACCGTCCGCCGCCGCAATGTCCGCGGAAACCGCCGAGCGGACGATATGGCTGTTCAACAGCCGCCCGGCCTTGTCAAACGAAGCCCAGCCGTACAGCCCGGACAGCTCCGTATCATGAACCTTGAGAGGGTGGTCCAGGTGGACGAATATATAATCGGTGCGGTCCGCCAGATCGATTTTCAGAACGTTCGGGCGCGGGCGTCCGACCGATTTCACCGCGGAATCGCCGCCGTGCGGATGGATGACGTTGGCGTAGGAAACGTCTTTGTCCGGATTTTCGTAACGCAGGCAGAGGAAGTTGCGGAAGAAATTCATGACCGTATGGTTGTTCTCGTTGGAACGCCGATGAGAGGGGCCTTTGCCGGTCAGGATACGGAGGTCTTTTTCGCCTTTGACCGGCACGAAAACGGAACAGGTCGAGCCGTCCGCCGCGAAATCGAGCCGCACGCTTTCCTGCGCCGGATCGTATCCGTGCGAAACCGTGTCCTTGAAGTAGCCATACGCGAAATAAGGTTTGAATACTTCCTTCCAATCCTGTTCATGTTCCGGCGCGCGCCATTTTTTGCGCTCCGCCTCCGGCATCATCGGGTACGGCTCGGCGGACGTTGCCCCGGAAACGGTCAGTTCATCGTCCCGGTCGGCGTCTCCGTACAGGAAATAATCATAGCATTTTTCGCCCTTGCCGATGTCATAAAAATCGGCGACGTAGTAATCGCTCTCCCCCGGTCCGCACTGGACCATGAACGAACTGCGGCGGTTGTGCGAAAGCTGCGGCTGAGCCGGTTTGCCGTCCACCGCGATGATTTTCAATTGAGGCTGGTCGATGTCCATGTATTCGATATTGCCGCCGCCGCGCGCAAGGCCGTCAACGGCGTGGTTCTGCCGGTTGATTGTCACCGTATTATGCGCCGGGGTCATCACTCCGTACTGATGCATCCGGGTGTGGGTGTAGCCAAGGTCCGACAGCATTTCCCGGCCATGCGAATAGAGGGTGATGCCGAGGGTGTCGTAGTGGCGGTGCCCGTTTTTCGGTGTGAATGCCAGATGAAATTGGGTTTTCGCATTTCCCATCATCGCGTAGCCGATCGCCGGAGTCAGATAGGACTGCGCTTTGTCAAGCGGTTTCTGCGTGGAGAACTGTTTCATCCAGGTGTCCGCCATCGGAACAGGGCGGCCGTCTGGATAGCGCATGTATTCCTGTATCTTGAGCGCCCGTGCCAGAGCGGGGAAACCGGTTGCCGGGTCAAAATCTCCGTAGCCTTTCAGATAGACGGCCACGTTGCGGATCAGCCCGGTGGATTGGTGGTGGTAGGACAGCGCGGCTTCTTTCCAGAACCCGTCGAAGTGGAAGAATTTGTCCATGAACAGGGAGGCGCGTTCCATCGCCGTCCGGACGTATTGATCGTTGCCGGTCACGCGGCCGGTGATGATCAGGTCGATCCAGAATACCGGCGACATGTTGTGATATTTCTCGGGATTGGTCAGTACGCCCGCGCAGGCTTCGTTGAAGAATTTTTCGATCGGCGCCCGGTCCGCGTCCGCGATGCGTTCTTTGACCAGATCGTATGCCAGGATCAATTCCCTCGGGATATCCATGTAGGCCCACCACGACCAGCGGGCGGTACGGAAATCCGGGCGCAGCTTGGACGGTACGCCTTTTTCCCACTCGACCTTGCGGAACGGAAAATCGAATTTCCAGGCGAAGTCGGGATAATTCCGGGCGATTCCGGCCAGGATCAGTTCGACGCGGCGCGCGTATGGTTCTTCTCCGGTCAGGTGATAGAGCCGGGCGAGCTTGTACGCCGCGGTGGAAAACCACTTGGCCTTGCGGAACTCGATCCCCGCCTTGAAATAATATTCCAAGCCGTCCGGCGATTCGTAATAGTCGTATTCGATGACCTTGCCGGAGGGGGGCGTGACCCGGACTTTTTTGTTTTCGGGATAATCGGCGGACGGAAACGAAGTTTTGCAGAAATTACAGGTGATGGCGTCGGGCTTGTCCGGCGACCACGTATAGTGTTGCCCCTGGGCGTTGCCGCAGTTTTTCGTCGGGCATTTGACGAAATAAATTCCGCTTTGCTTCGGCAACAGATTCAGGACGTCCTGATCGGACATCGCCATGAGGGGGGCGGTTTCGCGCCGCAGGCTCTCCGCGTTTTTTTCTCCCAGCTCTCCGTATATCGGAGCGGCGACGGCCGTCACGGCGAGGCTCCAGATCGAAAGTATTCGAGCTATCATTTCAATTCTCCTGTATTTATCTTATAAGGTTGTCTTTACTTTATTGCTGTTTACTGAAATAGAATTCTCTTTTTACGGGGCGGCAACTAAAACTTTATATTTGTCCGCATAATTTACAATACCGGCTGCTTTAAATGGTTCCGAGCGCATTTCGTGCGAGCCGACATGTCCATCGACAAACAAGGTATTGGCGAACCCGTTATGAATCAAACTGACGCACGAAGTTGAATTTTTAGTAACCAGATAAATTTGTTGCTTCGAGGTCGTGCTCCAACTGTCGGTCATAATCCAGCTCAAGCTCGGTTGCCTGCATTTTTTAGCATTGATGAGAAACACCTGGTCAATGGGATTCATGTCGCCGTCAAACGCGACAAAGTACCGCGCTCCATAAATGTACGACGCATCAAAGGTCGGCTTTGTATCAAACGGCGGTGCGTTCGGACAACGGACTATATTGGGATTTCCGAGATAATTGGTTCTTTCGGTCAGCCAGCCGCTGGCGGTAGAGCCTTTCTTCCCGGCCAGCCATGCCGCCCAGCGATAAGTGCTTCCAGCCCCGTTATACCACTGCAACGGCAGGATGTCGTCATTATCGGTGGCGTAAAAGTTGTATGCTGTACCGATCTGCTTTTGGTTGTTGATGCATTGGGTGGCTTTTGCCTTGTCGCGCGCCGCATTCAGCGCCGGGAGGAGCATCGCCGCCAGGATGGCGATGATCGTAATTGCGTTGAGCTCAAAAAAGGGCGAAAATTTTGCTTAATTTTGCTTATGATGTAATTCGCCTGTTTTTTGT
>DHTZ01000026.1 GCA_002408885.1 Lentisphaeria bacterium UBA5247 | reverse complement strand
CCAGTGCCGTCGCCAGTGCCGTCACCAGTACCGTCGCCAGTGCCGTCGCCAGTGCCGTCACCAGTGCCATCGCCAGTGCCGTCACCAGTGCCATCGCCAGTGCCATCACCATCACCATCGCTATCGCCATCGGTGCCGTCACCAGTGCCGTCGCCAGTGCCGTCGCCAGTGCCATCACCATCGCCACCGATGGAACTGTAGCGCCGTTGCCAGGAATCCATGACCGGAATGCCGCGTTCTGTCCAGGGCAGCAATCCGGCGCTTGCCGCGGCCGCTATAAAATTATCGCCCAATTCCGAGTTACCGGTTTCTGGTTCGATGCAGGAACAGCCGTTCAGCGTCAGGGTGAATTGTGCGTATTTTGGTAAATACGGCGGTTTTTCCCGGTGATGGATGTAGGGGAGCAGGCGGTCTCCCCGGATTCCCGAAAACAAGTTGAGATTTCCCTGACGGTCGCTGACCCAGTCCGCCACGCTGGTATTGTTGCGTTCATACCAGTCGTCATAGAGGGCTTTGCGGCGCTTCATTTCGTCCAGATACGCCTGCCATTCCGCGGATGATGCGTCTCGCGGCGGCTCCGGCAGGGTGGGAAACTCCGGCTCCGGCTCGCAGTCGTAATCCTGTTCGACCGAAAACGCCAGCCGCCCGTTGATGGTTCCCCCCGCCAGTTCGCAGATGTCGGACCCGGAAATCAGCACCGACGAAAAGTTGGCGGCTTGCGAGAGCTGCCGCCCATCCCATTCTTTCGTCACCGGCAGGGCTTCCCGCCGCGTCAGCCCGGAAGGGCCGTCCGGAAAATTGCTTTGCGCTTTGCCGTTCATCCTGAAACGGCACCAGGCGGGGCGATCCGCCGCCGCCATGCCGCCGATTTCCGTCGCCAACTCCAGAAATGCTTCGGTTTCCATCAACTCGAACGGCGGTTCTTCAATACCGTCGAATTGCAGGTAGTGCAGGCGAATCAGAAGTTCGTTGCCGAGCAGCAGGGCGCCTGCCGCTTCGCTTCCCAGCAGGTTGTAGTAGACCACGGCGTAATGCGCCCGGGTCCGGTAATTCATATCGAGAGGGTCTTTGACCGTCTTGAAATGAAATTCGGACGGCAGGCCCACAAACATGCGGCAGGTCTGCAGGTAATTGACGCCCCGGCGTTTGGCGGCGATTTCCCGCAGCCAGAGCGGGGCGTTTTCGTTTATATAGCGCAGACGGTATTCGCCGTCGATATGGTCAAGCGGCCAGTTCCACTGGTTCGAGTCGGTATGGCTGACCGAACTGTTGTAGTAGCCGATGGCGTCGATGCCCGACAGCGTCACTGTTCCCGAAGCGTTGTCAAGGCAGAAAATCCGGTCGCAAATATTGTCGCCGCCGCCGGATTGTCCGCCGGACGAACAGGGGCATTGAGCGGCTTTCAACGGCAAAAGGTTCATGTCAGCAGCTCCTGAATAGATAATTGTAGATCATGCCGTATTGCTGCTGGCAGAGCCGGACGGAGGACTCTCCGGTTTCGGCCACGGCCAGGATGATGCTGATGCTTTCGAAGCCCGGCGCGATCCCGTTGGACCGGGCGCTGTAGCCGCCGAATAGCGGCACGTCCCCGGATAAATGAAAGTCGGCCGTCAGGTATGAAACGCCGCGCGGGAGCGCGACCGTTTCCGGCGGACACTCCAGCAGCGTATCGTTGATGACGGCCAATCCCGCCGGATAAAGCATCCGTTCGGCGGCGGCAAGGCGCCCGTCGGCCACCGCCGCCACCGGGGTGAAAACGCCGGACCCGGCAGTGAATTCCGAAGCGTCGGTTACTTTGAAGAACCCCTGATAGCCACCGCCTTCCACGGGGTTTTTCGAGGTGCTGATGCGATTGCCGGAGGCTGTTTTTTCGATGATGATATTGCTGCCGGGGAGAGGCTTCAGGGCATCGATCCTGCGGTTCAGATATCTGCAGGCGCTCTGCCAGTTCCAGAATGTGGTCATGACGTTTTACCTCAGTTATTGAAGAATTGCGGGTTCCAGGCGTAATTGCGCGGGGCGTTTTCCCATTTGCGGACGATTCGCGTCCAGACTTCACCGCGATAGATATAGCGGTCCACGGACTGATGAACCTTGCGCCAACTGCCGTTCAGCGAACTGCGCCCTTGCAGATTGCCGTTGTAAACAAGATCGCCGTTCAGCCAGTTTTTCAACTTCGAGGCATTGGTGTGCGGCTCGCCGGACTCATAGGAAACGAGGGTCACGGTCAGGCATTCCAGCGGCGTTTCAATGAAATTGGCGGGCAGGGGCGATTCGGCGACGAGGGGGCATTGGGTGCTGTGGTTCCAGTTCGGGTATTCGGTATAAGCGCCGCCGCTTTCGAGCCAGCCGCATTCGACGGCGGAGAATTTCCGGTAGGTCATTTCGAGGTTGCTTTCGGTGTCGCCGTCGAAATTCTCCGGGATATCCGTGTAACGCGGATAGAGGTAGGACGGCTCCTGCGCCAGCATCGTCACTTCCCATACGCCGGGATGAGTGCGCCGCCGTTCCACCGAAGCAACTACGAAGCCGTTTTCCGACCAGGAGGAAGCGTCGCTGCCGGCGGGCGGGCAGAAATTCTCGAGGTCCTGTTCGCGTACCCGCCAGCGCCCGGTGTAGGATATGTCGCGGACAATTTCGCCGGAACCGAAGCTGATATGGCGCAGGCGGTCCGACTTGCGGATGTCGATCAGGCGCATTCCGGAATGAATGGCGGTCAGGCTGACGTGGTATCCGTAAACGCCCACCGCCGAACAATTGCGCGACGCGATCACGTAGTCGCTTCCCGCCCAGTCCGCCGCGCCGCCGATATTGTTGGCGGCCAGGAATTCAGCGATACGCTCTCCGGCCACCTGCCAGCGGGCGGTACGGGTGCATTCGAGTTCTCCGGTTTTCTGTTCGCCGGGCAGGCCGAGCATGAGCGTGTTCATGTTGCGTATCCGCAGGCGGACATCCCATTCGCCCTCAGGTTTTTGAGTGGTGGAAATCTGGTTGCAATAGAAGTTTTCGCCCGCCCACAGGATGACGTCGCCCACCTGCGGCAGCCAGCTTTGGAGGGTTTCGTCGTTGATGACGAACGAAGCGCTGATTTCCTGTTCCAGATTGTTGCCGGTCTGGGAGGAATACCCCGACATCAGGGCGTCGAGGTTTTTCTTGCGGGCGGAGTAGGTCACGGTATAGAGGTTGCGCATCTGCGCGGCGTCGGCCTTGATCGAGGTGACGACCCAGTCGGCATCAAGGGTATAGCTGCGGCTGTCGGGGGTCGGGACCTTCAGGGGATCACCGATTCGCCCGACCCAGTTTTCGACCTCCTCCCGGAACGAATCCCACTGGTTGAAGTGTTCGCCGTCGGGCAGGACTTCCCATACCACCGTCCGGTAAATCTGATTGGCGGCGTCGATGCTGAAGCCGATGTTGTTTTGATGTGTCAGTTGCATGCGGATTCCCCTTTTAATCGCTCAATTCGAGTGTGTCGCGGTTCTGTTCACCGAGGCGTTCGGTATTCTGTTCGACGGCCCGGATCAGCTCGTCCAGCGCGAGCCGCAGTTCTCCCATCGCTCCGCCGGCGTCGGATTCCGGTCCGGAGGACGGACGGTTGTTCATTCCGGCGTAACTGTTCGGTTGAACCGGATTTTCGTCGCCGGTGACGAAGCGGCTGTAGATTTCCCGGCGGAGGTCCTGTTCGAATTCAGGATGAAACGACTCCGCGGTGCCGCTTCCCATGTAGCCTTGAAGAACGGGAACGTCGGTCCGTCCGGGCCCCATGCCGCCCGGTCCGGGAAAAAATCTGTCCGATGAGGTGGGATTGACGGCGGCCGATTGCCCCGCGGCCAGTAATTCTTCGAAACGGCTGAGGTAATGCTCCAGCCGTTCCGGCAGGTAATCGTTTATTTGGTATTCAAATGTCGGTGTGGTCATAATCACCCCTTGGCGTTTGGATGAGTCATTTGTCCGGGCGTGTAGTCCCGGACGTTATTGACGGCGGTTTGTCCGCTGCTGATGCGGCGGGCGAGTTCGACGGCGGCTTTCAGATTTTCAGCGGAAACGGGCTGGGCGTCCGGCCGCCGCCGGAAGGAATTGCCGCGCCGCCGCCGCATATTTTCCAGTATGGAATCATTCTGCTGAAGCGGCGCGTTCAGGGCGATGACCGGATATTCAAGCGTCCGGTGGGCGAGGACCCGGTCCGCCAGCGCCGCCAGTTGCAGAAAGATCTCCAGCGGCTCGGCGAACAGCGTTTCCAGCGTATAGCCGCCGAACGCATGGAGGATTCGGGCGGCGGCGAACTCAAGGTCGGGCATGAGGTCCGGCTTGTTCAGTTTTTTTTTGAGCCCTGCCCGTCTGCGGTTTTTTCGAAATCGCTGCCGAACGCCATGTACATGCCGAGTTCGATCAGCCCCGCATAGCCGAGCCGGAACAAGTCGGCGGCAGGTTCATCCGGGAAATACGGTTCGAGCAGTTGGCTGATCTGCCTGCCGCCTTTTTCCATCCGCGCGGCTCTGGCGGAGAGCGCCAGGTCGGCGGCGGCGCAGTCCTGTTCGACCTCGCGGATGATTGCGCTGAAGCGGTCGTAATCGCCGATGGAAAGCTTGCGTACCTCCAGCTCCTGTCCGCCGCCGATTCGCAGGCGTACCGTCCGTTCTCCGAGTTTCGGAAAAAAACGCATGGTCAACCGTCCTTTCAGCCGCCGATGGCGATTTTTTTCATGATCACGCCGGACTGGTCCGGGTGGGCGGTGAATTCGACGGACAGCACGTGTTCCTGATTGCCGTCGAGCCGATAAGTACAGCCGGGGCGCAGGACCGCGTTCGGGAATTCATAACCGGTGTGGTCGTCGGGGTTGACCGGGGTCAGGCGCAGCAGGCCGCTCCGGTTCCGCAGGTCGGTGCCGAGAATGGCGATGCTGAGTTCGTCGTCATTGTTCAGCAGCGCGGCAAAGGCTTTGTCGATTTCCTTGAGTTCGGCGCTGATGGTGACTTTCATGCCGGTGATGATTTCGCGGAGCGCCATGCCGCCGCTCTGATCGCATTTGGATTCATAAAGCTGCGGTTCGATTTTGATCTGTGGCGGGGATTGGGTGCCGCCGAGGACCTGTTCCTTGAATGTCAGCGCGCACGAGCCGATTTTGAAATTCTGTACATTATAGCCGTCAGACATGGTCTCGGATCTCCTTTCGGGTTGTTTTCGGATGGACAACCTTGGTGAAATGGTCAACCGTGCCGGTTTAATCGATTGATGGAAAAATGGTTAGGCGGATGACGGCGGCGGAGGGACAGATTTTTTCGGAATTTGCGGACAGGGCTATTGACAAAACGGCGGATGGCCTGTATTATATTATTGTGAACAACCATGAACAAGTTAAAATAACGATGGACAACTCATGGCGCTTGGTGTAGGAAATCGAAAACTGAAAGACTTTGACGGGCGCAAGCGTCTGGAAGAAGACCTGTATCGCCTGGTTCAGTCCGAAACCCTTGATTTCAGCCGGCCGATCAGCACGGAAACGGAGCTGGCCGGGACTTATGACATCAGCCGCAACACCGTGCGCAAAGCCCTGCAGTCCCTGGCGAACGAAGGGCTGTTGTATAAACGGCACGGGTTGGGCACGTTTGTCGTTCCCCCGGAGGAGCGCTCGCCGAAACATATCAGTTTGAATAAAATCCTGCTGATGATTCCCGATTATGGCGGAAACCCGGCAGACATGAGCCAGTACGACCGGAAGCTTTTCGGAGGAGTGGCCGATTATGCGTTTTTGAACAATGCCCAGTTGGAAATTCGGGCTTATACTGATTCCAAAGCGAAACTGGTCGATCAATTCCGGAATCTGAAGTTCGACGGCATTATCTGGGAGCGTCCTCCTGCCGATTATTATGAGGTGATCGAGGAATTGCGCCGCCAACGGGTGCCGCAGGTGACGATCAGCCGTCAGGTGGCAGGGGTGCCGGCGTTGTTTTTCGACTACGAGGCGGGGGTGAGGGAGGTGGTGCGGTTTCTTTGCGGGATCGGGCATCGCGAGATCATCTTCCTTGACCTGGACCGGCCGGAGCCGATCTTTGTGAAACGGCGCAAGTTTTTCCAGGAAGAACTCCAGCGCAACGGCGTTGCCGATTCGGCGAAACACGTTTATTTGAGCCCATTCAAAGAATTGACGGAAAAGCAGTTGGAGGGAATTTTCGCCGCGCACCCGGATTTGACCGCAATCTTTTTCTCGGTAGTCCTGTTTCCTGAATTGTATGAGTATCTGCGCAAACGCAAAATCAAAATCCCCGGTGATCTCTCGCTGATTTCGCTGGAGGAGAACGAAATGTCGCGCGAACAGGAAAATCTGAGCTCCCTGCGGGAACCGCGACAGCAGCTCGGGCGGCGCGCCGCGGAGTTGATCCGGTTACAGAAAACCCGCGGAGCGGTACCGGTTGAACTGGAATACATACCGGGCGAGCTGCTGATTCGCGGCAGTTGCCTTTCGCCTTGCCATATATTGGAGAAAACGACATAAATCAGGAGACTTGAAATGAAGTTCAGTAAATTTACATTGATTGAATTGTTGGTGGTCATTGCTATTATCGCAATTCTGGCCGCCATGCTCCTTCCCGCCCTGCAACGGGCGCGGGAAAGCGCAAAAAACAGCCAATGCATCAGCAATTTGAAACAGACGGGTACTTACTGGAGTCTTTATATCTCCGACCACGGCGGTCAGGTCATTCCGGTCAATTGGCCGGGGTCCGGTTTCTGGTATAATGTCATGTACAAAGTGTCGGTGGGGAAAACCCTGCCGGTGGTGACGGTGCCCAAGTATCCGGAAACCACTTTCCTCTGTTGTCCGTCGAACGCCATGATGACAAACGGGAGCGGCCCTTACCGCTATGCGGTGAGCTATACCATGAATGTCGCCAATGGCATCAAGAATACCAGCTGGGAAATCGTGCCGCCCCTGCTGGATAAAATCCGAAATCCTTCAAGCAAGGTGATTCTGCACGACGGCGGTCCGACCGAGTACTCCGGGGAGCCGTCCGTTTACAGCTATTCGCAATGGGATGATCCTGTTCGGGAGGCCCGGGTGGGACAGAAAGTGCATCAGGGGGCCGGGAACTTTTTGTGGGCGGACGGTCACGTCGGTTCGATAAAAAACGGAGCCATCAATTGGGATTGGTTTCGCTTAACATTATAATTTTCAGGAGAATAATATGATTTTTCGATGGTTATTTCTCGGCATGCTGCTGACCGGCGGCTTGAATGCGCAGAATTTGCTGAAAAACGCGGGGTTTGAAGAACTCAATCCCAGCAATAAGTTTCCGGTGTCCTGGCAGCCCGGCGCTTACGGCGGCGCCGTCGGGACCATACTGGCGGATTCCGAAAATCCCGGCAAGGGGACCGGAGCCATATGCCTCAAGCAGACTTCGCCGAAAGGATGGATGGGCTGCAATCAAACGGTTTTGCTGAAAGAACCCTTGAAGTCTCCCCGTCAGGTCACCTGGTCGATTCTGGCGTGTATGGATCAGCTCGCCTCCGGTCAACTGGTCATCACCGCCGGAACGAAGGAGAAGCCCCAGCGGCAATGGGTTTCCGTACAGGCTTGGAAAGGATCGTCGGAGTGGAAGGTGTTTTCCAGTCAATTGACCATCGAAGCGGGCGCCGACCGGATCATATTTTCGATCCGTACGGCGGGGACCGGAACGTTGTGGGCGGACGAGTGTTCTCTGGTTCTGGAGGATGACCCGGAGCTGGTGGTGAACGGTTCCATGACGGGAGCCGTCTCCGGCGCGACCGGCCTGCCGGACGGATGGGCGTTGAAGATGTATCATGGATTGGAGGCGGACGGCAGCGCCGAACTGCAACGGAACGGTTATCAGGGCGGAAATGCGATTCTGCTGAAATGGAAGGGCGGAGCCCGCCGGTTCGGTGTGGAAACCGCCGTGAAGGCGATTCGGCCCGGTGCCGCGGTTTATCAGGTGTCGGGCATGGTCAGGACGAGCGAGGACGGCCGGGCGCTGTTCGGGGTTGAGCTTCTGGATGCGAAAGGCAATAAACTGGAGGAACTGTTTTCACCTCCGGTATCGTCCGTGGAATGGCGCAAAATGGATTTTGAGTTCAGTACGACGCCGGAAACGGCTTCGTTCAAGCTGTACTGCCTGTCCGGCGAAACCGGGACCGTCTCTTTTGCCGATCTCAAGGGGCGGAAACTCGACCGGGAGGCGGCCCGGAATGCGCTGCCGCTTGCGGCGCGGCTTCAACCGGTGGAGTGGAACAAGGTCTGGAATGGCGGGGAATCGGAATTCACGTCTTTTGCCGGAGGGCCGCTGCCTTTGTCGTTTCATTTCAAGGGGCAGAAAAGTAAACTGAAACAGGCGGCACTGGTGCTTGAAGTTCCGGCCGGACTGCGGCTGGCGGATGCGTTTTGCATGCATGCCGGCAATTACGGGCGCGAGGTACCGCGTTCGGAAAGCATCAATCGCCCGGAGGGGGCGTATATCCGTTATACGTTTGAAAACATTCGTCCTTTTCGAATCCTGCAGAACGAATACGGATGGGCCCGCAAGCTGATCGTCGTGCTGGCCGGTGAACAGGAAAGCGGTACTTCCGGCAAGGTGTTCTGGCGCCTTCGCAATGACGGACAGCAGGGACCGGAGGAGAGTTTCAATTTCAGGGAAGAAAAACTCCAGCCGGGGGCGCTGCCGAAGGATTTCAGAATTTTCCGCTGGGAAACCAATGATTTTCTTTATACCGACAATGACATTCTGTTGAAATCCGCCGGACTGCTTGAGCAGATCGGCATGAATGTGGTGCGGCGCCAGCCGAAAGATTTTGCGCGCGGAGCCGAAATCAACGATATTCTGGAAAAGCGGAACTGGAAATTCCTGCTCGGCACCCCGGATTATGTTCAGGTACGTTTTTTGCCCAAGGCGTATATGGAAAAACTGAACGGCAAGGCGGAACTGGCCGTCAATGCGGACGGCAGTATCAAAAAAGCGGACTTCTGCCCCGATTATTTTACCGACGACCCGGATTTTATCCGGGTGTTTCAGGCGTTTTTTAAAGAGCATATACAGCGCTATGAGCTGAAAGCGGACAGCCTCGTTTGTATGGACGTGGAACCGTGGGGGACGATGGATTGGTGCTTCTGCGAACGGAGTCGCAAGAAATTCGCCCAGGGTCTGCAACTCGCCCAGGTGCCGACTGCCGCCGAAATCAAACAGAAATACGCGCACGAATGGAGCGAGTTCCGTTGCCGGAATTCGGCCGATGTGCTCCGGCTGCAGCAGGAAGTGATCAAACGGGATTTTCCGCATTTGCAGTTGGGGGACTATGATTATGTGGTGGATTTTGCTCGCAAGGATTACCAGAGTAATTTCTTCGGCGTGGCGAAAGACCCCCGGCTGAACGAGCCATATTTTGATGTTCATCTTGCCAGCTACTATCATTATATTGATAAAAAAGCATTTGACATGATGCGCATGAATACGCGCGGGCTGAAAAAAGGCTATATTCCGATCTGCGCGATTGATGAAGCGGGCAGTTATCTGACCGCCTCCGAAATCATCAACCCGGCGCAGGCCCGGTTGATGCTGATCGCCGCCGCCGTCAACGGCAGTGTCGGATTTGCGATTTATCCGGGGCTTCATCTGGACGGGCGGTTCCTGCAGGCGTTTGGGCGGGGCATGAATGAGATTGCGGTGCTGGAGGAATATTTCAAGCTCGGCAGGCAGGATGCCCCGGAAATAACGGTGGCGGCGCGCCCGTATCAGAGCCGGGAAATTTCCGGGGCGGATGGGCGGAAAACGCTCTATTTCCCGCATTGGGATGACCATCTTGCTTTTTCGGCGATCCCGAAGGGGGACGAGCGACTGGTGACGGTCTTCAATTATCACCCGGAAACAGTCATGTTTGCCGATATCAAAGCGGAGGTGAAAGCGGGTTCCTATACCGTATTTGACCCGGTCAACCGGATCAAGTATCAGCCGGAGCCCGGGCGTGACGCCTGGAGCGCGGCCGAATTAGGAAAAGGGTTTCCGGTCAAAATAGCTCCCCGCGATGTCTGTTTCATTCTGATCTCGCAGTCGCCGCTGGAGGGCGGGTCGGTGCGGACGCTCCCCGGGTTGGAGGCTGATTTCAAACAGGCGCGGGAGCGTTTTTCCGTCGACCGCCAGTTCAAGGCGCGGCGCTCCGGCGGTTTGAGCATTGAACTGGCCGATTCCAATCAGGACGGTTCGCCTGAAATCGAGCTTGCATCCACTTACCAGAAAGTCCGCGTTGACTATCTTCGTACCGGGGCGGTCGTGAATTGGGAGGTCGCGGGGAGTGAACCGGAAAAGAAGGTTTCGTTTTTGAACGACAAACTCTGGCTGCCGCCGCAAGCTCGCGGGGCTTTTGAAAATCCCTATTCGGTTCAAAGCACGGCGATTACCGGCAATCAGGCGGAGGTCGTACTGGTGAAAAAACACGCGCAACTGCCGGTGGAACTCCGGAAAACCTTGAGGATCGACGCCGAAACGGCTTCGCTGCAGGTTGAATATCAGTTGCGGAATACCGGCAAGGCGCCGGTGCGGCTGTCGTTATGGCTGTCCAACTTGATCGACGGCGGCGTGCCGCCTGGATTCTATCTGGAACAGGCCGGTGAAAAACGGCGGCTGACCGAGAAAAACAGCGCCCTGATTTTTCCCCTGAACAACAGCGAACCGCCGGAAGGGCATAAGACCGTCAGCGGTACAGTCAGCGCGCCGGACAGTGAAATGCAACTGGGCGCCGCCCGTTTTGCCGTGGTTCTGTCGCCCGAACACCTGATGAATTATTATTTCTGGCTGTCGCCCGCCGTCAATACCTGGGAATGGATGTACAAACCGGTTGTCCTGCAACCGGGGCAGAGCTGGCAGACTTCGCTGATCCTTAAGCGGATGCAATAAGCGGTCAGGCGCTGCGCAGGCCCTTGCCGGGATGGTTGGACTGTTGTTGCGTATCGGCGTACAGGAGATAGTGCTCGCAGCAGAGCCGTCCGTGAAAGGGCAGGGGGGGCAGCCAGACTTTACGGTGTTCCCAGGCGTCGATTTCGGCGGCGGCGAGGGGCGATTCATGGCGGCTGCTTTCTTCGGTACGGCGAAAACGCAGTTTCATGTCATGGATCGGCTTGCCCGCGAGGTCGAGTATCTGGTTGCCGCCGAGAATTTCCAACCCGTAGCGGGAGGCGCGGCGGCTGAAATCCGTATGGTCGAAAAGCACGAACGCGCTTGAGGTCATGCCGTCGATGTAATCCCACGCTTTGCCCAGAAAAGAAAACGTTTCTTCCTGACAGGCCTTATCCGAACCGGGCGCGCCGAAAATCATCATCAGCAGATTGGAAATCCCCTCGCTGGCGGCGTTTTTGATCACCTCCAGCGACGTTTCCGGGTTGGTTCCCTTGTTCATCAGGTCCAGGAGCTTCTGCGAACCGCTCTCCATCCCCCAGCTGATCCAGCAGCAACCCGCGCGGGCGGCTTTGTTCAACAGCGCGGGCGTGTATTCGCCGATGGTCCGCGCCATGATCTGGAAGCGGCAGTCAAGTCCCAGTGCCAGAATAGCTCCGCTGAGTTCATCCAGATAGACCGGATCGACGTATTGATCGACGATATAAAAGTGGCGGCATCCGGTCTGCACCCGCCGCGCCTGCATTTCGAGCGCCACGGTCATGGGAGGGCGCTGGCGGTGCCGTCCGAACGAATTGTTGTGCGAACAGAAACGGCATCTGCGCCATTTACAGCCGCGGCAGCCGTAGATGGGCATGACCGGCACCGGGTTGAAATACCCGCCGCCCAGTAAATCGAAATCCGGCTCGGGAAGCAATGACAAATCTTCGAGAACCGCCGGTCGCCCCGCAAAGTCGATGCCGCCGCCGTTCCGGTAATAGCATCCGGGGATTTGGGCGGACGGCTGGCCGTCCAGCAGGGCGGTGAATGGGATTTCGCCTTCGCCCGTCAGGATCGAATCGACGAACGGCGCGGCTTCGAGCAGTTCCACCGGGGACAATGCGCTCATGGCGGCGCCGCCGATGACGATGCGGCAGCCGGAGCGGAGTTCTTCCGTCAGGTATTTCGCCTGGGCCAGAATGAATGGAAGCTGGTCCAGGTACATGGCGGAAAACGCGACCGTGTCCGGCGTGGTGCGGGCGAGCCTTGCGGAATGGCGTTCCAGCAGGGATTTCAGTTCGCCGCCGAGCCCGTTTCCGGCGAGGTAAACGTGGCCCTGCTGTTCCAACATACCGACCTGGTGTTTGGCGATGGACATGTTTCCCTGGTGTCCGGCGTAAATGTCGGGGTTCAAAAATGTTTCGAGCGGGCCGCGGGCGAAATTCCGCAGGGCTCCCAGCCTGAATTCGGAGTCGCAGAGATGATTCCAGAGTTCGAGGTTGGCATCGAACAGGTCGATCGCTTTGTGGTTACGGTTGGCGACGGCGGCGAGGCAGGCGACACCCAGCGGCATGTAGGTCGGCCCGGTGTGAGGAGGAAATACCAGTGTGATGCGCATAAAATGACGTTTGAATCTGCTGCTGTTGTCTTGTTGTTTACCTGAATCTGAACAATATATCCGTTAAATATATCACCGGAATCCTGAAAATTCCAGTTGCTTTTTTCCGTTCCCGGTACTTCTTTTCGTACTTTTTTTGTTCGGAGGGCAAGGGCAATAAAGGCGGGAAAACATCGGAACGTCCGTTGCATTTCGCCTGAGGCAAGGTATTTTATAGAGAATTTTGATCTGTACAAAGGAATTTGAACATGGAAAAAAGACGCCCCGAAATCACCTGGTCCCTGATGCACCCGACCGACCTTAACGTCGATTATATGCGCAAAGTCGCTTCTCACGCCCATAATTACCGGGTGGACAGTTATGAAATCTGCGCCGCCTGCCATTCGCCGCTGGGCGGGCTTGACGGCCTGGTCCTGTACGAAGACTACCCCGAAACCGCTGCCGCGGTTGACCGGGAGGCAATTCTGGCGAACCGCCGGAGGCTTCAGGACATTCTGGATATCGCTCATGCCGGTGGCAAGCCGGTGTATTACTGGCACCGGGAAGTGACGGTGGCGCCCGGATTGCTTCAGGCAATGCCGGGATTGCTGGACGAAAACGGCGAATTCGACCTGCTCGGCCCCGCTTTCAGCAGTCTGCTCTGCTATAAAATCCATCAGGCGTTCGCGGCGGTGCCGGACCTGGACGGCGTGGTGCTGACCCTGACCGAAGCCGATTATTCGGTCATCCACAATTCCAATGCCGACCGTTACCCGCCGGCGGACGTGGTGGCGCACATCGTGCGGATTTTCGCCGGGGAACTGAAACGGCTCGGCAAGCGCTTCATCCTGCGTTCCTTCGGGTCCATCGCGCAGGACTACGAGGATATTCTGGCCGGAGCCGCCGTCGCCGCCCTGACGCATAATTTCGAGGTCGAAACCAAAATCACGCCGTATGATTTCGACCCGTTCCTGCCGGTGAACCCGTTTCTCCGGCGCGTTCCGGGGACCGCCATGAGCGCCGAATGCGACTGCCTCGGCGAATTTCTCGGCGCCGGTTACCTGCCCGCCGAAAACGTGGCGAATATCGTCAAATACGTCCATACCGGGCTGACGGCGGGCGTGGACCGCTTCACCATCCGCATCGACCGGGTCGGCAACAATATTTTCGACAATTACGAAATCAATCTGTTCGCTTATCACCGGGCGATTGACGACCCCTGCGCGACGGCGGAGGCGATCCGCGCCGAATGGGCCTCCGCCCATTACCCGGCGGCATTTGCCGATGCGTTGCTGGAACAGGGCGTGAAAGGGTTCGAAATGATCGCCCGGACGAATTTCATCGACGGCAACGTCGTTTTTCACCAGAACCCGCCGGGACCGGACCTGAAATGGCTGAAAGCCGGCGGCATTTTCGGCGTGTTCAAGGACAACGCCGACCTGCATATGCTCGGCGGTATCTGGTCGATTCTGGCCGAACGGGATACCCCCGGACGGCGGAATATTCTGGCGGAAAAAGCCGATGCCGTTTCCATTGCGCTTGAACAGGCCGCCGCCATGAAAGGGATTCAAGGCTTCGATTACCTGAAACGACTGTGGGGCAACGCCGTGATCGCGGCCCGTTCGATCGAGGCCTTTGTCAAATGCGTCTGCGCCTATTTCGACGACATGGAGGCGGGGTTGAAGGACGCGCCGAACCTTGAGCGCGAAATCGCCGCCGCCGCCGTGCTCCTCCGGTCCATGATGCCGGAAGCGGGCGATGGCGCCGTTGAAGATAAGCCGTTCACCAACGGCATGGACCACGGACTGTTCGCGGCGCTCCTGCCGGTGGAGGACGTTTATCCGTCGCCGCTGCTCTCCGTCTGCGCGAAGCTGCGCGAGGAATACCGGGCGGAATTCACCGCTCGTTCAAGCTTCCCCAATGCGTATGATCTGGTGATTTCCGGCGGGATTGCCGACGAATACCGGATCGGGCGTTATATGCACGCCAGCCACAGCATGCTCCGGGACGGAGTGCCGATGCGTTGGGCCGGAAACCGGATTTTCCCCAACGGTTTTCTGGATTTCGAATTGAAACGTCCGGGCAGGGGATATGCCCTGATTCAGGGCAGGGCGCCGTCCTTTGTCGCGACTCTGGACGGTATCCGGCACGAATGCAGTTTCGGTGAAGACGGTCGCTGCCGGTTGCCGGTTCCGTCCGGCAGCGGACCGCTCCTGCTGCGTCTGGAGAAAAGTGGCGATGTTTACCCGGAAATCGAAGCCGTCGTCGTTTTCGAAGACTGCTGATTGCTATTATCGGGCGGTACCATGACCGGCAAGCGCAACGTTAGCTTCGATGGTTGAAGATGAATCAGCTCAGCCGCAAGGGACGTAAGAGAACTGCCATTGTCCGTCGCTGTATTTCAACACGACGACGACTCTTGCGCCCTGATCATTATTGAAGTAGACATAATATGTATCCGGTTCCTCCGCCGGATTGAGGATGTCCCAATCCGGGTTTTCCGCCGGGGTGATCTGCCCGAGCGCGATAAAGCAGTCCCGAAGAATGGCCAGCCGGTTTTTTGCGTCTTCTCCCCGGGCGATAAAGCCGCGGGCGTCTTTTTTTCTTGCCGTGACCAGCAGATTTTCGGTGAAGGCGATGGCTTCGTTCCGTCGCTCGTTCGGGATGGATTTCAATTCAGGGCCGTTCGGCGAAACGGCGTGCGATACGAGGATTCCGGCCGAAACAGCCAGCAGAATCAAGGATAAGGTGATTTTCTTTTTATTGCTGTTAAACATAGTTGGATGATCCTTACTTTTGAAATGCGGTTATTCGGTGCGGTCCCGCTTAAATGGGGACCCGGGGATCGAAATGCTTGCCTTGCTGGGCATCGCTGGTGTCGTCGTAAAAATAGCCGACATTGCGGGGGTTCAACCACACCGGTTTCGTCGGGCTGACGTGGCCGTCGATCCACGACGTGTTGGCGAATCCGTTGTGACGGAAATGCTGGTAGGGGGAACCCTTGGATTTGGGGCTGACGATACCGGTTCCCATCATGATGACGCCGCCCATCGCCGCATCCATGAACATCACCATCTGGGACGGATTTTTGATGGACTCCGGCGAGGTCCAGCCGTTGCTGATCGAATAATCGCCGGCAAATGGCGTGCTCGGGGAAAATTGAGTGGCGCTGTAACCGATGCCCCCCGCCTGCGGCGACTGCGTCGGATCGATGATATTCATCTGGATTCGCCAGGTCGGACACAGGGTGAACAGTGAACCGCGCTGAGCATACATATGAAGCAGTCCCTGCGTCAGGTCGTATTTCATGGAAACGCTGTAACCGTAGAACCAGGTTTCAGTGGAGATTCCGGTATCGAAAAGGTCTCCTTTGATTTTGCGCGGACAGAGATATTTGTAATCGCCGACATATTGGTGATTGGCCAGCGAAAGTTGTTTGAGGTTATTGATGCAATTGGCGCTTTGCCCTTTGTCGCGGGCTTTGCCGAGCGCGGGAAGAAGCATCGCCGATAATATGGCGATGATCGCTATAACAACAAGAAGTTCTATGAGTGTGAATGACTTATGGGCTTTCATGGTTCAGCTTTCTTGATATTTAATTTTTAAAGGCTCTCATGGTTTTTTGAAAATAGTCTCTATGAACTCATACCTCCCCGAAACAATCATGTCCGGGATGATTTCTGAGAGTGGATTCCACAGGCACTTTTTCACTTTGTTTTATTGGTTTTGCTGGAATCATAAATAAATGAATTTCATGATATATGGTTTAATATGCCATTCTATTAGTCTCCTCTAATTTTTTGCCGGCGTTCCCGGTATTTTTGTATGTTTTGTGAAATATCAGTAGGAAATCTTTCTGGCTTACTGATGATTATCGTGGAATATATACCGGTTTTCTGATTTTTCAAATACATTAATTAGAAATGTCTAATATTTTTTCAGCCATGATAAAAAAGGAAAAATGTCGATAGTGATTCAGTCTCCGGGTTCATCGACGAGGCCCCGGGACGTTCTTATTATTTTTCAGGAAAGGGGTTTAGGCGAATTTGTCCCTGGGATTGCACATGAATCCGGATTATTGCGAGGATGCCCACAGGGTTACAAACAGGTTGTATCCGCCGTGAATCGCAATGGCAACTCCGGTATAGCCGAGGGCATGTTTGAGCTGAAATCCCGTACCGGTACGGCGCGCCTGCCGCCAGCCGACCAACAGGCCGAACCCGGAAATTCCCGAGCAAAGGACATGCAGCGCGGTGCAGACTGTCCAACGGTAAAGCATGACCCGGCTTCTCCAGTCCGGGGGAGCGTCGTTCAGGAATACCTGCTGGTAAATCAGGTTTTCAAGCACGGAAAAGGTCAGGCCGCCGAGAATTGCGCCCAGCGGGAATTGCCAGCTTTTGACCAACAGCCACGGACGGCGCTCCAGCAGGAACAGCATCCCGGACTGTTTCAGCAATTCCTCCACCGCCGGGCCGATCAGGATGATATAGAACGGAAAAAAGCTCCCGTGCCCTGCCGCACGCAGGGCCAGCATGACGCCGGGCACCGCCAGCAATCCGCCCAGGATACCCATCGCCACCGTTACGCAGAAGCAGGTGCTGTCGAAAATCGGTTCAGGAGAGTTTGCCGCCGGCACAGACGGTGACCGGGGCGTTTCGAGCGTTTGTTCCGAGGATGTTTTTTTCGACATTGCCATCCGAAGTTACAGTTTATGTCAACAGGCATAATGTACTGCAATACTTCGGAATTGCAAAACCGGGTAGTCTTTTTCTGCGGGAAACGTCAACGCGGCCACAGCCGCGGCCGAATCCATTCTTCCGGCAAGGGGCGGCGCAAAGCCTCGATTTGGGTCATGACGGCTTCCGGCAAGGGGCCTTTGGCGGCGGCGTCCATATTCATGTCCAGTTGTTCCTCCGTGTTTACGCCGATCAGCACCCGATTCAATGGGTGTTTGCTCAGGTTATAACGCAGGCAGAATTCCATCCGGCTGACGCCGAGCTCCCGGCGAATCGGTTCGAACCGGGCGGCTTCCGCTTTCAATGGAGCCAGCGCTGCCGGGATATCCGTCTCATCCATCAACAATAATCCTTGCAGAAATGCGCTGCGGGCGAAAATTTCCGCGTCGGTACGCAGGTTTTCGAACCGGCGGTCGAGGATATTCATCGGCAGTTGCAGAATATCGCAATGGATCTCCTCTGTCGCCACGGCGGCGCTGTCGATTGAAATGCCGTATTTTTCGATGATCCCCTGTTCCCTGAATTTCCGCAGGAGCGGAAGAAAACGGAGTTCCTCCTCCCGGTGAAACATACAGCCGTACAAATGGCGGCAGCGCAGGTTGGACAGGGATTCCTCAAGGCTCTCGCGGATCAATTCGGCCGCCTCGTCCGGGGTTATATCCGCGGGCAGCGGCCGGATTTTGGTCACGATGTTGAACGCGCCGTTCAAACCGAGTTCGTCCAGAGCGCGGCCGAGCACCTTTTCGCTGTCGCCGTAGGAAATGGCCGTATCCAGGAAACGGATTCCTCTCCGGTAGGCATTTTCCAATATCCGCAGGACTTTCCGGTAAGGGACCTGCCCGTCTTTGTTGGCGACTCCGTAGTCCAAGCCGAACTGGACCGTGCCGAGCATCAATTTTTCAATCATGGCGGCGGCTCCGTTATTTGGCGGTGTAGCCGCCGTCAACCGGGATGTTCGCCCCGGTGATGTAGGCGGAGGCTTCCGACGCCAGCAGTACGATGATGCCTTTCAGGTCGGTATCGTTGGCCATGCGGCCCAGTTGGGTGCGCGCGCTGTAATTCCGGATGAACGCCCCCGGTTGCGGCGAGTCCGGCGGGCAATAACCGCCCGGATTGATGCAGTTTACCCGGATATTATGCGGACCGAGCACACTGGCGGCCCAGCGGGTGAAATTCACCATGCCGCCTTTTTCGTAGAAATAAATGGGGGATGGATTCGGGTTCATGTCGGTGCCTTCATAGTTCGCCATTTCCACGCCGACCAGTCCCATCATCGAGCCGATGTTGATGATGGACCCCGAGCCGTGCTTTTTCATTTCCTCCGCCACCAGATTGGTCAGGAAAAACATGGCCGAAGCGTTGATGTGGAGGCTTTTGTCGAATTCCTCCAGCGGATGCGCCCAGCCGTTGGTGGCGCTCCGGGTAACGGCGTTGTTGACCAGAATATCGAGTCGTCCGTCCGTTTCGATAATCCGTTTGACCGTCATCCGCATTGATTCCTCGTCGGCGAGGTCCAATTCAAGGGCGTTTACATCCAGTCCTTTGGAGCGGAACCCTTCCGCCACCGTCTGGAGTTTGTCCAGGCTGCGGCTGGCGATATGGACTTTGGCTCCGGCCTCCGCCAGCGCTTCGCCGATCTGGCGCCCGTACAGACCGGCTCCGCCGGTCAACAACGCCACTTTGCCCTTCAACGAAAATAAATTCATGACATTCATATCATAACCTCCCGGTGATCCTGATTTCTGCTTTCGATGCCGCCGATGACCAGCCGCATCAACTCCTGTGTTTCCGCGAATTCAAACGGCGGCACGCCGGTCCTGAGATAATCGACGAAGCTCAAAAGCTGGTCGCGAAACGCCTGATACGTATCCCCCGCCGTCAACACTTTGTGCCCGGCGGTGCCGCCCAGTACCATCGGGCCGCCGTAAATCATGTCGGCGATACAGGCGATGGTGACTTCGCAGCCGCTGCGGTGGCGGATATGGACCATGTTGTGCGCGGCGTCGCCGGTGTTGCGGACCGACACGAATCCCGGGCCGAGGATCGGATAGACCGCTTCGAGCGCGTGGATGCCGTAGGTTTCCCACGATTTGGCCATCGGCATGAAAATATGGCGCAGTTCGCCGAGTTCGGCGGTCCGGCGGTGGTAGGGACGGAATTCTTTGCAGTAACGCATCGAACTGGACGACAGAATTTTCGCACCGTCTTTGACCCAGCGGCTGAAAACATCGAGGTCCGCCCGGTTGTCGCATAACGGTTTATCGATGAAAACCGGCAGCCCGGCCTCGACAAACGGCCACGCCCGTTTTACGTGTTCATGTCCGATGTCGGTGGCGATGACCACCGCGTCCACCTGCGCCGCCATTTCCGCGGGTGTATTGCATATTCCGTCGATCCGGGAAACCCGCGCCACCCGCTCCGCATCGGCGCGGTCGTCACAGAGCACGTGCGTCACCCGGACGCCGGGGATTCCGACCTGTTCCCGGTTCTCTTTGCCCATATAGGCCGTGATGCCGGGGTAGGGGCATTCCGTTTCCATCGCCTGAACATCGTAGTTGTTGATGATCGCGCTCCAGGAATAAGGATGTCCGTTGCCCGGGGTCATGCCGATGATTCCCAGGCGGATGCCGCCGGGGTCTTTTACCAATGGATGTGCCATAATCGAAGTCCTTGTCTGATGATTCTATGATCTGATGGTTTTATCGTTTTGCGCCGAGAGAAAAGAGTCCATCCGGCGGAGGTGCTTGCCGGAATTGCGACGGAGTTCTTCAAGTTGCGGAAGGCCGATCAAGCCGCAGATATGGAATTCCAGCGTCTCCGCCAATTGTTCTGCACTTCGGGTTGCCGCGATTTCGGCGATCAACGCATGGCCGTGGGCTGTAAAACGCGAAATGTCTTCCAGCAGTTCAGGGCGTATTTGCAGTCCGGCGCACATATCCAGTTTCAGGCGAAAAATCCGCAGATAGTTTTCCGGAAAAAGCAGACTCGGCGTATGCGCGCACTGCCGCAGCGCATGGTGAAAACGGTCATCCGCTTCAACCCGTTCCAGCTCGGAATGGACGCCGATGCCGTCGGCCGCCGGAGCCAGTGCCGCCAATGCCGTCAATTCCTTGTCGGTGGCGGAGTAACAAGCCAGCCGGGCGCCATGCAGTTCGATGGCCAGGCGGTATTGGATCAAATCCCATACGGCGGCGGGCGTGATTACCGCGATGTTGCTGCCGCTGCGGTTCCGGGTGACGATCAGGCCGTCGGCTTCAAGGGTTTTAAAGGCGCTGCTGATGGACAGCGTGCTCATGCCGAGTTCATCGGCCAGCATGCGGTGCGAAACCGCATCGCCGGGGCCCAGGCGGTGATCTTCCAGCATACACAGGATTTGTTCGCGTGCCAGTTCGGGCAGGCTTCGATATTCTTTCTTCATTGACAAGGTCCCGATGATGATATTATCTGATATATCAGTTAATATATCATGAAGAAATGAAAAGTCAACTACTCGAATCAGGAGGCTTGTTGATTTTTTTAATAATAAATCAATAGTTCTTTGCGGTGTCAATGCTCCATTTGCGAATGCTGGTGTTCGTTGGAGGCTTCCAGCAAACAGGGGAGTGCTTCGGCATTGATACGTGACCGTTAACACCATTCGATTTCATCACGGGTAAATACAACGAGATATCTGATCCATGACCTACAGCATGCCGCCTATGGAATACCGCAAAAAGATCAATCGGACAGGAGATCTGTGAGAATAGCGTTCATTCGAAGAATTTATCAATTAACGCCGTGTGCAAGTTTTTTTGATAAAATTTGAATAAAAGTTGAAAAGGAGCATGTTTGAGGTAAATTATACCCATAAAATCTTTTAAATTTGGATAACCATACACAAATTTAAAGGAAGTCCAAAACATGCTCACCGAAGGTTGTTGATACTGGCTATTGCGTTATGTGCTGGCTGGTGGTTATGGCATAACCGTCCGCGTGACTATTGGATCACTGCCTCGACCGGAGCCACCCACAACCAAACCTGTCGTTTTTATGGCTGGTCGAGGGGGTACATGTCCGATGATCCGAGCGAAAACAACTGCAAAGTCTGCGGCGGATCCAGCCCGAAAAAATAAAATCACAAATACTTGACAAATCGTATTTTTGCTGTAGACTAAAATAAATAACATAGGGAAAATGCCATGAAAATCATCCAGTCCATCGCCTTGATCGCCATATTATCGTTGATTCTGCCGGTGCTCGGGCAGTCGCAGATATCGCCTGCCCAAGCACAGAAGATTTTGGAAATTGTAAAGCAAAAAAATCGTGTTCCGAGCGGGCTTGATTTTTTCGAAGCAAGCGACATGGCCGCGCTGAGGAAGATTGTTGATTTGAGGAAGAATTTCATCTCGGAAAACGAAAAAAATCCTGACAATATTGTCGATCAGGCAAATACTTATCTTGAGGCGGAAAAGGAAATACTGCGGAAAAAGCCAATTTTTATTTATGGCTGGCCCAGCGAGCGAACCCCTGCGCAAGTAGAGCTTACGAATCAACGCAATTATGTAAAAATAGACATCAAGGCAATATCGGCCAGCATGCAGGTTAATTACGAGGAATTAGTGAAAATATTGGGCGAGTTGATATCCATAGAGCTGGATACGATTTATTATTATAAAGCTATTCCGAAAAATGAAATTTCCATCGGGAATTTTAATTTTGACCTGAAACAGTCGGCCAGAACCCGGCTGTTAATCATGAATATTGCCCCTAAAAGTACAAATAATATGTCGATGGGAAAGATTAAAAAGAAATCGGCTGGAGGCAAAAACCCAGAATATTATCTGTCGGCAGAAAACCTCCGGGCCTGGTATGTGCAGGTCGCGGAAATGAGTTCGAAGTATAAAAATGCCCCGGCCCTGGTGGATTGAGGTCACGATGAAGAAGTTAAAAATGGGCTGCCTGTTGCTGTTTATTGTCTTTGGCGTGGTAGTGGTTATCATTGCAGTCATGTCGGCCGGATCCGGATCAAAGCCCGGCCCTGTCGAATCCGTTGCGATCACGACCCCGGCCCCGGATCAAATTGAAGCAAAATACGGGATGTCCGAGGGGAGTTTTAAAAGTATTGCATATGATTATGCAAAAAGTATTGTCCGCCAACACTTTCATTTACCCGGAAATTATGCTTTTCCCTGGACAACCGTTCAGCAGGTTTTTTTTGAGTTTGAAAAGCGCGACGATTCCGGAAATCTTATCGGTGAATGGATTGGAGTTAATGTCAATAACAAAATCAAGCTCAAACAAAAAGACGGTTCGTCGGTTGAACATGTCTTTTATGGTACATTTCATTATGATCCAAAGGCTCGGAAATGGCATTGCAGCAGCTTCTCCGTTGATGGCGAAAAATTGAATGTGACGGTGGATTAAATCCCCACCTTTTCACCCGACCGCCCGGTATCTGATGGATGCCGGGCTTTTTTGTGCCCGGATTCCGGAAAATTCGTGAGCCGTGATAACATCTTTAAAATCAGATATTTAACTTCGTTTTTCTTGAATTCGTGAGCTTTTTTCGCCCTTTTCGCCTATTGTTAAAGGGCTGTTTTTATCGCATCTCCTATCGTGTTTTCAGCCCTTTGGCCGGGCGGCTATGACCTCTCTCCCACTCCCACATAGCCGCCCGGTCTTTTATTTTGAACCCCTCAGGAAAGGGGCCGCGCATGCCAGGGTTAAGGCGGCTTTCTTGCCGGCAAGGTATGTTTCGAAATAGGAGTACCAGAAATTGCCGCCTTGAGTGGCCGGGAAATAATTGCCATCGAAGTCCTCGCAATAATTGAAAACGGCGATGCCGATTTGTTTCAAGTTGCTTTTGCAATAGGCGTCATGGGCTTTTTCCCGAGCTTTGCTCAGCGCCGGCAGCAGCATCGCGGCCAAGATCGCAATAATCGCTATCACGACCAGAAGTTCGATGAGTGTGAATTTCTTTGATGTTTTTTTCATTTCAGTGATGCCTTAAGCTTATAGAAAAATTTGGAAATCGTGTATTTGACTTTACTTTTATCAATATGAATGATATATTTATTTAAAGTCGCTTAAATGTTGGAGATACACCATGAAAAAATATTTTGTGTTTATTTTTGTTGCCGTCCTGTGCTCTTCGGTATTTGCAACGGAACAAAAGATTGAAAGACCACCCAGCATCAGTGCGGAAGTGGAAGTATCAAAATACGTCAGTGGGACTGAATGCTATGTTTTGTTCCTCTTAGAGGGAACTGGAGAAACAATGCAGGATGCGCAGGTGAATTTTGAACATAAATTGACTGAATTCATCCAGAAATCAAAAAAAGATTTTCCTCAATCGAAACTTGATGTGGTTTCGGTGAATGTTGGTACGAGGGATTTTAGTACATATCGCGCGGCGGAAAATCCATTTGCTCCGAATATTACCAAGTTACTGATATTTGTATTACCTCCTGATGAAAATATGGTAGTCAAGTTGTTGGATTCAGGCATAAAAGCAGGGCTTATACCGTTTTGCGGAGTATCTCAAGATGGTTCATATGGTGCGGTTTTTTATGGGTTGAAAAATCCGGCAATTGAGATTGATAAGTTATATCCGCAGGCAAGGAGGTGTCATAAATTTTGTG
>DHTZ01000074.1 GCA_002408885.1 Lentisphaeria bacterium UBA5247 | reverse complement strand
TTAAAAACTTTTGAAATTACCTCCTCCATCAATCGTTTTGCTGATTTCACGTCTGCCGCCCCGGCGGGTAACGCCACTTCAATACCATATCTTAATCATATATTATAATGGAAATGAAAATGGAAAGATATAGACAAACCGGTACTTTATATGGATTTTTGGGGAATACGCCGGATTTTCGGATTGATTTTCCATATTCCTGCGTTATAATTCATCCTTATGAAAAAGCCGTTTCAAACCGTTTTGAAGTTCATCGAAAAAGAATTCCGGGTATCCGTGTGCATCCACCGGTACGAACGGCGGATCATCGAAGCCTTCGGCATATCCGATCATCATAACAATTCCTACTGCATCGAGCTCAAGATGCGCCGTCCGGACTACACGCCCCACTGCGAACACTTCGACAGTACCGCCACCCAGGAATACCTGCGGCTCAGGGCTGAAAAATACTGCTGGAAGCTCTGCCCCTGCGGACTGCTGGAAATCGTGTTCGCCATCGATATCGGCGACCGCTATGCCGGGGCGCTGACCCTGGGGCCGTTCGACCCGGGGGACTGCGGCAGTCTGCCGAAACCGCTTTTCACCGCCGGCATCCTTCATAATTTCGAATATCTGGAGGAAGTCCGCCACAAATTGCCCCCGGTTCCGCCGCCGGAGCGCCGGGAACTGCTGTGCGCGCTGGGCAGGCTCGCGGCCATGCAGTTCGGGCTGGAACAGGAAAACCTGCGGCAGTTGATGAGCAAGGAGGAACGCATCGCCCTGCTGGTGGAAAATTCCTATCGGGGGCCGCTGTCGCTGGGCGACACCGCGCGGATCATGGAACTGAGTCCCTCCCGGGTTTCTCAACTGGTCCGGCGGTACTACGGCACTTCATTCAATAAGTTCCTGACGAACTACCGGTTGGAAAAGGCCAAAAACCTCCTGCTCGACTCCCGTTCATCCATCAGCCACGTGGCGAGATTCAGCGGTTTTCCCGACCCGTCGTACTTCCACCGGGTGTTCAAAAAACACACCGGAATGTCCCCTTCCGAATTCCGCCTCAAAAAATGATTCCCGTTCATAAAAGTACTTTCATCGCTTGAAAAACAGCCGAACGCCATTAGGTTATGCCGTAGAACACTATGGGAGGGCATATGAACGATTACAATCAAGCTCGGGGACAGGAATCGGAACTGGAGCAAGAGCCGGAATGGGATCAGGCGCCGAATCAGGAGGGAATTCGCCGGATCAACGAACGTCTGGAATCACACCTTCAACATCATCGCTTTTTTGCAGAAGGGCTGTCCGTTCTGGAGGCGCTTGCGGAAATGTTCCGCCGCCTGGACCGGCTCCCCACCCGGCGCGAACTCGACCGCGCCTACATCTGCGAAGCCATGCGCCGGACCGGCGCGAACCAGAAAAAAGCGGCTTGCCAGATCGGCATAACGCCGCAGGCACTCTGTTTCCGGTTGAAGAAATATCCGGAGTTCTGCAAAAAACCCTGACCGTTTCGCAAAAACACGGCAAATCGGTCAAATCCGTCTTCCAATATCGGCAAGCGGTGTTATAGTATTCGAACGCTGAATTTCGAAACTGAACAACCCGCGAGACCCCAAATGACTGTTTGCAGCAACCGGAAACAATCCGGGGATGGAGAAAACCGCCCCCCGCCGGAGCCTGCCGTCACGCCGGAAGCACTCAATTTCGCCAAGGGGCGCCTCTGGGAAGTCCCGTTTGAAATGACTTCCATGCTCGGTTCGCTTCCATTTCCCCGGATCGTCGTGGAAGAAACGCAGACCACCCCGCTCTATCACATCGCCGGGAACATGCGGAGTACCATGCGGGGCTGCCAGCTCTCCTGTACGCTCAGCGGCGAAGGAATTTTCAGGATCGGCAAACAGGAGATACGGCTCACGCCGGGCATGGCGTTCCTGCAATGCCACAATGACCGCCGCAACGCCTACCGTTACCCGGCGGACGGCAGGGAACCGTGGCGTTTTCTCTGGATCGCTTTTTCCTCAAAAGCCGCGGAAAATATCGCCCGCGCGGTCAACCGCGAATACGGCTACATCTTCCGCCTGCCGCTGGACAGCGGCATCGTCAAGAAACTGAAGAACTACGAACATTACAACGGACGGCTGCAGGTCATCACGCCGCTGGAGGGCGCGACGATTTTCATGGACGTGATCACCCGGCTCGCCAACCTCGAATCGCGCCGCGAAGAAACCGTATCGTCCGAACTGATCCGCCTCGCCCACGAATATATTTACGCCCATCTTGAAGACGACATCGACATCCGCGCCATCGCCGCGCACCTCGGCATTTCGCGCGAACACCTGGCGCGGGTCTTCAAGCAGCAGCTCGGCGAATCGCCGTCCAGTTACCTCCACCGCAAAAAGATGATGCGCGCCTGCAAGCTGTTGCTCGAAACCAACCTGACCGTATCCGAAGTCGGCGACAAGCTCGGCTATGCCTCCGGCGCCGCCTTTATCCGCACCTTTAAACAACATTTGCAGATGACTCCGGGACAGCTCCGGGCCGCCGGCTGGCTGCCCCCCGGCGTATTCTGATCGGGAACCGACCGCTTATGAACGAATTCGAACACCTCCTCCCCGACCGGGTGATCAACGCCGCCGAAACCTACCTCGGCGTGCCGATGAGCGGGCTGGCGGTGCCGTTGCCCAGCTACATCAACCGCGTCTACGAACTGCAAAGCATGGCGGGCGAACGCTATGTCGCCAAATTTTACCGGCCGGGCCGCTGGGAAGCCGCCGCGATTGCCGAGGAACACCGTTTCATCTTCGACTGCGCCGCCGAGGAAATTCCGGTCATCACGCCCACCCCGTCCTGCCGGGGCGAAACCCTGATGGCCACCGACGACGGCGTCGTCTTTACCGTGTTCCCGAAAAAATTCGGCCGCGAACTCGAAATCCTCTGCGGCGACGACTGGCGCAGAATCGGCCGTGTCGCCGCCCGCATCCACCTCGCCGGGGCGCGCCGCTCCGCCACCCACCGGACCGTCCTGACGCCGGAGGAATCCACCGCCGCGTATCTGGATCACCTGATGGAGGGCGACTATATCCCGGCAAGCTGCCGCCCGGAGTTTTACGAAGTCGCGGAGCGGCTTTACAGTCTGCTGGAGGGGCGTTTCGACGGCATTGAGCGGATCCGCATCCACGGCGACTGCCACCGCGGCAACATTCTGGAGCGCCCCGACGAGGGCCTGATGATCATCGACTTCGACGATATGATGACCGGGCCTCCGGTACAGGACCTGTGGCTGCTCCTCCCCGAGCACGTGGAACAGTGCCGCCGCGAACTCGACCTGGTCCTGGACGGTTACTGCGAACTGCGTGATTTCGATTTCAATACGATTCAACTGATCGAGCCGCTGCGCGCCATGCGCATGATCTATTTTCTGGCATGGTGCAGCACGCAGATGGATGACTTCAAATTCCGCGCCAATTTCCCGGACTGGGGCAGCGAAGCGTTCTGGCGGCGTGAAATCGGCGACCTCCGCCGTCAACTGGAGTTGATCCGGTATTGATCAATCGGTGCGGGGGCCGTAAAAAATTTCGCTCAACCGGATACGCGGCGCGGGCAATGGACGGTTCTGCAGGAAATCACCGACCAGCGCGGCGGCTTCCGCCTCGTTCCCCTGCTCGATCCAGTGAATCACGCTCCCTTCGCGTTCCATTTTGCGGAACCAGATGTCCTGCCGTTTGGCAAACTGCCGGATTTTCACCAGCAGGGTGTCGCGCATGGCGGGGCGGTCGATTTTGCCTTGCAGGTACTGCGCCACCAGCCGGTATTCCAACCCGAAGAACTCCAGCCGTTCCCAACTGACGCCCTGTTCGCGCAGACGCGCCACTTCTTCGATCATCCCTTCGCCGAGGCGGCGGTCCAGGCGCTCCTCGATGCGCCGGTGGATGACGGCGCGCGGATAATAGACGCCCAGAATCAGTTTGTCGAAGGGGGGCATGGGATTGGGCACGGCGGTATCGCCGCCGCCCACCTTTTCCAACAGGCGCAACAACCGCTCGGGATTGGCGCGTTCCACATCGGACAGCGGCGCCAGGGCCTCCGGCGGCAATCGTTTCAGCAGTTCCTCCGCCGGCAGCGGGCGCAGTTCGTCGCGCCCGGCGAAATCGGGCCTGCCGCCGTGAAGTTCGTAATTCCGCAGCACGGCGTCCAGATACAGCGCGGTGCCGCCGCAGATCACCGACAGTCGGTCGCGGGCGGCAATCCGGCGGAACGCCTCGCCCGCGTCGTCCAGAAAACGCTTCAGGTGATAAATTTCGTGCGGGTCCGCCACGTCGATCAGGTGATACGGGACATCGCCGTATTCGCCCAGGTCCTTGCCGGTGCCGATGTCCATGCCGCGAAAGACCTGCCTCGAATCGGCGCTGATGATTTCGCCGCCGAAACGCGCCGCGAGCTTGACCGCCAACGCGGTTTTGCCGACGGCGGTGGGGCCGGTAACGATGATTCCTTTACTCAAATGATTCATAATCGGGAAAAAAGCCACTTTCAGGTTTTTACTTTCTGCGAAATGTGTTATATTACAAACCGTAAATCAGTTATTCATTTAAATTACTACGGAAAAATGGAAAAGCAACGCACGTTAAAGAAAACAGCAGTACTTTCCGGAATTGCCCTCCATACCGGAGTCCGGGCAACCCTGAAAATCAACCCGGCGCCGGAGAACCACGGCATCGTGTTCCGGCGCGTGGACCTGCCGGATAAACCGTCGGTCCGTGCCGTAGCCACCAATGTCGTCGACGTCCGCCGCGGCACCACCATCGCCGACGGCAAGGCCGCGGTCAGTACCGTGGAGCACATCATGGCCTCCCTTCACGCCTGCGGCGTGGACAACGCCATCGTGGACATGGACGGCCCCGAACCCCCGATCGCCGACGGCGGCGCCCTCCCCTGCATGAATGCGCTCCTCGAAGCCGGCTTCGAGACGCAGAACGCCGACGCCGAATACTGGACCGCCTCCGAAATGCTTTACGTGGAGAACCGCGAAACCCGGATGGTGATCACTCCCAGCGAGGAATTCCGCATCAGCTGCCTGACCTCCTTCAAGGGCGTGCCGAACGATCCGCAATACCTCTCCACGGTGATCACGCAGGAGAGTTTCCTGAACGACATCGCGCCGGCGCGGACATTCGCCAATTATTCGGACCTCAAAATACTTTTCGAAATGGGTTTGTGCAAAGGCGGCAGCCTCGACAACTCGGCCATCATCCACAACGGCGCCATTATCTGCAAGGAAGAACTGCGGTTCGCCGACGAGATCGTACGCCATAAGATGCTCGACATTGTCGGCGACCTCTACCTTTGCGGGAAACGGGTCAAGGCCAACGTCATCGCCATCAAACCCGGTCACCCCACCAATGTCGAAATGGCGAAAGCCATGATCGCACAGGCCAATAAACTAAATGACAGGTGAAAATATGAAAGCTGGTACCATTCTGGGCATTGCCGAAATCAAAACAATCCTGCCGTTCCGCAATCCGATGCTGATGCTGGACCGCGTACAGGTGGAAAGCGAAACCCGATTGATCGGGCTGAAAAACCTCTCCACAAATGAAAACTTCTTCCAGGGGCACTTCCCGGGGCATCAGATCATGCCCGGCGTCCTCCAGGTGGAAACCATGAAACAGCTCGGCCAGATCGCCGTCACCGACCGGCTCGACCCGCAGCGCACCGGCGAAATCTACCTGAAAAAGGTGGAAAAAGTCAAATTCCGCAAGCCGAACACCCCCGGCGACCGGATCAAAGCCGAAATCGACGTCCTTGAAATCGCCGGCGGCGAAGCCCGGATCAGCGGCAAAATCAGCAACAAATCCGGCGTCGCCAGTCAGGCCGTCATGACGCTGGCCGTGCGCCCCCCCTCGGTCCCCGCCGAAATGCCCGAACTCTGGACGGAATTCGATAAAGACGCCGCCACCGCGCAGGACGTCCACAGCATCATGAAATACATGCCGCACCGCTATCCGTTCCTGTTCATCGACCACATCGCCAGCTCGGAAGGCTCGCGCGTGGTTTCGGTCAAAAACATCACCGGCAACGAACCGGTTTTCCAGGGCTATGTGAACGACGACCGCATGACCCTGCCCGAGTCCTATCTCTGCGAAATCGCCGCCCAGGCCGGTTGCGCCTGCATGCTGGCCCGCCCGGAGAACCAGAACAAGCTCGGGTTCTTCATGGCGATCGACGAAGCGGAGAGCCTGGCCCCGGTGCTTCCCGGCGACCAGATCATCTGCGAAGCCCTCCTGCCGGACACGGAAAAATCACGCTTCGGCAAGTCATCCACCGTCATGCGCGTGGGCAACAAGGACGTATTCCGGATTACCCTGACGTTTGCAATCGTCGATCCGTAATCCCCCCTCCATCCCAACTCCGGCGGGACAGGCGGCATGAACCGTCTGTCCCGTTTTCTTTTTCCCCGACACAGAAAAAAAGGCGGCACGGCAAAAAAAACGGAGCCGTTTCCGGCTCCGTGGATGGTATTTGTTTCGGAAAGCCCGTTATTCGGGCGTTTCCTCTTTCGACGATTCCTGTTGTTCGTCTTCCGGCGGCGTATAGACCATGAGGACCTTGTTGATCCGGCGGTCCGACGCCACTTCGACGACCAGTTTGACGTGGTAATCGGGCAGTTCGACTTCATCGCCGACCGCGGGCACTTCATTCAAGTGCTCGAATACCAGCCCGCCGATGGTGTCGAAATCGCTCTCCGGGAGCTCGATACGGGTTTCCTTGCTGACTTCGTCGGTCCGCATGGAGCCGTCGATCAGCCAGGTATTCGGGCCGAGTGTTTCGATCTTGATTTCGGGGTCGTCGAACTCGTCGTAAAGACTGCCGACGATTTCTTCGAGCAGGTCTTCGATGGTCACGAGCCCGGCGGTGCCGCCGTATTCGTCAAGCACGATCGCCATGGCGTACTTTTCGCGCTGCATGTTGCGGAACAGGATGTTCGCGCGCATGGAGGCGGGCGCCAGGTAAACCGGCTTCAACAGTTTGGTCAGCTCGGAAATATTGCTGCTGATCTTGGCGGAAAAATAATCCCGGATATGAAGGAACCCGATGATCTGGTCGATCGAGTCCCGGAAAACCGGCACCCGGGTGAAACCGTGCTGCCGGAAGACTTCTTCCAGTTCATGCGGCGTGGACATCAGATTCACCGCCACCATGTCGGTCCGGTGAGTCATCACTTCCTCGGCGCAGATGTTGTTGAATTCGAAGATGTTTTCGATCATCTGGCGTTCATCGCTGTTGATGGTGCCGTTTTCTTCGCCGATATCGACCATCAGCCGGATTTCTTCTTCGGTGATGTTGTTCCGGTCATGGGGCGACACCTTGAACATCTTCAGGAGCCCGCTCACCGTATGGTTCAGAATCCAGACAAACGGCCCGGTAATGGTCGCGAAAAACGAAACCGGCCCCGCGGAGTGAAGCGCCACCGCCTCCGCGAAACGAAGCCCCAGCTGCTTGGGAATCAACTCCCCGAAAACCAGCGAAAGGTACGAAAGCATAAGCGTGACCAGAACCACGGACAGCGTGCGCAGCGTATTCGGTGAAAAGCAATCCAGGCCGGAGCTCAACATGAAATCCGCCAGTGGTTTGGAAAACGAATCGGCGGCGAACGCACTTGCCAGAAATCCGGCAAAGGTGACACCTACCTGAATAGTGGAGAGAAAACGCCCTGAATCGGCGGCAAGCAGAATAAGTTTCCGGGCCCGGCGGTCCCCTTGCTGCTCGAGTTTTCGTAAGCTGGCCGGCTTGATGGAAAGCAATGCAACTTCAGCCGCGGCAAAGAATGCATTGAGCAGGATGAGCAATAAAAGCACAAGCAACTGCAAAGGCAAAGGGTCGTCGTCCAAAATGATCTCCTTGGTTACGCTGTTGGCCCTGTTTTTATAAAATAATGACCGGGGCCGTTACGGTACTTACCTATCAATATATATCGGAAAAATAACTTTTACAAGGAAAATGAACATACGGATGTCCTTTTTCACCGAAAATCAACCGGATCGGGGCAATTCCTATAGTATGCGAATTCAGTTTGCGCGAGGTATCGTAAATAGTTTGCGCAAATAGTCACGCAGTTGCGTAAACTGATTATTAGTTTTTACAATCAAAAATAAAGACAAAAAAAGAAACGGTTTACGCAAAACGTCATGATCTTGCGTAAACCGTTTATTATTTTATGAATTATTTTTTATCATGTTTATTATCAATACAATAAGTCTTTCTGTCATTGAATTCCCGGCACTTGCCCTTGTTCCAGTTTGTCACCGGGCGGAAGTAACCGCAGACGCGGCTGTAGACCTCTGTTTTGGCTCCACACTTGGACATGATCACTCCTCCTTGATAGTTGACGAACTGGTATTGGTTATGCCCTCAGACGTGACTGACAGCTCCTGTTTGGTCGCCAGGATCGCCTTGGCAATGCCATCCCAATTTTGCTGTGCCGGCAGCGCGGAAACCAGTCCCTTGTCAACCTTGCCCGCGCCAATCTTGACCGTTGGCGTCGGATCATCCATCGTGGCAGTGCTGGCGCTTATATACGCGATCCAGCCACTCTCCCAGGCGATGACGGTTTTGCCCTGGGTCGACTTTGTCAGGGTGGTGATGACGCTCTCACTGGTGACGGTCTGCTTGACGACGTTGCCGGCAGCGTCGAACTCGGTAACGGTGGCCTGCGTGGCGCTGAAGCACCCAGGCAGGACGGTTGCGATCGCCAGCGCGGTGATCAAAATCGGAAACAGCTATCCCCCGCACTTTCATCATTATTGAAACTGTTCATTAATTCCACGCTTTCTCGCTCTCCCCATTTGTATTGACATCCCTCCGCGTCTATATTATCAGCTTGTGAATTTTAAACGCTCAAAAGGAATCCGCTGTTATGGCCGGCCTCTGTTCATAGCGCCGCAACGCTTTATCCTGCAACCATCCGTCTGTCTGTCGCGGCTGATTTCACTCCATTCATTTTGAGGTTTTCTCCTATGATCCGCTTATTCCGCCTATTGACCCGGCCGCTCGAATTTACCGGCCGCGGCGGTTATTTTGAACTCCTGAAGCTGGCTTATCCGCTGATCCTGATGAGCGCCAGCAACACCATCATGCAGTTCATCGACCGCAAATTCCTGGCGCTTTCCTCCACCGTGGATGTGGCCGCCGCCATGCCCGCCGGAATTCTCTATTTCACGCTGTTCTGCCTGTTCCTCAGCGCCGCCACCTTTACCTCCACCATCGTGGCGCAGTACCACGGCTCCAACGACCGCCAGTCGATGCTGAGCGCGGTATGGTCCGGGGTCTATTTCGCCATCGGCGCCGGGCTGATCATCACCTTTATCGTGCCGTTCGCCGGGCGCTACCTGATCGGGCTCGGCGGGCATTCCCCCGATCTTTACTGGCGCGAAATCGCCTATTTCGACGGACTGATCCCCAGCGGAGTGTTCGCCTGCCTCGCCGCGCCGTTTTTCTCCTTTTTCTCGGGACAGGGGCGGACGCTGCCGGTGGCGGTGATCAACATTCTGGCCTGCGTGCTGAATATCTTCATGGACTATGTTTTTATTTTCGGCTGGGGGCCGATTCCGGCGATGGGGATTTTCGGAGCCGGGATCACCACGTCGTTCTGCGCGATGCTGGCGTTCCTGTCGATCTTCATTTACTTCCTGCTGCAAAATCAGGATGTATCGCCCACCCGCCGGAACATTCGCCCCAAATGGGAGGGCGTGACCCGGCTGATCCGCTACGGCATCCCGACCGGGGTACAGGTGGCGTTCGACTGCGGCGCGTTCGCGCTGGTGTCGTTTACGGTGGGGACCCTCGGCAGCAGCCAACTGGCCGCGCACACCATCGCGCTCTCGATCAACAACATGTTTTTCATTCCCCTGCTGGGGCTTTCCGACGCGACCTCGATCCTGATCGGGCAGTACATCGGGCGCTCCAAGCACAGCATCGCCCGGCGGATCGCCTACCGTGCCTGGCGGGTCAGCATCCTTTATATGATGCTGGGGGGCATCGTCTACCTCTTTTTCCCGGAGGCGCTGGCGGAAATGTTCCGTCCGAAGGTTGACGACGGCTCGTTCCCGATGATCGTCGAGCTCGCCGGCTGGCTGCTGGTCACGGCATTCGTCTTCAACATGTCCGATACCCTGAAGTTCATTTTCGCGGCCTCGCTCCGCGGCGCGGGGGATACCCGGCCGATCATGCTGATCTGCATGAGCTGCGCCTACCTGCTGATGGTTCCCGGGGTGTTGGTTATCGTCTATGTCTTCAAGGGCAACGTGATCTGGGTCTGGGTTTACCTGGTGTTCACCGCGACGCTGGAGGGGGTATTGATCATGCTCCGGTTCCGTTCCGGCAAATGGCGCCATATCCGCATGATCCGCCCGGCCGGGAAAATCGCCCGCCTCGATGAAAAACGCCAGCAGGCGGGCACCGAGTAAACCGTATTTTCCGGAAATCCTTGCTCAATGAATTTGCATTCTGCGGGCACCGGAGGCATATTAAAAACATCTTTTAATACACCTCCGGAGGATTTGCCATGAATTTGAAATTCGCATCCGCCCTGTTGAGCGTATTGCTCCTGGGAACCGCCACCGCCAAAGAGCTCGCCGTGCTGACGATCGGCAACAGCTTCGCCGACAGCGTATTCGGCTACCTGCCCAAAATCGCGGAATCCGCCGGCGACAAAATCATCCTCGAGCGCGCCAACATCGGCGGCTGCCCCCTCGACAAGCACTGGGCGCTGGTGGAACAATCCGAAGCCGACCCGACCGTCAAGCCGTATTATAAAAAATTTACCCTGAAAGAAAAACTCCAATCCCGCAAGTGGGATGTCGTCACCATCCAGCAGGCCAGCGGCAAGAGCTGGAAACCGGAGACCTACAGCCCCTACGCCAAAAACCTTTATGATTATGTGAAAAAATATGCGCCGGACGCGGAAGTGGTCATCCAGCAGACCTGGGCCTACCGCTTTGACGACAAACGCCTCGCCGCCTGGGAGATCGACCAGAAAGAGATGTACAAGCGCCTGACCGACGCCTACAACAAGGCCGCCGCCGAACTCGGCGTCCGCCAGATTCCGTCCGGCGACGCGGTCCAGCTGGCCCGTGAAACCCAGGCCAAACCGTATGTCCCCTACGATCCCGCCGTCCTCAAAACCCTGAAACACCCCGACGCCCTCCCCTCCGAAGAAGGTTCTTTCGCCAAAGGGCTCAGCTGGGGCAAGGACAAAGCCGGGGAATACATCGTCAAAAGCGACCCGGCCCATCTGAATAAACGCGGCGAATACCTGCAGGCCTGCGTCTGGTACGGGTTCCTGTTCGGCAAACCGGTGTCCGAAGTCAAGTTCGTGCCGAAGGAAGTGGACGGGCAGGACGCCGCATTTCTCCGTGCCGCCGCGCAGAAAGCGCTTGACGCCAGGGAGAAAAAATAGTTTTTTAGGTACAAATCGCATCCAGAACCCGATTCGCAGTTGAAAAATTTACCGAATGAGGTTAAATTTTCAACTGCATTTTTAAAATGGTGACGGTCCAATGAATGAACGTGAACTCAATCGCAAAAGACTGGTGGTACAGCCCCGGGATTTCCATTTTGGAGACAGCGGGGAGGATGCCCTTTTGCTGGATTGCGGCAAACAGCTCAGTTCCGTCAACATCCGTTACGAAACCTACGGCGAACTGAACGCCAACGGCGACAACGCGGTACTCGTCCTCCACGCTCTTTCCGGCGACGCCCACGTGGCCGGCTACTTCACCGAAGACGACAAGGACGAAAAACCCGGCTGGTGGGACGATATGATCGGCCCCGGCAAATACGTCGATACCAACCGTTATTTCGTCGTCTGCAGCAACGTGATCGGCGGCTGCAGCGGCTCCACCGGGCCGCGCTCCGTAAACCCCGCCACCGGTAAGCTGTACAACATGGATTTCCCGGTCATCACCATCGCCGACATGGCCCGCGCCCAGCACCGGCTGATGCAGCACCTGAACGTCAAAAAATGGCTCGGCGTCCTCGGCGGTTCGATGGGAGGGATGCAAGTATTGGAATGGGCCCGGCTTTTCCCGGAAAACCTCCAGTGCGCCATCGCCATCGCCACCACGCCGCGCCTTTCGCCGCAGAGCATCGCGTTCAACTGGGTCGGCCGTGAAGCCGTCAAAACCGATCCGAACTGGAACGACGGCAATTACGGCGACAACATCCCGGTCCGGGGGCTTTCCACCGCCCGGATGCTCGCCCATATCACCTATTTGAGCGACGAATCCATGAAACGGAAATTCGGGCGCGTGTTGCAGAAATCGCAGAATTATTCGTTCGACTTTCATTTCGATTTCGCGGTGGAAAGTTATCTGGCGTATCAGGGACAACGCTTCGTGGAGCGTTTCGACGCCAACAGCTATCTGTATATCACCCGCGCCATGGATTATTTTGACATCTCGGCCTACGCGGGCGGCAACCTGACCAAAGCGCTGAGCTCGGTCAAATCGCCGTTCCTCGTCGTTTCATTCACCAGCGACTGGCTGTTCCCGACCTCGCAGTCGCGGGAGCTGGTGCGGGCGCTGCTGAACAACGAGGTTCCGGTCAGTTCCTGCGAAATCGAGTCCTCCTACGGGCACGACGCGTTCCTGCTGGAAATCGAAACCCTCGGCAAGATGATCTCGGACTTCCTGCGGATTCAACAGGGGAGGATGCGCCATGCCTGAAACCCTGCGTAAAGACCTGGCCGAACGGCGGCCCGACCTGCTGGTCATCGCCGACATCATCCCCAAGGAAGACGGAGTACGGGTGCTTGACCTCGGCTGCGGCAGCGGCTCGCTGCTCAAGCTCCTGCATGACGAAAAAGGGATTCACGGCATCGGCGTCGAAATTTCGCAGAAAAAGATCATCGACTGCATCTCCAAAGGGGTCCCCGTCATGCACATGGACCTCGACAACGACCTGGAATACATCGAAAATGACACTTTCGACTACGTCGCCCTCAGCCGGACGATCCAGGCCGTGCGCCGCCCCGACCTGCTGATCCAGCAAATCCTGCGGATCGGAACGCTCGGGGTAATCAGTTTCATCAATTTCGGCTATATCGGGGTGCGCGCCCAGTTGCTGTTCAACGGCACCATGCCCGAAACCAAAACCCTGCCGGACCACTGGTTCTCCACCGACAACATCCACCTCGGCACGATTCAGGATTTCCGGAATCTCTGTTCGGGGCTGGGCGTGAATATCATCCGTGAAATCCCTCTGTCGCAGCATTGCGGGCTTTTCGCCAGAATCGCGCCGAATCTGTTCGCGCCGACGTGTGTATTCGTCATTTCAAGGCGCTGAAAAACCCGCTTATTTGCCGGCTGCCCTGAGCAATGCGGAGTGATACCGCAACACCCCCTCGACAATTCCCTCGGCCACCATCTGCTGGTGCGCGACAGTCTGGAGCCGCCTGCCTTCGGCGGGATTCGACAGGAACCCGGTTTCAATCAGGATCGCCGGGCAGGAAACCTGCCGCAGGACATAGAAACGAGCCCGTTTCACGCCGCGGTCCACGCTTTTGATACGCTGAAGGATACTGCGGTGAATTTCGAATGCCAGCGCCATGTTGTTGATGTCATACGTGTTGCCCGGTTCTTTTTCATTTTTTACTCCACCGTGGGTGGACGCCGCGCCGGCCGGCGTCATGCAGAACGTTTCCAGCCCGCTGACCGCGGGCGACGCCATATTGGTATGAATCGAAATAAAGAGCGACGCCCCCAGCCGCGCCGCCAGATCGGTCCGCGCTTTCAGCGACAAATCCGCATCGCCGGTACGGGTCATCGCCACCGTATATCCTTTGGCGCGCAACAGTTGGGCGGTACGGCGCGCGGTCGCCAGCACAATCTCCTTTTCCCGGGCGGACCGGGTATTCCCTCCCAGGTCCTTGCCGCCGTGCCCGGGGTCGATCAGGATCAGCCGCAGCGGATGCGCCTGCAATGCGTTGGCGCGCAGCAGCGGATCGACGGTCAACCGGAAATCCTCCTCGGTAATGAACGACTGGTTGCCCTGCGCCTGCGTCGGGTAGAGCAGATAAAAATTCACTCCGTTGTACGAAGACATCGGCTTCCGGTGCGTAAAAACCAAACGCCGCTTGCCGTCCCGGCTGGACAGTACGGTCTGTTCGTCGGACACGGAATAGCCGAGGTTGTAATACGAGGCGATATCGCGCAAATAAACGTGCCGCCGTGCCTGCAGCCAGGTGTAGCGGATCCGGACATTCGCCCCATGCAGTTCCACCGCCACGCCCCCGAACAGGAGCAGCAGCACCGTCAAACTGAACCATAACCGCCGAAAGCTCACCGTCGTCACCCCTGCGTTACCGGGTCGATGCAGATACAATCCGCCCAGGACTGCCGCGGCGGGTACATGGCCCGGAGCCCGTCACCGATCAGGACGGCCTCGGCCAGCGCCCCGTAGACAAAGGCCTTGGCCTGGCGGAACGCTTCCAGATACGAATATTCCAGCGCCAGCCCCGCGGCGAACGCGGCGCTCAGCGTACAGCCGGTGCCGTGGGCGGTATTGCCGTCCAGCGCCAGCAGCGGCGTCGACACCCGGTAAATTTCATCGCCGCGGCAGATGATGTCCACCGCGCTGTCGCCGCCGCGGAAATGCCCGCCTTTCAGGATACAGCCGCATCCCCAGCTCTCGCTGCAGAACCTCGCCGCGCGGATCATGTCCTGATAGGTCTCGATGCGCATGCCCGACAGTTTTTCGGCTTCCGGCAGGTTCGGCGTGATCCAGGCGGCCAGCGGCAGCAGGGTTGAAATCAGGGTTCCGGCGGCGTCCGGCGCCAGCAGTTCGGCGCCGCTGGTGGAGATCATGACCGGATCGACGACCAGGGGAGCGTCGAATCCATGCAATGCCTCGGCCGCCGCTTCGATGATCGCCGCCGACCCCAGCATGCCGGTCTTGGCGGCGCCCAGGCGGATGGCGCTGCGGACGGTTTCGATCTGCGCCTTGACCGCGGCCGGTTCCAGCAGGTCGATCCGGGTGACTTCGTTGGGGTTCTGCGAGGTGACGGCGCTGATGGCCGAACAGCCGAACGTTTCGAACGCATAAAAGGTCCGCAAGTCCGCCTGGATGCCCGCGCCGCCCCCGCTGTCGCTGCCCGCGATGGTCAGGACGGCAGGGAAATATGGTTTTTCGGATGCTTTCATTTTTTCTTCTTGATTTCGTTGTTCTGAAGTTGTAAATTACATCAACAATATGAAAAAACAAACCGGCTGACTGCATTATGACGAAACTTTTTCCCATCCTGACATTACTGATTTTGCTATGGTCATGTCCGGCCTTCGCGCAGTCTCCCGCAGTGCCCGCGCAATTCGTGGAATTCACCTATCATTCCAATAAAAAAGACCTGTTCAGCTACACCGACTACCTCCGCAATCTGGAACGCCGCGCCATCCGCCTGATCCGCTTCCCCCGCCAACAGCTGCAACTGAAAATTCAGACCGTGCCGGATTTCCCGGAGGGCTTCAAGGAAAGCGCCGTCCGCAACACCTATTGGATCAGCGACAATCTCGAACGCCTCTATTACGATTATGCCCTGAACATGAAATTGATCGAAACCGTCCTGCTGGCACGCTGCGGCTTCCGCCCCGACGAACTGCGCACGCCCTATCCGCTCTGGCTCGTGACCGCCGTTTACAGCAAACTCCATCCCGAACAAAGCCGCGCCATCCCCGTGCCGAAGCGCCCCGGCCTCCAGGCATTTGCCGCCGCCGGAGAGTTCCCGCAGGCCGAAACCGCGCTCCTGAACCCGATCCGTTTCACCGGAGACGGTCCCGCCGCCTATTTTTTGTTTGAAGAATTGTGCGGACTGGTCCTCGATTTCGGCGACACCTTCCCCGGCGTTTCCGAGGATTATCACCAGATGGCGCAACTGTGCCGCGACGGCGCCGCCCCCGAAGCCGTCCTGGCCGCGACGTTCCGCAAGCGCGTCGCCGAACGCCTCAAGGACAGCCGCCTCGGCGATTCCGAAAAAATGCAGGCGCTGCTGGAAGCCTATGCCCGCGACCGCCTGGTCAACCAGCTCCAGCCCTACACCTCCGAGCAGACCATGCGGCAGTTGGACGGCATCCTGACCTTTCGCTACGAAGCCGCCGAGGGCGATCAGACCGTCGAGCGCCAGGCCCGCCTCGAACGACTCCCCCACCTGCTGGGCGTCGCGGTCAACCGCGACAAACTGCTCCGGGATTTGACCGTCCGGCTCAACGACCTCTCCGGCAAGTCCTTTTACCTTGTCGCGGAGGAGCTGAAAGCGATCGGGCGGATCATTATCGACGCCGGGCTGGGCACCGTCGCCAGCCCCCAGACCCTCAGCGAACAGCTTCAGCGCCACCTGAATAATCTGATGCAAGCCCTTGAGCGCCAACACCTGATCGAGCAGCGGCTCCGGGAGCTCGAAATCCGCCGCATCCCCCCGGCCGACTATTACAAAAATGAATTTCAGGAGATTCGTTCTTTCAAACCCATTTTTCCGGAAGCGGAGGCGCTCCTGGATAAATACGAAAAAGAGTTGCGCGAATTTCATTGAAAAAATCGCATCCGCCGTATATATTACCGGTTGCGGCTGATTGAATAAAAATAGAAAAGGATAAAAATGGAAACCAGCAAAGAATTCAAGAAGTTGATCAAGCGCGGCAGCGATTTTCTGAACTGCCCCTATCCGATCATGTGCGGAGCCATGACCTGGATCTCCGATCCCAAACTCGTCTCCGCGGTTTCGAACAACGGCGGCTTCGGCTGCCTGGCCGGCGGCAACGCCCCCGCGGAAATCCTGGCCAGGAGCATTGAAGAAACCCGGAAACTGACCGACAAATCGTTCGGCGTCAACCTGATCACCATCGCCCCGGCCTACCGTGACCACCTGGCCATGCTGAAAGACATCAAGCTCCCCTTCGTCATTTTCGCCGGCAGCTTCCCGCGCGACAAGGAAATCCAGATCGCCAAAGCCAGCGGCGCCAAAGTCCTCTGCTTCGCCTCCACCGAATCGATCGCCGAACGCATGATCCGTTATGGAGCCGACGCGCTGATTCTCGAAGGCAGCGAAGCAGGCGGGCACATCGGCCACGTCGCCACCACGATTCTGCTCCAGCAGGTGCTGTTCAAGTACGCTGACCGGCTGCCGATTTTCGCGGCGGGCGGCATTGCCACCGGCAAAATGGCGGCGCACGTCATGCTGATGGGCGCGGCGGGCATCCAGCTCGGCACCCGTTTCGTCATGACCGACGAATGCTCCGCCCACCCGGCGTTCAAAGACGTATTCATGCGCGCCAACGCCCGTGACGCCGTCTCCACGCCCCAGTACGACTCCAAGCTGCCGGTCGTGGCCGTCCGCGCGCTCAAGAACAAGGGCATGGTCAAATTCGGCGAACTCCAACTGCACCTGCTCAAAGAGATGCAGGAGGGCAAGATCGGCCGCGAACAGGCCCAGGAAGAAGTGGAAAAATACTGGATCGGCGCCCTCCGCCGCGCCGTGGTCGACGGCGACGTGGACGGCGGTTCGCTGATGGCCGGACAGTCCGTGGGCCTGCTCGACAAGCTCATGACCATCCGCGAACTGATCGACGAACTCGTCGGTGAAGCCGATGCCGAACTGCAGAAGACCGCCCGGTTCTTCGCCAACTGACAGGAAACCATGAAGCCATGTCCAAAGCCAGTTCAAAATACCGGAAAACTGCGCTGACTGTACTGCTCGCGGTCCTTTCCGTCGTTATGCTGGGGGCTTTGTTTCATGGCTTCAGGACGTTTTTTTACCGGTTTTATTCCGATTTCTTTTACCCGTATCTGTCCATTTCCAGCGGGATCGGCCGGACCGTTTCGGACCAGACCATCCTGCTGCGTTCCAAGTATGAACTGGCAAAAGAAATCGAACGGCTCAGAAGCGACAACCAATTGCTGATGGCGCGTTTCACCGTCGCCACCGAGGCGCAGCTCGAAAACAAAGAGCTGCGCCGCTTGCTCGCCATCAAAGAAATGCCGGGCTACCGTTATCTCTATACCACCATACTGCGGCGCAATCCGCTGGAATGGCGCGAGCGCTTCATCGTCAACTACGGCTCCGAGGACGGCATCAAGCCCGGCTCCATCGTCCTCGCCGGCAGCCGGGTTTCCGAGAACGACACGGAAAGCGTCCTCGCGCTCTGCGGCATCGTCCGCGACGTATCCAAGCACACCGCCGAAGTCCTGTCCCTGTCCGGCGGCGCGGCCACCATCGCCGCCCGCCTCGAATCGTCCGACGCGGTCGGGTTCATCAACGCCGACACCAACGCCCTGCCGTCCCGCGACCAGAGCACCCGCCTGAACTTCCTGCCCGCCCACCGCGAATACATGGTCGGCGAACCGGTCGTCACCGCGGGGTTCGAGGAAAACATCCCCGCGGGCATCCTCATCGGCCATGTCACCGAGATCATCGGCGGCAACACGGTGCTGGACAACCGTCTTTACGTCAATGCGCTGCTGCGCCCGGCGGCGGATTTCGAGAACATCCGTTTCCTGGTGATCCTGACCCGCCAATAAAAGAGGGAGGCGCCCGTATGATCGACATCTATTTCGCGCTGATCTTCCTGACCGGAATCCTGCTGCAATTGCTGGCGGGGAATTTCGGGCTTTTCCTGCCGGTGACGGTGCTCCTGATTTTTTACGCCGCCACCGCCACGGGACTGTTCCGGGGGATTGTTTACAGCCTGATTTTCGGAATCATCATCGACGTTTTCAGCGGCTGGGGCTTCCCGTGGCATACGTTCGCCTGCCTCGGCGCCGCGCTTTTCGCCCGGTTCTGGTGCGCCCGCCAGATGCTCCGTCCGGCGCTGATCAATTTTTTCCCGGGCATGATCGCCGCGTCCCTGCCGCTGCTGGTCCTCCTGCCGCAAACCATCATCTCCGGCGACTGGCGTTTCCTGCTGGATACCTGGCTGCCGCAATTCGTGTTCGGGCTTATCGCGGGCGCGATTTTACTGCCGGTGACCGTTGCGCTGCTCGACCACATCTCCGAACGGCTTAAACTGCCGCGCTATCAGGACGCCCGCAAGCAACTGGAACCCGGAGACAACAAATGGCACCGTTAAGGCAGAACCTTCCATTCACAAGGCTGCTGGTCCTGAGCGGCGTCATCCTGCTGGGGCTCTGCGCTCTGGGCTTCAAGCTTTATCTGGAACAAATCCGCCGCACCCAGAGCCACAACTCCCGGATTTCCCGGCAATCCATCCGGATGATCCGCCATCCGGCGCTCCGCGGGCGCATCTACACGTCCGACTTTCAGCTCCTGGCGGACAACGTCCCGGTCTACAACGTTTATCTCTACCTCGCGGAAATGCGCCGCCCCGGCTCCATGCGCAAGACGCTGGACCATATCGAAGCCGTCATCGCCCGCATCGCGGAGGTCACCGGACGGGAAAACACCGTCACCCGCGACGACATCATCCGCCACATCAACATCAAGCCGGGGCTCCCGTTCGTCCCCTTCGAAAACCTCAATGTCGGGGAAATCGCCCGCGCAAACACCGTCGCCATGACCGTCGAAGGCGTCGCCATCACGCCGGAAACGGCGCGCATTTACCCGTTCGGACAAATGGCCGCCCACCTGATCGGCTATACTCAACTCCGCGACCCGGCGCAGGCCGCCGACCGCCGCGACTATTTTTATTATCTCCCCGACCAGGTCGGCGTCAGCGGTCTGGAACGGGCCTACAATCAGCTCCCGGGCGAAATCGGGCTGCAGAGCGTCCGGGGTTTGTGCGGCATTCCGGGCTACGACAGTGTCCGGGTGGACCACCGCGGGTTCGTCGACCAGGTGCTCGGCGGCGAAGCCCCGTTGAACGGCAACAGCCTGATCACCACGCTGGATTTCGATGCCCAGCGGGTTGCCGAAAATATCCTTTCGGGGCAGGAAGGCGCGTTCGTCCTGCTGGACGCCGATACCGGCGAAGTGCTGGCGATGGCGTCCTCGCCGACATTCAACCTGTCCGACTTCTCTCCGGTCCGCAACAATGCAAACGTGAATAAATTGCGAGATGACCCCATGAGCCCCCAATTCAACCGGGCGCTGCTCGGCGGCTATATGCCGGGCTCCATCATCAAACCGCTGGTTTCGCTTGCCATCCTGAACGACGGCATTTCCCCCGCCGAAACCGTCGAATGCACCGGCAGGACGCACATCGGCAATTCCTCCATCGGCTGTACCGGACAGCACGGCCAGGTGGACCTCGAGCTCGGCCTCGAACGTTCCTGCAACGCTTATTTCACCGTCCGGGGCATGGAACTGGGGCTCGAAAAAATCCGCGCGATCATGGAAGCCGCCGGTTTCGGTTCGACCTCCGGCATCGGACTGGCGGAAACCGCCGGGCTTCTCCCCGGCCCCAAGGCGAAGGGCAGTCGCTGGACCGCTTTTGACAACGCGCTGGTTTCCATCGGACAGGGTACGATCAAAGTTTCTCCGCTCCAGGCCGCCGTCTACGTCGCGGCGCTGGCAAACGGCGGCAAAGTCATGTACCCGACCCTCCTGCACGAAATCCGCGACCCGCAGGGCGTGCTGCTTTACAGCGCGGCGCCCCGGCTCCGCCGGCGGCTCCCGGTCACGCAATCGCAGTTGGAAATCGTCAAGCAGGGCATGCACCGGGTCGTCAACGCGCCGCGCGGCAGCGGCCGGCAGGCGCAGATGAAGCAGTTGACTTTATACGGCAAGACCGGCAGCGCCGAACGGGGCCCGCGCCACAACCGGCGCAAAGACACCTTCTTTGCCTGTTTCACTTACCATGAGGGTAAAACCTACGCGGCGCTGCTGCTGGTCGCGGACGGCGATTCCGGCGGTTCGACCTGCGCGCCGTTAATGCGCCGGTTCTTCTCCGACTGGCTCAATCTGAATTAAACATCCCCGCACCGGGCCGTGCCCGGGCGCGGTGCAGCGGCGAAACGCTGCCCGCTCGCAGAGCGGAATCTCTGTTTCGCCCTCCGGGCGACC
>DHTZ01000066.1:76360-103202 GCA_002408885.1 Lentisphaeria bacterium UBA5247 | reverse complement strand
GCATTTTGGGTGCCCGCTGACATGTATCTCGTCGGGCATATTTCGAATTGGGATGAATTAAAGAGATTTAAATATTTAAATGGCTTGATTGTTTTTGGTAGCATCGCAAACCCAACCGCTATTACGATTCGCAACTAGGACGTTGGCTTAGTCGTGATCCTGAAAGAGGTGAATATGCCCGGTTTTGAATCCAGCGCTCTCTGGAAGCCGGATATTAATGGGGCTTACAACAGCATCACCTATGCGTACGTAGGGCGTTTCGGCGGCGTCATCAGCTGGTCATCGGGTTACAAAACGGTCGCCATGTCGGGGCGTGAAAAACACCCTGCCGTCAAAACCGTGGTGTTCGATTCATTCATAAATAACGGCGGTGATTTTTACATCGGGACAGCCAATTTCAACTGTAGCCACAACGGCACCAACTGGGATGAAATCGCAAGCCCACACACATCCCCCGATCCACGCTCGAAAACCCTGGGCACAAGCAATATCATGTATGCAGACGGACATGTCGGCGGGTATGTCAGGGCGCCGGTGATCCTCAAAAATATCGATTTTCAGCCCTATGCCGACTAGCGGTTTACCCGCCGGTAGGTACAGGTTTTCCATCCGGTCGGCGAAACGCCGGGTTCTTGGCGGAGGGGAATGGCTGGACATTGCCGGCATCTTGATTTTTCCCGTTGTTCCGGACATTGCCCCGGCGCGGGACCATGAAATTTCTATTTATCCGTTGATAATCCCTGAAAATTAAATATAAGGATGAAATTATGAAGAAGATTCTATTGGTGTTTTGTTGCATGATATTCCATTTCGCTTTCGGTGGAGGCGATGACCCTTCGCTGATCTTCAAGGCGGGCTTTGACAATATCACGGTGATTGCCGACAAGGCCGCCGGCTGGAAGGGAACCCGTAATTTCAAGCCGGAAAACCTGCAGCTCAGAATGCATGAGGGCGTCGCGGGTAAGGGCAATGCCCTCACGCTCGGCAATCATGAAAATGTGGTATACAGCAATCTGGATAACCACAATCCACGGCGTGGAACGGTTTCATTCTGGATCATGTCGAAGAACTGGGCGCCGGATAAGGAAAAATTCCAGATTTTTTTCCAATCAATTTTCCCGGGTGGATATCGGTTTTTAGTTTATAAATTCGTCCGCGACGGCTATCTTCGATTTGTCATTATCGATAAGGACAAAGAAGTCGGAGTGATAAACGTTCCTATGAAAAACGACGATTGGCGCCCCGGTCATTGGCACAAGATCGACGCTGTCTGGGATGAAACGATGATGGCGCTTTATCTGGACGGCGCCATCGCAAAGCCGCAGCCGTATACCGCCAATCCGTATTTGTTCAAAGCTCCGGTGGAATTTTTGGACTCCCGGCCGGACGGTTCGATGCACCTGGGGATTGACGGCAGTTTTTCGCATGACAAAAACGATGTGACTGCTTATGATGAATTTGAAATTTACGACCGGGTTCTTTCGCCCACGGAGATTCGGGCGAACTATGAGAAATTTATGCCTTCGCGGGAGGCGGCAAATCCGGTTCTTGCTGTTCCGTCGGGAAAGGGCGTGGTCGTTGATGGTCTGCTTGGCGCGGAGGAATGGAGCGACGCGGCGTGCATTCCCGTCGTCAATCCCTGCCGGAATATCGAAGGGGCAGTTCGGTTCTCGCGCGTATTCGTGAAGCAGGATTCCGAAAACCTGATGATCGGGGCTGAACTGCCTGGAGGCGAGCGAGCTAATATTACAGGAAACGACTTGGTTGATATCTGGCGAGGGGATTCGTTTGAATTTCATGTTCTGACTCAGGAGAAAAGGCGTTTCCAATTCATCGTCAATCCGTTGGGGGCGATGTTCGATGCCGTTGTCAACCGCACCGATGGTGTTTACGACCAGGCCCGGTTGAATGCCGGATGGGCTTCGGGTGCCCGTCATGCTGCGTGCAAAGAGGATGGGCGATGGTTCGCGGAACTGGTGATTCCGAAAAAAAACATTGGCGCGGATGGCGGTTCCATTGCCGCGAATTTTGGCGTGACGGTATACGGTGACAAGGCGTTTCATGGCTGTTGGGGAATGAACAGCGCCACCTTTTTTGATGAAAGCGCCTTCGGGACATTAAAATTCAACAGCGAAGCGTCGCCGGCGCGTTTGGAGAAAATGGGTTTCGCAGACGGGATGTTTGAGGTACAATGCGATCCCGGGATCGCGGTGGTGCTATCCGGCGCCGGAGGCGTGAAAATTGCTCGTCCGCCTGAAATGCCGTATTGGAAAGTCAATCTTCCGCTTGGAATATACCGGTTTTCTGCTACCGCAAAAGACTTCGACTATTCCTCGACGGTAGTCGTCGACGCTCCCCTGGTTGTGGATTATACCTGCTTCCCTTCTCGGAGAATCATCGAGGCCGAGGTCAACCTCTCCGGTGCCGGCGGTGGAACAAGGAATGCTTTGAAATCCGGCCTTGTCACGGCGAGGGTCGCCCTTGGCGATGCGGCCGGAAACGTCTATTCCGAAATGAATGTGAAATTGACAGACCTGAAAACGACTGTCAGGCTTGCGCTGCCGGAAAACCTGGAACGCGGGGAATATCGTATCGTTGCCGATGTCGTGGACAGCATGGATAAACTGAGCTCTTTCAAGCGGTTTAGAGTTCCGGACATGACGCCGTACCGGCTGAAAACCGGAACCGAACGCACTGCCCCCCAGCCTTGGATTCCGGTCAAACAAATCGGGGAGAAAACATTTGAGGTTTGGAACAGGGTTTATACGTTTGGCGACGGCCCCTTTCCGGTATCGGTCGTTGCCGGAGGCGAGGAAATGCTTGCCGAAGCTCCCCGGTTGGATGTGGGTGGAAAACCGGTACAATGGAGTGGGTTTAAGGTTGTCGAAGGATATGACGACGCTGTTCATTTTACAGGGAATGGTATGGCCGGAGGAGTGACGTTCAATTGGTCTGGGGAGCTTTGTTTTGACGGCTTGCTCAAGCTCCGGATCGGGATGCGTCCTGCCAACGGCCCGACAAAGCTCAAGCAGTTAATTCTGAGGTGGAGTGTTCCCTCTGAATTTGCTTCTGCCATGCTGGATCCACTTTTTACAAAATGGAAAAATGCCGACGGCGAAACACTCCGTTTCCCATATCATCATACCCAGGATTTTATCATTTGGACGGTGGGGCGGGAAAAAGGATTCCTGTGGTGGCCGGGGTCTGGCGCCAATTGGAACAATCCACCCGGGCACCGGCAGTTTTTCCTTTCGCGTCAGGGAGGAACCGTTTCCGTGCAGGCGGATTTCATCACCCGGGAAGTCGAGCTTACGGGGGAAGCGGTCTATACGATGGCGTTCATGGCGACGCCAGGACGTCCCGAACCGATGCGGCGGCGGGATTTCAATCCCGGGCAAATCTGGGATTTTCTGAAACACGAATCGGTCAAGGTTCAGTATTACGGGATATCCGAAAAACCTCTCGCTTATTCGACCGAACCGTGGACCGGGTTGGTTCCGTATGATCCGGTTCGATACTTGGAACATATCCAGATGGTCGAATCGAAAGGCTCGCGCTATATGCCGTATTCGCAGCCGGCGCATACGAGTTCAATCGAGGAAAGCTATGACTATTTTTTCCCGGAATGGCGCCAGAAGCCTGGGTTCCCCGTCGGCGGTGGAATTGAATTTAAAACTGGTTTGCGTTACGCGCCGGAGGCGTGCTGTCCTCACACAGGTGCGGGGGATTTATTTGTCTGGCGCGCTGACCGCCTGCTGGCGGACTTCCCCATGCTGCCCGGACTTTATTACGATATCTGCGAAGGGCGCAATTGCTGGAATACCGTTCATGGGTGTGGGGGGATCGATGCTTTCGGGCAGGAATATGCGTCATCGACTCTCCTGGCTCTCCGGGATTATTTTATCCGTTTGAAGCGTGTTCTTGAAAAACACGGCAAAGACAAAATCCTGTTCCTGCATGCCCACAACCGTTTTATTCCGTTCGCCCACGGGATCGGCGACTATTGGTTTCCGGGCGAGCAGTACGCTGATGCCATCACTGAAAATCTCGAACATTTCTATTGCGAAAACATTCCATTGCGGGAATACCAGAGCGCCTATTATTCACCGGTCCATGGCAGCGGGCTTGTCCTGATGAGCGTATACCAGATTACCGCCTGGCGTTTGGGGCTCACGCAGAAATATGATATTCCGAAATATACAATTTCGTTGATGACCCCGGCGCTGCTCCATGATCTGAATATGAGCAACTGCTATCTCCATCATAAAACGGTCGAACGCTGGTGGTCGATCAAGCATGACGCCGATCTGGCCGCCGCGAAATTTCACGGCTACTGGTTTTCCGATGCGGCGAAGTCGGCTTCGGAAAAAGTCCATGTGTCGTGGTATGAATGGGCGGAACCGTCACCGTGGACGCGGCTCCTGGTCATCGGTAATATCGGCAGAGTCGAAAAAAACGCGGCCCTGGAACTGGATTTGCGTAAATTAGGGTTGGAGGGGCGGAAGTTGATCTTCCATGACTTGTGGAATGACACACTCATTGCCGGACTGGATTCACTTTCCGTAAAGCCGAATGATTTTCGGTTGATTGGAATTCGCGCGGAATGAACTTTGCCGCTTGTGGGGGCGAATTTGTTTTGATCAAAGAATAAACCGTTCCGGGGATTGAAAAAACGGAAAAATAATGTCTATTATTGATTGACCGACATCGAATTTTCTTGAAGTCGAAAATCAATTAATATCATGACAGAAACAAAAATACCCGAACTGTTGGCCCCCGCCGGGAGCCTGGATACGGCTCTGGCGGCGTTTGACGCGGGAGCCGACGCCGTCTATGCCGGGTTGAGCAGGTTCAATGCGCGCGAACGCGCCGATAATTTCAATTCCGACTCGCTCGGCAGGCTGATCGGCTTCGCCCGGAAAAATCACCGCCGGGTCTACCTGACCGTCAATACGCTGATCAAGGAAAAAGAACTCCCCGAAATGATGGAGTTCCTCGGCGAACTGGCGGTTCTCGGCCCCGACGCCGTCATCGTTCAGGACCTCGGGGTCCTGCGGATGCTCCGCGAATACTATCCGCAGCTCAAAATTCACGCCTCGACCCAGATGGGATTCCACAACTCGGCAGGGCTCCGCCTCGCCGCCCGGCTCGGCGTCGAACGGGTGATCCTGGAACGGCAGTTGACGATGGAGGAAATGGCCGCCATGAGCCGGAACAGCCCGGTCGAACTGGAGGTGTTCATTCACGGCGCGCTGTGCTGTTCGCTCTCCGGGCGCTGCCTCCTGTCGTCGTGGATGGGGAACTGGAGCGGCAACCGCGGCAAATGCAAACAGCCGTGCCGCCGGCTTTATCAGGAGGCGCATGACCAGGGATTTTTCTTTTCGCCGAAAGATTTGTGCGGCATCGACCTGGTGCCGCAGTTCCGGAGCATGGGCGTGACCTCGTTCAAAATCGAAGGGCGCTTGCGCCGCCCCGATTATGTCTGGAAAACCGTCGCGGCTTACCGGATGGCGATCGACTCCAACGGGGAGCGCACCGCCGAAGCCCGCCATATCCTTGATTCCGTGGCCGGGCGCGTCCCGTCGCAGGGATTTTATACGAAACAGGGGCGGCAGGGGCTGATCGAGCCCGGCGCGCTCGGTGTGTTCGGCACCCGGGTCGGCGTGGTCCGACAGGCGAACCGGCGCGGTTTCAGCATCGCGGCGGAGGGGCGGATTCACGTGGGCGACCGCTTCCGGGCGGTGCCGCCGAACGGCGACGAGGGATTTGCCTTTACGATTATCAAAATGGAAATGAAGGGAGAGCCGGCGCTGAAAGCGGTCCGGGGGCAGGAATGCTTTATCCCCGGCGATTACCCGGAGGCTCGCCCCTCGTGGCAGGTTTACAAGATCGGTGAGAACGGTTATGATTTCACCGCCCGCGCCGCCGCCCTGCCGCCGTTCCGGCATCCGCTGGACCTGCGGATCGAGGCGGATAAAAACGGGATCGCCGTCCGGCTGGACGCCCCGGTTTCCCTGCTCTGGGAGAAAAAACAGCCGTTCGCCCCCGCCCTCAAGCAGCCGTTGACGCCCGAACGCCTGGCGGATGAATTCGGCTCCGGCGCTCCGGCGCCGTTCGCGGCCGGACGGGTGGACGCCGTGGTGAGGGACGATCTGTTTATCCCCGCCAGCGAGCTGAAACAACTGCGCCGCGAATTCTGGGAATACGTCGGGGAACGGGTGACTGAACTGGATTTCCGGGGTTCCGTGGACCGGGCGCAGATGCGTTTTTATCAGGATTACCGGGTGTCGGCTCCGGCGGGGAGCGCCGGGTCGGCCGACGGGCCGCTGCTGCCGGCATTTTGCGCGGAGGCGAAGCTCGGCGACCTGCGGAAGCGCCTCCGGGACGCCTACGCGCAGGGCAAACGGCGTTTCCGGCTGGGCGGTATTTACGGTTTGGAATTGTTGAAAGAATTCCGGGATATTGAAATCGCGGCGGTTTTTCCGCTGCCGGTCTGCAATTCGCTGGCCGCGCGGGAGCTGAAAGAACTCGGGTGCGTTCAGGCCCAGCCCTGGCTGGAACTGGAAAAAGACGCCGTCGAAGCCTTTGCCGCCCGGTCGCCTTTGCCGCTGGAGCCTTGCCCGGTGGTTCGCCCCGAACTGCTGGTGAGCCGGTTTGAGATTCAGGCGCGGGGGGATATCAGCGACGGGCGCGGCAATTCGTTCCGGGTGGAATACGACCGGGAAACGGGGATGACGGTCATCCTGCCGGACGACGACCCGAAAAACGCGGACCGCTTTTCCTCCGGCGAATTGAAATAGCGGATGGATTTTTTTGCGTTTTCATGGCGTTCAGACGCTTGTTTTTTGTGCTAAATGAGTTATGTTAATAAACTTTACTTACGGAAGGACAGGAATATGATGTGGCTTAAACTCGGCATGTCGGACTGGATGATCGCGCTGGCTCTGTGGGCCAATTTGTTCGCGGTGGTCGGGAGCATTATATACGGCATCCGCTATTGGAACCGTGACAACGATCAACGCCGGCAGGAAGAAGGGAAGAAGTAAGCTTTATGACGGACCACGCAATTATCCTGACGATTATCGGCGCGTATCTGGCGCTGGTGATATTTTTAAGCTTCCGGGCCTATCTGGCGACCAAGAATCCGGAGGACTACCTGCTGGCCGGGCGCAAGGCGCATCCGTTCATCATGGCCATGTCCTACGGGGCGGCGTTCATCAGCACGTCGGCGATCGTGGGGTTCGGCGGCATGGCGGGCAAATACGGGCTCAGTTTGATGTGGCTGCCGTTCATGAATATCTTTTTCGGCATCATCATCGCATTCATCTATTTCGGCAAGCGTACCCGCAAAATCGGGCGGAACCTCGACGCCAAAACCTTCCCGGAATTCCTGGGCAGGCGCTATAATTCGAGCGGCCTGCGGGTCATGACCAGCGGGATCATGTTTTTCTTCATGCCGCTTTACTGCGCGGTGGTGCTGATCGGCGGCGCCCGTTTTCTGGAAAAACTGCTGCAGATCGACTACAACCTCGCGGTGCTGGGATTCGGCGTGGTGATCGTGCTGTACGTCCTGATCGGCGGGATGAAAGGGGTCATGTACGTGGATGCCGCGATGGGCATTGTGATGATCCTGGGAATGCTGACGCTGCTCGGGCTGACTTATTGGGAACTCGGCGGGATCATTTCCGCCCATGAAAAATTGAACGAACTGATCCCCCTGATTCCGCCCGCGCTGGTGGAGGAGGGAATGCGCGGCTGGACCGCCATGCCCGCGCTGAATTCCGAACTCTGGTGGGTGATCGTCTCGAGCCTGATGCTCGGCGTCGGGATCGGTGTGCTGGCGCAGCCGCAACTGGCGGTGCGCTACATGACGGTAAAAAGCGGACGGGAACTCAACCGCGCGGTGCTGGTCGGGGCGATTTTCGTGATTACCACCGTCGGCTCGGCTTACCTCTGCGGGGCGCTCTCGAACGCCTGGTTCCATGACAAATTCGGCATGATCGCGATTGAATTCGTACAGGATACGGCCTTTGCCGACCAGGCGATTCAGGCCAAAATCGCCGGACAGGACCTGCCCCAGCCCCCGCCGCGCACCGGGCCGTCCCTGGGCGTCGGCAACGTGGACCTGGTCATCCCGGTGTTCCTGAACCTCGCGCTGCCGCGCTGGATGATGTATATTTTCGCCATGACGCTGCTGTCGGCGGCGATGACGACGCTGAGCGCGTTGCTTCACGCGATGGGATCGGCGATCGGGCACGACTTTTTCGGCACGATCCTCAAGCGCCCGCAGGGGAGCATGTGGCTGACCAAGGGCGGCATTGTGGTCGGCCTGGTGGCAAGCGTGATTCTGGCTTATGTCCTGCCGGGCGGAGTGATCGCCAAGGGCACGGCGCTCTTTTTCGGCATCTGCGCGGCGGCGTTTCTGCCTGCCTATGTGGGGGCGTTGTATTGGCCGAGAGTCACCCGTGCGGCGGTCTGGTGGAGCATGGGCGGGGGGCTGTTCATCAGTATTTTCTGGATGCTGTTCATGCACCGCGCGGAATCGGCGAGGATCGGGCTGTGCCAGTTCCTGTTCGGGCGTCCGGAGTTGATTAGCGCGCACCCGGTGCCGTTCATCGACCCGATGTTCATTGCGCTGCCGGCGTCGGCGATTCTGCTGGTCGTGATTACGTTTTGTTCGCGGAAACTTCCGCGCCGACATATCGCCGAATGCTTCAAGGATATCAAAATCAGGGAGTTTTGAGCCTGAAGCGGTGTTCGCATAAATCATTTACATGAAATAACTATATTATAAGGATGCAGCCAGATGTATGAAAAACAACTATTGAGCGGGGACGAGGCGATCGCGCAGGCTTGTTTGGACTGCGGCGTCAAGATGGGCGTCGGCTATCCCGGTACTCCGTCCACCGAGATTCTCGAATACTTCTCCACGCTGGGCGGACACTCCCAGTGGGCCCCGAACGAAAAAGTGGCGCTGGAAGTCGGCATCGGTTCGGCGTTTTCGAACGCCCGGACGCTGGTCACCATGAAGCATGTCGGGCTGAACGTCGCCGCCGACCCTCTTTTCACCGTGGCCTACACCGGCACCGACGGCGGGCTGGTGATCCTGAGCGCGGACGACCCCGGCATGGCCTCCAGCCAGAACGAACAGGACAACCGCAATTACGCGGTGGCGGCGGGGCTGCCGATGTTCGAACCGGCCGATTCGCAGGAAGCCTACGACCTGACGATCCGCGCGTTTGAAGTGTCTGAACAATGGAAGATTCCGGTTCTGTTCCGCATCACCACCCGCGTCTGCCACTCCAAGTGCATCGTCATGCGCAGAACGCCCGCCAGCGCGCCGGGCAAACCGCATTTCGAACGCAACGTCAAGGGCAAGGTCATGGTCCCCGCGTTCGCGCGCCCGGCCCACCGGGAACTGCGGCGCAAGCTGGCCGAACTGGCGCAGTACAACAATCAGTCCGCCGACCTGACGGTGGAATACCGCCGGGGCGACCGGCTCGGCATCATCACCTCCGGGATTTCGGTCCAGCACAGCCTGGACGCCGCGCCGGAGGCGTCGATCCTGCATCTTAAAATGACTTATCCGCTGCCGTTGGAGCGTATTTCCAAGTTTGTGGACAGCGTCGAGCGCTGCGTCGTCGTCGAAGAAGGCGACCCGTGGCTCGAAAAACAGCTCCGCGCCGCCGGGCTCCACATCGGGGGCAAACCCGAAATGTACCGTTTCGGCGAATTGAGCGTGGGGCGCGTCCGCCGGCTCCTGAACGGCGACGTGTCGCCGGAAACCGCACCTCCGGCGGGCAAGCCGCCGCAGCTCTGCCCGGGTTGCCCGCACCGCAAGGTGTTCGACGTGCTCCGCGATATGGGAAGCATTGTTTCCGGCGACATCGGATGCTATACGCTCGGGGTCATGCCGCCGTTTTCGGCGATGGACACCTGCGTCTGCATGGGCGCGAGCATCGGCGTGGCGCTCGGGATGCGGCAGGTCCTGCCCGAGGAAGAAGCCCGCAGGGTGGTCAGCGTGATCGGCGACAGCACGTTCATGCACAGCGGCCTGACCGGTATCGTCGATATGGTGTATAACCGCCCCCCGACCGGGCATCTCGTCCTGATTCTGGACAACCACACCACCGCCATGACCGGGCTGCAGGAACACGCCGGGACCGGGCGCAAGCTCGACCACACGCCCGCGCCGCAGATCATCATCGAAGACGTGGTCCGGGCGATGGGCGTGGACCATGTCGATGTGATCGACCCCACCGCCAAGCCCGCGGAATTCACCGGACTGGTTGCCAGGCGTCTGGCTTCGAACGATATTTCGGTGATTGTGGCGCGCCGCCCCTGCATCCTGGCGCTGGTCAAGATCCGGCAGTACGAGAATCTCAACGCTGAGCAAGGAGCAAAATAAGATGAATCAGAACGTAATCAATGTGGTATTTGCCGGGCTCGGCGGACAGGGCGTGCTGAAAGCCTCGGATATTCTGGCCGAAGTGGCGTTTGCCGCCGGGCTTGACGTGAAAAAAAGCGAAGTCCACGGCATGAGCCAGCGCGGCGGTTCCGTTTCCAGCGACGTCCGCTACGGCGGCAAGGTCGCCAGCCCGATGGTCCCGGAGTGCGAAGCCGACTACCTGGTGGTGCTGGACGAAACCCAGGTGCCGGTGAACGAAGGCCGGCTGAAAGAGGGCGGCTGCCTGATTGCGCCGTCCATGATCGATATTTCCCGGTTGCAGAACCCGAAGTCGCTGAACGTGGCCCTGCTCGGCGCGCTCAGCGCCCGGCTGGAGTTCCCCCGCGACTGGTGGATCGAAGTGGTCAAGAGCTCGCTGCCCGCAAAATTGCATGAAATGAACATCGCCGCGTTCGATCTCGGCGTCGAATCAATGAAATAACCAGGAGGGTCTTTTATGAGCACCAATATTCATCAGTTGTCGTTGTTTCTGGAGAACCGCTCGGGCGCCATTAACGAAATCTGCCAGACCCTGAAAGACGCCGCCATCAGCATCCGCACCCTGTCGCTGGCCGATACCGAACAGTTCGGCATCCTGCGGCTGCTGGTCAAGGAATGGGAAGCCGCCCGCGACGCGCTCAGCAAGGCCGGTTTCGTGGTCAAGGTCACGGACGTGACCGCCCTCACCGTGGAAGACCGCCCCGGCGGGCTGGCGGCGATTCTAGACGCCTTGGCCAAACACGGCGTCAACGTCGAATACATGTATGCCTTTACGTTCGGTTCCGGCGACAAGGCGATCATGGTGTTCCGTTTCGCCGACCACGGCAAGGCCATGCAGGCGCTGAAAGCGGAAAACATCGACACTGTCAAGGAAATGGATCTTTTCAAATAAATTCAGGGGAATAACATGTCTGCCAATCTGATCTGGGAAGCGGCCGAAACTCTGCCGGTCGAAAAAATGCGCGAACTGCAACTGACGCGGCTCAAGGAATGTGTAAAACGTGCGATGAACGTGGAGTTTTACCGCGAAACATTTGCCGAACGCGGCATTACGCCGGACTCGATCCGCAGCCTGGAGGATATCAGACAGCTCCCGTTCACGGTCAAGGACGACCTGCGCCGCAACTATCCGTTCGGCATGCTGGCGGTGCCGAAATCCGAACTGATCCGCATCCACGCCTCCAGCGGCACCACCGGCAAACCGACGTTCTGCGGCTACACCCGCAGCGACCTTGACACCTGGGCGAATCTCTGCGCCCGTTTCCTGGTGGCGGGCGGACTGCGCCGCGAACATATCGCGCAGGTATCGTTCGGCTACGGATTGTTCACCGGCGGCTTTGGATTGCATTACGGCATTGAAAAAGTCGGCACCGCGGTAATCCCCGTTTCCTCGGGCAACACCGCCCGTCAGGTGCTGATGCTGCGCGACGCGGAGGCCGACGCCCTGATCTGTACCCCGAGCTACGCCCTGAACCTGGCCGAAGCCCTGGCGGAAGCCGGACTCAAACCCGGTTCACTGAATCTGAAAATGGCGTTTCTCGGCGGCGAGGCCTGGACCGAAAGCATGCGCCACGCCATCGAAGAAGCCCTCGGCATCAATGTGTACAACAACTACGGGTTGAGCGAAGTTCTCGGCCCGGGCGTCAGCGGCGAATGTATTTACCACAGCGGCATGCACATTCAGGAAGACCATTTCTTCGTCGAGTGCATCGACCCCGATACCGGCGAGGAACTGCCCGACGGCGAACAGGGCGAGCTGGTGATCACCGCCCTGACCCGCGAAGCCATGCCGATTATCCGTTACCGCACCCGCGACCTGGCGACGCTGGACCGTTCGCTGTGCCCCTGCGGGCGCACCACCATGCGGATGGGGCGCGTTTACGGACGTACCGACGACATGATGATTGTCCGCGGCGTCAACGTATTCCCGTCGCAGATCGAAGAAGCGCTGCTGAAGGCGGGCGGTACCGCGCCGCACTACCTGATCGAGCTGACGCGCCCGAAAAGCACCGACCGCGCGGTCGTCAAAATCGAAATCCGGCCGGAAGACTTTTCCGACCGCATGACCGAGATGCAGGCGCTCAAACAGCGCATCGACCGCGAGATCAACGCCATGACCGGGCTTCGTTTCGAGATCGAACTCCTGCCACCCAACACGCTGGAGCGTTCCCTCGGCAAAGCCAAGCGCGTCAACGACCTGCGTAATCTGAAGGATTAAGCCGGGGCGAGGCTCGCGGGATTACTTGAAACAGCGGGCGATCGGAAGGTTCTGCGCTTTGGCGTCTTTCACGAACATTTCCGCAATGGCCAATGCGCCTTTGTCGGTCACATGCGTGTCGTCGCGTTCGCGTTCCTTGATTCCTGTACCGGACATATAAAACGCCTTGCTGTCCGCATCGCCGAGCGCGGCAATCCATGCCTTGGTGGCTTCATTCAGGTCGATTACCGGAATCTTTTCGGTTGCGGCGATTTCGCGGATCCGGCGTGCATATTCAGGCAGGTCTTTGCCGCCGACGAATTCGCCTTTGGCGAATTTACGCTCCTGAATCGGCGTCACCAGGATCGCGGATGCGCCTTTGGCCTTCACTTCCTGGACGAATTTCGTGATGTCAAGGGAAAACTGCTCCATGGTCGTGCCGCGTTTCGGGTCTTTTGAGCGGTTGTTGTGCCCGAACTGGATGACCACGAAATCCCCCGCCTTGACGCGGGCAATCATTTTGTCCCAGAATCCCACGTCACGGAAACTTTTGGTACTGGTGCCGCTCATGGCGGAGTTCACGACCTTCACGTCCGCCGTGCAAAACTGCGGAAGCAACTGCCCCCATCCGGTCAACGGCGCGCGTTCGGCCTTGTAACTGGCGCAGGTCGAATCCCCGGCCAGGAAAATATCCGCTCCGGTCAGGACCGTGGCGACGGACAGCAACATCATCAGCGATAATTTTTTCATTTTGTGGAACCTCCTGTTATTGAAAACGTTTTATCTGATATTTTTTGAGTGTTCATTGTAAGATTCATGAAAATTTTCCCTTAGCGGAGCGGGAAGTTTTCCTGTTCCAGCCAGAGGTCGTTCAACAGCATCCAACCGATTTCGGTTTTGAACGGAAATTCCGGGTTCTGGCTGAGCCGTTCGGCCTTTTTGCGTTTGGCCGGCGTCAGCGGGCGGCACTTGTCCTTGCAGCGCTGGAGGTCGATGGCGGTACAGTTCAACAGCCGCAGGCGGTGAATCTGGTGAAGCACGGCGGCGATTTCGTAACCCTCGGGGTCGCTGTCGCCCCAGTGGCGCAGTTCGACCGACGGCGCCAGGAGCCCGATCAACCGGCAGACCGCCCTGCCCGGATAACCCGCGGTGTAGACGAGCGCGTGATTGCGGCTGAATTCTTTCATCCGGTTGAATGTCGATTCGTTTTCGATGGTGACGACCGACAGCGGCACGCTCAGGTTTTCCATGGGCGCGAGGTTTTCGGCGTTCAGGATGGCGCTCTGGCCGAGCTCCCACAGTTCCCGGATCCAGGTCATCCGCCGCCCGTTGGTTTCGTACTCGAACGGCCCGGACAGCGTCACCGTCGAGGCGGTCGGGTTCTCGGCGAATACCGGACCGGCGTTCTCCTGCTGCGGCTGAAGCTGAAGCAGCAATCGATTGATCCAGGAGTTCAGCGCGGTGTTGTTCTTCAGGTATTTGCTGTCGCCGAAGCATTTGGCGCCCAGTTCCGCCTGCGTGTAGGTCTCGCCGGAGCCTGCAAGGAAACTTGCCGCCGAACAGGCGTCGAACAACATATTTTTCAGCGCGAACGGGTCCCGGGTGAACTCGGACTTCAGCAGCACTTCGAACTCCTTCCAGTTGACGGCCGGGTACTGGATGCCCAGCGAAGCCGTGAATTCCAGAAAACGCTCATCTTTCTCCGGTTCCACATAACCGGAACTCTCGCGCAGGGTCTGCACCCAGAGTTCGAAAAGATTTCCCAGATGCGCCTTCAGGTCGCGGATGTTGGCCTGATATTTGCCGCTGCGGACGGTGATGCAGCCGAACAGCAGGTTGTCCAGATCGCCGCGGTTGCCGGTGACGATCATGTTCTGGATGTCCGGGTCTTTGGCCAGCCGGGTGATCAGTTTGTGGGCGATGTCTTTCAGTTCGGGGGCGCGGCTGAATATGGCCTTCTGGCCGTTGAAATATTGTTCGTGTTTTTCGGTACTCATGCTAACTCCGTTCCCAGTCCGTCGTTTGCGCCGTCGTCAAAGAGTTCTTTGCTGCGCTTCCAGTTGTACGGGAACAAATGCACCTGGAATTCACGGTCCTTGCGGACAAAAATGTTGGTGGAATTGGACAGTTCCGGCTTGATCCCGTCCTGGTCGGGCGACGCCACGGCGAGCTGGAGCCCGAGTTCTTCGGCGAACCCCAGCAGTTGGTCGCGCCGGGCGGTGTCGATGCCGTAAAACGCCTCATCGAACAGGATGCTGTTGATCCGGATCCGCGTCGCCGTCCCCTCGGCTTTTTCGAACAGCAGATGCGCGATCATCATCACCAGCAGGTAGTTCGGCACCGCCTGCTCGCCGCCGGAGCCGACGCTTTTGGCGCGGGTGTCCATGACCCGGCCGCTTCTGGATTCGGCGTGCAGGATCATTTCATAGCGGTAATAGTTGCGGTAGTCGAGGATCGGGGGGATCTGGTTGGACGGCGTTTCGAGGATGCTTTCCATGTTCGCGTCGAAGATTTCCTTCAATTCCCCGGAGTGCTCGATGTCCTGATCGGTGAAGCCGCGCAGCAGTTTGACCAGCGGCGCGTATTCGCTCTGCGGCGTGACCCGCAGGCTGTAGGTGTTGCTGCCGAAGACATGCCCTTTGAGCAGGCTGTTGATCCGGGTGCACATGCCCTCGAGCGCATAAATCCGGCGGCGCAGCGATTCGCGGAACTGCACCAGCAGGATGTCTTCGAATTTGCGCCGGGTTTCCTGATTCAGAATCTCTTTCTGTTCCGCCAGATTGGCCTGGAGATGGTCGAGGAGGTATTTCAGCGTGCGGTGTTCGCGGCTGTAAAGTTCGTTCTGCTCCTCGTCATAGGAGAAACTGTAATCGATCCCTTCCGGGTCGTTGATTTTCGTGCGGATGAATTCGCGGCAGGTGGCGACGCGGTCGCGTTCGGCGGCGATTTTCCGGTGGCATTCGTCCAGCGACGCCGTGCCGGAATCCGCCAGCGCCTCCGCCAGCGCGGCGGACGATTTATGGCGCGGATTATGTTCCAGGCGGCGGTTCAGCTCGGCTTCGACGGCGGCGAGTTTGCCCGTGATGCTGTCCAGCGTTTCGGTCTGTTGTTCGCGGCGGGTCTGGAGCTTGATCTGCTCGACTTTCAGCCGGTCGCATTCGGCCTGCGCCGATTTCAGGCGGAGTTCCTGTTCGGCGATCTGCTGTTCGAGTTCTTCCAGATTCTGTTCCTTGATCTGGCGGCGCAGCCGGTCGAGGTGCTCCAGCAGTTCCGAACGGGTGTTTTCGACCTCGGTGTATTCGGCGCGGTTGCGGGTGATTTTTTCGTTGTTTTCGTCGAGTTCGCGGTCGAGCGCGGCGAGCTCGCGGGAATCCCCGCGCATCAGGGAGCAGAGTTCGTTCAGGCGTTCCTGAAAACGGTGCAGGGATTTCTGCCGTTTTTCGGTTTCGGTGACGGCGGCGGCGGCGTTTGCGGCGGATTCGGCGGCGGCTTTCAGGAGCTCGCGGGCGTCGCTGACGCGCCGTTTCTGTTCCTGGCGGCGCTCTTCCTCGCCGATCAGCACCGCGTCCTGTCCGAGCAGGGTGCGGAACGTGCCGCGCCATTCGACGAATTTCGGCTCCGGCGAAGGATCGAATTTCGGCATGTCGATGCCGTCCATCTCGCGCGCCAGCACTTCGAGGAACGCGGCGTTTTTGCCCGCGTCGAAGTAACGGTTCAGGAATTCACGGATGGCGGGCGACGGCGCCTTGGCGTCGTCGAATTTCCTGGCGCAGCGCGCGCCGGGATAATCCGCCAGCAGCAGGGTTTTTACCTCGTCCGCGCAGTCGGCGGCGGCTACGATCGTGCTGAGCGCGGGTTCGCCGATCAATTCCTCGACCGCGCCGCGCAGAGGGGCGGAAATGCCGTCGCGCCAGTGCAGTTTCAGATACAGCGGTGAAGCGTCGAAGAAACGGCTGTCCAGCTCCGCCAGCAGTTCCCGGTAATCGGGGACGTTTTCCGGGCAGGCTTCTTCGGTGGACATCAGGGCTTCGAGTTCGGCTTCGCGTTCGAGTTTGGCCTTTTTGGCGTCGTCGGCGCGGACGCGGCAGGCTTCGAGCCCGGCTTTGACCCGTTCCTCCTCGCCGGCGACGGCGCGGAGGAGTTTTTCCAGTTGGGCTTCGGGCAGTTTCCGGTAAGGCTTGTCCTGTTCCATGGCGGTGTTGAACTCATCCATCGCCTCGCGGAGCGGCAGGGTGCGCCACTGGGTCAGGTTCTCCGCCAGCTTGCCGGAAAACGCCGAACTGTTGTTGAGAAAGGATTCGAAGACCGTAGTCCGCTTGCCCCGCAGGTGCTTCATCCGGGCTTCCAGCGCGTCGGCGGTGCGGTCGAGCTCGGCGGCGCGCCCGGACAGTCGTTCGTATTCGCGGGTGCGGTTCTTTTCGGAAGCGACCAGGCTGCCGGCGTCGCGTTCTTTCAGGTCGTGGATGTTCTTCTCGACCGCCTGCTCGGCTTCGAGAGCCCGGGCGGCTTCGGCGCCGAGCTCGTTCAGCCGTTCGTCCATCCCGGCGATGGCGGACTGGACGCGCTCCCGGCTCCGGCGCTGTTCCTTTTCTTCGAACAGCAGTACGCCGGTTTCGAGGTCTTCGATCGCCTCGGCGGCGCGCCCGATGCCTTTCTGTCGCTCATAAAGTTCGTCGAGGTAGTGAGATTTCTTTTCCAGCGCCGAGAGCGTCGAATGCGAATCGCGCAGCGTCCGCATGCTCAGCCGGAGACTGCGGATGGTTTCCGCTTCCGGTTCCGGCAGCAGGGATTTGAACAGTTCATGATAGTTGCCGGCGCGGCTCGACATTTCGCGGTACGCCTTGCACATGTTCAGGAAACTGCGGTAATCCTGATACTGCGATTCGGTCGGGAAAAAACGCGAAGTCACCGCCCGCGCGTAAGTCTGCATGCTGGTGTAGTACCTGCCGCCGCATTTCTGGACGGCCTTCTTGAACTCCTCGCGGTCGGGCGGGTATTCGGCGCCGTCCGGCCCCGCGACCAGCAGCGGCGCTTCGTTGACCGGCATGTCCAGGGTGAAGCCCCATTGCTGGAGCGCCGCCCCCGTGCCCGCGATGGACAGCCCGATGCCGACCGACACGATGCCGCCGTTGCGGTTGCGCAGTTCGAGCGCGGCGTAGGTTACGCGGCCGTCGGGGAAGCGGTCGCCGCCGTCGTAATCGACGTTGTAGGCGGTGACGACCCCGTGAATGCGGCGTCCGTTCTGCTTGTTGCCGCCGAAACGCGCGGCGGAGTTCAGTTCGAGCTCCCCGGCGGAGAGCACATAATGGATGGCGTCGAGGATGGTCGTCTTGCCCGAGCCGTTGTCGCCCAGCAGGAACAGGTGGCCGCCCTGCGCCACCGGGACGGTGACGCAGTCGATGTTATGGAAATTGACCAGCCGGACGGCGTGGATCGAATAAATGTCTTTGTCAATCGTCGGCATCGCGTACCTCACCGATATTTTTCTCCAGCGCCGCCGGGTTGTACTGGTAACAGGCCGGGAGCGCTTCGTAAATCGTCCGGTCGTAGGTTACGGCTTCGCCGGTGTCCCGGGGGAGGGGCTTGACGAAACGGTAATCGATCAGTTTGTCCATCAGGGGGCGGAGGGTTTTCTTTTTAATGCTTTCCGCGTCGAGGTCGGCGCGTTCGGGGAACAGGGCCTGCATCCGCATGGTGACATGCTCGAGGTATTCGCCGAACACGAACGTGGGATTTTCGCGGTCGTGGGCGGAAAGCGACTGTTCGGACAGCAGTTTTTCGTAAAACTCGATCATCAGCAGAAAGGCGACGTATTCGTCGCGCCCGCGGAGCTTGAACAGCACCGTGCCGCTGCCGAGTTCGGAATTGTACACGCGGTCTTTGACCAGGCGCGCGCACTTGTCGTCGATCCGCAGTTCCCAGTTGAAATTCTCCCGGAAAAACGCGGCGAAGGCGTGTTCGTTGTGATGCAGGTCGTAAAAAAGCTCCGGATCGTCGGTCTTGTAAAACCAGGCCGATTCGGTCAGAATATTGTTGATCCGGACCACCATGGGCCGGTTTTTGGACAGCAGTTCCAGATAATCCTTATCCATGTCGCGGTATCTCCTTCAGTGTCGTTTCGGGGCCGTCGAGCGAGCCGGGCCCGCCGGTTACGGTCATCTGCCGGGCGGCGTTTACCTCCAGCCGGTAGCCCAGTGAAGCCAGGGTTTCGCCGCGCCCGAGCAGTCCGCGCTTGAGCAGAAAAGCCAGTTGGCGGAAATCGCCGGGAGCCTCCGGGGTTGCAGCCGACAGGCTGCCGCCGTGCGGATAATGGCGGTGGATGAATTCACCCAGCAACCGCAGGCGCATTTCCTCATGGGTTTCGACGTGTTCCTCCGCCAGCGGGCGGACCCGGCGGAACGCCCGGGGCGGCACCCGCCGGGTCGAGGCGGACGAACGCGGCGCGGGCGGTTCGGCCTTCTGGTATTCGTCGGAATCGTTGGGATCGAGCGGCGCGGCGGGACTGCGGAGCAGTTCCCAAAGCCAGGCGTCAGCCTCGGCTTCCTCCGGCATGGAGGCCAGTTCTTTGAGTCGTAGATTAATGAATTCCAGGCGGTTGCTGCGGCGCTCCAGTTCTTTCAGAAATGCCGTCAGCTTGCCCAGTACGCGCATGGCGTTGTCGTTCACCGCGGCACAGAGGCGGTCCACCTGTCCGTTGCGGCGGTAGTATTCGAACAGTTTGTCCACCAGCGCCCCCGCCTGTCCGAGGAGCAGGGCCGAACGCATGATCCGCGGCAGTTTCTGCTGGCGGCTGCGGTAATCGTCGAATTCCTGCTGGAGTGCCGTGCGGCGCTCGCCGGAATTCAGCTTGTCGAGTTCCGCGAGGATTTTCAGGCGCAGGGTTTCCAGCGTTTTCAGGTAGGCGGTGAAGTAGACGCCCAGTTCCGCCACGATCTGCCGCGCGTCTTCCGCCGAATAAACCCGCAGGAGGAAATCGCCGAGCATGGCGGTGATATGGTTCAGGTTCTGGCTGAGGCGCGCGGTTTTTTCCTGTACGTCGAACAGGACGAAAATGCTGTTGCCGCCGTCGCCGGGGGCGCTTTTTAACTCGCGGTTGATCTGTTTGAGCGAACCGAGAATGAATTCCAGCAGGTTGACCGAATCGTCGTCGCGCGGCAGCAGGTCGTTGCGCAGGCGGTCTTCCAGATAGCTCAGGAACGAAATCGTTTCTTCGGCCAGGTGGTAGCGGAAACGGTCGCGGCGAACGTCTTTATAGGAGCGCAGGCGGGTTTTTTCGAGCCGTTTTTCGACCAGTTGCCAGTCTTCGAGCTGTTTCATGGCCTGATTGAAGCGTTCCGGGGAGATGTCCTGCTCGGCGTTCAGCGCGTCGAACAGGACATCGTTCAGCACTTCGAGCTCGTGATCGCGGCGGAAACGCAGCATCCGGTAAAGAATCCGGACATAATCGGGGGCGACCTCGGCCGAAAACATCGTCCCGAGGTTGCGGTTTCGGTTCCGCAGCAGAATTTCCGTGTCGCCGCTTTCCAGCGCGGCCAGCAGGTCTTCGGCGGAAACAATATGAGAATCGGCTTGGCTCATTATCCGTCTTTGGTTTTGTTATACAGACCGATAATATGACATTCCGGGGTCGATTTTGCAAACCGCCGTTTCAATAATTTCGGGAAGAGAAAGTTCCGTCCCGATGACGGTTCGGCAAGCTGGACCGGCCTGTCCCGCGGTCAGTTTTCGGATGCGACCTTGAACATCGCCAGGGCATTTTGCCAGGCGATCTGCTCCTTGGCCGAGTCCGGCAGTTCCGCAAAGGCGATTTTCTGTATCGCCGGCGCGATTCCCTTGAACGGAGCGCCCGAGCCGAACAGCAGGTGATCGCTGCCCAGCGTGCAGACCAGGCTGCCCAGTCCCTGCGTGTAGGCGGAGGTCAGGCGCGAGGTTTCGATATAAAGGTTGGGATAGAGCGGCTTGCCCTTGCCGTCGGTCAACGGCCCGGCGACCCGGTATTCGGTCAGGATGAATTTCGCCTTCGGCACTTTCAGGCAGAGCCGTCCGAGCTCGGCGGTATCCACCAGTGTTTCGAGGTCCATCCAGTGGCGCTGGCGCTGGGCGCTGATCATCTGCGGCACCAGAATGGGAATGTCGTATTCGGCGGCGGCGCGGGCGATTTCCACGGCTTCCGGCTCGTCCAGCGAATAGGAATGGTAACGGGGCAGGAGCCGGAGGGCTTTGAAATTCAATTCCCGGACGCATTCCTCCAGGTCTTTTTCCCAGTTCGAACTGGTCGGAGAAAGCGTGGCGACCCCGACGAAGAAGTTCTGGTGCGGCGCGATGGCGTCGGCCAGTTCCAGGTTGGCGTCGTTGACGTTGGCATAAAAGATGCCGTGCGTATGGGCGACGGCGGCTCCGCCGATGCCGTGTTCTTCCAGCAGGCTCCGCAGTGAATCGGCTTGATTGTTTTCCAAACGGCGGAACGGCCAATGCCCGATCGCGGTGTTGACATCAAAAATCATTTCTATTCTCCTTGCTGCTGAAATACGCGGAAGCTCCGGCCCGTGACCCGGCGCCGCCCGGATGAATGGATGCCCCGCATCCTCTGCCTGTTATAAAAAACTGAATACGGAACGATACCGAAACCGCCCCGTATGCCTGTATGATATGGTCCGGTTAATTATACGTGCCCGTCGGTTATCTGTCAAGCAGAAAATCGGTAAAAATTGTATAAAATTACCGAAGGATAATAAACAATCCACCAGAAATTGCAGGAGAAAAGATCGGGGGCAGCCTTGACGTTTCAAGGCTGCCCCTTTTTCCACGTTCATTCGCGGCGGGCCGTGCCCGCACGCGGTCCAGCGGCGGAACGCTGGTCGCCCACAGGCGAAATCCCTGCCGGTTTCTTTCGTCTTCAACCCAGCTTGACGGGCTGTCCGGACGCGGCGCTTTGGTAAATCGCGTCAAGCAGCCGCATGACGGCGAGGCCCTGTTCGGCGGGCACCGGAGTCGGCTGGTCATGGACGATGGCTTCCATCAGGGAATACTGGGCGTTATGGCATTCGGGAACCGGCGGGTGCAGTTTGGAATCGTACTGGCAACCGGCAAGTTCGCGGTAGAATTCCACGTCGAACTCATAGGTTCCGTTTAGATTGTACTGGTGGAGGCCGCCCTTGTCGCCAAGGAGACGGGTTTCCATCAGTTCGTTTTCCTTGATATTGCCTGCCCAGGAGGCTTCCAGCTCCAGCATGGCGCCATTTTTGAACCGGATCATGGCGGTGGCGAAATCTTCCACGTTGTAGGGGACGCCTTTGCGGGCGGCAATTTCCGACGCGATCGGACTGCAGGCTCCGGCAAGCACCCATTCGGGCTCCGGATAGCCCATCAGCCACAGCGCCAGGTCGAGGCGGTGTACGCCGAGGTCGATCAGGGGGCCGCCCCCCGCCAGCGATTTCGTGCCGAACCAGCCGCCGAATCCGGGCATGCCGCGGCGGCGCAGCCATACGGTGCGGCCGAAGTAGATGTTGCCGAGTTCGCCTGCTTCGACCAGTTTTTTCATGGCGTAGCTCTGCGGGCGGAAACGGAAGCTGAAGTTGATCATCAACCGGCGGTCGTGTTTACGGGCGGCGGCGAGCATATCTTCGGCTTCGGCTGCGTTCATGGCCATCGGTTTTTCGCAGAGGACGTGGCATCCGGCTTCCAGCGCGGCGATGGTCAGTTCGCGATGGAACTTGTTCGGGGTGACCACCGACACGATATCGAGTTTTTCGCCGGCCAGCATCTTGCGGGCGTCGGTATAGGTGGCCGGGATGGCGTATTTTTCGGCGACGGCGGCCAGGCGTTCCTTGTCGGAGTCGGCGATGGCGACGACTTCAGCCGCCGGGTGCGACTGAAAGCCCTCGATGTGCGATTTGCCCATGCCGAGTCCGATGACGCCGATACGGTATCTCTTCATATTCACTTTTTCCCCGTGGGGTCTGTCGAATATACGGTTTCGAGGGCGGGGGAGTTCGGGCAGCTGATTTCGATGTATTCGGCGGGGGCCGCCCAGCGGACCGCGTTGCCGATGATCCGGATGATGGTGGGATCGTGAAAAATCGGGAACGTTTCATGGCCGGGGGCGAAATAGAAGACCTTGCCGTGGCCGCGCTCGAACGTCACGCCCGAACGGAACACGTTGCCGCCTTCGTACCAGGACATGAAGATGATCCGTCCGTCCTGCGGGATGTCGAAGCGTTCGCCGTACATTTCGGTGTGGGGGATGACGAAGCTGGACGGCACGCCGCGGGCGATGGGGTGGGACGGCTCGATGGTCCAGATGCGTTCTTTTTCGCCGACTTCGCGCCACAGCAGCGAACAGCTGGTGCCCGTCATCCGTTTGAAAATCTTGGAAAAATGCCCGGAGTGGAGCACGATCAGGCCCATGCCCGACAGAATCCGCTTCTGGATTTTATCGACCAGTTCGTCGCTGACCGCCGCGTGGGCGATATGTCCCCACCAGATCAGGACGTCGGTATTGTTCAGGACTTCATCGGGCAGGCCGTGCTCGGGTTCGTCCAGGGTGGCGCAGCGGACTTCAATGTCCGCGGCCCGCAGGTGCCCGGCGATGGCTCCGTGAATTCCCTGCGGATAGGCCTGGCGGACCAGATCGGCCAGATGCCCTTCCTGTTTCTCGTGGCGGTACTCGTTCCAAACGGTGATATTGATTTTAGCAGACATTAGAACACCCTCCTGTGTTTGATTGTCGATTATAGTATACAACCTCGTTTTTTCAAAATCAACATCGGGTGGATATGCAGAATGTGATATCTTCATCCTTTATGTGATGCCGCTCAACGCAAGATTTTTCAATTTGGCGCTGGCAATGCGCCGGACCCGGGTTTATATTGTAAGATATGCAGGAAATTATCGACAAAATCAAATCGTACCCCCAGTTCATGCAGTGGCTTGAAATGCTGCCTGATCCGGTCATGGTCCTGTCCGAGAATTTCCTGATCCTGATGCTGAACGGAGCCGCCTGCCGCAGCCTGAAAACCGACGGGAGCGCCCTGACCGGGCGCAAACCCTCGAAAGTCATGGGCTACCGCAACGCCTACAGCGGCTGCCTGGAAGAAGGGTTTTTCAAAAACCCGCGTTATCCGGAGGCGGAGGGCATGGAGCAGGATTGTTCGATCATCGCCGGCGACGGCAGCCACCGGAATTTCCGGATATCCCTCAAGCCGTACAACCTCGACGGCACCCGGCTGGTGATCATGCTGATGAAGGACATCGCCGACGAAAAATACCGCGACTCCCTCGAACGCATTTTCTACAACGACATCACCAATACCGCCTCGGGCATTTACAGCCTGCTGGTGGTTCTGGACAATTCCCCGGAACTTTTCAAGGAAATGAGCCCGCAGCTGTTGAGCTTGGGGCAGGGGCTGCTGGACGATATCGCGTCGCAGCGTGACCTCCGCCTGGTCGAGCTCGGTGAAATTCAGCCGGACCGTGAAAAGGTCGACGCCGTCGAACTGATTCAGGAGCTCTGCGAATATTTTGCTCATACGAAAGAAGGGCAGGGGCGGAAAATCGATATCCGTACCGGCAATGCGCCGCTGTTCATGTACACCGACCGGCGGTTGCTCCGCCGCGTGCTCTCGAATATGCTGAAAAACGCGCTCGAAGCCGCGGGCGACGGCGACACGGTCCGCGTATTTGTGGAGGATTTCGAGGGTGGAATCCGCTTTGCCGTGCAGAATCCGCAGCAGATCCCGGCGGGCGCGGAGAATCATCTGTTCGAACGCTTTTATTCGACGAAAGGCAAAGGCCGCGGCTGGGGCACTTACTGCATGAAACTGCTGACCGAAAAATGCCTCGGCGGCAAAATCAGCTTTGTCACATCCCGGGAAGACGGCACCACATTTTACGCCGACTATCCGGTCGAACGCCCCTGAATTTCCCATAGCGCGGCGTGTCGGATTTTCGCCAGCAACCGCCCTTTGAACTCCGGCAGGGCGTTTGCGCCATCCCCGAAGTCCGCCGTCAGAATATAACGAGTTCCATTTGTTCCCCGGTATTCCACGCCGCGCAGACGTCCGGGCAGTTCCAGCCGGGAGCCTTGCCCCGGAACGGCGCTCACGGACACCGCCGCTCCGCCGTCGAGGGCGATTTCGGACGGCATCCGGCGGCGGGGCTCTGTTTGCAGGACATTGCAGATTTCATCGGCGTACAGGGAGTGAAGGGGCGGCCCCGCCGTTTTCCTGATGACGATCTGCGGTTCCGCCGGGCGGTGGATGATCAGCCCCGCGCCGCCGTACAGGTTCAATACGCTCAATTCGCCATCGACGGAGAGCCGGGGCGAGCCGGTGAACCGGGTGTCGTCCGCCCCCGGATTGCCGTACAGCGTCGCGGTGAAGTTGTCGCCCTGGTAGCGGCGGGCGGAACCGTTGAACAGGTCGTTCGGAATCTTCAGGTTCAACCCTTTGACCGTCCGCAGGGTGACTTCCTTGGTGATCTCGGCGAAATCCAGCACCAGCATGGTCCGGCCGTCCGGCAGGGCGGCGCAAACGGTCTGCTGGCGGGCGTAAGGGTATTCGCCCTCGCCCTCGCCCAGCGGCGCGAGCTGGCGCCATTCGGATTCGCCCCGGCTCAAAAACCCAGCCTCGAACAACTGTTGTTCATGCGGGCCGAAAAACGGAAACTGATGCGTCGGCGTGACCAGTTCGCCGCAGAGGTTGCGCTGCCATTCGGCCATATCGCTGCGGTGAGCCGGGACGCAAAGCCCGGCGGCGCCCTGTCCGCCGTGCCAGACCCAGGAGCGGACAGCCCCCCTTTTCCGTTGGACCGCCGCGCCGTGAAAGGGATCCTGCCAGATGAAATCCGCGGGCGCGGGCGGTTCCCCGGCGGCGAACGTGAATTTGCGCCGCCAGTATGCTCCGTAGGAAAGGCAGAGGAACAGGTCCGATTCGAGGCGGGTGTAGTAGTAGTAACTGTGGTCGCGGATATTGGCGAGCCGCCGCGAATAGAAGCCGCCGTCGCCGGAATATTCGGCCTCTTTGCGGATGGTTTCGAGCCAGCGGGCTTCAAACGCTTCGGCGTCGGCGTCGCCGAATAAATCCGCCGCCAGCAGCCACGCCGGGACCGCATAGTTCTGGCAATAGGTGTAGCGTGAACGGGTGTCGCCGCCGATCCGCAGCAGCCGTCCGTCGGCGAACGTCAATTGTTTGACCAGCGCCCAGAGTTCTTTCAGGTGGCGGTAGAGTTCCGGCGGCGCCGTTTGGCCGCGTTCTTTGAAGTTGAAATGCAGCATGGCGAGGTTGGACAGGCAGATCACCATGTAGCCGACATTCAGGTAGCCGTGATGGTCCAGCGAATAATTTTCGGTGAAATTCGGCGCGATATGCCATTCGTGTGCCGGGCGCCCGTTGAAAACGGTTTCGTCGACGGCGTCGGAGGGGTGGGAAATACCGTTCAGGAGATATGCCGTCGCTTTTTCCCGCCAGCGCGGAGCGTCCGGCGCGTCCGGGTAGTCCAGCGCGGCGCGGAGCAGGAAACCGCCGTTCCAGATGTTGGATTCGGGCTTGTTGGCCGCGCCGCTGATCCCGGCGACGATCTGGTATTCATTCAACCGGAAATCCGCCTCGGCGAAAACCATCCGGCGGAACCGCTCCCGGTCATCCGCCGTCAGGTGCTCCCGAATCGCGTTGACGCCGTGCGCCATCCGTTCAAGCCCGAGTACGCTGATCCAGTGCCGCCCCCACTGCTTGCCGTCGGTCGCGGTCCGGTCGCCGGTCAGGTGCGTGCTCAGGCTGTAGCGCAGGAGCCGGAGGGCGGTTGAACGGAGTTCGGCGCGGCGGGTTTCCGGCAGGAACGGGTCGTCGGAGAGCACGGCAAGCGCCGCGAAAACATTGCAGTTGCTCTGGACGGGCCAGTGTGCGCTCTCGCCGGTGCCGTAGTAGGCGAGTTCGGGGCAGGCGGGCGGCGTGCGCAGAAAATCGGGCAGGACGTTGAGCCACGGAAGCATTAATTCGGTGTAAGCCTGGGCGGTTATCTTTTTCATGATGCGATATTTCCTGATGGTGCATGTGATGATTAAAAAGTTGCATATGGTGTTATTATACTCTTTTTTGGCGCGATTGGAATGGCATTTTATGCAGATTTCATGTATATTCATCTTATTATCGAATTTATTATGCAAATTTCCGCTCTGCGAGCGGGCAGCGTTTCGCCGCTGC
>DHTZ01000066.1:35169-76201 GCA_002408885.1 Lentisphaeria bacterium UBA5247 | reverse complement strand
GAGCGGGCAGCGTTTCGCCGCTGCAGCACGCCCGGGCACGGCCCGGTGCGAACGGATGCTCTGCATCCTGACTGAAAGAACTTCGCGGCGGCACGTTGCCGCACGCAGTCCAGCGCGCGGACAGCGCTGGTCGCCCGGAGGGCGAAATCGGGTATCGGTTTATGTTGGAAAAAGTCATTCAATCATTTGAGAAACGGATCGGATGTTCGGTGACGGTTATCGACAACGAACGGGTTTTTTCGCGGCGGCGACTGCAGCCGTTTTTCGAACCGCTCCGGCGGTCGCACCGGAAAAATCCGGTCTGCGCCTGCGGCTTCGGTGAACAGTGCATCCGGTTCTGCCGTTACGAAATGAACAGCCGTTGCCTGGGACAGCAGGCGCCCGCGCCGTTTGTCGGCCATTGCTGGAAAGGGCTGAGCGAAATCGTGGTGCCGCTGAATGACGGCAGCGTTCACTATGGAATGCTCTACGGGGGAATCTGGCGTTCGGCGGAGCGGGACGCGCCTGGTGGTCTGCCGGACGGGTTTTACGCGTTGCGCGAGTCCCTGCCGGAGCTTTCGCCGGAACGGGAGGATGAGCTGAAGGGGCTATTGCAACTGGCGGCGGACGGCGTCATGTTTGCGTTGCGCAAGGCGAATCTGCTGGAAGTCGCCCCGGATTCCCGGAGCGTTCGGATCGTCGATTTTCTGCACGAACGCGCCGCCGACAAAATCGGCCTGCCGGATCTGGCCCGGACGCTGGGGCTGTCGGAATCGCGGACCAGTCTGCTGGTCCGGGAACTGTTCGGCAAGACCTTTACAGAGCTCCTGCAGCTTGAGCGGGTCGGGCGGGTCAAGCATTATCTGGCGGGAACCGAATTGCGGTTGGCCGAGGTGGCGGAGCAATGCGGGTTTTGCGACGAATTTCACCTGAGCAAGCTTTTCAAGCGCTGTACCGGGCTATCGCCCCGCGAGTGGCGCAACGAAAAACGCAACCGGCAGTCGATTTAATCGCCTAATCTCTTGCGGAAAGATTGCCGGGATACCGTTCCAGGTCTTTCTCCGCCCGGTGGAAATAGTACAGACACAACGCAATGGTCCAACAGGCAAGCAGGACGATGGAGAAAATCCCGCCGGATTTGCCCGGCACGCAGACCAGCAGGGGAATCAGGGGCAGCAATAGTGACGCCAGCGTGAACAACAGGATCAGGAAACTTGATGCGTGCGCGAAGTTCAGCGTGACGCCTACCCATCTCCAGCGTTGGTGTTTGTACACGAAAATTCGCGGGTCATCCTTGTTGACGTAGATAATCATCCGGCATTTTATCATTGCGCTCCTCCTGCGGCAATATGCCGTCGCGAACCGTTTTCCGCTCGCAGAGCGGAAGATTTTCCGGTTTCGCCCTGCGGGCGACCAGCGCAGTCCGCGCGCTGGACCGCGTGCGGCAACGTGCCGCCGCGATATGTCTATATTATTTTAATGCCGCGGGCGGGCAAATCAAGCTTTTTATGGAGGAAAACGGTTATTTTTCGAGAGGGACGAATTCCGCGCGGATGAATTCCGCCAGGGCTTCGGGGTTGAGGGTGACGTTGAGCCCGACGCGGCCGCCGCTCACCGCGATGAAATCGTAGAGAATGGCGGTTTCGTCGATAAAAGTCTTGAACGGCTTCTTCATGCCGACCGGCGAACAGCCGCCGTGAATGTAGCCGGTCAGCGGCAGCAATTGCTTCATCGGGATCATTTCGATGCTTTTGCATCCGGCGGCGCGGGCGGCTTTCTTCAAATCCAGCTCGGACGGGGCGGGGACGATGAAGACGAAGTGTTCGTGTTCGGGGGACTGGGCGACCAGGGTTTTGAAGCATTGTTCCGGCGGGACGCCGATTTTTTCGGCCACGGAAACAGCGTCGGTCCTGCCGTCGTCAACGGAATATTCGTGAGCGGTATAGGGGATGGAGGCGCTGTCGAGCAGTCGGAGCGCGTTGGTTTTTTCCATGATTCGGGCCTTTCACCGGAAAAAATGAAGCCGCACCTCAGCGGGTGCGGCTTTCTTTTACCGTGCTTTGTTTTTTTTGCTGAAAATGGCATCCCAGTTCGCACGGTACTTTTTTTCGTCACCGGGACGACGTTTGCTTCCTTTGCCATTCATAATAGAACCTCGTCCATGTTTTTTGTTGAGCGTACAATATAGCACGAAACGTCAACAAAGCAAATCGGAAACAGGAACGATTCACGGAAAAACCGCCGGTTCGTGGGGGATTTGGAAAAAAATCGGGATTTATTTGCAAGATAAATTTGGAAAACCGCCGATGCGATGTTATATTGGATTGCAATATGTAATCTTAACACTATTGCCGAAGGATTTTAGCATGAACAACTACCTCGATCAATTCATGGACCAGTTCAAGTTCGAAGGACTGACTTTTGACGACATCTCCCTGATCACGCAATATGCCGATTTCGCCCCCACCGAGGTAGATTTGACCACCCGATTCACCCGCAATGTCCGGCTGAATATTCCTTTTATCAGCGCGGCCATGGATACCGTGACCGAAAGCGCGATGGCGATCGCCATGGCCCGCCTCGGCGGTATCGGCGTGATCCACAAAAATCTTTCGGTTGACCGCCAGGCGGACGAAGTCCGTAAGGTCAAGCACTATTTGAACGGCGTCATCCGCACCCCCGCCGCGTTCCACCCGGAACAGACCGTGGGCGAAATGCTCCGGATCAAGCGCGAACGCTCCTATTCGTTCTCCGGTTTCCCGATCGTGGACGAAGCCAACCGCCTGGTCGGCATGATTTCCGCGCGGGACATCAAGTTCCTGACCGACTACAAGGTCCGGATCAAGGACGTGATGACCGCCAATCCGGTCAGCGCCCCCGACGGCATTTCCATGCAGCAGGCCTACAAGATCATGGTCGAAAACAAGGTCGGCAAGCTGCCGACGGTCGATAAGAACGGCGCCCTGACCGGGCTGTACAGTTTCCAGGACGTGCGGACCCTGATCGACAATGAAGAACCTGACTACAATCGCGACGAGCATCATCAGTTGCGTGTGGCGGCGGGCATCGGCCCCTATGACGAAGAACGCGCCGCGGCCCTGATCGCCGCCGGTGTGGACGTGCTGGTGCTGGACACCGCGCACGGCGACAGCAAGAACGTGATCGAAACGCTGCGCCTCTTTAAGAAAACGTACGGCTGTAAAGTCGATATCGTGGCCGGCAACGTCGCCACCGGCGAAGGCGCGCGGGCCCTGCTGGACGCGGGCGCCGACGCCATCAAGGTCGGTATCGGCCCCGGTTCGATCTGTACCACCCGCGTCGTGGCCGGCGTGGGCGTGCCGCAGGTTTCGGCGGTGTACGCCGCCCGCAAGGCGGTGGGGGATGAAATCCCGGTCATCGCGGACGGCGGCATCAAGCAGTCCGGCGACGTGGCGAAAGCTCTGGCGGTGGGCGCTTCGTGCGTGATGATGGGTTCGGCGCTGGCCGGAACCGAAGAAAGCACCGGCGAAGTGACGCTGCATCAGGGACGCCGTTTCGTGATCTACCGCGGCATGGGCAGTCTGGAAGCCATGAAAACCGGCAAGGCCTCCCGCGAGCGCTACGGCCAGGTCGATGTGGATGATGAAAAGAAGCTGGTCCCGCAGGGAATCGAAGGCCTGGTGCCGTATCGCGGTTCCGTGGGCGATGTGATCTTTCAGTTCGTCGGCGGACTGCGTTATTCGTTCGGTTACTGCGGTTCGCGCAGTACGGAAGAATTTCAGGGCAAGGCCAAGATGGTCCGAGTGAGTAACGCCGGGCTCCGCGAAGCGCATCCGCATGACGTGATCCTGCTGAAAGACGCTCCGAACTACCAGAGCCAGTAATTCCGGTTTCCGGTCTGACATCATCGGATTCCCTCCCTTTGAGCCGCGAATTGCGCTTGAAGGGCGTTCCGGATTGCCCCGGCGTTGACCGCGGAATCAAGAAAAAGGCAATTTTTCCGCGACGCACTCTTGACAAAAACACGGTAGCGCTGTATAATCCATAATAGCGATGAAACAAGTTACAGCAATAAGGTGTTTCCAATGGTCAGTATGGATGATGTAGCGGTGAAAGCCCGGGTGTCGAAAGCGACGGTGTCGCGGGTGCTGAACGGCAAAAAAGTCGTTTCCCCGGGCGCCCGCGAAAAAGTCCTGGCGTCGTGCCGCGAACTCGGCTACAAGCTGAACCACAATATCCAGGACCTGATCCTGAAAAGCCGCAACGGTTTTACCCGCAACATCGCCTTCGTCATTGTCGGTAAATTTTTCGCCGACCCCGCCTACGCCCATTACATCGACGGCATCGCCCGGGCCGTGAACGAGGCGCATTACCATTTACTGCTGGTCAAGCTCCGCGGCGACGAACGCAACATTTATGACCTGCCGCCGATTCTGCGCGACGAGCGTGTGGACGGGATCATCATCACCGGGAATCTGCAGAAGCCGATCATCGAAGTGATCAAGTCGCTCGACTCGAAATGCGTGGTGCTGGGCAATTACAGCGAACGGGTTCTGGACGGCGTCGCCAGCGTCCGCTGTAAATCCGGGAACCGGATCGCCGGGATGATGGAACAGCTTGTCCGCGCGGGCAAACGGCGGATCGGGTTTGTCGAGGAAAACCCGGAGAACTATGAATCGCTGTCGCTCTTTGCCGCGTACAAGGAATTGCTGGCGGAATACGATTTGCCGTTCGATCCCGAAATCTGTTATTTCGGCAAAGGCTCTTTTTCCGGTGTTTCGGACGTGCTGCTGCCGGTGATGAAGCGCGAAAAACTGCCGTTTGACAGCCTGATCTGCTGCGACATCCGGATTGCCCGCGAAGTGAGCTATCTGCTGTTCGGGCGCTTCGGGCTGGAGAGACCGATCGAGGTGACGCTGGCGACCATACGGCTGTTCGAATATTACACGCTGCCCGTGCCCGCCGTTTACTTCGACACCAATGTAAATGAATACATGGACGCCGCCCTGCGTCACCTGATCGATCAGATCGAGCGAAACGAAAAACCGAAAACCATATTGACGGACGGCTAGCGGACCGCCCGGGAATGGTTGAAACAAACGAATAGGAGAAGCATATGAGGATCCGGTATTTCACATTGATCGAACTCCTGGTTGTAATCGCTATTATTGCGATATTGGCCGGGATGCTCCTGCCGGCGTTGAACAGTGCGCGGGAAAAGGCCAGAAGCTCAAATTGCAGGAATAACCTGAAGCAGCAGGGCGTCGGGTTTTCCATGTACGCGGGCGATTTTGATTATATGCCGAAAATGGGTTCCGGCGGCGGAAATTATCCGTACTGGCAACATCTGATTGCGGGATACATGGGCTGGCCGGTGATTGAACACGCGACTTATATGCTGAGTTTTAAAACGGATGTGGACTACCCGCTGCTGCGGTGTCCATCGGATACGGCGCCGATGCGGAAAGGCACATTCGACGGCGGAAAAGAGGGGTACAGCTACGGTTACAACAATCAGGTCGGGCAAGTTAAGGTGGCGGGTGTGTTTTCGGTCCCGTGCAAGCTGTCGGAGATGAAAGACCCCGGCAATACCTATGTATTGATGGACGCTAAACGGAGCAACGTGACTTACAGCACGGCGGAAACGGATTTCGGTTATTTTCACGATTCCCAGCGCGGGGTCAATGCGTTATGGGGGGACTTCCGGGTCACGACGATCCGTTATCCGATCGGTGAACCGGCGGGCGGGGAGAAAAGCCGTTTTACATTGGCGAAAGATTGAAAAACGATGAGGTTTGAGGTAACTATGAAAAAAATGTGTGGACTGGTGATTTGGGGTTCGGTGATTGCAGCGGGCGCGTTTGACGTGGTGCGCGACGGACGCCCGATGGCGGCGATCGTCACGGCGGAGCGGCCATCGCCGCTGGTCAGATACGCGGCGGAAGAATTGCAGCGGCATATTGAACGTTCATCCGCGTGCCGTCTGGAAATCATAACGGAAGACCAGGAAAACCGTTTTCCCCATGCCGTTTACGTGGGGGACGGCCGGGCGGTGCGGTCGGCGGGAATCGACGTTTCCAAACAGCGGAAAAATGAATTCACCCGCAAAACCACATCCGGCGCCCTGTTTCTGGCCGGGCGTGACGACGGCGGCACGCCGCCGCGGAATGATTTCGATTCTCAGGGGACCCTGCTGGCGGTATACAACTGGCTGGACACGGAACTGGGGGTGCGCTGGCTCTGGCCCGGCGAAGTCGGCGTGTTTGTCCCGCGGCGGGCGACCGTCGGCTCCGGCGGCGAGGGCGAGTTCAAGTGGCATCCGCCGCTCCTCCATACCCGTCTCCGGGATACCCGGCTCGGGCATGAGTTCCGGGTCGTCAGCGACGCGGAAATGGAAACCGGATTGAATGAACGGGCAGCGTGGATGCGGCGGCATGGAATCCTGCGCGAAAAGTCTTTGGACTACGGCCATGCGTACACGAAATACTGGGAACGTTTCGGCGCCGCCCATCCGGAATATTTCGCCCTGCGTCCGGACGGCAAACGTGCTCCTGTGGATGAACGAATTTCTCTGGTGCAGATGTGCGTTTCCAATCCCGGTTTTCACCAACAGGTGATTGCCGATTGGCTGGAGCGCCGCCAGAGCAAGCCGGAACTCGAATGGATAAACGGCTGTGAAAACGACAAGCGCGCGATCGATCCGTTCTGTGGTTGCCCGGAGTGCAAAAAAATGGACGCATCCGCCGGGAAGCGCCAAACGGTATCGGAGAACTCCTCCTCCGGCGGCAGTCCCGCCGGTTACGACGGGAATTCCTATTCGGACCGCTATGCCCGTTTCTGGCTGGCGCTTCAGACGGAGGGGCGGAAGCACGATCCCGACGCCACGGTGATCGGCTATGCCTATGCCGACTACAGCGAACCGCCGCAGGAGACGGAGTTGAACCCGAACATCATCGTGGGGATTGTGCCGAAATTCACGTATCCGCTGACCGCCGGGAAGCGCGATGTATTCCGGAAACAGTGGGACGGCTGGGCGAAAAGCGGCGCGCGTCTTTACCTGCGTCCCAATTATCTGCTTTTCGGCTACTGCATGCCGTACATTTTCGCGCGGGAACTGGGCGAAGACCTCCGCTACAGCCGGGAGCACGGCCTGATCGGCACGGATTTCGATTCACTGACCTCCATGTGGGCGGTACAGGGGCCGAATTTGTACATGGCCGGGCGGATGCAGGCGCATCCGGACATGAAAACGGATGAGGTGCTGAACGAATATTATGGCGGTTTCGGGCCGGCCGCGGCGGACGTCAAGCGTTATTTTGAACATTGGGAAACCGTGACCAGGCGGCGCGACGCCAAATTCGAGGGAGAAAACAAGCAGGGCGGCTGGAATAATATCGGATGGTGCGCCCATAAAATCTTTACCCCGGACACCTTGGTCGAGGGCAGCCGGATTCTGGCGCGCGCCGAAAAAGCGGCGGCGAATGATCCCGATGCCGCCGCCAAGGTCGCTTTTCTGCGGAAAGGCTTCAAGCATACGGAATTGACGCTGGACGCCATGAATGCCTATCACGCCTGGAAGGCGGAATCGAAAAACAAGGATTTGCGGAAGACGTTTACGGAGTGTCTGGAAAAACTGGATGAATACCGTGCGGCAATCCGAAACGACCATGTGGTGAATCCGACGCTGTTGCGGAAGCTGGAAGCCTGGAACGGATGGCGTTCCGGACGGCCGCCGCAAAACCAGCCCTGACCGTCAGCTATTCGGGTATTCGATAACGGCGGCGAGGCCGGGCATGAGGTCCGCCAGGGTCAGTTCAAGCGCCGCGATGAAGAATTCCAGGCTTTTGATCCGCTGCATGGCTTCCAACGTGTGGGCGTCGCTGCCGAACGTGAATCTGCAACCGGCGCGTTTCGCCAGGCTGATGATCCGCAGCGGTACCGCGAAATCGAAATTCCGGGCGCGCCGCCGGTCCGGCAGGTAGTTTCCCGAAATCTCCAGCGCCACGCCGTGGGCGGCCGCCACGCCGAACGCGTCGACGAGCTGCTGGTCGCTGAGCGTCTCCATGGCCGCTTCGTAGAGTTCGAGGTAGCCGTGGGGGAGCATCGGGTGCGCCAGCGCGGTGGCGAGTCCGCTTGACGCGCCCGCCGTGAACATGGCAAGCATGTGTTCCCCCAGCGCCTCCGGGGTACGGTGGGGCGGCTCCTCCACAAATCCTTCCAGATAAAAATGATTGGTCGAGAGCAGGACGAAATCCAGCGATTCCGCTTGTTCGCGGGTGATGCCGTAACGGCCCGGCCCCGCCATTTCGGCTTCGCAGCCGATCAGGACCTGTAGATTTTCCGGGAGGTCAATGCGGTCGAGTTCTTCACGCAGACGGGTAATCTGGCTCCAGCCCTGTTTCCGGTAGAACGGATGCGGCTCAATGGCCGGATTGGCCCAGATGTGATCGGCAAAGCCGATCTGTTTGAGCCCCAGCCCGGCGGCGGTCTGCAGAATATTTTCAGGCGTCTGGTCCGGCGACGTGCAACATTCGGACAGGAACGTATGCACATGCAGGTCATGTTCGAGTTTGATCATCGGTTTGCGCTCCGGATAAAAAAAACTGTATCAGTATGATGATAACCGTTTTTCCGGAAAAAGCAAGCAGGGAGCGTGAAATTATCGGGCCAGAACCCGCCCCGAGCGCTCGCCGCCGTTTACCAGCACCAGCTTGATGCCGCCTGCCATCCGGTGAGGGTGGCTGAAATCCGCTTCGGAACGGTAAGCCGCCGGGTCGAACAGCACCAGGTCCGCGCTGTAGCCGCGCCGGATTCGCCCGCGTCCGGCCAGCCCGAACGTTTCCGCGGGCAGGGATGTTACCCGGCGGATGGCTTCTTCCAATTTGAAATAACCGAAAAATTCCGGGAAAGAACCGAACCCGCGCGGATGGCTGACGCCGAAGCGGTAATCAACCGGGCGGGCGCTCTCGTCGGTGCCGCACATGACGTAAGGGAGGTTCAGGATCCGGCGGAGGTTGTCGGGGCACATTCCGCGAAAAGCGGCCATCGCGCCGGACGGGTCGTCGCGCAGGATTTCCGCGCAGGCCAGCGGCGGATCGGGGAATTCAGCGAAAACCCGCCCGTTGCGCTTGGCGTAGTTCGGTGCTATAGTAGTGACCAGGCGGCAGGTCTGCCAGCGCTCCGGCGGCTGGCGGCGCAGCAAGGCCGTCACTTCGGCGAAGTGAACGGGGTCGGCGAGATGCCGCGCGAGTTCGTCGTTGGTATACCGGGCGAGCTCGTCGGGCAGGATGATGCCGAGCTGGGTCATGGATTCCGTATACGGATAGCGGTCGGCGGTGATTTTCAGCGGGGCGGATGCCAGGAGGCGGACAGCGTCGTCCAGTTTATGCCAGTTGGCGCGCCCGGATGTTTTGAAATGGCTGATGTGAAGGTGTTCCTGCCCGGCGGAACGGCAGGAATCGACCGCTTCGGACAGGGCCTCCAGCAGTTGGTTGCCCTCGCTGCGGAGGTGCGTCGTGTAGGGGCGTTTGAAGTCGGCCAGCACCTTCAGCAGCGCGGTGATCTCCGGCGGCGCGGAGAAACAGCCCGGCGTATACAGCAGCCCGGTCGAAAATCCCGCCGCCCCCTGACGGAGCTGTTCGCGCAGGAGCGCCGCCGCCTGTTCGATGTCGAACGGTTCGTCCCGATAGCCGCAGACCGCCCCCCGGAGCGTGTTGTGCCCGCACAACGGCGCGATGTTGATGGCCGGGCGGCGGCGCTCCGTCTCCGCGGCGTAACCGGCGAAGTCGCGCCAGGTGATTTCGACGCCGTAGTTGGCGTACAGATGGTTCAGGTGGTCCCGGTTGCGTTCCGTGACCGGGAACGGCGACAGCCCGCAGTTGCCGGTGATTTCGGTGGTGACGCCCTGGGATATCTTGCCGGTCGCCTCCGGCGCGGCCAGGATCGACAAATCGGAGTGCCCGTGCGCATCGATGAACCCGGGGGCGAGCGCCAGCCCGCCGCCGTCGATGGTCCGGTCCGGGCGCAGGGCGGAGAGCACGGGTCCGGCGTCGGCGATCCGGTCGCCGTCGGTCAGGACGTCGCCTGAGACGGGCGGCGAGCCGGAACCGTCATAGATCAGACAGTTTTGAAACAGGATTTTCATGCGGATAAAATAGCATGCGAAATAATAAAATCCGGTAAAAACCGCAATATCTTTTGAAAAAGTCGAAAAAGATTGTAAATTTTAGAACTTTCAGTAATTCGGGGTGTCTATAGGATATGAAGTCATTTGATGACAAACAATTGGTTTCGGAGTTTAAGGCAGGCAAGGTCGAGATGTTCGACGAACTGGTGAATCGCCATTCACGGATCATTTACCAGACGGTGTTCGGCCTGTTGCACGACCATCACGACGCGGAAGAAGTCGTACAGGACGCATTCATGCGCGCATTCCGCGGGTTGAAGAATTTTCGCGGCGACGCGAACTTCGGGACCTGGCTTCACCGGATTGCGGTGAACCTGGCGCGGAACAAGTACCATTGGAACCGCCGCCGGGGCAGCGAAGTGAATTTGAGCATTCAGGCGCTGGCCGACAATCCGGACGGCAACGGCGAAGAACTGCCGCTGCCGGATGAACGGTACAAGCCGGGTGCGGCCCTGGAAAAAAAGGAAGAGATGCAGGAGTTGATGCAGAATATGAATGAATTATCGGACAGTCTGCGCGAAACCATGGTTTTGCGCCATGTCCATAATATGCCGTACGAGAAAATAGCCGAGATTCAGAAATGCCGTACCGGAACCGTCAAGTCGAGGATCGCCCGTGGGCGTGAAATATTACGCAATGTTTTAAAGGTCAGAGAAAAGTAAAATGTCCTACCCTTCTTCAAAATTGGAAAAATGCCCTCCGCGCAAGGAGTTGAGCGCATTTTGCGATGACTGCCCGGAAATGGAAACCACCGCTCCTCACGTAGCCCGTTGCCCCGAATGTACCGAAACGGTCGGCGATTACCGCCGGATCGGGCAAATGATTACCGATTCCGTGGTCGAGCCGTTGGATCTGGACGCGCTCAATGCGCGTATTTGCGCCTCGGTCCGGCTTGAACAGGCGCGTCCGCCGCGTTTCAGCTTTCTCCCCGGCCGTTTGCACAAAGTTGCGGCGGTTCTGGTGGTGGGGGCGCTGACGGGCGTTGTCGGCGTCGGCATCGGCCAGCGGATCTGGCCCGGCGGCGAGGATGCGCTGAAAGGCCGGGAGATTTCGGGAGTTGCCATTGCCCCGGTCGATGACGCCAAAACGGCAGCTCTGCCGGACCTTCCATATTATACCGGCTTGAATCTGGGCTTGCGTCACGCGAACTCGATTCCGATTCAAAGCCTGGCCGCCGCGAATTACGGCGACAATAATGCTCCGGTTTTCGAGGCGGTGAAAGGATTGGCGCAGCCGCAAGTTCATGTTGATATCAGTCGTCAGGTGAAACAGGTGTGGGTCATGCCCGGAAGCGGATTTTCCGTGACCGATCTGCAGGACTACTTGAACAGCCGGCAGATTGTCAACAACAGCTTGCGGCAGAGTCCGAATGGTACCTGGGTTTTGTCTGCGGTGCTGGATAAGGAGCAATTGATCCAGCTGGTCCGCTTCCTGGATTCACAGCATTTTGATTTGTTATCGCCCTCGGCGCCTCAGCCGGAACAGAAATATTTCATCGGCAGACCGACGGATATGGTCGGATACACCGCCGAATTTGTTGAAAATTAGTCCCTTGTTTTGTTTCCCTTTGCTTGTCAACGCTCCCGTCGCCCGGAAAGGCGTACGGGAGTGTTGGTTTATGCCGATTTGCGATTGCAGCTTTGTTTTTTACCGAAAATACGGCTTCCTGACTTGACAAAATCAAAAAATGAACGATTTTATGTATTTGTTTAACATACTCAGCCGGAGAGATGGTCGAGTGGTTTAAGGCAGCGGTCTTGAAAACCGCCGGCTCGCAAGGGTCCGAGGGTTCGAATCCCTCTCTCTCCGCCATTTTTCTTTTATTCCTCTGATTGCCAGCAAGATACAGCTTCATTCATTTTGCCTGATTTTTCCTCGGAGTGGTACACGAAGTGGGCCACGTCCGAGGTGAAAAATGGATGTCAACGTTCGTAATCTGGTCAGCCGTAGTGGCAAGCCGGCGTTGGGCGACAGCGGCTATCGAATGAACTGCGCATGGAGAGAATCTTCATTTCGCCGGGAAGAGTGCGTTCGCTATGGAGACGTTATGATTTAGCGCCCCTTCGATCACAGGCGAATGAAGTTGTGGCTGTCGAGCCCTACGGCGGCAAGCGTTGCTTCCAGTCGCCCTGCATGGCGTCGCAGGGCATCGATCACCAGTGTCCCGCCGTCGGCGCCGAGCCGGGCAATCGGCATGGTCAGGGCCAGGGCGGCCGCGAGGTTACGGGACCGGTCCATGACCGGAACGGCGAACGATTTAATCCCGTCAACCCGGTTTTCCATCAGCGATATTCCTTCCGCACGAATAATCGCCGTTGCTGTTTCAAGCTCTTTCAGCGAAGCGATTCCATTCCAATCTTCAAGGGGCGGGCCGCAGTGTTCGTAGATCCGCCGGCGCACTTCAGCGTCCACAAACGAAAGCAGAATCCGGCCCGTCACGCTGTGGTAAAGTGATAAGCCCGCGTAAAGAATCTGTTGGTTGACCATCAAATGACGCTGGAATTGCGCCTGGGCGATAATCACCACCTGTTCACGGCGCAAAGTACCCGCCAGCACCGATTCGCCCAATTCGGCGGCCAAGACCGAAGCCGCCTGCTGCATGATCATCCCTTCCTGTTCCCTCCAGGCGTTCCGCTCGGACAGCAGATGGAAGCTGTCACTGAGGCGGTAGATGCCGTGCCCCGCTTTTTCCACATATCCCAGCTTGATCAAAGTCCGCAGGATATTGCAAAGGGTCCCCTTGTTCAAGCCGGCGGACCGGGATAAGCCCTCCAGCGACAAGTCGCCGTCGCGGCTCAGCAGTTCGATTATCCCGAATGTTCGTTCGATTACTTGAATCATCGTCTGTTCGTCTCCTGTGCTGTTGTCGTTGATATTATAGCATGCTGAGTTGTATTTTACAATATAAAATTTATTTTTTTTACTGTTTTTCCATTGACAGATAACAGCAAAGACAGTATAATGATAGCAATATGAAAGAGATAAAACATGGATATTTTATATTATAAAATGAAAAGAACGGCAGATCTCCTTGAAATTCGCTCCGGCCTGCTGAATTGGCGATTCAAAAACAACGGATTGCTTCATTCGGTTGCCGTTCGTGAATCCGGCGGTGTTGAGACGGTTATCGTCCGGGAAGGAGCGTGCGGCATCCGCCTGACGCTTGCCGACGGGCGGATTTGCGTCCCGGACGCCGCCGCATTCCCGGAATATTCGTCGCGGCAGATTGTCCCATTTCTTGCGTCGTCCGGCGTGGCGCCGCATCTGCCGCTCGGCGTCCAGTTCGTTTCTTCTCCACTGGCGCATCCGCCGTCGCCGGGAGTCAATGACCGCTGGCTGCGGCCGCAGGCCCGGATTTTCAGGGTTTTCAGCATGGAGCGCGACGTCACTTTTTTGCATAGCGGCAACTGCGGCGGGATTTTTACGAGTACCGGGGCGCCGGCGGCTTCCCTGTTGATGCTGTCGGCCTGCCGGAACCGGGCTCTGCTGGTGGTCGGCTGCTTCGGCAAAGAAGACCGGGAACGGGCAGTGATCGGAGTGGATTGGGAAAAATGCGGCTTTGATCCCGCCGGAAAAAACATCTACCGGCTCGCGCCAGGCCCGGACGCGCCCGATAAAGTCGAAAAAATAACCGGGGCGCGGCGTTTCGAATGTCATTTTGCGGGGTATCCGGCGATGGCATTCCTGATTTCGTCCGACCCGTTCGACTGCACGGGGTGGGAATGCCCTTATCCGGCGTTGGGCAAAGAAGCCGCCGCGTACCTGGCGTGGCTGGAAACCCAGCGCGCCCGCCGTTTCGACTCTCCGCCCGGCAAGGAACGTTACCTGTCCGTCTGCCTCGACAACTCCATCTGCACGTCGCTGGAGGACGACAACTTTTTCGATCTTTTCGACAATACGCTGGAGCTGGGAATATTCACTCCTCGCGGCGGATTTACCGTCCTTGGCGAACTGACCCGTTCCGGGCTGACCGCTCCCGGCGGAACAAGCGGAAGCAACCGGCTCATGCCCGGCGATACGTCGCCGCCGGTTGCATTGCACGAACTGTTGCCCCCCGGCCGTCACCGGCTCGCGGTGCGGACCATACACATGAGGGAACCGTTTTACTCTTTTATCACGTTGAAATTATTTTTTTCGCCGGATGGTCCGGCGGAATGTATTGAATTCTGCAACGAGCTTGAACCCGATCGAGCTTATTTGAACTGGGAGACTGTCTTATTATGAAAATCAATCACCTTGACCGCCTGTTGAATACCATTCATTCCGGGCGGGTCGCCCTCGGCGCGGTCGTGACGCTGGCCGACTGCGCGGTCGGAGAGCTGGCCGGTGACGCCGGCATGGATTTTATCTGGATCGACATGGAACACGCACCGCACACCCTGGAAACGGTCCAGCGGCAGGTGATGGCGGTACGCGGCACCGGCTGCGCGCCGTTCGTCCGTGTTCCGGCCAACAACCCCGACTTAATCAAACCGGTCCTCGACCTCGCCCCCGCCGCGGTCATCATCCCGATGGTCAACAGCGCGTCCGAGGCGGCGGCGGCGGTGGCGGCCTGCCGCTACCCCCCCATCGGCATCCGCGGGTGCGGAGTGCGGCGCGCCACCCGTTACGGCACGGAGGCTTTCCCGGATTATCTGGCGCGTTCGGAGCGGGAGCCGATGGTCATCATTCAGGTTGAACACCGTCAGGCGGTGGATAATCTGGACGCCATTCTCCAAGTGCCCGAACTCGACAGCATCTGCCTCGGCCCTTGTGATTTATCCGGCAGTCTGGGCATTCTGAACCAGATCGACGATCCGGGGCTCAACCGCATGCTCGACGACGTGTGCGCCAGAGTCAAAGCCGCCGGATTGCTGCTCGGCACCGCGGCCGGCGATCTGCCGCGCTGGCGGCAGCGGGGAGTGAATTATTTCGCCGGAGTCAGTGACTGGGGCGCAATGGCGGCGACGTTCCGCAACTTCATCAAAGAGGCGGCATTATGATCACTGCAATGATTTCACGCGATGAAAAAGACATTCCGCCCGCGACACTCGCCGGAATCCGCGCCGGCGGCATTGAAATTCGCTGCCGCAACTGCCGCACCGCCGGAGAACTGGTCGATTTCGCCCGCGACGCCGACCTCGTCTGGCTGGACGGTACGGTTCCCGCGTTAAATGCCGATTCGGTGTCGCAACTGCCGCGCTGCCGGGCGCTGTTCCGCAGCGGCAGCGGCATTGATTCGCTGCCGTTGGCGCGTGCCGCCGAACTCGGCATCAAGGTTTATAATACGCCGGAGTCCATCAGTGAGGCGGTCGCGGAGCATTCGGTGGCTCTGCTGTTTGCGCTGGCGCGGAAGATTGTCTGTTTCGACAGGCTTGTCCGGGACGGCGGCTGGGAGACGCCCAAAGGAGCCGTGCCGCATCACCTGAACGGGCGCACGCTGGGGCTGGTCGGTTACGGGAATATCGCCCGGATTGTCGAGCGGCTGGTGAGCGGATTTCAAATGACGGTGATTCATCATGACCCGCAATCCGCGGCGTCGGTTCCGCTGGACGAATTGCTGGAGCGTTCCGATTTCGTATCGCTGCACTGTCCGCTGACCGCACAGACGGCAAAATTGATCGACCGTCAAAAACTGAACCTGATGAAACCGGACGCATTGTTAATCAACACCTCGCGCGGCAGTGTCATCGATGAAGCCGCATTGATCGAGGCGCTGGAACACGGCCGGATCGGCGGCGCGGCGCTTGATGTGACCGAATGCGAACCGCCCTCTCCTGACAACCGGCTGCTGCAACTGCCCAATGTCATCATCACTCCCCATATTGCGGCCTTCTCGGTCGATTTCGAAAAAAATTTCTTCGAATCTTCGTTCCGCAAGCTCTTGGAAATCCGCGATATCATTTCCAACAACAATTCAAGGAGATTACAAAATGAACAAACGGAAAAAGGATTGTAAGTCATTCTCTATGAGCTGTTTCTCCCTTATAGAACTCCTCGTCGCGATTGCGATCATCGCCATCCTGGCGGCTCTACTCCTGCCGGTATTGGGAAATGCGCGAAAAATGGCCCATCGTACCGGATGCCAAAATAACATGAAGCAGAGTTCCACCTGGGCGGCAATGTACATTCATGATCATGACGGACTCCAGGCGATGAATTACGTTGACACAGGTAAATTCAAGGCTTGGACAGAATACCTGATTGCCTATTCGAACAATATCACATATAAAGCACGGAAAATTTATTTGTGCCCTTCATCCCAGCCCCAGGAATGGGTTGACATCTACAAAACTGTAGCTGGACCGTTCCGTAATTTAACACCGAGTTCTTATTATTTGGACTTCAGCATAGGCACGAGTGGAAGACAAGACTTCCTGGTTGCCAAAAAAGTCAGAGACCCGTCCGGTTATATTGTCACAGCGGACAGTTCTTCGGCTCCTTCGTCAGGAAGTCCCGGCTTGATGTTTTGTGCTGTCCCATATGCAAAAGGAGATATCAGCGAGGCCGCCGTGGATTGCAGGCATAACGGTAAAATCAATTTCGCATTTTTGGACGGCAGTGTTGCAGACAAATTACCACAGGAATGGAAGGCCATCAGTAATAAAATGTTCCTGAACACTTCTTATTATTACAGTGGAAGTTGGAAACCAGCCCCTGCTAATTACAATCCGTTTTACCACAAAGACGGAATTATTTTACGCACTCAGTGAAGAACTGAAGTCAATGATAATTCACTGTTATAATGTTTATTAATTGAGGTTGACCATGATTAAAAAATTTTCCATCAGTACCGGTTCAATTGAGGAGCCGGATATCTCTGTTACGCCTAGAATTCCCGTTGTCAACGAAAAACTGAAAATTTTTGCCAAAGTTCGCGGGAACACAGAACTCATTCCGGTGAAATTCGTTTTCATAACTCCAGACGGAACTCAAATTATTTTAGACGGCAGGGCGGAAACGTTCGATACTGAAAATGGGTTTGTTGATTATGCCTGCGAATGGACACCCTCGGGAACTGGTTTTCATCGACTACAGGTTGAAATTCACCCTCCGAATACCGATGCCGAGTCCGTTGAAATCGTCTTCCCGGTAGTTTGGACGCGCATGCATGTGCTCTCCTGGCACAATCCTGAATCGTGCAGGTGGGTTGGTACCGGAGTGTATGTGCCAGAAGATGAAACTGCCTTTTTCCCATACTGGCGGAGGCGCGGCAGCAAGGTATTGGGCTTGATGCATATTTGCGTTTTTGAACTATGCAAGCTATCTCGCGAAGAAATCATCAAAACTGTTGTTTCGCGTGCCGAAACGATTGCCGGGTTAGGCTATGATGGAATCTTGATTGATGAACTTGGCAGCTACGCGAACGAAAGCCGCATAAAGCATGTCGCCATTCTGGACGAGGCATTTCAAATAGTAAACAAGCGCTTTCCTGATTTACAGGTTTATAACTGGACCAGCGGAGGAATGCTTCGCGAGGAAGCTTGTATGGCTCAAAAAAACGGACACGTACTGATGACAGAGATTTATGCCGAACATCTCATCAGCAATTTCGGTACGCATTCATTCCCAAAGCACTTGGAGCACCGGTTCGAGGTCATCAGAAATAGTGACGCGCTCTTCAATCATAACAGCAAATCCTGTGCAATTGCGGCCCTTGGAGTGGGAGGTGTATGCGGTTCCTGCCAGAAGCCTGTCGTAGAGGAACGGATTCGTATGATTAAACGCATCGCTCCGGAGGCTCCGGGAATATGTTACTACCCCGGCGGTCCAGCCAAAAAATATTGGAACGATAAAAATTTCAACTATCAAGCATTTCTGGATGAATTGTTCGAAAAATATTTCATCAATCCGGTTATTATGCTGCGAGAATCGGCAATTATGCCGAAAAATAGCGATTTCAAAGCCAAACAGCTCAATAAAATAATTGTCCAAGTACATAATTGCGGTGGGATGAAGGCGAAAAACATTAGAATTAACTTATCCGCCCGGCATTTAAAAACGAATGTTGTTCAGGACATCGCGGTGCAGGTTATCCCGGAAATCTCTAATGGAATTATAAAGAAAGAGCGCCTCGAATTCGATGGGGACGAATATTTCGACACCGTAAAAATAAATGAAACCACATATCCGATATCCTGGCCATCGGAATCAAATTATAGACCATGGGGAAACATATATGCAGACCGTGCCTTAGTTGAATTCGAATGGAAACCAGATAAATCCGGTTATTGGGAAATTCTGGCAGAGGTAATTCCAGACGGAAATTATACCGTCCTCGATGGAACTTGGACGCTGATTGCCTTCGTAAATGAAAAATAATATTCAAAATGAGAGGATGTTGTAATGTTGAGAAAATTCGTTTTATTTTTATTCACTGTCGTGTTATTGTCAAATTCATGGTGTATGGAACTGAAGTTATCCAAGTCAATTCCGGTCAAAGGAGAAGAACTGACCGTTACTCTTCCAGAAAAAACAGTATTTAAGCTATTCGATCCAGACCGGAAACCGGTTCCGATAGAAATAATTCCAGGGCAGACGTTTGCTTTTACACCACAAAAAAGTGGTGTTTATCAAATCGTCCAAAATGGACGGGAATTCGCTGTTCCGGTCGTTGCTGAGCCGCTACACATTGTTTATTGGCATTGTCCGCGTTCCGTTCGGTATGTGACCGCCCGGTTGATCCCACGAGCCGAGCGTACAACAGATTTACAATACTGGAATGGACGTGGCGTACTTCCGTTGACCTGGATTCCTGGAGTGGGTGATGAATGGAAGGATTGGACCAGTCAGCAGTTTATCGAAGAATGGGGGAAAGAAGAAGTGTCCGGACTCATGATGGATGAACTTTCCTGGGCGCCCAGGCATGAGAAAGTTATGGGGGAAATCACTGAAGCGTTGAAAATATTCCACGAACGAAACCCTCGCCCGTATCTGGCGGTCTACATGGTCTATGCTCCCGGTCATACGAAAGATGACTTGATCAAAGCAAATGCGCCGTATACAGACATTTTGATGCTCGAATGTTATCTCCATGGATTTCAAGGCTATCCCAAGCTGGCTTTGACTTGGGATGCGGTAAAAAGATGCAAAATGAAGGAAAAATGTATCATCGCACTTGGTATCACTACCTTGCAAACGCAATATAAATGGATTACCACTAAAAAGGAAATAAGAAAACAGATCATCGCCTGCAAATTGGCGGCTCCGGACGCACCCGGCATTGCATTTTTTGGAAAAGCCCAGCACGATTCGGTGGCGGAAGCTGGAGATCAGGCCATTTACGAATATTTCATCATGCCTGTTTTGATGGTGGAAGATAACTGTCTTTACAACTATGGCGGTATGGATGCGAGAGATATAAAAATCGAACGGAACGGCAAAACAGAAACGGTTGAATTGCTGGCAGCGGGACAGAACATTCCTTTGAAAAATAGCGACAGAATCCTGCCATCTACTGGATATACGGTTTTACCCGCGGACCCCATAAAGCCACCGTCGCCGCCATTTGTCCCACAAGGCAAAGTAATGGAACTGCTGTCGTCCCAAAGTAAGCTGGAACTGGCTGAAACAGAGGGGACCGTCAGCAGTGGACTCATCCGGTTGTCGGCACCGGTTACCGGCAAAGGGAAATTGAGTTTCGAAATCGACTGCCGTACTATCAATCCTTATGCTGCTATAACGATAGCGTTCGGAAACGACAGTAAAAATATGAATTCTTTCAAATTTCAGCGATCAGATTGGGAAATCATGACCAAATATGGGACACAGGCGCATGGGATGCGGGCTTTTTTCAGTAATGTTGCTCGAGATGGTTTGCCTCGCAACGAATTCCTGAATTGCAGCTTCCAGCAAGGGCATTACCGATTTGATCTATATTGTGGTGCCGGTCCGGAAATTTTCCTTGAGATTTTACGACTTACGCCCGAAGGAAATTATGAACAAGTTTTTGTTGAAACCTTGGAAACGGATGGCGAATTTAAATTTGACCGCATCACATTTGCCTTAAATACCAAAAAAGATTCCCAAAATCAGTTGGAACTAAAAAAAGATGTTGTATATGCGGACAATTTGCTTGCCAAATCATGCCATTTAGTAATGAATTTCAGTAAATTTACTTGGCAACCGTTGCAATGTGACTGAAAAAAATTCAAGGAGATTATAAAATGAACAAACGGATAAATGATTGCAAGTCATTCATCATGATCAAGTTCACTCTTATTTGGCTCCTCGTCGTGATCGCGATCATCGTGATCCTTAATGTGTGGTCCGTATCAACGTAAGCGCCCAGTGGGCACCATGTTGAGCTCAAGCATGGTGCCCACTGGCGCTTACCAAAGGAAAAAGCCGGAATTACCAAAGCGCTCATTTTTCACAGTTTGCGCCACACATTCGCGACCAATTTACTGGAAGCCGGCGTGGATGTCCGTACAATCCAGGTATTGCTGGGGCATTCGTCCATCTCGACAACCGCGATTTATCTTCATGTAACCAGGCTGGATTCAATCGTCAACGCCTCGACTCTAAGAAAAAGCACAGTTCCATCAAACCCATGCGCAAAAAATCGTTCGACTGATTTTATATTCTTTATTTTTTCAGAGCAAACACCCGGATCCGTGTCGATTCTGCTCCTCCGAGGTGGAGTTTCAACACACCTCCGGCATAGTCCACCTTTTCACCGGGATGACTCACGCCAGTCAATGTCTGATAAGAATCCGGCAAGTCGACACTGATTTTTCGGATGGTATCTGCATGGCATTCAACAAGAAGCAAAGCTCCGGCAGGTGATTCCAACAGGGTCGCTTTGGCGCTGTTGTCCGCCTTGGTTTCGTTCTCCGATACTTTCCCCGTAAGAATCCACTCTTCGTAAGGCTCCAGTTTGCCGATCACGTCACTGATGACACCGTATTCAGCAGCGTCCACACCCCGCGCCGACCAGAAACAGAAGCCTTTAAAACTGTTTATCAGGACAAGGTACAGACGATTGCGCAAATCCGCATGGCTGCGTTCGTAAGTCATTTTGCCGCCGCCGCAGGTCATCCAGACAATCCCCGGCGCACCATCCATATTTTTTGCCGCTGCCCGCAGTTTTTCGCCGTATTCGGCGGTAGGGGTAAGATAATATTCCGCTGCGCCCCAGGCAATGATTTCCGCCCGGTAGAGCGGAGTAAAACGGGCTTTGTTGCCGAACTGGCCTTGTTCCTGAGTGCATGGCGTACCGTAAAGCGACAGTTTTACATCAGGCATGGCATTGTGGAAGTGTCCCCATAAATTAATATAAAATTCATCCCAGAATTCCTGGATAAGTTGTTTTCCTGAATCACCACCGGAAATAAATGTTTCGCGGAGGGTATGGGAAACTTTATTGCGGACTGTCAGGAAGTTCGCGAACTTTTTTTCACAGACATCGCAGGCACAGATACTGCCACTCCAATATGGTTCTGAGTCCAGGAACAGATATTCCAAACCGGCTTCTGCTCCCTTGACCAGTTCGGCAAGGTCATTGGCCGGATCATAAAGCCGGGGACAGTTGACTTTGGCCTGACGGTTGGAATCCAGATATACGGCGGGACGCGTCAACCCTGTGGCATTGATTTGGATATTACAGTATGGACTGGCGTTTCCGCCCACTTTGAGACCGGCTGCTTTGGCTTCCGAAATCAAATCATATGCGCGGGAATCACGTTTTTTCAACATCATATAATGATAGTCGGTGGAGGCGAAAGGCACCAGCAGGTTCAGGCCGGTGGCGCGGTAATTTTTCACCAAGTCCGGCCAGAAGTGATAAAATGACAGATAACTTGCAAAAGTGACCGAGGCAAGAAGTTTACGGAACGGTTTCACTTGCGGTACCGAAATGGTCTCCAATGTCAATAACTGGGTCCGTCCAGTCTTCTGTTCCTTGAATTCGAGCGGTAATCGCGTTCCCGCGGGAAGTGTACTTTTGAAAAACAGCAGTCGGGCATCCCGTACCCGGATTCTGCCTTCTCCCGATTTTTCATGAACCGGGGCGACGAGTGTTACTCCGTCCGGCAGCGTAATTTCCAGATCATACCCCTGTTCATGAGTATTGATCAGCGTTGCCGGGCAGAGGAATTCCCTGGCTGTATAGATGGTATGCAGGGGATAAAACGGAGTAATGTCTGGAGATGCGTAAATGACAGGTTTCTCCTGTGCAACCTCACCTCCTTCGGCAAAAACGGCAATCTCATCGATATACAATGCGGAAGCGGCCATCGATATGGTTACATACCGGCCCGGATTGGCGGTCAGCTTGTCGATGACCACCCAGCCGTGGGGATTGGAACCTTTCGCCTGATTTTTATTTCATGAACGTAGATTCGCCTCTTTCAGGCTTTCACCGGCAAGAATGAAACGGTCAGGTTCGTCGGAAGTGAATATCCGAACTGCCTCCGGCACACGCAATCCGGCTTTTTCGCTGGAACAGCGGATGGCCACAGTTCCGATCGCATGAGACTCGCCCAGGTCAATGGTAATATTCACATACGATCCCCCGTGCCACCAGCCAACCGTCCGCGTATCAAACCAGGTGTTGCTGGCATAACGACCGTCGGTCAGTTGAATATGATCTTTTTCATCATTGCACATGGAATTGCCGCTATAGCCGTCGGGAAAGGCATTTGGTGCAAAATTCCACGTATAACTCTTTTTCAATGCAAGGTTTTTGCGTCCGGACTCCTTGACGAAAGTATCATAATCGGCGGCGTCAAGACCAATATACAGGAAAAACAGTAGAAAGAAACGCATTTTATTCTCCGGGAGTTTCAAATTCAATATTTCCGATATCGAAGGTAAACGAAATGCCGATTTTACCGTTTATCAAAATTCCATAACCAATAAAGCGGACACTATTCAAGTCATATTTTTTGGCATTGCAGATTTTTTCAATTTCTTTCCAGACTGGAATATCGAAACGGTATTCATCGGTATCGTCCACTCGTCCAAGCCCTCCGAACGGAAGATAACCGCCAGGGCGAAAATCGAACTCCCTGATTTTTCCATTTGTGTCGTTCGCCGTAAAAAGCGGAACCGCTTTCAAAAGAATCTTTTCGTTACGGTCACGCCATATTTTACCGGAAAAAACACTTTCATTGTTGACCGGCAATGACATCCCTCGCCGATAGAAATAAAAGAATTCAAAATCTCCGGTATCTCTGAGGCTGAATCGCAAGACATTTTCTTCACCCCGTTTCCCGAAGGTCTTGGAAACTCTCATATCCGTACCGCTGTAAATCTTCTTGTCACTGAAAATACCTTTGATATCCATGTTGCGGTAAGGTGGGCCGAAACAACCTGAGTTAAAAAACTCATTGCCACTGAAACGGTCTGTCAGCCTGGCATCTGTCGCTGCAAGCAGCATACAATATCCGGCGATCAGCATGCACAATACTTTTCTCATAATCGGTTCTCCTTTTTCAGAATTCAAAAATTCCGTAATGATTATCTTTGATCGGTGCAAAAGTAACCCCTTCCGCACGGTGTTTGGTCAACAGCAGATTTGCCCGGTTGGAATTGACGCTTACAGCATGTCCGTCAGTAAAAACAATTCCGCACTTGTTCGTATGCCGGGTAGAAAATGACTGCAGGGGCATGGCCGTATCGCCATTATAGTTGTAAATCGTTACCAAACCATATTGTTCTCCGGCTGGGTTGTCGGGATTTTTGACCGACTCGCCGAGCAGAATCGTTGCGGAGGGACGTTTCAACTGGCTCAAGTGCATCTGCAGGTAATAACATCCGTTCAGATGGGAATTGCCGACAAAACTTCCCGGACCGTTTGTCAGCATGCCGTAAGATACATAGATGTTACCGGTCCCGGTTCCAAACGTATTGTCGGCATTGGGGCAGAGCAGGACACTTTTCTTCGGCTGGGCGATATGCCCCTGAAAGTCACCGGCACCGGTATACATCCATGGATACATGGACCTCCAGAACAACACGACCCAGTTGTAATCCGGCTTGTTCTCATTACGCCCCGCGTTGGGAAAATATTCATTGTAGGTATCGGTGTATGACGTAAAATATTGATGAAGCGTTTTAAGATTACCAAGACATTTGATGCTCTGGGTATGGCTGCGGGCACGCGACAGGGCAGGCAGCAGCATGGCGGCCAATACAGCAATAATAGCTATAACGACAAGAAGTTCAATAAGTGTGAAAAATCGTCTTTTCATAGATGTTACCGATATATATTCAATTATGGTTTTCATGCGGATTCCCTCCTGATCAATTCGGGTTTCATAAGAGTACGGGGTAAAGGCGGACGGTTGTAGAACATACCGGTCAGCATTTCAATCGCCAGCTCTCCGAGCTCCCTGAAGGGTTGGCGCACCGTGGTAAGCGCCGGCCGTGAAAAAGCGCTGGTATTGAGATCGTCGAACCCAACCACAGGTACGTCTTTTCCGGGTTCCAGCCCCAGTTGTGGAAGCAGACGAAAAAGCTGCATTGCCACCCTGTCGCTGGTTGCAAAAAAACCGAAACTGCCATGCCGCTTAATCACCGAACACAGAAAATCCCCGGCATCATCACCCCAGTCATACCGTTCCGTGGTCTTGCCGATATTCTTTTCGGTAAAGTAATTTTCAAATCCCCGCAGTCGCTCGGAAAGCGGATAGCAGGAGTTTCCCTGAATCACAATATGCGGAACAACGTGCCTGGCCAGAACGCTGGCGGCAAGGCTTCCTCCTTCGAATTCATCGATGCCAAGCACCGGAATATTCTTGAAGGAACTTGCAGTATTAAGCATAAGCACATGTCCGCCTTTCTGATGGTAATGCTTCAAATCACTTTCTGCCTCCTCGGCACGGTGATCAGCCAACGGGTAAGTAATGATTCCCACACTTTGTCCGGCAATATTTTCGCGAATGAAATTCCGGTAGTCATCTACATTCATACCGGGATAGAATCGAACCGGAAAGCTTTGGTTCGTAGCGGCTTTCGACATGCCAAACATCAGGTCTGCCATCAGTGAATCGGCAAAATCCGGCAGAAAAACCCCGATCACCGGCGACCGGCGCCGTTTCATGAATTCCGCTTCACGGTTACGGCGGTATTCCAGTTGACTGGCAGCTTCGTCGATACGCTTCAGCGTTCCCGGTTTTACCCGTTGTCGCAACGTCTTGTCTGCGCTCAAAGCCCGCGAAACCGTCGCTATTGAAAGATTTAGTTCTTTTGCAATGTCTTTGATTGTAGGCATAAGTTTTTCACAAAATGTAAACGTTTTCCTTTTTGTAGAAGATACTGCAAACTCCTTGAATTGTCAAGTACCCGGAAATAAAAAAACAGCGAAAAAAAATCAGAAATAATTTTTTCATGCTAAAAAAACGTCGTTGAGTTTTTCAAAAATCAGGCGCTATTGACCAGCAACAAAACCAGTTGTATCTAGGCGGCATATTTAACTGAGTCCTTCCGGAAAAGGTTTTTAATGTGTCCGGGACGCTTTTGAATACTTTGCATATGAGCTTTGGCATGACCGGCCAGTTCTCCTTTTCTGCGGGATTCCGGCTTACGGGATATCGCACTTTTCAAGCCTTCAGGCAGAGGGCGGTGAATTCCGGGTATTTCGAGGTATGGAGCAGGTGCCAGCCGCAGTGAATGTCCATGGTCTGAAACAGTTCTTCCAGATAGGCGGAGGCGTCTTTTTCCCCCTGATAATATTCGCCGAGATAGTCGTCGAAACGCCCTGCCGAATCATAGGCGTCCAGGGCGAAGAAAAAGTTGAAACTGCGGATGGCGCTCCTGAAATCCGCGGCGGGGTTCATGACTTCGTCCCGGATCGTGCCCGGAGAGCGTTTCAGGAAAGAGCAAATCCCTTTCAAGGTGTCCTGCAATGCCTTTTTCAGCGGCGACGCGGACATGGCGTTTACCCGTTCGATATAGCGCCCCAGCCCCTCGCGGAGAATCCGCGGGTAGTTCAATACCGTGTGCGTCCAGCCGTTCCCGCCGATCCGGTAGCGCGGCGCGATCAGCGATGAACGGAAAAAGGTCAGCTCGCCGATAATCCGTTCCAGCAGTTCTTTTTCGAACGGGTCGTCCAGCCGTTCTTCACCGGCGCGGCGCAAGCCGTCGGCATCAATATGAAAGCTGTACGAATAATGAAAGCGCACATGGCAAACGCTCAGGCGCCAGATGTTCTGTTTCAGGGTCGGGTACAGGAGCCCGTTTTCCGGCGGCGGCCCCGCGTGTTCGAAATAACGCCGCAGGCCCCGGCCGTAGCGTTCGGCGATGGACGCATTTTCGTCCTCGTACATTCCGGCGGCCAGCGATTCGCCGAGTTTATAGAGAATTTCAGCTTTGCGGTTCATGACCGTATCCTCCTTGATACCCGATGCTTCGGGAAATGTTTTCCGCGCAGGACAGGACTCTGGCGCGCAGGCCGGGGATGGAGTCCGGGTTCAGGCGCGACGACATTCCCGTAATGCCGATCCCCGCCACCACCTTGCCGGTCGCATTGAACACCGGCGAGCCGATGCAGTAATTGCCCAGCAGGTATTCTTCGAATTCGGAACTGCTGTACGTCCGGCGGATGTCTTCCAGCTCCCTGCGGATCAACTGTGCCTCCGTCACGGTATGAATGTTCATTTGCGGGCGCGGCAGCGCCATGATTTTGTCCGCTTCGCCGTCCGGCAAAAACGCCCAGACCGCCTTGCCGAACGCATTTCCGTGCCAATAAATCCGGGACCCCGGCGTCACCGCCTGATAATATTCCGCGGGCGGCGCCACGAAATCGAGCTGCAGCATCCGGTCGCCGTCCGGCACCTGAATCTGGACGCTTTCGCGGGTTTCCACGGCCAGGCATTCCAGAAACGGACGGGCCTGTTTGCGCAGGTCGAAGCTGTTCTGGAGCTTCATGCCCAGCGAAAACAGCGCGGCGGTCAGTTCGTATTGTCCTCCCGCGTTTTTGCGGACGTATCCTTTTTCGGAAAGCACATTCAGGATGCGGAATGTCAGGTTTGCCGTCAATTCCAGGCGCCGGGCGAGCTCCGTCGGTCCCCGGGCGCCCGGCTCGGCCACCATGAATTCCAATAGCTCCAGAACGGCGGCGGCCGCCGGAGCCTCATACTTTTTCTCTGCCATAGGTCGAATCCATTTTATATTTAAATTCAAATTCTATATATAGAATAATGTCAAATCCGAAAATAGCAACAGTTCTTTTAAAATATCTGGACGGTTTTTTAATTGCAATCGCGCTATGCGCCATGTGTTTGTTCCGGGCGAGGCGGGGGGAAGTCGAGAAAGAACCGTTTTTTTTTGATTTTCTCTGATTTCCGGTTTGTATTTCCGGAAAAATGCTGTATCTTTTAAACCATGTTCACTTCGGGGCATTAGCTCAGTTGGCTAGAGCGCCACACTGGCAGTGTGGAGGTCAAGGGTTCAAGTCCCTTATGCTCCACCATTCTTTTTTCGAAAGAATGGATCGTGAATCATATCAATCCGTTTCTTTCGGATTATTCTCCGGATCGTGGTTATGAGTGATCATACCGCGTGCCATTTTTCCAATCCTGAATCAAGCTCCTTCGCGGCGGCACGTTGCCGCATGCGGTCCAGCGCGCGGACAGCGCTGGTCGCCCAGAGGGCGAAATGAGGAAATTCCGCTCTGCGGTCATGCCGCGTTTCGCCGCTGCCCCACGCCCTGGCAGGGCACGCTGCCGTCCGGATTTGATGGCGGTAAAATCGGTATTGCCACTTTTCTCCCAATGCGCGGCAGCGCGTAAATCGGTGTTAACTGGTTGAACCACTATTCCTTAATCCGGGCGGTTTGCCGCCTTTTGCGAAAAAAGTGAAAAAATAGTATTTATCCGGCCGGAAAAAGGTTTGCATAATCCTGTTTTTCGATGCATATTATGAGAGTCTAACAATAAGGATTAAACAATGGCTCAGGAAAGTTTAGTTAACTTATTGGAACTGACGGTCGGCGCGATGCTGGTATATAATTTCGTGCTGGCCCGGTTCCTGGGCATCTGCCCATTTCTCGGAGTGTCGAAAAAGCTGGATACGGCACTCGGAATGTCCGCAGCAGTGGTATTCGTGATGACGCTTGCCTCACTGCTGACCGCCCTGATCGACGTCTACCTGTTGTCGCGCTCGTTTGTAATCGGCGGCGTCGACATCCGGTTGAATTTTCTGCAGACTCTGGTGTTCATTGCCGTCATCGCGGCACTGGTCCAGATGCTGGAAGTCCTGCTGCAGAAATTCAGCCCCGCCCTGTACCGGGCGCTGGGGATTTACCTGCCGTTGATCACCACCAACTGCGCCGTGCTCGGGGTGGCTACCCTGAACGCCGGCAGCGGACGCAATGTCTGGGAGTCGGTGGTATTCGCATTTTTTTCCAGCCTGGGGTTCGGGCTGGCGCTGGTGATCTTTTCAAGTCTGCGGGAACGACTGGAGCTCTCCGCGGTGCCGCGTCCATTTCAGGGCATGGCCATCGCGCTGATTACAGCCGGAATTCTGGCGATGGCTTTTGTCGGCTTCTCCGGCCTTTGCTGAACAAACACTGGAGGGATAGCTGATGGGTTCAACAATCTTTCTGTCTGCCGTGGTGCTGATCGGAATCGGGCTGATTCTGGGAGCCGCCATCGGGGTCGTTTATAAATTTTTTGAAGTGCCGGTCGACCCTCGGGTCGAACTGCTGCTCGAACTGCTGCCCGGCGTCAATTGCGGCGGCTGCGGCCGCGCCGGATGTGCCGATTTCGCCCGCGCGCTGATCGGCGGCGAAGCCGCGCCCGCCAAATGCCCGGTCGCTTCCCAGGAAGTAGTGGCGCAGCTCGCCCAGGTGCTCGGGGTGGAAATCGGCCGCGCCGCCAAACAGGTGGCGGTAATCCTCTGCGGAGGCGACCTGACCCATGCCAAGGGGCAGATGCTGTACAACGGCGTGGATGATTGCATTTCCGCTTCTCAGGTGGCAGGCGGCCCGAAAGGGTGCCGTTATGGCTGCCTCGGGATGGGGAGCTGCGCCAGGGCGTGCCCGTTCGAAGCCATCGGGATCGTCAACGGACTGGCGGTGGTGCATAACGAATACTGCGTGGGCTGCGGCAAATGCGTCGATGTCTGTCCGCGCGGGCTGGTCAAGCTGGTTCCGGTGGACGCCAAGGTGCATATTTACTGCAAGTCGCCGGAAAAGGCCCCCGCGAAGATGAAGGTCTGCGACATCCCCTGCATCGGATGCCGCAAATGCGTCAAAGCCGCGGACGAGGGACAGTTTACGGTCAACGGGTTTTTGGTCGAAGTCAATTACGGCGATTATCCGCGCCCCGATGTCATCGAAAAGGCCAAATGCCCGAAAAACTGCCTGCAGACCTGCCGCGGACACGAAGAATTCGAATACGGTAAATCAATCGGGGAGAGCGCATGAAACCACTTAAAATAAAGATTGTCAGCTTCAAAAAAGGAGTTCATCCGAGGGACGACGGTAAAAGCCTGTCCCGGAGCTCCGCGATTCGGACGGCGCCCCTGCTGGAACGTTATCAGGTGATTGTGGGGCAGAACATCGGGCTTCCCCCGAGAGTGGTGGTGAAGGCCGGTGAAGAAGTGAAAAAAGGTCAGCTGCTGGCGGAGCCAAGCGGTTTCGTGTCGGCGGCGCTGCATTCGCCCACCAGCGGCAAAATCGAAGGGATCATCGACATTCCCGGCCCGATGGGGATACCGGCGGAAGCGATCTCGATTCTGGCCGACGGCAAGGATGAATGGGGCGAACTGCCCCCGCCGCTGGACTGGCAGACCGTCAGCGGCGAAACGCTGAAAGCGCGGATTCAGGAATGCGGGATCGTGGGGATGGGCGGCGCGGCGTTTCCGTCGCACGTGAAGCTCTCGCCGCCGCCGGAGAAGAAAGTGGACTGCATGATCATCAACGGCGCGGAATGCGAACCGTACCTGACTGCCGACCACCGCGTGATGCTCGAAGAAACGGAAAAAGTCCTGCTCGGCGCCGCGATTCTCGGCAAAGCCGCCGGGGTGAAAAACACCGTCGTCGCGATCGAAGTCAACAAGGCCGACGCCATCGAGGCGCTGCTGGCCCGTTCCGGCGAGTACCGGGTCGGTGTGGTCGGCATGAAAGTACAATATCCGCAGGGGGCCGAGAAACAGTTGATCTACGCGGTCACGGGGCGCAAGGTCCCGACCGGCGGATTGCCCGCGGACGTCGGATGCATCGTCCAGAATGTCGGCACCGCGGTGGCGGTGGCCGATGCCGTGACCGGCGGCGTGCCGCTGATCGAGCGCGTGACCACGATCACCGGTGAGCCGGTGGTGACGCCCGGCAACTGGCGGCTGAAGGTGGGTACTCCCGTTGTGGAGGCGCTGAAATTGGCCGGGGGCGTGAAGCGCGACCCGGGCAAGCTGATTCTGGGCGGCCCGATGATGGGCTTCGCGCAGCGTTCGACCGATGTTCCGGTGATGAAAAACACGTCCGGGATCCTGTTGTTGGACAAGGCGGCGATTTCCCAGTACCAGGCTTCGCCGTGCATCCGCTGCGGCCGCTGTGTGGACGGATGCGCCATGCAGCTCCTGCCCAGTCCGTTAAGCTGTATGATCGAGGCCGACCGGTTTCAGGACGCTTACGAGAACAACGTGATGGACTGCATCGAATGCGGTTCCTGTTCGTTCGCCTGTCCTGCCCGCCGCCCGATCGTCCAGCAGATCCGCCGCGCCAAGGCGGAAATCCGCAATTCCCTGAACCACAAAAAGAAATAAGAGTAACTATGACCCAGGATTCGAAAGTGCAATTGATGCTGCCGAAAGGCGAAGAACTGTTGTTGAGTCCGTCTCCGCATATTCACGACAAGGAAAGCATCCAGTCGATCATGTTGAAAGTGGTGCTGGCGATGCTGCCGGTGGTGGCGGCCGGTGTTTATTTTTTCGGATTGGATGCGCTGCGGGTGATCGGCTGGTGCGTTTTTTTCTGCGTCGGGCTGGAAATGGTCTGGTGCTTTTTCGCCGGTAAGCCGGTGCTCGGAACGGTTAAAGACGGCAGTACCCTGGTGACGGGGATCCTGCTGGCGTTGAACCTTTCCGCCGCGACCTCCTGGTGGGTGTGCCTGCTGGGTGGGATTCTGGCGATCTGGCTCGGCAAACAGGTGTTCGGCGGGCTGGGGCAGAATCCGTTCAATCCCGCCGCCGTGGCGCGTGTCGGGCTGCTGATCGCCCTGCCGCGGGAACTGACGACATGGGTTCCGGCGCGCGGCATGACGGCGGACCTGAACTCGTACAGCAAGGCGTTTTACACCACGCCCGATTTCACCCGTCTGCAGGAAGCGGGGCAGGTGGTGGACGGCATGACCTGCGCCACGCCGCTTTCGCTCGCTCAGACGACGACAAAAGTCCTCGGGCACGGCGAACAGGCCGCCTATAATTTCGCCGAAATCGCCAATCCCGAAGCCTACTGGCAGTATTTCCTCGGCAACATGGGCGGCTGCCTCGGCGAAACCTCGGCTCTGGCGATTCTGGCCGGCGGGGTTATGCTGCTGGCGATGAAGCTGATCCGCTGGCAGATACCGGTATTTTACATCGGCACGGTGGCGCTGTTCAGCGGGCTGGTGAATCTGCTCTGGCCGGGAGTGACGCCGCCGCCGCTGTTTCACCTGCTGACCGGAGGGCTGATGCTGGCGGCGTTTTTCATGGCGACCGACATGGTCACTTCGCCGATCACGCCGAAAGGCGCGGCGATTTTCGCGGTCATGCTGGGGATCATGACCTGCGTCATCCGCATCTGGGGGGGCTTTCCGGAAGGGGTCAGCTTCTCGATCCTGCTGATGAACGCCCTGGTGCCGCTGATCGAAAAAATCGCCGCCATCAAACCGTTCGGGTTCCGCAAGGCGGCCGCGGTCAAAGGAGGGGCGTGACATGAATTTCACCAAGATATCCAATATTTGGCTGCTCGGGCTGTTTCTGGCCGTGTTCTGCGGTATTTCCGGGGTGGCGATGGCGTTCTTCGCCGTCAAGACCGCGGAGCCGATCCGCCTGAAAAAGCAGGCGAACATCCAGAAATCAATGGCGGCGATCCTGCCGGAATTCGACAATATCCCGGTCGAAAACACCGTGATCGTCAAGTCCGGCGACGGGTTTGAATTGAAATTCCACGGCGCTTTTTTGAAAGGCAAACTGGTAGGACTGGCGGTTGAAACATCTTCTAAAATGGGATATTCCGGCGAGGTCGCCGGGGTGGTTTCGCTGACGCCCGAAGGGCTGGTGCGCTCGATCGCCGTGACCGGGCACAGCGAAACGCCGGGGCTCGGTTCGGTCATCTGTGACCGCAAGGCGGAAAAAACCATTTTCAACCTGTTTGACGGTTCGAAAAAAGACGAAAAACTCCCGCCGAACCGTTTTCTCGACTGGTACGGCGGCAAAGCCATGCCGTCCGAAGGCTGGAAGATCACCAAAGACGGCGGCGAGGCCGAATACATGACCGGCGCCACCATCACCTGCCGCGCCGTCGCGGACCTCGCCAACCGCGCGGTCCGGACGTTCAACGCCGACCGGCAGCGGATCATTGACGGAGTCCATTCAAACGAGGAGGGGAAAAAATGAGTTTGTTTAAAGATTTCAGCAAGGGCGTCTGGAAAGAAAACCCGGTCCTGGTCCTGCTGCTGGGCACCTGTCCGACCCTGGCGGTGACTTCGAACGCCGTCAACGGCCTCGGCATGGGGGTCGCCACCGCCTGCGTGCTGGTAGCCAGCAACGCCGCCATTTCGCTCCTGAAAAACGTGGTCCCCGCCAAAATCCGCATCCCCTGCTACATCGTCATCATCGCAGGGCTGGTCAGCGCGGTGGACCCGTGCATGGAAGCCTATGCGCCGAGCACCGTCTACAACGCGCTCGGCATCTTCATCCCGCTGATCGCGGTGAACTGCATTGTGCTGGGGCGCGCCGAAGCGTTCGCCTCGAAGCACACGGTGGTACGGTCCATTGCGGACGGGCTCGGCATGGGGCTCGGGTTCACCCTCATCCTGGTGATGCTGGGCGGCGTCCGGGAGTTCCTGACCAACGGTTCCCTGTTCGAGATCAAGATCATTACCGCGTGGAGCACGGATTTCCTGCTGCCGGCCAGCGCGCCCGGCGCGTTCATCATCATGGGATGCTTTCTGGCGGTGAAGAATTTCTTCAATATCCGCCGTTCGGCCCGGCAGGGCAAAATCTATATCCCGCCGCAGGGCTTGAGCTGCCGGAGCTGTCGTTTGTGCAAACTGGGCGACGATTGAGCCGGTCAGGATTGCGGTGAGGGCGGGGCGAAGCTGACGTTTTCGTCGGCGACTTTCAGCTCGGTGCAGTCGTTCCAGCCGAGTTCAGCCAGGCGCTGCACGGTTTCTTCGACCAGAATTTCGGGGGCGGAAGCCGCGGCGGTGATGCCGATGCAGCCGCCGGGCGGCAGGACGTCGGCATTGATTTCCCGCGGACCGTTGATCAATTGCGCCGGAACGCCGTTGCGGGTGGCGATCTCGAGGAGCCGCCGGGAGTTGGAACTTTTCTGCGAACCGATCACGAAAATGAAGTCGCAGGCGGCGCAGAGGGCGCGGATAGCCTGCTGGCGGTTGCGGGTGGCGTAACAGATGCCGCCGCCGTCGGCGATATCCGGGAAGCGCTGTTCCAGCGCCCGGATGACCGGTTCGATCTCCTCGGCGCAGAGCGTGGTCTGGCTGAACCAGACCGGACGGTTCAGCGGGGGCAGTTCCGCCACGTCGGCGGTGTTTTCCGCAATCTGCGCCCGGCCGTCGAGCTGGCCGAACGTACCGGCGGTTTCGGGATGCCCCTTGTGCCCGATCAGGATGATGTCACGGCCCTTGCGCTGTTCGGCGCGGGCGTTGCGGTGGATCTTTTTCACCAGCGGGCAGGTGGCGTCGATGACGCGCAGGCCGCGTGCGGCGGCCTCTTTTTCCACCTCTTTCGCCACGCCGTGGGCGCTGAATACCAGCGTGGCGCCGTCCGGCACCTCCGTTAAACGGTCGACGAACACCACGCCGCGCCGCCGCAGGGAATCCACCACATGATCGTTGTGGACGATTTCATGAAACACGTAGACCGGCGGTTTCTGCGCGGCAAGCACCTGCTCGACGGCGTCCAGCGCCCGCCGGACTCCGGCGCAGAACCCGCGCGGAAACGCGAGTATGATCGTTCCGTTCCGGGACATGGCGCGCCCGGTCAGAGTTTTTTGCAGCGGAAGCCGTCGGGGCCGTCCTCGACGCTCCAGCCGAGTTCTTTCAGGCGGTCGCGCATGGCGTCGGCAGTGGCGAAATCTTTGGACTTGCGGGCTTCGCGCCGTTTTTCGGCGATTTCGAGGACTTCCGCCGGGACGGTTTCTTCCTTGATCTCGTCAATGTTGAAAATCGCCAGCACAGTGTCGAACCGGCGGTACATGTCGAGGACGGCACGGGCTCCGGCGGCGGTCAGTTCGTTCTGGTCGAGCATGCGGTTGACCTCGCGCTGGAGGGCGAACACCACGGCGAAGGCTTCGGAGACGTTCAAGTCGTCGGCCAGCGCGTCGGCGAAATCGCTTTCGGCCTTGGTCAGCATGTCCAGGACGCAGGTGCAGACGCCGCCTTCGGCATCGGCCTTTTTCAGGCGCAGGAAGAAGTCGGCGAAGCGTTTGAGCTGCATCTTGGCCTGTTCGCAGGCGTCGAAGGTGAAATTGAGTTTTTTGCGGTAATGAGCGTTGAGCAGCACCCAGCGCATTTCGTTGCCGGTAAAGCCTTTTTCGAGCAATTGGCGGAGGGTGAAGAAGTTGCCGGCGGACTTGGACATCTTTTCGCCGTTGACGACCAGGTGGTCGCAGTGCAGCCAGTAATTGACGTAGCGGCAGCCGTTGGCGGATTCGCTCTGCGCGATTTCGTCTTCGTGGTGCGGAAACATATTGTCGATGCCGCCGGTATGGATGTCAAACGTCTTGCCGAGGTATTTCATGCTCATGGCGCTGCATTCGATGTGCCAGCCGGGGCGGCCTGCGCCCCAGGGGCTGTCCCAGCGGACGTCGCCGTCATTTTCATCCCAGGCTTTCCAGAGGGCGAAGTCGGCCACGGAATCCTTGGCGTATTCGTCGGTTTTGATGCGGACCCCGGCGCGCTGGTTCTCCATATCGATCCGCGCAAGCTTGCCGTATTCCGGAAATTTGGCGATCGAGAAATAGATGGATTTGTCCTCGGCCTGATAGGCGTAGCCTTTGTCGAGCAGGGTCTGGACCAGATGGATCATCTCCGGGATATGGCCGGTGGCGGCCGGGTAGTGTTCGGCCGGTTCGATGTGCAGGGTTTTGAGGTCCTCGAAGAAGGCTTTTTTGTAAATCGCGGTGAAATCGTCCAGCGGCATCGAGTTTTTGCGGGAATCGCGGATGGTTTTGTCGTCCACGTCGGTCAGGTTCATGACCTGGGTGACTTTGTAGCCGAAAAATTTCAGGGTGCGCCGCAGCAGGTCTTCGAACACATAGGCGCGGAAATTGCCGATATGCGCGTAGTTGTAGACGGTGGGGCCGCAGGTATACATCCGGGCTTCCCCTTCGCTGACCGGTTTGAACGCCTCTTGTACCCGTCCGAGGGTATTGAAAAATCTGATCTCTTTTTTCATGGTTCCGTATATTCCTTAAACTTGTGTTCAGCGTGAAAAAACAACCGTTCGCCGCCCGGTCGTGATGATCCGGTGCTCCAGATGCGCCCGCACCGCCCGTGTCAGCACCCGTTTCTCGATGCCGCTGCCGATGTGCTTGAGTTCGGCGGGGTCGGCTTCGTGGGTGATGCGTTCGACGTCCTGCTCGATGATCGGCCCCTCGTCCAGTTCGGCGGTGGCGTAATGCGCGGTGGCGCCGATCATCTTTACGCCGCGTTCCCAGGCGCGCTGGTACGGATTGCCGCCCTGAAAGGCGGGCAGGAACGCATGATGGATGTTGATGATCCGCCGGGGATAGCGCTCGGTGAAGCCGTTGGACAGCACCTGCATGTAGCGCGCCAGCACGACGAGGTCGATGAGGTGCCGCTCCAGCAGTTCCAGGATCTGCGCCTCCTGCGAAGCCTTGTCGCCGTTGACGATGGGGCAGCAGAAAAACGGGACCCGGAATTTATCGGCCACGTGTTCGAGGTCGGGATGATTGCTGATGATCAGGGGGATTTCGCAGGGGAGTTCGCCCTCCTGGTTCAGGGTCAGCAAATCGTACAGGCAGTGGGAGGTTTTCGACACCAGCACGGCGACCCGCTGGGGTTGGTCCAGATAGTAGACCGAATAGCGGAACCCGTATTCCGTGGCGAACGCGGAAAAATCGTCTTCCAACTGTTTGCGCGTGAGTTCCATGTCGCTGAGGTCGAGGCGGACGCGCATGTAATATTCCCCCTCGCAGGTATCCGTGTATTGCTGGCAGTGCAGAATATTGAATCCGTTCCGGTAAAAGAACGTGGTGATGCCGGAAACCAACCCTTTTCGGTCCGGCGATTGAATCAGAAATACGGCTTGCTTCATCTGTTTCCCAAAGTTAAAATCCTGTTTTAAATCATCTCCGTAATATATCGCGAAACCGTATTTATGCAAACATACTCCGGAAATCGGTTGAAAATAAGGGCAAGTAGGAGTATTTTCAAAAAAACACTCAATCATGGAATGAGAATCAGGAAACGATGAACGGATTATTGCCGGTTATATGTTGCGCCGCCGGAGCCGGACTGGTAGGCGGCGCGTTGATTTTTTACCGCCTGCGCCATAAACTGCCGCGCCGCCGGCTGCTGGCGTTTGCCGCTTTGCCGATGCTGTTGGCGGGGGTGGTGGCGTTGACCCCTTTTGTCCGGTCGGCGTTCAAGAGCAAACCGCTTCGGGACTGGCAGGTCCTGGCGGAACGCCGCGCCACTGCGGAGGAACTGCGGCTGTTGCGCGAGAGTTTTCCCGGCATGACCGGGCAGGTGGACCGCGAGGTGTACCATCATCTTGGCCGGTTCAAGCTGGCGATCACCGGGTTTGAGAACGAAGCCGAAGCGAAGGCGTTCTGGGAGTTCCGCAAGAACCAGACCCGCCACCTGCATTTGTACAACGGCAATACGCATATGGAACTGTACGGTTATTTTTCCGAGCTGAGCGCCATGATCTGGGCTGAATTCAAGCCGGACCCGCTGATCCGGCGTTGTGCCGCGCTGGCGGCGAACGGGATTCCGCTGCGCTGGATCGTCCGGCAGGAACCGGAGCCGGGACAGGAATACATCGGGCTGTTTTACAAAACCCTGACGAGTTTCGGGTATCTCGAATTGTTGCTGGCGGAACATCAGCCGGCGGGCTCGGGCGAATGGCTCCAGATCCCGGAGGAATCCGATGGCTGGATGCTGTACGTGCCGTTTCCGGACGCTCCCAATATGCTGGAAACCCTGCAGGAAATCATGACCAAGCCGATCCCCCGGAATTTCTGCCCGCCGGAGATTTTGAGCCTATGAAAATACTGCGGTCCATCCCGGTTCAGGTCCCGGACGAACGGATTTACATGAGGCTGGGGCGTTACCGCCACTTCGCCGAAATCAGTTCCGCGCAGAAAGAACATTTTGCCAAAACCATCGCCGCCGCCAAGTCGAAATGCCGGAGCGCCGCCGCCTGGGAAGTCGTTCCGATTCGGAGCAACCGGGATTCCGAAGTCACGATCGAGGGCGGTGACGTGTTCGCCAGCCCCGGCCTGTCGAAACTGCTGGAAGGGTGCGACCAGGTGCTGTTGCTGGCGGTGACCGCCGGGACGGAGATTTGCGAAGCCGCCAAAGAAGCCTCCTCCGCCGCCGAGACGGCTATTTACGACGCGGTCGGCAGTGAAACCGCCGACGCCGCCGCCGCCTGGATTCAGGATTATGTCCGGCAGGGCTTGCGTCCGCGCGGGCTGGCGGTGGCGGAACGGCGCTTTTCCCCGGGTTACGGGGGATTGGCGCTGTCGGTACAGGAGATTTTTTTCCGCCGCCTGCAATTGGCGGAGCTGGGCATGACGCTGACCCCGGCTTTTTTCATGATCCCGGAGAAATCCGTTACCGCGCTTGCCGGCGTCAGCCGTATCTGACCGCTCCGTTTCGCCTTGCAGGCGACCAGCGCATTCCGCGCGCTGGACCGCGTGCGGCAACGTGCCGCCGCGAAATCCGTTCAGTCAGGATGCGGAGCATCCGTTCGCACCGGGCCGTGCCCGGGCGGGATGCAGCGGCGAAACGCTGCCCGCTCGCAGAGCGGAACCGTTTTTCTAAAAATATTTGAATTCGGGGATTGACAATTTTCAATAAATCACTATAATAGTAATATGAATAAATTACCTGCACAAAAAGTAGACGGATTGATCGACGGCATGGCGGTCCTGCAAGAGCTTGCCGCCGACCGGAATCCGGTTTCCGGGCTGGCCCTGGCCAAAAAATTGAACATGAGCCCGGTCCGGGTCAACCGGCTTCTCAAAACATTTGCCTATCTCGGTTACGCCTACCAGACGACATCGCGGAAATATGCGGTCGGCCCAGGCATTCACGTGATGGCGGCGCAGACGATGGCCGCCTCCGGGCTGCTGCGGCGGGCGTTCGAATATCTGGAACTCCTGAGCCGGGAGGCCGCGACCGTGGCGCTGGGGATGCTCTGGAAAAAACAGGTCTGCTATCTGTTTCATAAATCCCGGAGCATGGCGATGGGCGCCGGGATTGGCAGCCGCAATCTGTATGCGGCGCAGGAATCCAGTATCGGCATGGCGTTGCTGGCGGAACTGCGCGATGAACGGGTCCGCGAGCTCTACGACGGTGAAAATGTTGACGAACTGCTGGATAAATTGGCGGAAGTCCGTCGGGACGGCTATGCGCTGCTTTATCATCATCAGCACTACAGCCTGGCGGTGGTGATCGGGCAGCCCGCCTACGCCGCGCTGGCCGTGTCGGGCATTGCCGACAAACACGAGGTCCCCGCCCTGCTGGAAAAACTGCGGGAATACAGCGCCCGGATGGAACAACAAAACAGTTGACCCGAAACGGGTCCGATCAATAAATATGGAGAACAGGTCTATGAAAACGATCGAGCATCAAGTGGATTTCTGCGTCGTGGGCGGCGGCCTTGCCGGCATGTGCGCGGCGATTGCGGCGGCGCGGCATGGCGTCAAAACCCTGCTCATGCACGAGCGCCCGGTATTGGGCGGCAATGCGTCGAGCGAAATCCGGATGTGGGTCTGCGGCGCCCACAATAACCTTGAAACCGGTCTTGTCGAAGAATTCCGGCTGGAAAACCTTTACCGCAACACCTATCCCTGCTATTCGGTGTGGGACAGCATTCTTTACGAAAAAGCGCGGTTTCAGGAAAACCTGACCCTGCTGTTGAACTGCTCCTGCCAGGAAGTCGAAATGGACGGCTCGCGGGTCAAATCCGTCCGCGGCTACCAGCAGACCACTCAACGCTATCACCGGGTGGAGGCGAAAATCTTCGCCGACTGTTCCGGCGACAGCATCATGGCGCCGTTGAGCGGGGCCGAGTTCCGGGTCGGGCGCGAAGCCCGGGGCGAATTCAACGAACCGATCGCTCCCGAGGAAGCCGACCGCAGGACCATGGGCATGAGCTGCCTGATTCAAGCCCGCGAAACCGATAAGCCCCAGACCTTTATCCCGCCTGCCTGGGCCAACAGGTACACCAAGGCGGGCGACCTGCCGCATCGGTTGCACAATTTCACCCCGCGCTGTAATTTCTGGTGGATCGAGCTCGGCGGCGAACACAACTCCATCACCGATACCGAAGAACTGCGCGACGAACTGTTGAAAGCCGCCTTCGGCGTCTGGGACTACATGAAGAATTATGCCGAGGAAAAGACCGCCGAAAACTGGGCGCTCGACTGGGTCGGTTTCCTGCCCGGCAAGCGTGAAAGCCGCCGTTACGTCGGTGACTACATGGTCACTCAGCACGACGTCGAAAGCGAGGGCAAATTCGACGACATCATCGCCTACGGCGGCTGGAGCATGGACGACCACCATCCGGCGGGGTTGAACACCGTCGAAAAACCGACCATTTTCCATCCGGCGCCGTCCCCCTACGGATTGCCCTACCGCTCGCTGTACTCGAAGAACATCGACAACCTGATGTTCGCCGGGCGCAACATCAGCGTGACCCACTCCGCCATGAGCTCCACCCGGGTGATGGCGACCTGCGCCACGCTGGGACAGGCTGCCGGGACCGGCGCCATGCTGGCGGTGAAAAACAAGACTTCGCCGCGCGGCGTTTACGAAAATCACCTGCGCGAGCTCCAGCAGATTCTGATGGACGACGACAGTTGGCTGCCGGGCATCCGGCGGCCGGTCAGCGCGCTTTCCTCGGCGGCGGCGCTGAAAGCCAGCTCGGGCGAGCCCGAAATGCTGCGCAACGGTTATGACCGTCCGCTGAACGGCAGCGAAAACGCCTGGGAATGCAACGTCGGCGACCATGCCGAATACGATTTCGGCAAGTCCGCCGACATTCAGGAAATCCGCCTGGTCTTCGACAGCGACCTGAAGCGTCCGCCGTGGCAGATGGTTTCCAACTATCCGCTTGACATGCCCCCGTATACGCCTCCGGCGACGCTGGTGAAAGGGTTCCATGTCGAGATCGAAGACGAATCCGGCAGCACCCGTGAAGTCTACCGTACCGCCGACAACTACCAGCGCCTGGTCAAACTCCCCTGCCGGGAGCGCGCCGTCAAAGTGCGTCTGGTGATCGACAGCCTGCGCGGGGACGGACCGAAAAAGGTCTTCGGGTTTGAAGTGAAATAACGAGTCCGGCGGCCGTTTTGCCAGGCGGCGGATTTGCCCGGGAATTCCGGGAATCCGGCATCCGCGGCGCAAGACGGCCGCCGCCGTTTCAGTAAATGGATTTTTTCATGAAAAATTCTAAAATCAGCTTGCAAAAACGCCAAAAGGAAGTAGATTAATAATCCATAATCAATGTAAGTTGAGTTGCGGGGGCGTAGCTCAATTGGTT
>DHTZ01000066.1:0-34848 GCA_002408885.1 Lentisphaeria bacterium UBA5247 | reverse complement strand
TCCCGTCGCTCCCGCCATTTTTTTGCCTTTTTTCGGGCCTCCTCACCGGTATTTGATATGACCCGAAGCTCCATGATTACATTTTATGGCTTCAGGCGATTGGGTCGCGAAACATCGGCCTCTGTCTGTTCCGGTGCTTGCAATTAAGGGAAAAAGGTGATATTCTAAGATTGATGCATGGATTCTTCGGGGAAATCGATCCAAGCCTGGGGGAAGCGCAAAAGGCCCGTAATACAGTAAGCCTGAAATAGGAGATTGTAAAATAATGAGGCAAAGTAATAAACTGATATATTATGTAATGTTGGTTTGCTCCATTTCTTTTCCTTTTTATGCGGAAGAAGAGACAACTGAACGGTTTAATGCCTACAAAATATTGTGGTTGAATAGCCGTTCTGTAGAAAGTATATCGGAAAACAATCTAAAACTTTTAACCAACTGGGGATTTTATAATAAATATAAATCCTGGATTAAATATTATAAAGATGCCTTTGGAAGCAGTCTTTCACCGGAACAGGAGCGTAGTCATCGGATATCTGTTGTTGAAAAACAAAAAATTCTTTCGAAAAAAGAAACGGAGTTTCTATTAATTTTATCGGAAAATACCGCGACAGCAGAGTATGGGCAGACGAAAGATAAAATCGTTACCAAGCTGGATCTATTTGAAATAAAAGAAAAAATCGAAAAAGGAAAACTGGATTATTATTTTATTCTTTGCTCCACAGAATTTGAAGGTGATAAAAAAAATCCGGTCATGTGGTTGATGCCGACGTTTCAGCATTATGCCGGCAAGAATAAAGTGGCGGTTGATTATTGCTTCAGCGCTACTTTACCTAAACATCCAACCGAAGTTTCATTTACGTATGAAATTTTCGCCGAATCATGGAGTAAAAAAGATACTTCCAGGCAACAATATGAGTATTATGAGGAATTAACCAATTGCTTGCTGGAGGCAATGGGAGAGGATAATAAAATCATCGTAATCAATCTGAGAAGATAAAATCGATTGATAAATTTCATTTATATAAGAATGATCTATTGACGCGATAAGGGGCAAAGTCAAAATCCGGAAACGTACGAATATTTCGAGACTTTTCATCTCTTGGGAGGCTGCGGTTCAGTTCCGCTGGTGTAAAAATGAAGCTATTTGACGCAAGACAAAAACAACGTGTAAACCGGTTTGATGGGTCATTGCCCAATTCGATATTATCGATTGATCCAATGGTTTGGCCTTCAATATTCAATTCTCAATTGGCCCCGGGATTCACTGAGGAAAAACGTTGTTCCTTAGGTTATTCTACTCGATATCCAACCCCGGAATGGATTGGGGGAAAACCTCCATTCTGGGATGATTTAGAGACCTTATGTTCTACCCTTAAACAGAATAAAATAGATTTGTCATGTTACGAAATAATTATGGTTTCCGATGATCACACGGGCAATCTCGATCAATGGCAATTTGCCGGTTTTGATGTCTTGACGGATTATTTCATCAGTGGGGTTAGTAATTTTTTCCCTAATACGATAAAAAATTTCAAGAAAAGTCTTAATCGGAATTTCTTGTTTGAAGAAAAAGAAGATGCCCGAAAATACATGGAGTGTATGTGCCACGCAGATCATTCGGAATGGCAAATATTGGGTTTATGGGTTCGGAATGAAGTTGAAAGGACTTGTCTTGAATCATCTTTAAGGATCAAAGGGAAATGATGATATCAGGCCCGACCTTCCGGCATGGCTGCCGGGAAATCAGGCCTGAATTCAATCGGTGGTGGAATTGAATCGCCGAGCCCGGATCAAAAAGTCGCGTTGACGGTATTTCCAGCGTATTCGCCCTGCGGCAGCCGGACGGTTTGGCGGACGCCGTCAAGAGTGAGCGTCAGCTCGCCAAGCTTGTTGGATGGATCGGCGGCGTATACGGTCCGCCCGGAAATCAGGAAAATGCCGGGCCGGTCGGTGGCGAAATTCCCGAATTCTCCCGGCGCATTCCCGTTCTGCCAGCGACCGGTGGTCACCGTTGCTGTGTTTATTGGTCCCGGGCTTGCATTTTCAATCATTGTCGGGCCTGTGTTTGAAATAAAGAGAGCCGTCTATTCCAATACATGATAGCGGATCATAGTCCGCAGAGTGACCGTGATTTCGGAAATGACTTCTTCCGTATCGGTGTCTTCAAACCAGATCCGGTTCAGCCCGTGGTAAATCAGGTTGTAAATCTCCATCAGCCCGAAATTGTAATTCGCCGAAATCTTGGTCATTTCCGAGAAAAACACCCGGTCCCGCGGTTCGTCTTCCTTGAAACTGCGGATGGCCGAGGTCCGGCGGATCGGAATCCCGTAGCGGGCCTTGCCCAGCTGGTCCTGAATTTCGCGGGAAAGCAGCAGCCGGATGAGCTCCCGGACCTGATCGAGATCGCTGACCAGGCGGCGGACGCACAACAGGTCCGTGGCCTGTACCATCAGGTCCCTGCCGCCGGGGCTTGAAAAAATCGGGCTGATTCTGTGAATTCTCATCAGAGCGTGTCATCATTTTGCAAGATTTCCTATGTCAAATACCGCTTTTCTTGCAATAATATACTGTCAGTAACGAAGATTATCCATTGCAAATCAAAAGGTTGAATGGTTTTTCATGATCGACTTCTGTATTGCGACGGGGATGGAAGATCCTATTTTTTTTACGCCAAAAAATCAGGAAAAATGTAAAAAAAGCTTGATTTCTTTGAAAATCAGAGTATAATTTATATCAGGAAGCAGGTTAATCTCTGAACAAGATTGCATCGGGTCCGCAAGGGCTTATAGTAAAAAGTTACACTAGAGTAACGCCTGCTTCCTTTTCTTTACCCCAATACCGCATCAATCTCCGCCAGTTCTTCCATGCTGAATTCCGGATTTTTCAGGCAGCCGCAAATATCGGTGATCTGTTGCGGGCTGCTGGCCCCGATCAGCGCCGAGGTCACGGCGGGCCGGCGCAGAACCCAGGCGATCGCCATTTGCGACAGGGATTGCCCGCGGCGGACCGCCAGGCCGTTCAGTGCCCGGAGCTTGGCGACCCCTTCTTCGGTCAGGTACATTTTCTGCAATGCGTCGCTGCGCGAAGCGCGGGAGTCTTCCGGTATTCCGTTCAGGTACTTTCCGCTCAACATGCCCTGTGCCAGCGGTGAAAAAACGATCGCGCCGACCCCTTCTTCCTCCAGCACTTCAAAGAGCCCGTTCTTCTCGTAATCCCGGAACAGCATGCTGTAGCGGGGCTGGTGGATCAGGCAGGGCGTGCCCAGTTCGCGGAGGATGCGGAACGCTTTCCGGGCACGCTCTGGCGGATAGTTGGAAATGCCCGCGTACAGCGCCTTGCCGCTGCGGACGATCCGGTCGAGCGCTCCCATCGTTTCTTCCAGCGGCGTGTCCGGGTCCGGACGGTGGTGGTAGAAAATATCCACGTAGTCCAGCCCGAGCCGTTTCAGGCTCTGGTCGCAGCTTGCGATCAGGTTTTTGCGGGAACCCCATTCCCCATAGGGACCGTCCCACATCAGGTAGCCCGCCTTGCTGGAGATGATCAGTTCGTCGCGGTACGGGCGCAGGTCTTTGGACAGAATCTGTCCGAAGCAGCTTTCCGCCGAGCCGGGCTCCGGGCCGTAATTGTTGGCCAGGTCGAAATGGGTGATGCCGTGGTCAAAGGCGGTGCGGACCATGCGGCGGCTGTTCTCGAAGACATTGACGCTGCCGAAGTTCTGCCACAACCCGAGCGAAATGCGGGGCAGTTTGATGCCGCTCCGGCCGCAGCGTTTGTAGTCCATGCGCGAATAACGGGTCTGATCAGCTTGGTAAATCATTCTGGACTCCGGGGTTTGATCCGATGAGGGGCAGGCGGACGGTGAAGGTACAGCCGTTGCCGGGCGAACTCTCCACGGACACCGTGCCCTGATGGTATTGAACGGTATGTTTGACGATTGCCAGGCCGAGGCCGGTGCCGCCGAGCTTGCGGCTGCGGGTCTTGTCCACCCGGTAGAATCGTTCGAAAATACGGGACAGGTGTTCGCGGCTGATGCCGCAGCCGTTGTCGGTCACGCGCAGGATCACGGATTTCTCGTCGAGACGGACCTTGACCTCGATTTTGCTGCCGCCGGAGTATTTGACCGCGTTGTCGATCAGGTTGAAGATTGCCTGTTCGAGTAGTTGGGGGTCGCCCTCGACCGTGATTTCGTCGGGCAGGTCGGCCAGCAGTTCGATCCTTTGCGCGGTCGCCCGGGGAGTGGCCATTTCGATGGCGTTGCGCACGACGGAGCCGAGGTTTACCGGGACGAAATCGCTGGCGTCGCCGCGGGCCCGGTGTTCCAGCGCCGAGATGCTGAGGATGTCGCGGACCAGATTGTTCAAGCGCTCGGATTGCTGCAGGATCATGGTGCGGAAGCGGTTGCCCTCCTCCGGGTCCTGGTCGGCGCCGTTCTGCAGGGCTTCAACGGCGCCGGAAATGACGGTGAGGGGGGTTTTGATTTCGTGCGACACATCGGCGATGAAGTCGCGGCGGAAGTTTTCGAGCTGGTAAAGGCGGGTGAGGTCGGAGAGCACGAGCACGACCCCGGCGGTTTCGTCGTTGTCGGATTTCATGAGCGCGCCGCGAATCCGCAGGTGGCGGGGGTTGTCGCTGGCGGCGTCGAGGGTGAAATCGCCGGTGAGCGGCTTGCCCTCCTCCAGAACCCGCATGACAAAGTCATGCAGTTCGCTGCCGCGCAGCAAACTGCGGAGCGAACAGCCCTCGGTCAGGGAGGGGGAGTCGAGAATCCGCAGGGCTTCGAGGTTGATGTCGATGATGACGCCGTTCAGCCCGACCGCGATGACCCCTTCGCTCATGGAGGAAAAGATGACGTCGCGCTTGCGTTTTTCCGTGGTCAGGCGGGCGATCTGGTTTTTCAGGGCGGTGACCATCAAATTGAGCTGCCTGACCAGAATCCGGATGAAGCGCGGGGCCTTGCCGGTTGAAAAATGAAAATCAATGTCGATATCGGTCGCCAGGCGGCTCTGCTCCGCGATGCGTTCGATCGGGGCCCGCGTCCGTCTGTTCCAGAAAATCATGGCGGCAAGCATCAGCAACCCGAGCGTTATCCCCAGCAGGGCCAGGTCGCGGCGGATGGCCGACAGCGCCTTGTCCAGCGAGTGCATGGGCATGCCGACCCGGAGCACGTGGTTGACGCCGTGTTTGTCCGCGATCCGGTGAGCGGCGAAGAATAGTTCCTGGGCGGCGGTTTCGCTGTAACGGCGGTAAAGGCCGCTGCCGTCGCGCAGGGCGCCGGCGACTTCGGGGCGTTCCAGTTCATTGCCCATGGCGGCGGGGTCGCGCTCGGTATCGATCAGGACTTTGCCGCGGTCGGAGAGGATGGAGATCCGCACGCCGGCGGTTTTCGCCAGCTTGACGGCCTGCTGGGCGGCGCGGCTCATGTCGTCTTCGACGATGGCGGGTTCCAGCGCCAGGCGGATCAGCCGCGCCTGGCGGTCGAGGTTGTGGCGGAAAATACCGGTGTAGGCCGACTCGAACGATTCCCCCTGGAAACGGACCAATACAATCACCGCCAGCAGCAGCAGAATGACCAGGCCCGGGATGGCGCGAAAAGCAAAATTCCTCATGGAACCGCGCGAACGGAGGATCATTTATTCGTTTCCTGTGTCGCAGTAAAGCATATGGGAACAGTTATCGCAGTTCGGGATCATGCCGCTCCGGCAGGCGTTGCGGGTCTGCGGGGTCACTTTGGAACGGCAGTTGCCGCAGATTTCGCCGTCGAGTTTTACGGCCGGCGTGCCGCTGTCTTTCAGGAGCCGGGTATAGCGCTCCAGCAGGCTGGATTCGACGCGGGAGGCGAAGTCCTTGCTTTTGGCGACCAGCGTGCGGCCCTGTTCCTTGATCTCTTTTTCCAACGAGGTGAACTCCTGGAGTTCGTCCTTGATGGACTGGATGCGGGCGGCGCTCTGTTTCTCCTCTGTTTTGACCTGCTGGCACTGGGCGTCGGCGGTTTCCATCAGTTCGAGGAGTTTGGTTTCGTGGTCGCTGATTTTGTCCTTGTTGTGCTGGATTTCGGTGAGCATGGCCTGGTATTCGTTGTTTTTCTTGACCAGGACGGAGTTGACCTGAAGCTTCTGCACGTTGTCGTTGAGGCGGGCGATTTCGGATTCGGCGGTGCGGATGGCGACTTCGGTGGTTTTGAGTTGATCCTGCCGGGCTTTCAGCGCGGCGCTGACGGCGACCAGTTTTTTCTCGTTGGCGGCGCGTTCGGCGGGGAGCATGGCCAGGCGGGCTTTCAGCGCCCGGATTTTCATATCCACATCCTGAAGCGCCAGCAAATTAAAGAGCAGCTTATTCATTGTTCTCCTTGATTTTCATTTAAGGATACTCTATAATCAGACGGAACTTTTGCAAGCTGTTTTCCTGATTTTTCGCGATTGATTTTCCGCGGTTCCGGCGATTGCCGGACCGCGTTCATGCGCCCTGCCGCCTTTCACGGCAGGATTCCGGCGATCGATTCCCGGTCGATCCGGACGTCGCCGCTGTAAAATGTGGTGTGCTTGCCCTCGCCGCCGAAGACCATCCCGCCGCGTTCGTCAAGGTCGAGCACGGTCCCGGTGAGTCGGCGGTCGCCGGTTTCCAGCACGATCTGGCGTCCGATCAGGCGGTTTTCGCCCCGCCATTGTTCATACAGTTCCCGGGGGCGGCTGACGCTGATGCTGTAGTATTTGTTCATGAATGCCGCCAGTTTTTCAGTCAACTGTTTGACATTGAACTGTTTTCCGGTTTCCGCCAGCAGCGAGGCCGCGGGCTGGTCGATCGCCGCCAGCGCTTCCGGCGGCATGTTGATGTTGACGCCGACGCCGGCGACGATCCCGGCCGGTTTGTTATCCGTGCCGGATTTGATTTCGCCGAGCATGCCGCAGATTTTACGGTCGGCGCAGAGGACGTCGTTGGGCCATTTCAGCCAGGCGCTGATGCCGGGGGCTTCCTCGCGCAGCAGCTCCAGCACCGCCAGCGAGGAGGCCATGGCGGCGTACTGCCAGTTGGCGTCCGGCAGGTTTTTCATGATGAAACTGGCGTAGATATTTTCGTCGGGCGGCGATTCCCAGCGGCGGTTCAGGCGGCCGCGCCCCGCGTGCTGGACCCGTGCCGCCACCAGAGTGGCGTCCGGAAGTTCATGGAAAAACTCAAGCGCATAACGGTTGGTGGAATCCACTTCATCCAGATAAATGACATACGGTTGGTTCATGCTACGCTCCCCGGTTCGATTTTCCGGCTCTCGGTTCGCGGTTCCGACAGCGGTAATTGCCCGGCGTCGAGCCGGTTTCGCGTCGGAAATAACGTGAAAATGAATGAAGGTCCTGAAAATTCAGGCGCTTGGCGATTTCAGCCTGGGTCAAGTCCGAATAAGCCAGCATTTCAATGGCCCGGCGCGCGATGAGCTGGCGCACGAAGCGCATGGGCGTGGCGCCCGTTTCCTCCTGAAACGTCCGGATGAACGAATTGACCGACATCCCCGCGCGCGCCGCCAGATCGCTCAGCGTCAGCCCCGCGTTCAGGTTGCGGCGGATGTAGACCAGCGCCTCGCGGATGCGCGGGTCGCGGGTCTGGCGGTCGGGGTTGCCGGAGTTTTCCAGCAGTTGTTTGTAGCGCAGCAGCAGGATATAGAGATAGTGCTTGCGGATTTCCTCGCCGGTCTGGTCCTCAAACATGGATACCGAAAAAATGCTGGTGAAGATGTCCCTGAAGTCCGTGATGCTGATGATGCTCCCCCGCAGCGCGTGAAACGGCACCGCGTTGGGCTCCAGTTCGAACTTGATGGTGCTGATCCGGCATGGTGCAAAGGATTCGATGCTGTGGCGGCAGCCCGGCGGCAGGATGATGGCCTGCGTGTCGTCGATATAGGAGAACTCGCCGTCCAGACAGATTTTCTGCCGGGTCGGCGAATCGCTGTAATAGTCGATCTGCCAGAAATCATGGGAATGATATCCGGTGGTATACGGCGCAGTGAGCCGGGCAACGTTAACAATGATAATCTTCATAAATTCTATATTGCTTCGACATATTATTAGCATAGATATTCGGGAATGCAATAGGAAGAGGGGGAATTTTTGGTTTTCGGGATATTGTTTTTTCGGGTTTGCATGGTAATTTACGGTATGCGCAAGTTTTTTGGCGGTAAGGAATGCGGGGCGTGGTGCGGGCGGCAGCCGCCCGAAGAACTGTTGAAAAGCCTGCGTATGGTGCTAATGTAATGAAACGCGAGGAATATTTATTATGTCGGAACTGAATCGCCTGAGTCTGTCGATCGAAAATTCTCTGTGCCGCAAGCTGGACGACATGGTCGTCCGCTGCAACTGCCGCAACCGTTCGGAATTTGTCCGCGACCTGCTGCGCGACAAACTGGTGGAGGAACAGTGGAACAACGCCCCCGAAGTCCTGGGCACCATCACCTTGATTTACGATCATCACCAGCGCGAGCTGAACGCCCGCCTGACCCGGATTCAGCACGATTCCCCGACCCATATCCTGGCCGGCACCCATGTCCACCTGAGTCATGAAATCTGCGCGGAAATGATTATGCTGCGGGGCAAACCCGAAGATGTCCGCAATCTGTATCTGGAGCTCAAGAAGCCGAAAGGCATCCTGCACGCGGTCCTGAGCATGAGTTCGACCGGTGAAGCGCTGAATTGATCGGAATAACCGGCGGCAGAGCAAATCTCAAACCGGCGCGGAGTTGATCAGAACGGCCAGCGGAGCAGAGTGGAGCCCCAGGTCAGCCCGCCGCCTACCGCGGAGAGAAGAACCAGTTGTCCCTTTTTCAGCAGATTCTGCTGAATCATTTCGTCGAGGGCCAGCCCGATCGTGGCGGCGCAGGTGTTGCCGTACAGATGAATGTTGGCGAAGACCTTTTCATACGGCAGTCCGAGGCGGTCCGCCACGGCGTTCATGATCCGGATGTTCGCCTGGTGCGGCACCATCCAGTCCAGTTCTCCGATGGAAAGCCCCTTTTCCTCCATCAGTTCCTTGCTGCATTCGTACATTTTGCTGACGGCGAGGCGGAAGATCGCCTGTCCATCCATTTTCAGATAATGCAGATGCTGATCGATCGTGTCGTGGGTGGCCGGAATGCCGGAACCGCCGGCGGGAATCAGCAGACGGTCGAGATAAGTGCCGTCCGAGCCCATTTTACAGCCGATGAAGCAGTCTTCCTCCTCGTCACCGCCGACAAGCAGCGCGGCGGCGGCGGCGTCGCCGAACAATACGCAGGTATCGCGGTCGGTCCAGTCGACGATGGAGGACATTTTTTCGGAGCCGACCACGAGGACTTTTTTCAGGTTCGGATTGGCGACCATGAACGAACGGGCTGTTTCCAGTCCGAAAATAAAACCGGAGCAGGCGGCCTGAACATCGAAGCAGATGGCTTTGGTGTTTGCCAGCTTCTTCTGCAGCGCGCAGGCGGTGCTCGGGAACGTGTATTCGGGAGAGGTTGACGACAAGACGATCAGGTCCACGTCTTTTGCGTCCACGCCGCCCATATTCAAGGCCTTGCGGCATGCGTCGGCGGCCATGTCCGAAACCTGTTGCTCGGGCGCGGCGATGCGGCGTTCCATAATCCCCGTGCGGGTCCTGATCCATTCATCATTGGTATTGACGATCTTCTCCAGATCGAAGTTCGTCATGATTTTGTCCGGCGTACAGGAGCCGGTTCCAATTATCGATATCCCCATTCAAATAAACCTATCTGCAAAATTACAATTATTTAGGGATACAATAGCACGGTAATGAAGAATATTCAAGAGTTTTCCCTTGTTTTTGTTCGGAAAATAACGTTTTTCCCATTTTTGCCAAAGCGCGGGGATACTGCGTGAATATACTTGTTTCCGCTGTTTCGTGAGCGGCAGGGTTGCAGATATGCCTGGTATATTGGACTTCTGAAACGGGACGACGGAACGCCGCCCGGAACAGGCGCGGGGGCTCGTTCCGGGCGGCGGATTGGATGGAATACGGTTCGGTTACGGGCGGGCGATGGTGACGAAGGCCGCCATGTAGGGTTCAAGCTGGAGCTTGTCGCCGTTCTTGATGCGGAGAGCCTTGCCGGTGACCGGATCGAAATATTCCGCATTGCTGAACGGTGCGGTGCTGTTCAGGCTGAATTCCTGCGGCTTGTCGCTGGAATTCAGGACTGTCGCAAAGAATCCCTTATGCGACACCGTCAGGGAATCGGCGCGGTGCAGGCGCTGCGCCACATACACGTGCTCCTGAAAATCCCGGACGTCGAAGACCGGCAGGAACGATTCGCCGCCTTCGTTAAAGACGTCCACCCCGAAACAATCGTAATAGATGCCGTCCCAGTTGTATTCGCGTATCGCTTCGACCAGTCTCTTGATGTAGAGGTCGGTCCAGGTCCGCTGGCGGAAGTCTCCTTTGACGGCCCTGCCGCCGAATGTTTCTTTCAGCTCATAGGCCCGCGAGGGCAGCGCCTTCCATTTTTTCGCGAAGTAGCTCCACTGCGGCAAGGTGTCCATGATGCAGGGTGAAATTCCGGCCGGTTTTCTTCATCGGGCACCTCTGCGGGCTTGGGTTGTTATCTCTTGAACGATCCTTTAATTGATATGGTACAGCGCGAATTCCGCCGGGCCGAGCTTGAGCTGGTGTTTGCCCGGAGGGAGTTGCCCGTCGCGGTCCACCCGGACCGCGCCTTTCGGCAGGTCGAGCGTGAACGGTTCTTCATCCGGCGACGAATAGTTGGCGATGAACACCAGCGCTTTGTCGCCGTCGGCGAATCTGGAACAGGCCAGCTTGGCGTTATCCACCTGGAAATCGACGTCCGGTTTGCCGCGTTCCAGCAGTTCCCGGAAGCCGCAGAGGTTGCTCAGCCCCTTTCCCATATAGTAGAGTTGCAGCGGCGAGTTGAATTCGTTGAACGAATAGATGCAGAGGTTGCCGCCGTTGAGGATCTGTTCGTAGACCAGCGCCTCCATTTTGTGCGGTGAACAATAACCGTAAGTGCCGGGCGTCACCCACGGGGTCGAGCGCCATTTTTCACCCAGCAGCCGGTATTCGCGCTGCGCGATCCGGTGGTTCACGTCGAACAGCCCGGCGCTGTAGGCGGCCGGCATCGAAAGCTGGACGTGTCCGGGATACGCGCGGTCGAACCGCCAGATGCTCTGGTAATGTTTCTGCCCGGCGTATACGTCGTACTGCCCCGCCTGGAATTTGCCGTTGATGACGCCTGCCGCCGCATTGTACAGGTCCTTCTGGATTTCCGCACCGCAGTCGAACAGGTATTCCTGCGGCGTTTTGCCGGATGCTTTGACGGCGGCGGCGCAGCGTTCGCATTTCAGGATGTTTTCGGGCTTTCCGCCGAACGAACGGTGCATCAGTTCGATATCCCAGATCAGGTAATCCGGCTGGATGATTTTGCTGTTTTCGGCCAGTTCCTGCAGGTGTTGCTGGTAGTATTCGCCCCGGTAGGACGGACAGAAGCCTTTTGCCCCCTCGTAGGTGCAGTTCGCTTTGCCCAGATTTTTCATGGTGTGGAGCGGGGATTCGTTCTGGATGATCCTCATGCCCGCGGCGCGGGATTTGGCGAGGTGCTCGGCGGGCTGGAACGGTGTTTCCGGCAGGTCCGCCATACCGCCCCAGTTGCGGGGGAAGTACGGCACGGCGTTGAAACCCAGCGCCGCGTAGGATTGGAGGAAGTCGGGCCAGTCCGCCGCATAATAGTCGATCATCCAGGTGATGGCGCAGAACGGCGGCAGTTTGTTGTCCGCCACCGGAAAGGCCAGCGTTTTCACCGGGCACACGGCGGGGGTGAAATCGGTGTCGCCGATCCGGCAGAAGAATGTCGCTTCGGCGTCCGCCGCCACCTTGCCGTCGGTCCTGAAATAGAGCGGGCCGAACGAATAATCACTGAGCATCCGGCCGTAATAGCGTTTGAAATGCTTGCCGGTATGGCGGGGGGTCAGGGTGTAGCGGTTGTTGTCTTTTTCGATGTTGAACTGATTGCGCAGCAGGTAGGATTCATGGAGCGTCACGCCCGGCGGCAGGTCGATGACGAACCGGCAGGGCTCTTTGGTTTTTTCGGTGCGGTAGTCGCCGAAGTCGAAGAACGTCGGGACAAACAGGTTTTCCGGTACATAAAACGCTTCGGTGGTCGGCTGGAACACCACCGCGTCGCGGGCGGCGAGCCCGTTGCCCACGGCAAAGCGTTCGCGGTTGGCGGGGGCGTAGGTTTTGGCGTTCAGCGCGTCGGATTCGCCGGAAAAGATTTCCCATTCATCCAGATAGAACATGAACCCCTCCGGCTTGACGGTCAGCCCGACGTAACGCGCCGAAATGCCGCTCAGGTCGAATTCGATCTCGATCCAGCGGTTGCGGTCCTCGTGGAGTTTGATGGACTGTTCGTTTGCGCCGATACTTTCGGTTCCGGCAGTGGTGACCTTTTTGGCGGTTCCGGCGTGGTAGAAATTCTGACCGTCCTCGCTGACCGAAATCCTGAACTCCCGCGGCAGCGAAAACCGGTACATCGATTTGGTGAAACTGCCTGCCCGGAGAATGCTCTTGCCGAGTTTCTCGGTCTGCCCGAGGTCGATGCACATATTCATGCCGAAGTTTTCGCGGCCGTAGAATTTAAAATGCCACCCCGCCGTCAGGCTGTTGTCCATCGTGTCGGAGTAATTGTCTTTCTGTTCGTCGAAGCTGGTGGCGGCGGTACTTTCACCGGTGACCGGGAGTGTCCGGGTATTTTTCTTGCCGTCGGTCAGCTTCGACGGCGTCGTGTCCGGCGGATTGTCGGGCATGATGGAGTAATAGACTTTTTTCCCCAGCGCGAGGTTCCGGGTGTCCGCGGCCATCCCGGACGCCATCAGGCAGGATAATGTCAGCAGTGATAACAGTCGCATAGAATCTCTTTCTCCGTGAATATGTTATTTAACAGGTTTGAAAAATTGTTCCGGGTCGATTTCCGGGGATTTGAAATATTTGACATGCCCGTCGATGAACAGCATGTTGGTGCCGCCGTCGTGAATCGGGCCGGGCCGGTTCGAGGTGCCGTTGTAATTATTCCTCGATGAATTCAGCATGACGGTGTAAAATGCCGTCGGAATGATCGGCGTTGTGCTCGGGTTCTGCTGGGAATCGCAGGTGATGCCGACTTCGGCGGGCTGGCGGATCTGACTGTTTTTCATGGCGTCCCCGGCGGCGCCGTCCAGTCCTAGGTGATAGTTCTGCGCGTAGTTCACGCTGTAGCGCGTGCCGCCGGTGTCCAGCGTCGAATTGCTGCCGTAGAGGGCGTTGTTGGCCAGGCAGCGGAACGCCGACATCTGAAAGGTGTTGTTCCATTTCAGAGTTACGTTCGCGAACGGGGCGATCTTCAGGAACCAGGATTGCGCGGCGGTATCGGTGGCGCGCCACGCCGCCGGGAAATGACCGTCGCCGGCGTCCTGATAGCCGAAATGGGCGAGGCTGATCTGTTTCAGGTTGCCCATGCACTGCGAGGCTCTCGCTTTGTCGCGGGCCCTGTTCAGCGCGGGCAGCAGCATGGCCGCCAGGATCGCGATGATCGCGATAACGACCAGGAGTTCAATAAGTGTGAAATTTCGTCCGGACCTGTTCATGGATTGCATACCTCCTTGTACTTGGTTGCGGTGTTGTTGAATAAATCGGTTAATTCGATTTCTTCGAGAATATAATGGCTGAATTTCCGGCAGTAGCCGGTTTTGTCCGCCATGAAATGTTCCAGATTGATGACGTCGCTTGCCGTGTCCAGCACGTCGAGCACCTGTTTCATGTTGCGCGGGCTTTTTTTCAGGAATTCCTCCGAATAAGCCATTTCGCGGAGCGCCGGGATGTTGTTGCGGTGGCGCGCCAGGATGCGCTGTCCGCGCCTGCCGCAGAAAAATCCGATCGTCGCCGCCGCCGTTTCCAGATCGCGGCAGTTCGGCCCGATTCCCATGTAGACGGGCACCGCCGGAGCATACGGGCCGATCGGGGCGGAGCTGACGGAAAATTCCTGAACGCGGTTTTCCGGGATGACCTTTAACGTCGGTGAAAATGTATTCAGCGCCAGCGCCTTGCCGGAGAGGAACAGATTCATCGCCCCCCGGATTTCCGTGACGATCCGGTCGTCGCTCAGGCGGGCGGCGGCGGCGAAGATTTCCCGGTTGAACTTCAGGAATCCGGCGACTTCCGGCTTGTCGAATCCACTCAGGCCGTGCCGGAGGTCGTATTCCAGAATGCCGCTGGACGCCAGTTGCATCAGCAGAAATGGGACGAAAACATAAAAAATCGCCGGCGGCAATTCCGACGCGAACCGTTTCCGTTCGGCAATAAAGAACTCGGTCATCTGCCGGATGTTCGCCTGCTTCAGTCCGGGGCAATGCTCCTCCGCCAGCCGGTCGTTCCAGAGATAGACGCTGGCGCTGAGCGAAAAGGGGCACCCCGCCTTGCCGCTCCGTTTCAGGTCCGGCCATGCTGCCGCGAAGTAATTTTCTTCCGGGCAATGCCGGGCGATGGCCGCCCGGGCCGCTTCGGACGTGTTGAATGAATCGCTGTTCAGGGCTTTCAGGTCGCGGCGGTTTGAAGCCCAGATGATATCCGCCTGTTCCGCGTCTTCCGGCTCGGTGGAAAATTCGATTTCCACGCCGGGCGTACAGCCTTTCAGCTTGGCGGCCAGTTCGTCCCACATTGAGCGGATGAATTCATGGCGGTATTCGTAAATGTTGACGCGGAGCGTATGGGTGACGGCGCCGGCGAGCAGTCCGCCGGAATGACTCTCGTTCAGCCATTCCGACGCGTGGTTCAGGTTGGTTTCGAATGATTTCCGGACGAAAGTGCCGCGGCGTGGGGCGCGCTCCAGCAGCCCGTCGCGGGTGATTTCATGCAGGACTTTGCTGACGGTCATCCGCGAAACGGAGAACTCCTCGCATAATTCCGCTTCGGTCGGAAATTTCTCTCCGTCGGACATCACCGCAATGCGCTGGCGCAACTGTTCGTTCAGTCGGCTGTTGATGGTTTTCGTCATAAATCATCCATGCCTGTTTTTATTTGTATATGTAAATTATACAATTAAATCCGGCAAAAGCAATACCCGGTGGCGTCATTGGCGTTATTTTTTTCAAAAATTTCAATTTCCGGGCGAAGAATGAAATTCCATTTGATTCGTTTCCGGGGGCCGTGTATATTTTAAAATCGAGATATCAACAGGAGGAGCGCACGGATGAGATATCATGATTTCGGCAAAACCGGTTTTCAAATTTCCGCAATCGGATTCGGCTCCATGCGGCTGCCGATCCCGGACCCCGCCGGAGCGCCCGGCGAAGTGGACCTCGAACCGGCGGTGGACCTGCTTTGCCACGCCTTTGCCAAGGGGGTCAATTACGTCGATACCGCCTATATGTACTGCCACCACCTCAGCGAAGTCGCCGTCGGTCGGGCGCTGAAACGGGACAACTGGCGCGAAAAGGTCCGCCTCGCCACCAAACTGCCGTTATGGAACGTCAAACAGGCCGACGACTTCTGGCGCATTCTCGAAGAGCAGTTGCAGAAACTCGATACCGGCTGCATCGATTTTTACCATCTGCACGGGATCGGCGGCGGGGACCTGGACGGCGCGATCCGTGAATTCAAAATCTTCGAGTCCGCCGCGAAAGCGCGGGACCGGGGGCTGATCCGGAATCTGTCGTTTTCGTTTCACGACAAGCCGGAGGAAATGAAAAAGCTGGTCGATACCGGCGAATTCGTATCCGTCCTCTGCCAGTACAATCTGCTGGACACCGCCAATGCCGGCGCCATCTCCTATGCCGCGTCGAAAGGGCTGGGGACGATTGCGATGGGGCCGGTCGGCGGCGGACGGCTGGCGTTTGCGGAAGGGGTTTTCGAAGACGCGCTGGGGGGCTCCATGACCACGCCGGAACTGGCATTGCGGTTTGTCCTGAGCCACCCGGACCTGGACTGCGCGCTTTCCGGCATGGGTTCGGAGGCGATGGTGAACGACAATATCCGGGTGGCGGAGTCCTCCGCCCCGCTGTCCGTCGCCGAAATCGGCGCCTTGGAACAGATTCGCGACAAGTGCCGCAAACTGAGCGAACTTTACTGTACCGGATGCGGCTACTGCCGCCCGGATTGTCCGTGTGAAGTCAATATCCCGGTGGCGCTGGAGTCCCTGATCTATTACAAGGTCTATCAGTTCAAACAGCACGCGTTTGCGCGTTACAAGGAGATCGGGACCAGTTCATGGGTCAGCGGCAAAAACGCCGGGCACTGTATCGACTGCGGCAAATGCGAGAGCAAATGCCCGCAGAAACTGCCGATCCGCCGTTACCTGCGCGAAGCCCGGGAGCTGTTCGAAGCCTGATTTCTCCTGTGCCGTTTGGATAAGGGCGGCGGCGCGCGAAAATGTTCGTTTCCGGGGGGATTCCGGTTTGCTTTTTCAGGAAGCGGCGATACATTATACAGATGTATTGATCGAAAAATTCCATTTATCCAAACTCCAGGGTTCATAGCATGATGAAGTTCAGGCTTCATTCGTTTCATTACCGGGTGATCCTGATCATCGTCGGTACCGCGTTGTATTTCATGGCCAACGTTCAGCGGACGGCGATCCCCGGCCCGATCTTCAACGTGCTCCAGCAGGACCTTCAGGTGTCGGCGCCGTACATCACCTCGCTGGGGGCGGCTTTCATGTACGTGTACGCGATCAATCAGTTGTTCAGCGGCATCCTGATCGAGAAATACGGCGGGGCGCGGGTGATCGCGGCGGGTTCGCTGCTGTTCTGCCTGGGATCACTGATGTTTCCGCTGTCGGGTTCGCTGTTCTGGCTGTATTTCAGCCGGGCGCTGACGGGATTGGGGGCCAGCGCGATTTACCTGAGCCTGGTAAAAGAGATCAAACGGGCGTCGAGCGACAAGAATTTCTCCATCGCGCTGTCGGTGATGATTTTTGCCGGTTATACCGGAGGGATCATGGCCAATGCGCCGTTCGTGGCGGGGGTGAGCGTGATCGGATGGCGGCCGATGATGCTGCTGATCGCGCTGGCGTCGATCGCGTTTTTCGTGCTGTTCCTGCTGTCCGGGTATATGACCAAGCTGCCGAAAATCCATCGGGAGAAGCGGATCTCTTTCCGTCCGTTCGGGGAATTGCTCCGAATCCGGCACAACCTGTACATTCTCGGGTTTTCCGGGTTGAATTTCGGCATGTTTTATGTGATCCAGACCATGATCGGCAAAAAATTTCTGGAAGACTTCTGCCTGATGTCCTCCTCCGGCGCGGCCTGAGTGCTTTCGCTCATGGCCACGATCGCGGCGGTGGTCGGGATGGTCCTGGCGGTGCTCAGCCGCCTGGCGGGCAACCGGCGGCGGATTTTCGTGCAGGTCTGCACGGCGACGGTGGTGGCGGTGTTTTTCCTGATCATCGTGGCGCTGGTCTTCGATATCCGGACGTCCGGGATCGCGGTGCTGTTCTGTCTGCTGACCCTGACGTCGAATCTGGGCGCGCTGGTGGTTCCGCTGATCCATGAAACCAATCCCGCCCGGCTGGCCGGGACCACGGTCTGTTTCATGAACTTCAACTCCTATATCGTGGTGGCGCTGCTGGGCAACCTGGTCGGGTTGCTGATGAATTTGTTCCGGCCGGAATTGCAGGCGGACGGGATCATGCTTTATGGCCGAGGCTCGTATCTGACGGTTTTCACGGCGTTATTTCTGCTGGCCTGTTTTTCGGCGTACTGCGGCTGGAAGATCCGGGAGACCAAGGGGCGCTGCATCGCCGCCGAAATCACCTGACCGCCGCCGAATTCTTATCCCAAGAAATATCCTTAAATGATTTGATTTGGTTCATTTTCGGGCTATTGTTTAGAGTTGCGATTTAACATAGGAATTTGTGTATTTTGTTCAGTTGGCTGAAAAAAAATAAAACCGAGGTCCCCGGGGAAAAAGACGCCGGGACCAGAAAGAAGAAAACCGTCGAGGCCCCGCAGCCGCCGAAAACCGAAAAAGTGGTTTTCCGGTTCCGGTATCTCCTCTATATCATCGCCACCATGCTGATCCTGCTGGCGATCCTGTCGCACGACGCCGGTGATTTCGCGATCATCGCCGGCGGCCGGGTCGGGATCGTCAACAACTGGGTCGGCGACGTGGGCGCCAGGATTTCGACGACGCTGTTTTATCTGTTCGGCATCGCGGTTTATCCGATTGCGGCGCTGCTGCTGGTCTGCGCGATCCGCCCTTACATCCGGATTGCGGTGGTCCGCAAGGGATATATCCTGGCATTGCTGGTGATCGTGCTCGGGACCACGGTGATCTTCGCTTATTCGCCGGAACGTTTTGCCCCCATGACGGATGCGCGCGGCATCGGGCGTGTCGACATGCCCTCGCACTGTCTTTCCGGCGGTGCGCTCGGCCAATGGCTGGCCGCCCCGGAGCGCTCCGGTACGCCGGGCGTGGTCCGCAAACTGATCGGCGGCATGGGAACCCTGGTTACGGCGGTGGTCTTTGTCGTTGGAGGCGGGGTATTCCTGTGGCTGGCGGATTGGCAGCCGGTGGCGCGCCACATCTGGCGGCGCCTGATCGTTTCCGCCGCCCGGCAGGAACAGTCAGGGCAGGGCGCCGATGGCGAACCGCCTCCGCCGCCGGTTAAAATTTCGAAAAAACAGGACCCGCTCCCGGCGGAAGTCATCCCGGAATTCGCCCCTACCGCGATTGCGCCGCCGCCGCCCGCGCCGGTTCCCCCGCCTCCTTCGGCGCCGCCGACTCCGGCTCCAGTGGTACTGCAGACTGCTCCGGCCCCGCGGGTTCTGATTCCCACGCCGGACCCTATTCCTGAACCGGTTATTGCGCCCGCGCCCGTTGAACGGAACATCGGCGCTCCGCCCGAGGTCGATCCGCGCCTGACCCGCAAAGAACTGGCGGAGGGCAAGCATCATAACATCCTGCCCGAAATCGCTTCCGGCAGCAAAATCGTGGCCGAATACGTGGTGCCGCCGGTGTCCATGCTCAATCCCGGCAAAAACGTTGGCGGCGAAACCGAAGAAACCATTTCCCACATCACCCATCTGCTGCAGGAAACCCTGAACAGCTTCAACGTGGACGGTCAGGTGGTGGGGGCGATTTCCGGCCCCCGTGTCACCCGTTACGAAATTACCCTGGCGCCGGGCGTACAGGTCGAAAAAGTCAGCCGCATCCAGAATAACATCAAAATGCAGTTGGCGGCCCAGAGCCTGCGCATCCTCGCCCCGATTCCCGGTAAAAACGCGGTCGGCGTGGAAGTGCCGAACCAGCAGCCGGAAGCGGTGTTCATGCGTCCGCTGCTGGATTCCCCGGACTGGCGGAACTCCAAAGCCGAAATTCCGGTGGTGCTCGGCAAAGACGTCGGCGGCAAGACCCTTATTCTGGACCTGGCGCGCGCGCCGCACCTGTTGATCGCCGGGGCGACCGGCAGCGGTAAATCCGTGTGCATGAATACGTTGATCATGAGTCTTTTGATGCGTTTTTCACCGGAGGACCTCCGGTTGATCATGGTGGACCCGAAAGTGGTGGAAATGGAAATGTACCAGACCCTGCCGCACCTGATCACCCCCGTCGTCAACGATCCGCAGAAGGTCCCGATCGCCCTGCGTTGGGGTGTCAATGAAATGGAACGCCGCTACCGTATTCTGGCCAAGGCCCGGACAAAAAACCTGTCCGGCTTCAACTCCCGCCCGAAAAGCGACGTGATCCTGACCGACGAAGCAGGCAAGCCGATTCCCGACAAACTGCCGATTCTGGTGATCATTGTGGACGAACTTGCCGACGTGATGATGACCGACGCCAAGGCGGACGTCGAAACCTCCATCGCCCGTATCGCCCAGAAAGGGCGCGCGGCGGGGATTCATATCGTAATCGCCACCCAGCGCCCGTCGATTCAGGTCATTACCGGGATCATCAAGGCGAACTTGCCGACCCGTATCGCGTTCAAAGTCACTTCGGGGATCGACAGCCGCGTGATTCTGGACCGCATCGGCGCCGAAGAACTGCTGGGGCGCGGCGATATGCTGTTTGTGCCGCCCGGCGCGTCGTCGATCGAACGTATCCAGGGGGCGATGGTGGAGGACTCCGATATCGAAAAAATAGTGGAATTCGTTTCCGCCCAGGCGCCGCAGCGGTTTGACAATACGGTGATTGAAGACGAGATGGATTCGGATGAAGACGGTGATTTTGAGGAGGGCGATGAAGCGTCGATCGAAGATTTCGCCCATATTTCGCCCCTGATGCAGAAGTATCTGGAGCCCGGGGACGACGACCTGATGAAGAAATCTCTGGAAATTGTACTGATGGAACGCAAAGCCAGCACCAGTTACCTTCAGCGCCGCCTGAAAATCGGCTACAACCGCGCCGCGGAGCTGATCGACAAACTGGAGGAGCGCGGCATTGTCAGTCCGCCGGTCGCCGGCGGTTCCAAACGTGACATTCTGGTTTTTGATGATATATTAAACGAATAAGATGAAATACGAGGTGAGTATGGACGACCGCAATACAAACAAGCCCGGCCTGGAAAATGACAGTCAGCTGCCGTTGGACTTCGAAGAAGCCGCCAGGGTCATGTCCGGCAAAACCGCTTATGTGAATCAGACGGCGCCTGCGCCGGAACATGCGGGGGAAGCCGCGTTCCCCACTGGACAGCCGACAAGTGCGGATGTGCCGGAAGCCGCGCATGCCGGTCTTGATTTCATTCCCGCGTTTTCGCCTACCCCTGCTCCATACCATCCGGCCCCGCCGGTTCAGGTGGTGCCGCCGCCGATCAGCGACGCCTCGCGCAAGCCGTCGAAGACGCTGGCCGATGAACTGTCGAAAAGCAAGGCGGGATTGCAGATTTCCCTTGGTTCCTCGCTCCGCGACATGCGCGAGAGCCGGGGGATTTCCCTGCAGGATGTGGCCGAACATACCAAAATCCGCAAGGATTACCTCGAGGCGCTGGAGTTGGAGGATTTCAAACGCCTGCCGCCCGCCGTGTTCGTCTGCGGCTACGTGCGCAAAATCTGCGAAATGTACCAGGTCCCGCGCGAAGTGAACGACGACGTGATCCGTCAGTTGAAGGCCCATGCCGACTACGGGCTGGGCGAAGAAGGCATCGAGCAGATTATCGAAGCCGATCCTGAAATCTATTCCGAAGCCGATCAGCGTACCCGCCGCATTTTTCTGGTTTCGTGCCTGACGCTGGTGGTTCTCGGGGGAATTGTGGTTGGAATCGTGGCGTTGAGCTTGTCCGGCCGGGAAAACCCGCCGCCTGTATCGAGCGGCGGTCCGGCGGTGGTCGGCGTCTTCAATGCCGACTCGCTCAAGGAGCTGAACCCCCCTCAGGTGATCCGGATGTCGGAGCTGCCGCTGCCGGAAAATTGACGGAAAATTGATCGGGAAATCCCCGGCGGCGAGCGTCGCCGGATGCCGTAACACGGTTTTTTTTCAGGGGGCCGATTGAAAAATAAAAAAACGTAGTTATATTATGCCCATCATGAATATTACAATTATAAACGGACCTAACCTGCAGCTGCTTGGGTTGCGGGAGCCGGGAATATACGGCAGCACGACCTTGGAGGAGATTTATCAGCGCCTCCAGGGCGTCGCTGATTCGCTGGATGTGAAAGTACGCTTTTTTCAAAGCAATCACGAAGGGGAGATTGTTGATAGAATCGGGGACTGCCTGGGCGACGGCACCGACGGGATTGTTATCAATCCTGCGGCGTATACCCACAGCAGCATCGCGATTCATGACGCGCTGAAGGCGGTTTCACTGCCTGCGGTCGAAGTGCATATCAGTAATATTTCATCGCGCGAGAGCTTTCGTAATGTCTCCATGACAGCCCCGGCCTGCCTCGGAATTATCGCCGGGCTGGGAACGAATGGTTACGAATGGGCCCTGCGGGCGATCATCAAACACCTAAAACAAAACAGGAAATGAATATGAAGATCGACGAAATCAAGACGATAGCCAAAATGATGGCGGAACACAACCTGACCGAGTTCAAGATCGAAGCGGATGACTACAATCTGTGCATTCGCCGCGGAGCGGACGCTTCGGCTTACGCCGCCGCTCCGGTCGCCGCCCCGGTTGCTCCCGCTCCCGTTGCCCCGGCCGCGGTTTCCGCCGCCCCGGCCGCTGCTCCGGCCAAGCTGAATACGATTGATTCGCCGATTGTGGGAACTTTTTACCGTTCATCTTCTCCGGAAGCGGAACCGTTCGCGAAAGTCGGGCAGAAAGTCGAAGCCGACTCTGTCGTATGTATCGTCGAAGCCATGAAAGTCATGAACGAAATCAAGGCTGAAAAGAGTGGCGTCATCAAAGATATTCTCGTCGAAAACGCCAGCCCGGTGGAATACGGCCAGCCGCTGTTTGTGATTGAATAACCCTCTCCCGGGAGTGACCATGTTTAAAAAAATTCTGATTGCCAACCGCGGAGAAATTGCCCTGCGCATTATTCGCGCCTGTCGCGAGCTGGGCGTCGCCAGCGTTCTGGTTTATTCGAAAGCCGATGCCGACAGCCTGCCGGTGCGCATGGCTGATGAAGCCGTCTGCATCGGCCCCCCCGCCTCCAACCAGAGCTATCTCCTGGTTGAACGTATTATCAGCGTGGCTGAGATCTGTGACGTGGATGCCATTCATCCCGGTTACGGTTTCCTGGCGGAAAACGCTCACTTTGCCGAAGTCTGCAAAGCCTGCAATATCACCTTTATCGGACCCCAGCCCGAGCAGATCCGCGCGATGGGCGATAAAGCCATTGCCCGCGAAACCATGAAAAAAGCCGGCGTGCCCATCACCCCCGGCAGCGACGGCCTGATCAAGAGCGAAGAAGACGCGATCGCCACCGCCCGGAAACTGAAATATCCGGTCATCATCAAGGCGTCCGCCGGCGGCGGCGGGCGCGGCATGCGGATCGCCCACAACGACGCCAGCCTGATTCAGAGCTACCATGCGGCGCGTACCGAAGCGGAAAACGCCTTCGGCAACGGCGATTTATACATTGAAAAATACCTGGTGAACCCGCGCCATATTGAATTCCAGATTATCGGGGATAACTACGGCAGCATTGTTCACATCGGCGAACGCGATTGCAGCATCCAGCGCCGAAACCAGAAGCTGATCGAAGAAGCCCCCTCTCCGGCGCTGAACCCCAAGTTGCGTGAGCGCATGGGCAAGGCGGCGGTGCGCGCGGCCAAGGCCGTGAACTACAGCAGTGCCGGGACTATCGAGTTCCTGCTCAATGCGGACGGCGATTTCTATTTCATGGAAATGAACACCCGTATCCAGGTGGAACATCCGGTGACCGAACTGGTTTACGGAATCGATCTGGTCCGGGAGCAGATCCGGGTGGCGGCGGGCGAGAAACTCTCTTTCCAGCAAAAGGATGTCAAGATCAACGGACATGCCATCGAATGCCGGATCAACGCCGAGGATCCGGAGCGCAACTTCACCCCGAATCCCGGGACAATCACCAACTATATTCCGTCCGGCGGTATCGGCGTGCGTGTTGACTCGCATTGCTACACCGGATACCGGATTCCCCCGTATTACGACAGCATGATCGCCAAGTTGATTGTCCATGACGTCGACCGCGCCAGCGCGCTCAAGCGTTGCAGCCGGGCATTGCAGGAATTTGTGGTGGATGGCGTGAAGACCACGATTCCGTTTGCCAATACGATCATCAACAATAAAGAATTCGGCGCCGGCAAATACAACACCGGTTTTATCGAAGCGCTGATGAAAGAGAAAAACAATAACTAATTTCAAACCCAATGATTAAGGAGGGCTTTATGAAAGATGTAAAGAAAACGGCTTCGGCTAAGGACACCGTCAAGGCTCCACCCGGGAAAACCAATGAATTGGGCGCCATTCGAATCAGCGACAGCGTTATTTCCAGCCTGGTCCGCAAGGCGGCTCTGAGCGTGGAAGGCGTTTCACGCCTGGCCAGCACGTTTGTCGATAACATTGCGGAGATCGTCGGCAGCCGCAAGACTTCCTACCGTTCGATCAACATCAATATGGATGAAGACCGGGTGGAAATCGAAGTCAAGCTGAATATCAAGTTCGGCTATAAAGTGCCTGAAGTCGCCGGCAACGTTCAGACCGCTATTGTCGAAGCGGTGGAACATACCACCGGAATGAATGTGACCAGCGTCAATGTCATCGTCCAGGAAATCGAAGAGCTGGTCGACGAAAATAACGAAAATCACATTTCCGATGAAATCATCGACGAAAAATAAGTTCTGATTCAATATGATGGAATACTTGAAAAATCTGTTGTTTTCCAGCAACGATGAAAACGGTATCATGTTCAATGCCGGTTTTTTAACCGGCGTTGCGACTGCGATCGGCATTATTGCGATCCTGCTTCTCATCAGAATCATCATTGCCCTGATGTTCCGCCGGAAAAAGTGCAGCGGCATCACCATGCAGGCTGAATTGGGCGACATTTTTGTCTCCACTTCTGCGATCACCGCCGCGATCCGGGCTCTCGAATCGGAGTTCGACGCTCTGGTGATTCAGAAAATTCGCCTGTTCGAAAGCAAAAATGCCAAGGTTCGGATCTGTATCCAGTTGATTTTCGATGAAGGAGGCGGTAATTTCAAGCTCTACAGCGAGAAATTTCAGCGCGCTGTTCTCGCCAAGCTGAAAGATGCTTTCGGAATTGAGAACATTGACAAAGTGAACATCGATAACAATACGTTCAATTCGACCCACAAACCCCAGCGGAAAAACCGGGACGCAACGCCTTTCAGCGCGGACAGCGATCCGGAGATTCTGGAATTTCAGCCTCAGTCGGATAAATGAGAATCGTCCTGGCCTCGCAGTCTCCCCGGCGCAAAATGCTGTTGGGCGGGGCCGGATTCTCTTTTGACATCTGTTCTCCGGAAGTGGAAGAAGTCGAGGACGGCATGTATGCCTGCCATATCCCGTTGGTAAATGCCGTCCGCAAAGCCGCCGCCGTGTCCGGGATGTTCCCCGGAAGCCTGGTCATCGGCGCCGATACCGCAATCGAGTGCGACGGTTTGTTGATCGGCAAGCCCTGCGGCCTGGAAGATGCCCGGCGGACCTTGATGATGTTGTCCGGCCGCCGCCATCGGGTTATCACCGGCGTGGCGTTGCTGGCGCGGCAATGGAACCTTGAAACCACGTTTTCCGAAGAAAGCTTTGTTTATTTCAAACCGTTCGGCGACGCCGTCGTCAACGATTATCTGGCTCGCGTCGAGGTCCTCGACAAAGCCGGTTCCTACAATATCGCCGAATCCGGGGAGCTTCTGATCAGCCGTATCGAAGGCCCCCGCGACAATATCATCGGCCTTCCCTGCGAAAAACTTTCCCGCGCGATCCAAGCCGCCGCATCCCTTATGGGATAATCTTTCCTCTGTGATCAATTTTGATTGAAACCGCAACAAAGCTCCGCGAATTTCAATTCACACCTCCCATTCTTTATGAAAGGCTGTCGGTCGTTCAGTTCCTCGGCGCAGAGAGCTTTCCCTGTCGGGCCGGGTGCCGTATTTGGGAAGGTTGCGGAAAACCGTGTTTGCATTCAAAGTGTACCAGCATTATAATAATTACAATGACAATCATTAAGAATATTCAATGGAAAATATGGCGCATCCGAGAAAAAGGGATAAAATCTATGAAACGCTGCATGTTGCGCTTCAGACCCGTTACGTCGCCGGCGACCGGCTGCCGGGGGAGCGCGATTTTGCCCGTGAATTGGGACTTTCCCGCCGGACGCTGCGCTTCGTATTGGACGAGCTGGAGCAAACAGGCATGCTGGAGCGCAGCAGGCGCGGCACGTTTGTGAAACAGGCGCAGCTTCCCCCCGGTAGCAGCGACGAGCCGATTTCCGTCCTCCTGCCCTGTCCGGACTTCATGACCGCCAGCGGGCAGAGCGCCATACTCCACAGCCGGATCATCCAGGGTGCCAGGCAGGCGGCGATTGCGGCGGGCAGCCGGGTTGTCACGATTCCGGTTTCCATGGTCAACGATCCGGAAAAAATCGATCTGCGTCAGTTGACTGGCGTTCACCGCGATAGCCGGGTCATGATGATTGGAGCGGTATGGTTCAAAAAAATTTTTCCGTTGTTGCGGGAACGCGGTTGCCGTGTCGGCGTGATTGCGAATCAAGGCCCGGATTTGCCGCAGGAAAACCATTGGCATATCTGCTCCTACCGTTTGGACGAACAGCCCGGTGTTTCCGCCCGTTTTCTGTACCGGCAGGGAGCGCGGAACATTCTCTATTTCGGTAGCGATGCCGCCTGCGAATCGGCGGGACGCGCGCATTTCCGGCGAACGCTCGAAGAATTGAATTTGTCGTGGAATTCCGCCTGTTTTCACGTATTTCCCTCCCGGTGGAATCTTCGTTCACGGCTGGACAAACTGGCAATGCTCTGGAAAGCACACTCGTTTGACGGCTTGATTTTGGAAATCAATCCTCTGCAGGAGGTCTTGTCCGGTGCGAATTTCTATCAGGCCACCGGCATTCCGCCGGAAACTCCGGTGGCGCTTTTGCCCAGCCTGCTGCTGAATCACTGGAGGCCGACCCGCAATGTCTGGCTGCGGCAATTGCCGCTTCATGAGGCCGCCGCGGAAATCACCCGATTTTTGCTGGGAAGTATTCCTGCGCAACACAGCACCCTGCAAATTGCCCACATCCCTTTCCATGAATATATCAACCAAAACGGAGGTGTTTGATATGAAGAAAAGTTATAAGCCTTTTTTTACACTAATAGAGCTTCTTGTAGTGATTGCTATCATCGCCATTCTGGCGGCGATGCTGCTGCCTGCGCTGAATTCCGCCCGGGAAAAAGCCAAACGCATCCAATGTGTCGCCAATTTAAAAGAGGTCAGCAGTTGTTTACTGATGTATTCGGGTGACTACAACGACTATCTGCTGGCGGTTTATGACAATCAGAATTATTCCTATTCATATTGGAGCGCGATCATTTGGAAGGCGCGTTACGGCGTGTTCAACACTGTGGAGGTTTGGAGCAAGGGTAAACGTTCGGTGTTCCACTGTCCTGCCGAGGAAGACCATAGCTCGGCGGACCCGGGGAAAAGCCTGTCCGGTTCTTTTGTTGACTATGCGCTGAACCGCAATACCCGCGGCTGGATTGATAGTGCCGCCAATAAAAGTTGGCGCAAAATCGGATGGTTTAAAAATCCCTCACAACGCTCCATGCTGATTGACAGTGATGCTCTGCATTTTCGCCAGCGCCGTCCTGCGGAGACGATTGACGATGTTGACCCCATGCGGCACCGCGGGATTCTGAATAGTGCTTTTGAGGACGGACATGTCGGTTCCGTTGATTTTTTGCGTTTACCCAGAAAAACCATCACCAATCCTTTTTCATTTCAGGAACAGGGAACGGATCCGGCCAATGCCGATATCGTTTTGTATCCCTATTAAACGACAGGAAAATATAGAAAATGATGAAACCGATTATGACCGTTCTTTGCGCCGTAACCGCCGCTATTCCCGTTCTGGGAACTCTACCGGTGGAGGAAAATGTCTTTTTCCGCCATCCCGTCAATTTCAGCCCGGCGGAAGAACGCCATCTGGATCAACAGTGGTTGCAAAAACCGCCGGAAGTTTATCCTTTTGCCCAAGCTGAAGTCAAAAAACAGAACGGCGTTCCGTGGCCGTTTGTTGACGGCAAAGCGGTGCAATTATTTACCCGCTCCATCCAGCACAGCCAGATCAACGGCTTACCGGTGGCGCGGCTGATGCGTGAAAACGGCGTTCAGGTTTTTATTCTGGATATCCCTGCTTACCAGCGGGAAGCGGCAGCGGAAAAAGGTTTCACGCTGGATCAAACCACGTTCGCCGCATTTGAACGGCAGATGAAGGTATTGCTGGCGACGGTGCCGGATGCCAAAGTGATTCTCCGCCTCTGGCTGATGAATCTTCCCGCCGATTATCTGGAGAAACATCCCGAGGCGGTGTTGACCGGCGAAGACGGCAAAACCGATTGGGGGTCCACCTATTACAGCACCCATTCACAACGCCCGAACTTCCTCAATGAATGGCGGCGTTATACCGGTGAATTCCTGTATAAATTCATCCGTATGGCGGGGGAATCGCGTTACGCGCCGCATATTGCCGGATTTTACCTGGGGGCGATGAACAGCGGCGAATGGTGGTATTATAAGGGCAAAGGTGATGTCGGCTGGGATTACAGTGCCGGGCGCAAAGCCGCGTTCAAACATTATTTGCAGGTCAAATACGGTGACAATCACGTTGAAATTCTGAAAAAGCTCTGGAATGTCGATTCAACGGAGGAGGTTTACCGATTGCCGACGCTGAAAGAACGCAATCAATTTCCGCTTTCGCCCAATTCCAAGGTTTCCGACTACAATCAGGTGTTGAATCAACCCATTACCAACGCCGCGATTTATTTCGCTCAAATCATCAAAACGCAAACCTCCGGCCGCTGTCTGGCAGGCATGGAGATTCATGCCGGTTTGAAGACGTTCCGCAACAACGGGACGGTATTTCTGAATCATCTGCTGGATGCGCCGGAAATTGATTTCCTGGGCGGCCCGTCCGGTTACGAGTTCCGTTGCGTCGGTAATTACTCGCAGGAACGCGCGGTGCTGCCGTCGCTCCAGGCCCGCAATAAATTCTGGTTCGCGGAGGAGGATATCCGCACCCATGCCGCCTACGGCACCCTTTCCGGCGCGGCCGGTCAGCCGCCGTTGTCGCGGGAACATTCGCTGGCGGTGATCCGCCGGCAGTTCGCGGCGGGCGCCTGTCACGGTTATCCCGGATACTTGATGGATTTCGGCTGGCCGTGGTTTCATGACCTGGAAATCGCCGGAGCTGTGCGGGAATGCAACATCATTTTCGAATATCTGAGCAATGCCGGAAAACTGAAGCGGCGTTCGGAAATCGCCCTGGTCGGCGATCAGGAAAGCCAATTTTATAGCAATTATTATGCCAATCCGACTCTTAACCGCGACCATACGCTGCCGCGCAGCGGTTTGGATGCCGATTTTTTTGAACTGCGCGATTTCCTGAAACCGGGCGTGGCGGAGCGGTACAAACTGGTGGTTTTCCTGAATATCCGGGCACTGTCGGACGAAGAACGCGCCGGCATCGAATCCCTGAAAAAACAACGCCGCACGCTGGTGTTTCTCCATGACGCCGGCATCGTCAGTCTGAACCGCCTGAACGCGGTTCCTGCAACCGAGGCGTCCCGGTTGACCGGCATCGAATTAGCGGGCGACGCCCGCACCGTCAACGGCAAAATGATTTACGAACCCGCCGCGTTGCTCCGGTATCTGAATCTCGAAACCGCGCTCCCGGATGAAGAAGCAAAAGCGGGGCGGACGGTAACGGGATATCAGGTCTCTTATTCCGATGCCGCAGACGGTCTGTATGTCGGCAACGTTCTTTCGGGACTTCGCAGCGTCGATCCGGACGCGCCGGTATTGGGCAAAGACGGCAAAGGGAATGCCATTCTGGCAATGAAACAATTTCCCGAATGGACCTCGGTTTATGGCGCCGCCTGCCTGTTGCCGTCGCCGTTATTGCGCGCGCTGGCTGTCTATTCCGGTATTACACTGCCGACGGATCAGGCGGACGTGGTGTTCAGTGCCGGCGACGTAGTGGCGGTTCATGCCGTTTCCGACGGCAAACGGCAGATTGTCATGCCGCAACGCGGCGACGTGGTGGAACTGTTTTCACGCCAAACGGTCGCGCGGAACACGCAAACCTTTACCTATGATTTCAAATTCGGCGAAACCCGGATGTTCGTCACCGGTGATGCCAACGTCATTCTCAACGGCATTCAAACGCTGGAACGGCAAACTGCCGCTGAAATTGCGGCGTTCCGGGAAAAATATCCAGCGCCGCAGGTCAACGCCGCGCTCTTCAACTGGCAGCGTTTCCAACGCCCTGAAACCTATTGCAACGCCCGCAAACAGGCGTTCGACAACCGTTACGGCAGTTTTCCGATGAACGGAGCATCGCCGTCAGCCTACTTGGTCGCGGATGCCGCTGTTCTGACCGAACCCGCCCGTGCGTTGCGCGAAGGCGCGATTCCCGATTTGTACAGCGATGCGGCGCGCATGAACACCATGCGTTCCGGCGCGCCGCCGCAACAGTGGGAAGCGCTGGCGGGCGGGCATCCGTTTGTTTATGCGCAGCAGTTGGGAATCGGTGCGGGACAGCGCGGCAAAGTCGCATTTTATTTGCAGCACACGCCCAATCGAGCACTCAAAATTTTATTTACCTCCACTGACAACGCGAAATTATCCATCAATAATACGCCGACCGCTATCCCGGAACATGGCGCAATCATTACCCTGCCGGGCGAATCATCGCTGTTCATGATCGAACTGGACAACCCGGACGGCAACGCCGGATTCAGCATCAAATTCTATGAACCGGAAGCGAACGCTTCGCGCGGTGCGCAACTCCCGTTCGGACTGGCCGCCAAAAATCTCCAGGTGCGGCTGGCGCCGCCCGGCTACAGCCGGCAGTTGGTTCCCGTCGCCGAAACCATCGCCAATCCCGACCTGGCGAACCTGGAATATTTCCGGTCCGGCTGGAAACAGGGGACGACGCGCTTCCTCATCGATCCGCTGGCGGCTTATACGTTGTCGGCCGCGTATCGCGGTAGCGAAGAAGCCGGCGGAACGCTGCTGCTGGCATTCAATGTTTACGACAAAGACGGACGCCATATCAGTTCGCGCGAGGTCCACTTCCTGGCGGAGACAGAAACGGAACTGGCGAAGCCGGCCAACGTCGCCGATACCGTGATCTACCTGAAAAATGCGGATTCCTGGCAGGGAAAACCGGCGGGAGGCGGCAACGGATATGTTGCGTTCAATATTGACCGCTCCGGAAAATACGGCGATTTACCGAACCGCAATTTGTCCGGCGCCATCACCGGCATCGAAAAAAATGCGGAGGAGTGGGCTGTGACGCTGTCCGGTCCCGTCGGGAAAAACTACCCGGCGGGAACCGCCGTCCGGCAGCATCGCAATTCTTCCACGTATAACACGGTTCAGGTCACCGGCAAATTGAGCGGCTCGGGGGAAACCGCCGGCAAACTGGCAGGCATGGCGGTCGGTAATCCCGTTCCCGGCAGATGGTGGCCGGGCGCCTGTTTTGCCCATCCGCTTATCGTGGTGAATCTACGCGGCGGATCCCTGAAAGTGGAATCAGTCGGCATTCGCAAAGAGATATTTGTGGAACAGGATGCTCCGGCTGATTCTGCCGGGAATCGGGGATGACCGCCGTATCGCCGAATCCGGGGAGCTTCTGATCAGCCGTATCGAAGGCCCCCGCGACAACATCATCGGTCTTCCCTGCAAAAAACTTTCCCGCGCTATCCAAGCCGCTACATGAAAGGCATTTCAGGCGTGGATGCTATTTGGTATCAATCAGAGAATCGTTCGGATTGTCCATATTGAAAATAACAGAGATCTGTTTATCGCACTGACCTTGACGATTTCCGAAGCCGGGAATCACTCATGAATTTTGATGGAAATGCATTTTTTTGCCTATAATTCTGAGAATCTCAGGCCTTCCAGACAAATCTGAATTGACAAAATTCCTATGATTGAAAAGCTTTATTTTTTTTCGATGGTAAAGCAGCTGTTAAAACTATTTTCACAAGAGGAATTGAATCATGTCTGAAAACACTTCAGCCAATACGTTGATTGGCGACCCTGAAACTGCAACCCTGAAGCGCTGCTGCAATCTGGTCGGAACTCCCTTGAAAACCGCAAAATCCGGAATTAAGCTGGTCAAATTGAAAAGCGTTCCGCACGTAGGGGCGGGACTGGGGAAGGCGGTAAATGTTATTATTTCGGAGACAGGGGATATTTTCGAAGTCGGTGAGCCGTTTCCCGTCGTGATTCCGCGCATATACCACTTAAATACTACGGTGTAATATGAAAGAACTCAAAAACAGGATTCAACACTTCAATAACTTTTATAAGTTTACCAAATATCAGACCGCGAATGGTCCGGTGGTGTGGACTTATACCATGCCTGTAATTTATTCAGACTTTGGGATAGCAAGCGTGTCTGTATCGGGTGGCAATGGGGTTGGAGTTTCAATTTCAGAGGATGGGAAATCCATTGTTTTCAACACCGACGACGTTATCGGGTGGGATAGAGGCAATGATGAAGACCCGGTCGTTGCAGAAAAAAACATCGTAAACGCATTTGAGGTGTTGAACGCAACCGTCCAAGTCTTAAGCTCGACGGTCAAGACTGGCGAGGGAACGCCAGATGAAACCATCGCCAAAGGCGAATCGGTGACGATTCCAATCAAAGTCCTGAATATGCCCTGGATGCTTGCACAATTCACTCGCCCGTTTATCGAGTACAGTCACATGACTCATCTGGATGAAGTTATTAATGTTCCGCCATGTGCATGGAGTCCCTATACATATAACGGAACACACGGAGCGGTTTACGCGAGAAAACGGGCGCATCTTGAAGATCAGGCAACGGCGGTAAAGTTTATAGACGTAGTCAATCAGGAAGGCGACTACACGAACAGAAGGTATTTGCGGGGCGCGTGGGACACGGTCGGGTATGCTCTTTTCGTCGGGCTTGCCGGTGAATCCCGCAATGGCAATGAACCGTATTTTAAGAAATTATTGCCATCCATTCAGCTATTGAAAAACAAGGGCATGCAGTTGGCGAATTCACAAGAGGCGTTATTGAACAAAACGACTCCGTCGGAATCGGCAACGTCCAGGTTTTATTGGATAGAGGACGAACTGAATGTAAACAGTTTTGACCCGACGCTGAATTGGACTATGTCCGGTGGCGACGGGCAGCCGATTACATGGACGGCATATTCCGAGAACTGGAAAAATGGAGATGTCGTTACCCTTACGCAGGCCGGAACAGGGTCTACACGTTGGACGGGCGTACATCAGTGGGAGACCATGTCGGGGACTACCGATATAACGAAAACATTTTATTCTCAAGACAGGCGTGATATTTACCCCGCCAAGGAAATTGGGACGGGGCACCAAACATCCGATTTTGTATTTACAAATGAATATGCTTTTTTTATCAGAGAGGAAATCCATAAGGCAGTTGTTGAAGGAGACCTTATTGACATAACCGTAAAGGTCTATAAAATGGCTACGAATGATACATCGTTTATATACTTATATACAAACGGTGTATGGGATACGCTTGAGCACCTGATCGCAAATCTCCAGAATTCATCCACAGTTGATGGGAAATTAACTACGATGCCATTAGAGGGCGAGTGTGTTGTCTATTCGCCATGCGGTGCAGAAAACTCCGATATATTTGAATCGGAGACCAAGGCGCAGCATGTTCCAATGTCAAATGGATACGCATTAGATGTACTTGGTGTTCCACGGACACCATCCGCGCATAACTTTCTGAAAGGGAAGAAAATAAAATTGAAAGCCGGAAGCACCATTGGCGGATTTAACCGTCCGGTAGTGAATAATAGCGCGAGTTCTGTATATCGGCCTCATGTAGGGGAGGAGCATATGGAAAATTCAATGGAAATCAGCTATTCAAATTTTCCCAATGCATTTATATCTTTGTCCTCGGATATTGAGTTCGAACTTGTCGTAGACGATTCATCGCTGGACTATTTATGTTTTGAGGCTAATAATAAAAATGTCGAATTGGATTTTTCAATCCCATCTTTTCTGGATTCAGAGGGGCGTTGGCCAGTCTATACGGAAAGTTGGTATATTGCAAATAACCCTGAAACTGGCGTTGGTATAACGATCTCGGTAATTAATTCATCTGCAGATATTGCTGGGACTATAGACTGGGGATTTGCTGCATGTCGTTTGATTGTTGCAACGGCGGCAGGGATGAGGAAAGTAGACCCGACGCAAGTGGTGTTTGCAACATCTGCTAACCTTTTTACCTCGTCTGATGTAAATATGAAAATCAACAGGAATACGGTATACGATGGGCCATGGGGCGCGAATACATCTACTGAGACGTACAATACCGATTTTCACAACTATGGTTCAGAATTTATAGATAGTGCAGAATTTTATCCGATTCAGCAGCCCAACGGGAATATTGTTTTAGAGAGGAACCCGCCACTTGGAACATTTTCATTTTCACATAGGTCTCATCATTATTTTTCCGGTTTAGAATATGGGATTCTTGACAGTGAGGGGAATTGGGTATCAAGTATACATGGCGATCCAATCTGGGAGATGCAATGCTCTTATAATTATGATACAGGCGAGGGCGTTATAAGGTGTTCCAGTTCTATCTTGCAACCCCCGGAATATTTGCTACACGAGGCAGAGCCGCTTCCAGATCCCTGGGTTGTGGACAAATTTGGTTCCATTGAAGATTTTGCCAAAGAGGTAAAGAAAAGGAGGGATTGGCTGACGACAACCCCATTTATCTCTAATTACGGCTCCAGCTTCCAGGCGGTATGTCAATATTCGTCTCCGCCGCCATATGCCAACGGTGTATCTACGTTAGATCAACTAATGGGAAATAGCTTTTCAGAAAAAATTAAGGGTGGACCCGTATTGTCCGGGTACCCTAAAATAATGCCGGAAGCAATTAAGGTATATGGCGCCGGACCAGATCACGATTACCACATAGGACTTGCCCCTTCGGAATATACTACCGCGTGGAATAGTGGAACATACGACTGGATGAAGTCGAACGATTACAATATAGGAACGTCGTCCTACAAATTGGAAATATCAGAATAACAAAATTTGCATGGACCATAGCAATGGAGTGAATGGAATACAACAGCCACAGGTAAGGGCATATTCATGACTGGTGGTGGTAAATTGCTGAAAAAATTCCCTGTATTTGATTGTTATTGTCCCAAATTTTGGAGGTGTCATAAATTTTGTGT
>DHTZ01000084.1 GCA_002408885.1 Lentisphaeria bacterium UBA5247 | reverse complement strand
CATTATTATGTAGGCGCACCCTCCACAGGAATCACCAGTTTCAGCGAATCGATGGTTTCCGGGCCCGGCTCCAGGGTCAGGGTCCATTTCATCATGCCGTCGTAATCCCATTGCGCGGCGGCGGCGGCCCGCTGGCGCCCGAAGCTGAATATCGAAGCGGTTTCGACGCGCGCCGGGCGTTTGACGGTGAATTTGAAGTCTTCGATTTTCACCGGCACGGCTTTGCCGCCGATGACGGCTTCAAGACGCATACCACCGTCTTTCAACAGGTCCTGTCCGTCCGCCCGGACCTGTTCCCAAAGCCCCAATCCGTTCAACTCGTGGTCGCGGAGAATCGTGCTCAGCGTATTGCCGCGGACTTCAATCGGGGTAAACGGCGGAACAATGGTTTCCGATTTGCCAAGTTCGTTGCCCTCCCATTCCATCGGGTTGCGGACAAATTTGCGCTCAATCGTGCCGCCCTTGACGCCGTCCACCTGAAACGTCAGCGTATATTCGTTGCCGCCGCCGTCCGCCGTGTGCTTGCGCAGATCGGGAACCGCCCAAATCATCTCGTAGATATCCTGCCGGAAACGCGGGACCGCCACTCGGGCAAGTTCGGTTCCGGCGGCGTCGCGGATGGCGGCCTGAACACCTTGTACCCCGCTCTTGTCTTTGAGGTTGGCAAGATCGACCTGCAGGCGCATTTTATGGAACGACGGATAATAGGCGAACTGAGCCGAAATCCGCTCCGCCTCATCGGAACCGGCGGTCGCGAAAACCGCCTCCGGACGCTGTGCCGTCCACTCGTAATGGCGTTGATAATAAACCGTTTCCCCGTCCACCGAAGAAACCAGGATGAGGGTGTCCAGCGGCTCATCATTCAAAGCAGTTCCGGCGCAGTTGAATTCAACGGTCCGGCCGGGGGGAATGTCGATTTCCGCTTTTTCCTCGGCGGGAGCGGAATTTCTGGGCTTGACACTGATCAATGCCCTGATTTTCAGCGGTGCGGCATGCGGATTGTCCACGGCGATTTTCACGTTGTAACGCTGCGGCTCCGCCGGATCGCTCAACTGCAGGTGCCGGACCACCGGCGCCCGGCCATCCCATACCACTTCCGGCAGGAAATCGCGGCTGGCGAAAACCGCCTTGGCAGGCTCCCAACTGGTCTGCCGGTTGCCGCCCGCAAGCTGCTTCCAGTTCCGGCAGATGCGCAATCCGGTGGCTTCGGGCATTTCCCCCTCCTTCAATCCCAGGTCTTTCAGCGGCAGAGCCATTTCAAACTCCCAGAACCCGTCCCTGACACTCCCTTTCACCTCCCAGTTGCCACGCCACGGAAACGGCGTGCCGTTGTCATTGCCCTGGCAGTACAGCGCGCCGCGATTGTTGATGATGCTGTGCAGAATTTTATATTTTTCTGCACGCAGGTCAGGGATAATCACGATCTCGGCGGTGTCATCCGCCGTCACCGCGATATTGTTGCCGGCGCGCGACATGGCGCGCTGCAGAATTCCCTGTGGGGGCGCTTCGCTGCGAATGGCGATGAACAATTTCCGTCCGTCGCTGCCGGTCCAGAATGACGCTTCCGCCGGAAACGCCTGCGGACCGCGATCGGTGAAACGTTCCATCCGGGCGGCGCCGCTCCATTCAGCGGGATTGATTTCGCCATCGATCACCGGCGCGGTTTTCATCAGCGGCAGGCGGACCTGCGGCGTTTCGAGGTTCTGTGCGGCAAGGGTGACGGCGGCCGCGCCAAGCACGCCCAGTGCAAGTTTTTTCATCTTCATTTCTGTTCCTCGCAAGTTTTGTACAAATCGAATTCAAAGGTCAGGCCATCGGCATAGACGGTGGTGATTTTGCCGTCTTTCACGGTAATGGCATCGATAAAAACCGACTGCCGCCCTGCATGCCGCACATTGACCTGTTCATGGTGTTTTTTCATTAACTCCCGGCAGTTACGCCAGGACGGGATATACCATTCGGGGCGCTCCTGCACTTCGTTCATCGGCAGTGCCCCAAGCGCCAGTTCCAGCGCCGCTCCGTTCAGGTTCTCCGGATAGGCGTAGCCGTATTCGGTATGATAAAGCCGCAATCCGTGGTATGCCACCTGGAAAAACGGCACCAGCTCATCGATCATCGCCACCCGGTTGAAATAAGGCACCAGCCCCGGCAACGGCGCATGAACTTTCCACGGCATATCCAGATTGTCCAGCGCATAGTCCTGATACCCCTCCGCCGAGGAACAGCCGAAAAGGTCCGCCGCCGTTTGCGCCAGCCGCCGCACGCCCATCGCATAATCCCGTCGCCCGCACGGATGCCGCGGATCATGACAGGTGAAAATCGGCGACGGCATGTTATCCATGTAATAAATTCCGTTCACCCCCAGCTCTTTCATTCGTTTCAGGTCAAGGATCGATTTCGGGGAAGGCATATTTTTCATGCAGATACGGTAAGTAGCTCCTCCACCCCACTGGCTCCCCCCCACGATTTCGCCGCTGCGGTCCGTCAGATGCTCCAGATGCGGAAAAAACTCCGAGCTTCTGTACGAATCCGCATGGTTGTCGTGTACGCTCAAGCGGTAGCCCAATTCATCCAGCTTCCGTTTCAGGCGCAGGAACCCTTCCGCGCCGCCCATCCGCTCTTCGATCGGGAAGCGGCTCGGCCAGCGGCCGTCATGCCCGCCGGGATTCCAGCCGACCAGGAAAAAGGTACATTCCCCGATCCCGTCCCGCTTCATCCCCTCCGCCATGCGGGCAGCTTCGTCAAACGTGGTGGTGACCGTCAATTCGTCAACCCCGTCAAAGGTCCGCCCGAATTTCATGCCCATGAACACCTTGCAGTGATAGCTCCGGGCCGTGTAGTCCAACACCGGATTCACCGGCAGCCGTTCAGCCAACGGCTGCCAGCCGCGTTCATCGGTCAAATATCGGCGGTAGCGCCGCGCCATGGCGTTGTAACCGGTATCGCCTTCAAGGCGGATATACTGAACCTCCCGGCGTTCGGCAATGACCGGGTCGGATTTGTGGTGGCGGAGGATGAACGACGGCGACAGCACACATTTTTCTTCATCCGCGGAACTGACCACGCGGGCGTCATAGCGCCCCTCGGTAAAAATGCACAGCCATCCGGAATCCTGCTGTTTCATGCCGCAGACCGGCATCGTGACATAGTGTTCGTTTTCGGCCTGGTCTCCGTAAATCATATCGCGGAGTTCGCCGCACCTGCCGGAAGCGAAATGCATCAGCGCGCCACAAAAATTCGGCAGGAAAAAATACCCATCCCCGCCTTGTGGAGCGCTCAGGAACCCGGGCAGCAAATCAAGCTCCAGCACCCGGAAACTGTTCGGGCTGTACTCGACCAGAGTTTCCGGCTCCAGCCCAACGGCGAAACCGTCCGCCAGTTCCCGGAACACCATATCCACCGCGAAACAATCCGCCACTTCAATCCGCAGGCGCAACCGGTCGCCACAGCGAACCGCGCTCAAAACCGAATAACGGTAATCATCCAGAAATTTCCGCCGCTGACAGGGAACTTCCTCGTACAGAATTCGAAACGGCAGCCGCGCCCGGCAATCGCCGAATGCGCAGAACGGGGCGCCCCCCACCGTAAGTTTCCAGATTTGGTGCATAATGGCTCCTTCAGTATATGATATCATAGAAAAACAGATTCGATTCAACCCAGGCGGATGCGGTTCAGCTTGCGGACCGCGGCGTCCAGTTCCAGTTTGCCGTAATAATACGAGGAAAGAACGGAATTCACCCTGCCGAACCCGTCATCGTCGGCAAACAGGGGCATATTCAGCAAAGAACGTTCCTGATCAAGATGCTTCAGCAGTTCGGCGCCCACGCCTTCCGGCGCACCATTGAGGAATGCTCCGTGTTCCGCGCAGTTGCGCAGGGCGGGAATATTGCATTGCGATTCCGCCAGTATCCGCTGCCCCTCCGTCCCACAGGCGAACCGGACAAACTCCACCGCTTCCTCGGCGTTCGGGGAATCCGCCGCCACGCCGAGTAACTGGATGCGGGTCACGGCATGGCCGTTGGCGGAAGCGGGAGAAGGGCGGACGACGAAATCATCGCGCCGGCTTTCCGTCAACAGCCTCAGGATATACGAAAACGTGTCCAGAACCATCAACCGGTTCTTCATGAAATCCGTCCAGAGCAGCCCGATGGACAGCTCGCTTGCGCGGGGATGATATTTGCGGGTTTTGTCAACCATGCAGCGATTGAATTCAAGGATATCCTTGACGCCGGGAGCAGAAAAGTCGAGCCGCCCTCCGCCCCCTCCGCCGAACACCCCTTCTTCGATCAGGTTCAACGGCAGGAATTGAACGAAAGTCCCTATGACCGGAAACGATTCAGCGCTGAAATCATACCGTTCCGATACGTTGGAGATCAAATGCCGGAAATCCTCCGATTTCAGGCCGGGGCAATGCTTTTCCAACTGCGTGCGGTTGCAGACCCGCCACGCCTGGCTGACGGCGAAAGGTTTGGCCAGCCGCTGATTCCCGGACAGCGAGCCCCGGGCAATCGGGAAATAATCGTCCGGAATGGTATCGGAATCAAGGAATGCGCGGAGCGGAGCGGATTCGGCGATATGTTCCGCCGCCAGATTGTCGGTGTACATGACCACGTCGCCGTCGCCCCGTTCGTCGTTATCGGCGCGGACCTCAATGTCGATATGGGGATGCTGTTTGCGGAAGGCCTGGAAAATATCATCCCACATCCTGCGTCGAGGCGTCGAGCTGTATTCTTTCAGTCGGAACGTAACCGTCTTGCGCGACGGCACAAAAAACGGGTCCATCGGCAGCGCGCTTTCCAGATAGTCGACGATATCGTCGTCATGCAGGTCCCCGGCGTTTTCTTCCATGATCGCAGGAACTTTGTTGACAAACGTCCCTTTCTGGGGAATGCTGACGACGATCCCGCGTTCGCGCAACAGGTCGAGCGCATTGCAGACGGTCGCGGGGGCCGCGCCGAAATGCCGGTAGAGCTTCTGGATGGAGAGCATCCGGTCGCCGGGCTTCATGTCCGAATCGACAATCATCTGTTCGATCCGTCCGGCGATCATTTCATATTTTTTTGTATTCCGCAGTTCGATCATCAGGGCTCCACATGGCTATCCTACACCTGTTACATGATATATAATACATGCAGTACAGATATATGTCAATACCCTGTTTCGGAAAACACGCAAAAAGATCAAGAACAGCGGGCAAACTCCTCAAATTCGCCGTCGGAATTCAATTTATGGGCTCACCGCCGCGATATCACAGGAAGCGGTCCGCCCGGAAGCAAGGCACCGGACATTCAACCGGACCTTGTCCGTTTTCAAGTTGACCGACAATGTCATACGCCCTTCAAAAATGCCGTCCTTCACGACAGGAAACCGCTCCGCCAGCAATTTTCGTCCCTGCCGGTCCGTCAACGTCAATTCCACCGGAACCAGCGCCGCGAACGGCTGTCCGTCCGTATCGGTAATCCTGATGCTATAATGGAATTCTTTCCCCGCGGTTACCGTTCCTGGAGCATCAATCAGGAGGGAACCGATCGGCTTTGCCGCCAGCATGATCAATTTGCCGTCCCCCGGCGCCAGTTCAAGCTCAAACATCACTCCATTCGGACCGGGCGACAGGGGTACCGGACAATGCTTCACCAGATCGTAAGCCGCTTGAACAGGCTTCGGGACTGAAACGGCACCACGGCATGGAAGTCCTTTCTCCATGACTTTTCCCCACTGTCCCACGTAGTCGCCGAACGTGCGTCGATCATTGATCGCAAACAGGTAATCCGCCGTCCCGTAACTCCGCATCCGAAGGATCATATCCTGCGTATCCGCGGAGGCCGATGACGTAAAAAACGGCTCCAACTGCCGGCGTATCTCCATGCCGAGTTTCTGCAACTGCTCTTTAGACCGGTCCGGACGGCTGTAATCATACGAAAAAGACCGGACCGAGATATCCGGCAGAATGCCCGGTACCAGAAACTCATCACCGACAACAATCCCTCCTCGCTCCTGAAATTTGCGGATGGTGTCGAAAGTCGATTGCGGCAGGACTTCACAACCGGCCAGAATCAATACTTCCACGTTATCCAAATCGCCCCGGCGAATATGTTCTTCATAAAGAATGGCGGGCTGGTAATGCGCCCATTGCAACGCCTGATGCAGCAAGGCGGACCAGCTGCCGCCCCAGCCGAAACTGTGTTGCTTGGGGGCGAAAATCGACGTGGCGAAGCTCTCGAGAATCGCCATGCGCGGCGGCGGTTCCGGAATGGTTTTCAGCAATGCCCCAAGCGGCACGATGACGTCACGGACCAGCTCCGCCAGCACTTCGCGGCTTTCGGTATTGGTCAGGAAATAGCTCTTGTGCGAGGTTTCCTCGACCAGCGACGGATAACCGTGATACATGATACCGTCCAGCCGCCGGGCGATTTTCAACCAGAAGGCTTCGCGCAGATTATCCGGCGCAATCGAAATGAACGGCGCATCGGGCTTATCCACCGCCCACTGCGGCTTGTCGGCGATATCATTGCCGGGAGCCACCTGGCTGCGATACCAGATCGCCTGGGTCATTTTCATCAGCATCTGACCGGGGCGCCCATCGCCCATGGCAAGCAATTCATCGGTAACCTGCCCCATTTTCAGCGGGTCGGGATACGAATAGGTCCAGTGACTGATGGCGTCGACCTCTCCGCCGCCGCCCCATACCGGAGGCACCCGGACGACAGGATCGTGAAAACTCCAGAATCCACGGCCGGCGGGAAGCGCGTCATGATAACCGCGGCTGACGCTGCCGTGCAGCGGGTTCCAGCCGTCGCCGATTTTCCAGAACCAGCGATAGTACGTCAACAGCGGATGATGGTCCGGCACTACCCGGAAATCCGGAAGCCCCGGAATGCTCTGATAGCCGAGCGACCAACGGCTGTTCACCTCCGTCGGGACCTCGACGCCGCTGAATTTGCGATAAGCTTCCTGTTCAAAACCGGAAAAGGACGGATTGGTTTTGTCGCGCACCTCGGTATGGATCATCGCCCCCGCGAAGGCGGGGTGGGACCCGAAACATTCGGCGACTTTCCCGGCCTTGGCACGAAGAATGGCTACGGCTTCAGGGTTGGCGGCGTCCAGATTCGGGCGAGCGTAGGACACGCCATTGCGATCAAGGCGCGGATACTGCCGGGTCAAGGGCCCGATACCGGCACGGTCAAGCGCTCCGATTCCATAACGAAGATGGGCGTCCAAACCCTGAATCTGCCGTTCCACGCCGGAGGCGGGGTTCAAGCTGTATAACTGATGGGTAAAGCCGATCCGTTTCAGTTCAGTGAGCTTGCCGGTTCCCCACATGACCACCGGCATCGCCTCGTCGTTTTTTTCCACAATAGAAACGGTCTTCCGATATCGGGCGACCAACGGGTCTGAGCCCGTATTCCAATTCGCTTCGACTGAAAAAAGATAACCGCCCGGCTGTACAACGACAGGCACCGGCACCTCAACACGATGCCCGCCTCCCGCCGAAATCGGCGGCAACCGGGCATGAAACGGAAAAAGGCTGCCCAATCCATCCGCCGAAACGGTCATGGTTCCGGCGGGCAGTTCCGTTTTGCCGGAATTGACTACTTCCAGAATGATCTTCGCTTCCGGTTCAAGACGATAAAAAACGCTCCTGCCTTTTAGCTCAATCCGCGCCTCGCCGGCGCAAAGAAGCGCGGCATGGACAACCAACGCCGCCAGAAGCGCATAACCAAAGTTCCGTTTCATAACTTATATTCTCCTGAATTCAAATTACTTAAAAATCTCTATCGTTAACGGCTTCAACAGTCCGCCTGGTCCGTCGTTTCCGTCCACCCGGACAGCAAGCTCGTTTGCACCGTTCCAGTTGATTTCGGCAGTCACGTCGAGCCGGACCGTCCGTTCGCCTTTCGACTCTCCAACGAATACGCCGTTCAGCCATACCCAGGCGCTTCCGCCCACTTCCGGCAAAAACAACTCGACCGCATTGTGTTCCGTCTTCGCCGCCATATCGAACCGGACGCGATACCAACCGGTGCCGCGGTATTCCGGATACCCCTGCCCCTGCCAGGCGCCGAATTTGATCGGCTTCCAAGCGGAATCGTTAAAACCGGCCTCCTGGTATCCCTTGCTTTGCCCGTCGGCAATCGGGTCCGTCTGAAATTTCAGGGTGCTTTCCGGAATCGGCAAAGCGCCGACTTTGACGATATCATAATCCCAGAACGGATCATCGCGCAACAGCCGCCTGTTTCCCGTAGAAAGAATCGGCGTGCCGAGCGCGGCTTTGCGAATCCGCGGGTCGGATTCGCGGGCGGCGACCGTTTTCAGGAAATTCCGGCTTTCCGATGAAGGCCTCTCGCGAAGTGACAAAACCGCCAGGTAACGTACTTCGGCATTTTCATCGCCGCCCGCCCGGATCAGTGCTTCTTCCGCCGCGGAACTCGGCCGGGAACGGAGGAGATACACGGCCGCTTTGCGTATCTCTTCGTCACGGTCGCCCAATGCCCGGATCGCCGCCGGTTCCGCCTCCCGGGTTTTCAGAATCTGACGAAACGCCGTTCGCCGTAACACCGGGTTCTCCTCCGGGCGATCAAGGGCGCTCTGCATCGCCGGAAGCTCGCGCAACCGCTGCCGCTGTTCCGCCAAATCACCGCCATGGGCATAAACGCCGGATAAAATCAGCGTCGCCGCGCTCAACAGATAATGGTATATTTTCATGGATTGATGAGTACTCCTACATTTTTCTCATTTACGATATATTTGAATTTGTAAGCCTTGAAGCCATCCGTCCGGTCATCCCAATAAGCCTCATCCGCCTGAAGCTCCGGAATCCCTTTCGCCGCCACATGCCAGTCGGCGAACAACAGATTCGCCCGCCCTCCGTGCAGCAGGTGCAGATTGCCGAGCCCGGTGTAAGCGGCGGGATAAAGCCGGTTGGCCGGGTATTCCGTCTGGTCGGGGATAACCGCATCGGCCACCAACACCCCCTTGCCCGGGTTCAGGTAACTGCTGATCCGGATACGCCCGCCGGAGACATACAGCGCGCCATACGTGCGGTAACGATTAAACTCCTCCATCGCATAACGCGGGCACCAGAACACTTTGTTTTTCGGCAGATAACCGTTGCGGTACAGGATTTCATTCCAGAACCCGATGGTGGCGTTGTTGACGGAATAAAACGTGTCGTGATAGTCATTTCCGTACATTTGTATCCCCAACCCGATCTGCTTCAGGTTTCCGATACACGCCCCGGCCTTGGCTTTTTCTCGAGCGGACTGCAACACCGGAAGCAGCATCGCAGCAAGGATGGCGATAATAGCTATAACGACAAGGAGCTCTATCAGTGTAAATTTTCTTGACATATTTGACCTCTATATTTAATAACTTGCGATTTTAATAAACGCCATACATCAACGGCAACTCTTTTGCGCGGCGACAGGTCCCCACCGATCCCCGGGCAATCAGCGTCATCGGCAGTTTTTTCGTCAGAACGCTGTTTTCGGCGCCATACCGGATCACGTCATAAAGCATATTGACCGCATACACCCCGCTGTCATAATTCGGCTGGCGCAACGTGGTCAGCGCCGGAGTACCCGTCTCCGCCTCCCGCACATCGTCCATGCCGATGACCGAAAAATCATCCGGGACACGATAATCCGCCTGCTGGATCAGGCGCACCAGCGATAAAGCGGCAAGGTCGCCGCGACACCAGAACGCCGTCGGGCAATCGTCCTGGCGAAGCAATGTTTCGAACCATTTCTGCAACTGTCGGTCGAGCTGTTTCCTGAAGTCACCCAATTGCCCCAGGCTACCGTTGAATATCCATTCCGAACGGATCTCCATCCCGGCGGTTTCGAACAGTGATTTCAGTTCATCCGTATCGTCCATATCATAATGGCATCGAACGCGGTCCCGTTTTTTAAGCGGCATGACGATCCCGACTTTCTTATGCCCGAACTCTTTCAGGTAATGAGCGACGGAGTTCACCGCCGCCCCGGCGTCATACGACACGGAACCGATATAATCGAGGTCGGTCCAGCAGGAAACACATACCTGTGGAATCTCCCGGTGCTTCCAGAGTTGCGCCAGGGGCGGATCATGCGGCACGCCGCGGTCGCCCAAATGAATGATGCCGTTGACCCGGGGAAGCGTCGAAGCCAGATATTGTTGAATCTCGGCATTCGAAGCTTCCGGCGGCGGCAACCGCAGCGGCATGGTGGCGAAACCCAACTCGGCGGCACGATCGACGATGCCGTTATAAATGCTCTGCCGCCGCTGCCGGGCTTCAGTCAACGTGATGTATTCGGAAAAACGGATCGGCAACAGAATTCCGATGACCGGATACGCGGCCGCGGCCCGGTTCCCCGTGGAAGCCAGGAAATACCGCCGGGCGCCATCCGGACGGGCCAGCAGGCCGATGCTTCTCAGTCGCTCATAAACCCGGTGGACCAGTGAACGGTCGGCGCCGATCCGCCCGGCAAGCCGGCGTTCCGAAACAATGGAAAAGCCATTATAGTTTATACCGTCGCGCCGGATGGCGACCGTCAATGCGTCATAGAGCGTATCGGCGGACCAGCCTTTCGCATCCACCTCTTCCGGCGGCAGCGTGATTTCCGGGTTGTAGCGATCTGATTTTCTGATCATCATCATACCAATATGGTGGTTATTGATTTCGTTCTTACCATTAATAATAACGCATCGCCCCGGAAAGTCAATAGCAATTTCAACCAAACACCAAACAAAACAACGAATAATTCAAGACAAACCAACCATAAATATATTTTGGTTGAATAATCGGCATCCAATATCGAAAATCGGAAAAAATGCGTCCTGGTACGACCGATGATGAACAAATTGGAGGGTTCAACACTTCCGCGAGATGGCAGATACCTGGCACCAGGGCTTCAACAGCCCTTATGGCAGTATCGGCAAGCTCGAAAATACAAAGGAATCAAAAAAAACAGGGTTTCCCCTATTGACAAAAGAGCGGATCGCAGATATAATATAAATCGTGAGACGTAAATCGTGAGACGTTGGAGTTTACATGACTGTGACCATGGATGAATTAGCCGCAATGGCAAAGGTTTCCCGCAGCGCCGTATCGCTGGTATTGAACGGCAAAGCGGAGGGGCGTATTGCCCGTGCCAAGCGCGAACGGATTCAAGAACTGATCAAGAGCTGTAACTTCCAGCCGAACCGGGCGGCGCGAAATCTGCGCAACCAGCGGCATTACACTATCGGAATCGCCATGCCGGTGCCATTCAACCGTTTTTACAGCGACATGATGATTCAGCTTCAATCCGGTTTGAACAAGCGGGGTTATTCCTCGTTTTTCGTGTTCTGGAACACGGGCGACGATATTCCGAATACCTATAATACGCTCCGCGAACAGGGGTGCGACGGCATCATCGCCTGGGACCCGTCTCTGATGTCCATGATTCGCGGCATCCCCGCCGTGTATTACGGCGACCCGTTGAAACTGGCCGGAACCGACCATGTTCGCCTGGATTTTGAAAATGTCATCCGTAAATCGTTGGAATACTTGACCTCGCTCGGGCATCGCCGGATCGGCTTTGCCGGGCATTTTGACGATCCGCGTTTTCGTGTACTGCAAGAATTCTCGCCGGAATTCGGCTTGGAATTCAACCCCGATTATTCCTGTCATGTCACCAGGGAACAGCTTTGCACTCATCAGGAAATCAAAAAACGGTTGAAACAACTGAAACAGCCACCCACGGCGGTTATTGCCGCCAATGACGGAATCGCCTACATCGTCGCAGATATCGCGGAAAGTTTGAAGATACCGCTTTCCGTCATCGGGTTCAACAACACCGACGAAGGGAATTTCCGCAAACCTGCAATGACTACGTTCAACACCCACAACGAAGCGGTAGCGGATGCGTTGATCGACCTGGTTCTGCGGCGGATCGAACATCCCGACATCACCCCGGAAGGGCGCATCATTCCCACCGAAATGATTATCCGAAATTCATGCTTCAAAACAGACTCAAATCATAAGGAGTAGCCGGACCATGAAATCACTACGTTTTACACTTATTGAATTACTTGTAGTAATTGCAATTATAGCAATTCTTGCCGCCATGTTGCTTCCTGCCCTGAATTCCGCGCGGGAAAAAGCACGTTCAGCCAACTGCCAAGCCAATCTGTCACAGCTCGGCAAGGGATTTATCCAATATTATGCGGACTGGGAGGAGTATTTTCCTGACAATAACATGAATGATGATGCTTACGTGAAAAAAATTTATCCGTATGTGATATCCAAATCAGTTCCGACATGGCTGGATAAAAAAGGAGCAGATCCGCAGGTGAGGGAAAATGTATGGTGGTGTCCCACTCACCTGAGCCAGTCATCCGGCATAGCGTATGCTTATCCGTATGTAAGTACGATCTCCTATGGGTTTAACTATTATCTGTGGTGGCTGGCCTCCTGGGAAGGAAAGCCTGCGGTCTATCGGAAAGTCAATACGATCCGCAAACCGTCCGAAATGCTGATCTTGTCTGAAAGTGTTTCTTCGGCCGGTACTGAACCACGCAGCGGCTGGTATGTGGCGGTCACTTCACGTGCGAATGGGCGGCATGGCGGCGGAAATGTGCTCACTTCCGGTACGCTGTCCTATTTCATGGGAAATGCCAATAACCTGATGATTGACGGCCACGTGGAAGCGCTCGATTCCCGCTATCTGCGGACCGTTTCGGTACCCGGCGGCAGTACGAATGCGGAAGGAATTCCGTGGAAAAGTTTTAAATAACGCAAATAATTTCGAGGAGCATACATGAAAAAAGTATTCATCACAACAATGGCCGTACTGCTTGCCGGAATGGCCTGGGGACAGGAATTGTTCAAAGACGGCAAAACAGACTGGGATATCTGGATATCCCCGACGGCGGGATCGACGGAAAAATACGCCGCGCAGGAGCTACAGACCGCACTGCGCAAGATTTCCGGGATTGAATTCAAAATCAGTCCGTCGGAAAACCCGCCCGCCTCCAATGCCGTCGTCATCGCCTCGCTGGAATCCTGCAAGCAACTGCCGGCGGCGCTGGGCATTACCGCGGATCAAAAGGAAATTTCGGTCGTCCGGTTGCTGGATGGCAAACTGTATCTCGCGGGCAACCAGCCGCGCGCCGCTCTGTACGCGGTGTATACATTCCTGACCGATGTATGCGGCGTCCGCTGGCTCTGGGCGGGCGAAACCGGCGAATTCATGCCAGCCAGAACCACCCTCGACCTGAAAGGGCTTGATATCACCTCGAAACCGGCGTTCCAATACCGTGGCTTCCATCTGTGCGGTACCCATTACTGCGAAGAAACTGAGACCTGGATGGCCCGCAACCGCCTGAACATCCTGCGCAGCGACCCGATCAATGGTCAGGAATGGCGCAAGAAATGGAATGACCGGCGCCGTGAAAAAGGGCTCTATATGATGTTCTCCACGCACAACGTCTCCCTGCCGAAAACCCTGCTTGAAACCCGGCCGGAACTGTTCGCGATGATCGACGGTAAGCGGCGTCCCGACCAAGCCTGCTGGAGCAATCCGGAATTCGTGCAGATGATGATCGAGCGGTTCAGCAAGGCATGCGAGGAATATCCTGAAGTGGAAATTCTCAGCCTGTTCCCCGCCGACAATATGAATTACTGCCGCTGCGACGAGTGCGCCAAGCATCCATTGACGGACCTGTGGTTCGACCTGTTCAAGAAGATCACCGACGGCGTCCGGGCGAAACATCCGCAGGTGAAACCGGCCTCCATCGCCTACCAGAGCTATATCGAGCCGCCGGCCACCGACCTGCGCGGGCTGGAATTCATCGAATACTGCATGTATGATCGCTGCTATGTCCACAAATTCGGCGAGTGCAAGATCAACGACAAGCCGCTGGCGATGCTGGAGAAATGGTCGAAAAAAGAGATCCCATTGGCCGTCTACGGTTATGAATTCGATATTTTCAACGACAAATTCCATACGCCGTTTTATTCCATGCTGGCGGACGAGATGCGCAAGTTCCGCGACCTCGGCATCTGCTTCGTCATCCCTGAAACCACCCCCTGGAGTTATAATGCGAAAGCCGGGGACCTGCGCCAGTACAACCACCGGCGCCTGGCGTTTTATATTTACGCGGCGCTGCTCTGGAACCCCGATGCCGACGTGGAGAACCTGATCCGGGATTTCAGCAAAGCCGGTTTCGGCCCGGCGGGCGATGCGATGGCGGATTATTTCCTGATGCTGGCGAAGGCGTGGGATGCGATGGATGTGCATTATTCCTATTTTTTCGCCTCGCCGCTGGGGTGCTCGGATAAATTCCTGAATCGGAAGCTGATCGCCGATGTGGACACCGCGTTCAAGCGCGCCGACACGGCCGCCGCCGAAATCACCGACGTCAAACAGCGCGCCGATGTACAAAAGCAGATTGAGATCGAGAAAAAGGTGTTCAATGTCTGGCGTGACATGTTCAACAGTTATGTCGCCGCGCAGGGAAATTTAAAAATCACGGCTCCGCGCGCCGCCAAGCCCGGCGTTTTCGACAATGCTGCGCCGCTTCCGCCGCTGAAAGCAGGCAAGGCGGGCAGCACCACCTTCCCGACCGACGTTTCCTTGAACTGGGACAATGACGCGCTGTACATCAAAGCCGTATGCCACGACCCGGCAATGGGAAAGCTCATCGCCAACTACAAAGATCATGACTCCTCGGTATGGGCGGACGACTGCGTGGAATTGTTCATCGGCGTGCCGAACGATACCCGGGGCATTTACCGCCATTTCGCAGTGAACCCGCTGGGGACCCATTTCGATTCGGTAGCGCTGGGCGGAGCGACCTACAACGTCAAAGACTGGAATCCGGAGTGGAAAGCGAACGTGGAGACCGGCACGGACCGTTGGACGGCGACCATCAAAATCCCGTTCAAGGCGCTGGACTTCGACGCGCCGCCGAAAGCGGGGGATACGATTCAGTTTTCGTTCAAGCGCTCCAACGGCGGCAGCCGCAGCGATTACAGCAGCTCCGGGTTCCCGGATGCATCCTATCACGACCAGAATGCATTCGGCATGATTCAGTTCAGCGACGCCGCAGAGAGCCGCCCGGTGCTGTTTTTCGGCAAGACTCCGGTGCAAAATATGACGGAGATGAAGTCGCTGGCCGACAAGGCGGATTTTCAAATGACCACCGTGACCGAAGAAGCGGAACTCCCGTCGTTGAATGGCTTCCGGGCGATCATCATCCGCCATCCCGGTTCAAAAATCAAGCCGGAATTTTATGCGGAACAGGTATTGCCGGCGCTTGAAAACGGCGCTGTCGTGCTGTTTTCTTCCTACGGCGTCCTGCCGCTGGAAAAATGGTTCGCCAAGCCGGAACTGCAACTGAAATGGTCGGGCTGGGGCATCGACCCCGAGCGCAAAACCGTTGATATCATGCCCGGAAAATGGCAGACCGAGCCGTCCAATCTCGAAAATCTGCTGAAAAGCGGCCTCGCCCCCGCCAACGGTTATCTGCCGGTCAACCCGGAGGGCTGGGACAACCGGGCATCGCTGAAAATGAAAAACGGCGAGAAGTTTTCATTCCTCCTGACCCGCAAAGTAGGCAAGGGCCTGTTGGCGGTCACCAGCGCCGACTTCGGACTGGGAGGCGGACACGCCCTGTTCGGCAGCGATAAAAAGCAATCCATCATGCTGCTGAACAATCTGTATCAGTTGAACAAAAGCCGTTGAACCGGCTTTGCGCGCATTGCCCGAAAGCATCATGCGTTCAAGCCGTGCGCGCAATCTTTATTTATTATTATAGTTCAGGGAGAATTTGAATGAGCGGTTACCGTTATATTTTGCGTTATTATATCGATCCCGAATTCCACGAGGAAGAACGGATTGCGGAATTGCTGGAGTTCTGCCGCGCCGGGCGCGTCGATGAAGTAATGCTTTTTTTCAATGCCGAAGAGTTGAACACCGGGCACGTGACTCTGGAAGAACTTCAACCATGGCTGCAAATGGCGCTGAAACTCAAACAGCAACTCGCGGCGCAAGGCGTCGGGATGAGTGTCAACCCGTGGACAACCACTGTTCATTCGCCGCGCGGGCGCGTCTTAAAGCCGGGGCAGAATTTCACGCTGATGGTCGGTGAAACCGGACAGGACAACGGCGTAACGGCTTGTCCGCTCTGTCCGGAATGGCAGCGTTATTTGATCGAATTATGGACGGAGGTGGCACGAATCGTCCGCCCGTCGGCGATCTGGATCGAGGACGACTGGCGCTATCACAACCACGGCACGGCGCTGGGGTACGGCGGTTGTTATTGCAAACTTCATCTGGAAAAATTCGGCAAGGTTGTGGGACGCGCGGTTTCGCGCGAAGATATCCTGAACACTGTTTTCGGCGGGGGGAAACCACATCCGTGGAGGAAAATCTGGTTCGACCTGAACGGGCGTTCGATCGCGGAACCGATGGAGCAGCTGCGCCGGTCGATACAGGCCGTGGCGCCGGAAACGCGCCTGGCGTTGATGTGCGGCGGCGTCGATGCGGCGGGAGCGGAGGGGCGCGACTGGCATCGCCTGCAGGATGCGGTGGGAATTCAGCCGGCGTTCATGATCCGTCCGACGATGTCGCCTTATACAGAAACCTGGACCATGCGGAAATACCCGGTACAGGCACGCCTGGTGACGGCGTCGCTGAAACGTCCGTTGGAAAACTATCCGGAACTGGAGAGCGGGCCGCGCCACGGTCCTTACTCCAAAGGATGCGGTTATGCGGGCTGGGAACTGCTGGGGACGGCGTGTTTCGGCGCGCACGGCATCACCATGAACCATTACGACATGATGGGCTGCGGGACCGCCGTCGATACGCGGTTCGCCGCAACGCTGGCAAAAGTGAAACCGCAACTGAACGCGCTCCGGGCGCTGGGAATTGATGATGACGACAGTTTGGGGGCAAATATTCTGTTTCATCCGGCATCGGCGCAGCACATGCGTTCGCAAAAACCCGGAACCATGAAGGGGATGAACAACCACAGCGGCGAATGGGGAAATATCGCATCGATCCTCGGGTTCTCCTATCGCTTCACCGATCAGGTCAAGAGTTCCGGCCAACCATATCTGGTGAACAACCAAACCCTGGCGGCGTTCAGTGACGAGGAAATTCGGGAACTGCTGAAAAACACCGTGATGCTCGACGCCACGGCGGCAACGGGACTGCTGGAACGCGGCTTCGGCGCCGAACTGGGGATTTCCGCCGCCCGCGAACACCGTCACAACGTCTCGGGTTATGCTTACGAGGAAATTCAGGAAACAGACCCGTCGGTATACGGATTGTCATTGCCGCGCCTTACCGTACAACGAGCGGCGCGCAAAATGTACGAATTCACGGTTGACGGCACGGCGGAAATTCCGAGTTGGATATACCGATTTGACCAGAAAAAGATGTTCCCGGGAACGATGGTATTCCGCAACGCGCGCGGCGGAACAATCATTACGCTGGCATATCCGTTGGGGGACTTTGATGGTGATGAATGGTTTTACATGGGGTATTTCAATTCATTCCGCCGGATTTTCATGCAGCGGCTGATCTGGGGAAATGCTCCGAAAATGCAAGGCGTTTTCGCGGAAGAACTGCCGTTCCAATGCTACCATGCGCGGACGGCGGACGGCGGATATTTCGCGGCGGCGCTGAATTCCAGCTCCGACCCGGCGGAATCATTGACCTTGCGGCTGGTCAATCCCGGCGGGCGCAAGTTCGAGATTCTCTCTACGGACGGTCACTGGAATCCGCTGGATGCGGAAATCATCGAAAAACCCGGCAATCACCTGAAAGTCATCATCCGCCAGGAAGTCCCGGTTCATCAGGGGATCTTCCTGAAATTTTGACGCGGCAGTCCGCCGCAACCAATAATCCGCATATTTTTTCGCGTTTGCAGCGAACTGAAAAAATTATTCGAAACGCCACGGAAATTGATTTTTGTCGGTGACTTCCGTTTGAGCCAGCCATTCGACATGACCATCGCCGAAGATCAGGTTCAAACCCTCAAGATGACGAAAACGGACGTGCTGAAATCCCCAGCTCGGGCCGACCACGAATGACGAAGAATCGGCAAAAATGGCGGTCTTGGGGGATTTGACAAGATCGTTCACTTTGACGTTGTTCTTTTTCGGCCCCTGAAAAATCCGGTAGTTCATGCCATAATGGACACCGTAGGAACTCAGGGCTTTCGACCGCGGCGCTTCGGGACAGTACAGGATGGGGATATGGCTCAGGAGCGTCATCGGCATATACGGCTTGACATTTTTCGATTCAGGCAGATAGGCTTCGATGATCGATCCCCAATAGGCGTTGTCCTGATAACTTCTGCCGGTATTGTTGATTTTCACCTGCAACGGCGGAGGAGAGCCGTCGTTATCTGCGGCATAAGAGAGCCAGCTCCGGTAAAGCGGACGCAGGTTGTCGACGCACGCGGCCTGTTTCGAACGCTGGCGCAGGGCGTCGGTGGACGACCAGAAAAGAGCGGCCAACAGGGCAAGGATCACAATGGTAACATGGAGTTCCACCAAAGTAAAACAGCGTTTTTTCATTTTCCTGCCTCCGCGCGTTTGAGTTCTTCACCAAGCCGAGCGGCTTCCGACTGATTTTGAGCGGCCAGAGAGATATTGACGTCATCCAGGCTGTCGATCTCGCCTTCCCTGATATTTTCGACTAGAGACGACGTATATTTGACCAGTCCATTATCAGGATAAAGGCGGAGAGCCAGTACCAACAGTTCACTGGCCTGAGTATGAGCGGCTGCATAATCGTTGTTCATAAAATGCGAAAATGCCAGATAATAATGACAGCGCAAGCGGGTCTGCGGCGATACTTCACGCTTCATGATGCCATCGATAGCCGTAATGCAACCGGTATAACTGCGCTCCGGGTTATCCGTAACCCGGGCGTTGGCGAAAAGCGTCGATGCTTCCAGCAGCGACGGCTCGGCGTCCGGCGGAATTTCGCCGATGATGCCGTCGAGAGCTTTCGGCACACTGTAGGCGACGCTGCCGGCCAGCAAGACGAACAGAAAAGCCGCCTTGAACAGTAATTTTTTGCGAGACATATCGTTACCTCCAGTGAATTATTTGATTTCCCAGATCGCAAACAGAGCCGGTTGATCGACGGTGCTGAAAGGAATGGGGGGCCATGAAGTAAACTCGGTATTCGGTTTTTCGTAACGGGAAAGACAGATGCGCCCGCCGGTTTTGCCGTCTCCGCCGACGGTTTTCCACGGAATCGTCACGATTGCATTCCATGATTTTTTACCAATCCGGGTTTTGACGCTCCAGTCACCGTTCCAGGACAGCCCGGTGGCGCCGGCCTGGCGCGCGGCCTGACCGTAATTCTGCCCGATCAATCCATCCTCATTCATGATCACTTCGGTTTTTGGAACCTGAAGAATGTCCGCCTGAATTCCTTTCGGATTGAAAAGCAACGTGTAATAAGGATAGCTGACCGCGTCGGGAGCCGCGCCGGGAGCAAGACGGATTTCAAAGTCGTCATCATGCCAGATACTGCCGTCACGCTCGGTCTGTTCGCAGGCGATCTGGTCCATATTGGCTTCGTGGCAGATGATTTTCAAATACAGCGCGTTGTCCGAGGCAAAGATCTTCACTTCGGTTTTCTGGGTCGGGTCGGCAAGGGTGGAGCGAAGCTTGAAATCAGGCAGGGTAACCGCCTTTTCCCAGACCGGGCTGTTCTCATCCAGTGCCCCGACAGGCGGAGAGAGGAGCGGAATGGTCAGGCGTTCAAGTTTGGCCAAATCTTCCGCCGACATGATTTGAGGAGCCGTGGTTTTGCCGACGCCGCTGTTCCACAGGATGGTCTTGCCGGGAAGCGGGGGAAGATCTTCGACGACCTTTTGGGCAAGACCGGCTTTGGCGAGCATCTTGCGCATGTTTTCGCTGCCGCCGTAATTGGCTTCAAATCGCGGAGAGAAGCGCGGATCGCTGTATTCCAGATAACGGAACAGCGCCCAGGCCATCTGCTGCGCGTCGAATTCATCGGAACCGTTGATGCTCAGGACGTCGCCGCGAACCGTAATCCCGCGATCGGAAGCGTTGGCCGCGGTATTGACGGTGATGGATGGTGAGCCATCGGCGGGAGCCATTTTTTTCAGGCGGCCTTCAATAAAATCGCGCAGCATGACGCCGATAAAATGATCCGCTTTGACGGCAGCTTTGTCCCAGGCGAAACTGCGGTATTTATCCGGCGATTCGCGGAAAATATTGGACTTCATTTCGAGCGTCAGGATATTTTCGCCCGCCCGCAGATTCAGCGTCGGCCCGGAGACCGGAGTTCCGTTGAGCGTAACCGAGGTAATCCGGAATTCGTATTCTGCGGCGGCTTGGTAAGTGGTCTCGCAGGCGGCCGAAGCATTGATTTTGAATTCGTAAACGATACGGTCGATGTCGCCGCTTTTCCGGGAAGTGACTAATAACGGAGCGGAATCCTCGAGAATCACGGGATACTGGATCAATTTATTTTCCTGCGGCTTCAACGTGAGATCAAATTCGGCCTGCCCGGCTGAAACCCGGGCGGTCAATTCACCACCCCGGAAATCGACGGGCAACACCAGCCCCCCGCCAAGGTAGTTGCTGTTGAATACGGCTTTGACGTTCACGGACTGCCGTTCGCGGTTGGAAAGGACGGTGACCGCGCCGACTCCGGTGCCATAACGGGCAGTGTCAACAGCGGCATCTACCGTCACTCCGGCGACGGGTTCCCAGCCGCGGGAAGTCACCTCCAGAAAAGTCGGAAGTTCACGGTAAACGGCCATGTGGGACATGGTGACCTGGCGGGCGGGAATAGTACCGAACTGCCAGCAGAACGAAAGCATATCGCGAACAAAATCACCATAACCGGCGCGAATTTCCTCCTCAGTCATATTTTCCCAGTTCAGATAATCGGAAACATTGAACCCGCTGGTATACATGTGCAGATGCAGCGGTTTGTGCCCGACATAAAGGCGTTTGCGCAGGACATAGTTGCGGCCTTCGCCGATCATGTGCTGCGCGATGCGCCCTTCGATCATATAAGCATCCGGCGTAAAGCCGTACATCGCGACCGGCTGGGTATTGCCGAAAAGCCCAACGGTCTGTCCGTCCTTTTTCAAACTGTGGATGAAGTCGGCGTTGTGACGATAGGCCAGGCCGCGCCGGATGTATTTGCCTTCGCTGTCGTAGCTCCAGCCCGGAAGGTAATATTCAAGGTCCCCGCGATAGACGTTGAAGTTGTCCCCGTCGGCAAAACAGTCATAGCCGATTGCGCGGATATCGAAATCGCGCACCAGTTCGGTAAGATCGCGGCGCAGCAGCTTCTCATACGGAGTGGCCCACGGGAATACATGCCCCACCAGGCCATAATAATGCCCCCAGCCTCGGCGATACGCCGGAATTCCCGCCATTTCAGGGAAAATGTATTGACTCATGCCTAACTGTTCCGCCAACCCTTTTTCCACATAACTGATCAGGTAAAACGTCATCAGCACATTGGCGCGGCGGTCGGCGTTTTCGAACATGGCCGCACGCTCGGGAATATAGGTATCGAAAGAAGAACGGTCGCCCGCCCCCCGCTTTTTCAAATTCTCCATCGCCTTGACTTCGCCGGTAGTCATGGGGAAATCCCACAATTCCCTGCGCCCATAAAAATCGCCTTGGCGATGGTACATGCCGAAGCCCCATTCCAGCCCGGCGTGAGCGGCGCCAGCCTGCAACGATTTAGTACTGTTATGAAATCCATTGGAATAATGCCCCAATTGCAATGCTTCGGTATAGCGCCCGCTGCCGAGGCGCGGATCGACACCCTCTTTCGCCTTGACACTGGCCGGAAAAACGCGATAATACCCTTGGACGGCATCGCGCCAGCCCGCCTGCCCTGCCCCGGGAATGACGATAAATTCAAAACTGTTTTTTTCTCCCGGGGGCAGTACCATCCGGGTACCGTAATACATCCGCAAACGCTTGTCGATACCGCTTTCCAGATAACTGGTACTGATTTCCGGCGAAGAACCGAGTGCGAGAACACGCCGGTTTTCAACCAACGCCGTCAACGGAAAAGTTTCATCCAGTTTGTTATAACGGACAGCAGCCTTGACCGCCGGGACCGCAGAATGTCCGTTCCAGTATTCCGCCTGTTCCGCCGGCTTCACCAGAAGCCGCAACGAAGGCTCCAGCCAGATTTCTTCTTTAGACGTATTAGTCAGCTCCACCTGCCAGCAAAGCGCGCCCTGCTCAAGCTTGAGCTGATGGACGGCCTTCGTATTTTCATAAATCTGCGCCACGACAATCCGGCCGGCGCTAACAGTGACCGTTTCAGATTCCGGTTTCATGGTCAGGATGGTTTTGCCGTTGCGCAATTGAAAAATCCCACCGTTACAGAACGGGATACCATCAATTTGCTTCAGGGCAAACGGTTTTTCCTTGAACTCCCATTTGACGGGAAGCACCGGATAGGCCGCCGCTGAAGCGGTAAGCTCCAAGGCGGACGCCGTCACAGCGAACAGCAAGGCAAGCATGAGGATCAAAAATTTTGTTTTCATGAAATTCTCCATATGGAATATGATAATTTAATTAATTGGCGTCAGGGTTCCAACGGGCATCGTCACGCGGCGGCCAGCCGGGCAGAGTCCCCGCGTAAAGGCCGAACGTCCGTTCCTTGTAATTTTCGACATGAAAATCGGCGAACAGCATATTGAACGAACGGTCGTGCCGACTCATCAGGTCTGCATTTCCCAAAGAGGAGGTATTGAACGTAAGGTAATTCGGCGAGAAACCGCCATCGGCGGCATCGATCATGAAAACCTTGTATCCGGGACGCCGGACCTTGTCCAATTTCCGGTTCGGATACTGAAACGGATCGGCGTCAGCGGCAACCCGACGGCCCCAGGTGTAGGGCATACCGTAGGAAATGGCGGTTTTGAGCGGGCGTTTATCGGCCGGACAACGAATGAGCGCGTTTTTCACGCTGTCGTTGATGACGCCTTCCGCCAGATAATCATGGCAGTATTTGTATCCGGAAACAGCCTTCTGGTCTTGCTGAACCGGCACATAACCGTCATAGGTATCGACATACGAGGCGGCCATAACTCCCCACTGCCTGAGGTTATTCATACAGCCCGCCCGCCAGGCGCTTGAGCGGGCGCGGTTCAACGCCGGTAACAGCAAAGCCGCTAGAATCGCAATGATCGCAATGACAACCAACAACTCTATGAGTGTGAACATTTTCCGCTTCATGATTTCATTCCTTAGGTTGGATTGTAGCCTGCCGACAGGCGTGGTATATATTTCATGGATAATGAGCGAATCTGCCTGGGAGCCTGGAGGTCGGCCAGACGGACCATCAACATCTGCTCAATAGCGTCAGCCACTTTTCCCTCTTCGCGGTTAATGCTGGCGATGGGGGGATCGAAGAACTCCGCCATATCGCTGTTGTTGATGCCGCAAACGGCAATATCTTCAGGCACCCGGATTCCCCGTTTCTTCAAATAGTGAATCAGGGCCGCCGCCCCTTCATCGGGCGAGACAAAAAACGCATCGAATGGAATCCGGTCAGGATAGCGATCTTCAAGATATTCGGCATAGGCAAGCCAATGATAGGTATTGCTCATGTTCCTGGTCAACGAAACCTGCAGGAGACTTCCCGAACCGCCCTGAAAGCCCTGCTCTTTGAGTTCCTTAAGGAAAAGGTTGACTTTGCGGGAATAACTGTTGAAAAAATAAGCGGGCCGCTTTTTGCCAGCGGCGGCAAACTGTTTCATCATGTCATGTATGGGCTTGCTCTCATCAATCACCAATTGGTCGAACGGCAAATCCGGGCAAGCTTCGTTGGAAACCATGATACAGGCGGGCAATTTTTTCAAAAGATTCCTGATGGTTCCGTCATGATCGGCAAGGTGCATATTCTGGAACACCACAGCATCTACCCGGTGGTCGATGAATTCGGCCAGGCATTGCTTGACGATTTTTTCTTCACTCAGGCTGTCGGCCACATGGCAGGCATAGCCCCGCTCATACATGCGGAGAGAGATATCGCGTACCTGGCGTATCGACGAATGCGGCGGCGCCAGCGACCATAGAATACCAATGCTGTTGGTAGAGCCACCGCTGAGTTTACGAGCAAAAAGGCTGGGCCGATAATCCAGTTTTTCGGCAGCTTCCATGATTTTCTTACGGGTTTTTTCCGCCACCGGAGCGTTGCCATTGAAGGCCCGGGTCACCGTCATGGGGCTTACCTGAGCCAGTTCGGCCACTTCATAAATATTGGCGTTTCGTTTCATCTTCACCGCTTATGTTATCGCTATCATGTTACCGCTATCATTATACAACCGATTCGGATAATTGTCAATATCTCATTAAAAAAATATTTGCAATTAAGAATTCAGCGGACCTTATAGTGCGATGGGCAATCGAATACAGTCTGTTAATACGAAAGACCAAAGCCATGAAAGAAACATATTAATGTAGTGCGAAAAGCCTGTTTAACGGCTTTTAGAAAGGGCAATTACGATAGGGGGAGATCGTTTACACGAGTCAAGCCTGATAAATGGTGGGCGTTACTGGATTCGAACCAGTGACTTCTACCGTGTGAAAGTAGCGCTCTAGCCAACTGAGCTAAACGCCCGTCAATATCTGTCTTTGAACAGACATTCAATATAATCCGTTTTCTTCTTTTGTCAATCGGAAATCCAATAAACTCATCAATTTTTTGAATTCCCCCGAAAACCGCCAATGATACATTTCAACAAACAGGATTCGAAGACGGGCAACCGCTCCGGCAAGCCTCAAAGGCAGGCCGGAAACGGTTATCCATCAATCATCAGGCGCCGATCAGTTCATCCAGGAGGATATCAAGTTCGCTTTTGAAATTATCCGGTTTCTCCGGCATCCCATTCAGAAGCGGAAGCTCGAAGTCTGCCGCGAAAAATTCATCCTTTATGGAATTGGCCTCAAAAAACGATTTCAATATTTTCATTTCTCCAGGTATGAATCGGAATACGGTTTCTCCTGCCGGAGAATGGGAGTCTATGACGCCCGGGCGGGGCGCAGGAACCGGGAATTGTTCAAAGGACTGCATTTCCAGTTTCAGGCGTTCATCATATCGATTGACGATGGGAGCCAAATGCTCCATTTTCTCATCTGATTTCTTCGCCGAATAGATGTTTGGCAGTATTGCCATTGATGCAACCAGCAGGAGGGCTGCGTTTCGGCGCTGGGCAACTCTCGCCGAAACCACCGGCAGCCGCGAGCTCATCGCCATGGCCAAAACCATCCGCGAAAAACTGAAGGGAATCATCACTTACTGGACCTTCGACCGCTTGAGTAATGAATCCACTGAAGGCTTCAACAATAAAATCCGATGGCTTATGCGCCAGGCATACGGCTTTCGCGACTACTTCTATCTAAAATTAAAGATATTTCAGCTACCCTCACTCCGAACCCAAAAGGAGCTGTGAGTTATGACACAAACCGGATCCTCTCAATCCGGCTTCAAACGCGTTCCGAATATAATTTTCATATCCTGAATGGCGTTTTTTCCATGCCGGGGCCGTGTCCCGATAGAACCGGCGTATGATTTTCCGAATATCATATCACGCCTTTCCTGTAATTGCAAGAGCCGGAACGGGTGGAATCCGGTGTTTCGCGGCCGGTCAGCGATCCGCGGAATAGGACTGCTGGACCGCGAGCGGCAACGTGCCGCCGCGAAATTTTTCAGTCAGGATGCAGAGCATCCGTTCGCGCCGGGCCGTG
>DHTZ01000091.1 GCA_002408885.1 Lentisphaeria bacterium UBA5247 | reverse complement strand
ACATAAAGGTGAATTATGAGACGACAAACATACTCGCTCAACCAATTTGCCGCTTATTTTTCTTATACACTCGCCAGCGCACTGGTATAAAAATGTTCTTCCGGCACATCAATGCCGAGCCGCGACAGTTTCTCGCGCAGTTCACGCGGCGTCCGCTCGCTGCTGTTGGTCAGAAACAGATATTTCTTGTTATTCGCATTCAACCAGTCGACAAACTCTTTCGCCCCCGGCAACAACCGGTTGCCGTGGTAAATCACTCCGTCCATATCGGATATGAACGCCAGTTTTTCTTTTAGTTCGTCCATTTTTTCATCTCGTTATACGAAAAAAATCAAGCCCGCCGGTTGGCGGGCCTGCGTTATTTTCTGGATTTACAGCTTGATGCCAAGCCAGCCTTGGACGACCGGCGCAACCTTCAGAATAACCGGGGTGAACACAATCGCCACCATACTCATCAGCTTGATCAGGATGTTCAAGGAAGGACCGGAAGTGTCTTTGCAGGGATCGCCGACGGTATCGCCGACCACCGCCGCTTTATGCGCTTCGGACTTCTTGCCGCCAAAGTTTCCTTTTTCAATGAATTTCTTGGCATTGTCCCAGGCGCCGCCGGCGTTATTCAACATGGTCGCCAGCATAAAACCGCAGGCCATGGCCCCGGCCAGCAGACCAATAATGCCCGGAATCCCGAGGATACAGCCGGACACCACCGGAACAATAATCGCCAACAGCGAAGGCACGATCATTTCGCGCTGGGCGCCCTTGGTGGAAATATCCACGCAGCGGGCATAATCGGGGCGTTCCTTGCCGTCGAGGATACCCGGTTTTTCACGGAATTGACGGCGCACTTCCTCCACCATGGCGCCGGCGGCACGGCCTACGGCCTTCATGGTCATGGCACAGAACACAAAACACATCATGCCGCCGATAAAGATCCCGACGATCAACAGCGGATTCATAATGCTCATATTCAGTTTTTCAGACAGCTCGGTGATCGAAGCGGTCTTGACCCATTCCGCGGTCATACCCATGAATTCACCGTCTTTACCGGCCTGGGCCAGTTTGCCGATCCAGAGCTTGGCTTCTTCCAAAGTGGCCGCCAGCAAAGCCAAAGCGGTCAGCGCGGCGGAACCGATGGCAAAACCTTTGCCGGTGGCGGCGGTCGTGTTGCCCAGTGAATCCAGGGCGTCGGTGCGCTGGCGCACTTCCGGCGGCAGGCCGGCCATTTCGGCGTTACCGCCGGCATTGTCGGCAATCGGTCCGTAAGCATCGGTCGCCAGGGTAATCCCCAGGGTGGACAGCATGCCGACCGCGGCAAACCCGATCCCGTAAAGCCCCATGCCGAAATCATTCACTCCGCCGGCAAAAGCAAAGGCCGCCAGAATACCGATACAGATGATAATAACCGGTGCGCCGCAGGAATACATCCCGGTGGCCAAACCGTCGATAATCGTTGTCGCGGGGCCCATCTTGGCCTGCTCGGCAATGCCTCTCGTGGGTTTATATTCGTCGGAAGTATAATATTCCGTGGACTGGCCGATCAATACCCCGGCAACCAAACCGGAAACAACCGAACCGAAAATTCCCCAGCTGATCCATTCCATCCAGGCCAGGAAAACCAGAGCCACCAGAATCAATGCGGAACTGCCGGTCGTGCCGATCATCAGGCTTTTCAGCAGATCTTTCTGGCTGGCGCCTTCTTTGCATTTGACCATGCCGATACCGATAATCGAAAGCACGATCCCGATCCCGGACACCACCATCGGGGCCAGCACCAGTTTAAGCATTTTTTCCGCCGCGTCCGCATCGCCTTTGGTAACCAGGGTAACCCCGACGGAAGCGCCGAGCGCGGCCGTGGCCAGCATCGATCCGCAATAGGATTCATAAAGGTCGGCGCCCATACCGGCAACGTCACCGACGTTGTCGCCGACATTGTCGGCGATGGTGGCCGGATTGCGCGGATCGTCTTCAGGAATACCGGCTTCAACTTTACCTACCAGGTCGGCGCCGACGTCGGCCGCCTTGGTGTAGATGCCGCCGCCGACACGCGCAAACAGCGCCTGCGTGGAAGCCCCCATGCCAAACGTAATCATGGTCGTGGTAATGTGAACCAGTTTCTCATGGAACGTAGTTCCGGGATGCACCAGCTCCAACCCCAGGAAATTAAGCCCGTTTACCATATTGGAATCGGTATAAACCAGCTTGTCCAGGATCAGGTACCAGGCGCAGATGTCCAGCAGCCCGAAACCGACCACACACATCCCCATAACCGCTCCGGAACGGAACGAAACCTGCAGCCCGCGGTTCAAACCTTCGCTGGCCGCCTGGGCCGTACGGGCGGAAGCGTGCGTCGCCGTTTTCATGCCGATGAAACCGCAAAGACCGGAGAAGATGCCGCCGGTCAGAAACGCGATCGGAACAAACGGGTTCTGGATGCCCATATAAGCAAGGATCAGGAAAACCAACGCCAATATGATGAATACGATACCCACCACTTTATACTGGCGCTTCAAATATGCCATCGCGCCTTCGCGGACATATTGAGCAATCTCTCTCATCAGCGGGGTTCCTTCATCCGCTTTCATCATCTTGCTGTAAAGCTGTATGGCGACCAACAGGGCTAGAATCGCCGCGAACGGCGCCACCAGCCAGATGATCGGAGTAGTGTCGGGTTGACCGGCCTGTACGGATACGGCCAATTCTTCGACTTTGACGGTTTCCTGAGCCATAAGAAGGGCTCCGGAAAACAGACAGGCTATGCCTGCCAGGAGAGAAAATTTCTTCATTTTTTGATTGTCCCCTAATGTTTTTTTTAATTCAGGTAATCAAAATCTTTAAGATAGTTTCATTTTTCGGAATTGCAAGTTCAAGTTCGTGTGATACATTATATTTTTTAACAATTTATCATTATGCATATGGAGAATAATAAATGAGTGAAGATATCGGCAATATCGTGAATCCTGTGGAAGAAACCAACACGGAAGATATTTTTCAGCAACGCGTACGCAAAGTCGCCGAACTGCAGAACGAAGGAATCAACCCTTATGGAGCGCGTTTTGACGGCGTTCAAGCGATCAGCGACGCCCGCGCATCCTTCCAACCGGAAAATACCGAAGCACAGCCCGTTATCACCGCCGGACGGCTGACCGGCATCCGCAACATGGGCGGCTCCATCTTTGCCGACCTCAAGGACAGCTCCGGCAAAATGCAGTTGTTCATCAATAAAAAAGTGATCGGCGAAGATACCTTCAAACATTTCAAGCGCGTTGATATCGGCGATATCATCGGCGTCCGCGGCGAGCTTTTCATTACCAAAATGGGCGAACTCACCATCAAAGTCAACAGTTTTGAACTGCTCAGCAAGTCACTGCGGCCGCTTCCCGAAAAATTTCACGGCCTGACCAATGTCGAACAGCGTTACCGCCAGCGTTACCTGGACCTGATCACCAACGACGAAAGCAAAAACATGCTGATGCGCCGTTTCCAGATCATCCGCGAAATCCGCCGTTTCATGGACGCCCAAGGCTTCATGGAGGTGGAAACCCCGATGATCCAGCCGATCCCGGGCGGCGCCGCGGCGGAACCGTTCAAAACTTATTATGGCGCCCTGAGCAGCGAAATGTTTATGCGCATCGCACCCGAATTATATCTGAAAAAACTGCTCGTCGGCGGCTTCGAGAAAATTTACGAAATGAACCGCAATTTCCGCAACGAAGGCATGGACCGCAAGCATAATCCCGAATTCACCTCCATGGAAATTTACCAGGCTTACGGCGATTGCCGCACCATGATGGAACTGATCGAAGAACTCGTGACCACGGTAGCCGTAAACGTCTTCGGCAAACTGCAGTTTGAGCATGTCAGCGGCACCATCGACCTCACCCGCCCCTGGAAACGCGTTGAATACCAGACCCTGATCCGGGAATACGCCGGCGACGACTGGTTTGAACTCGGCTTTGCCGAACGTGTCGCCAAAGCCAAAGCCATGGGCCTGGACGTAAATGACACCATGCCGGAATTTGAAGTGACCAATGAAATTTATGACAAGCTGATCGAAGGCAAACTGATCCAGCCGACCTTCGTCACCCGTCTGCCGAAGGAAATGGTCCCGCTGGCTAAAGCCTGCCCGGACGATCCCGCCCTGGTGGACGTTTATGAACTGGTCGTCAACGGACAGGAACTTTGTCCCGGTTATTCCGAGCTGAACGATCCGATCGTCCAGCGCGAACGTTTCATGGAACAATTCGAGCGCGAAAAGAAAGACGGCGATTCACTCGGCGACAAAATCGACGAGGATTTCCTGACCGCCCTGGAATTCGGCATGCCCCCCGCGGGCGGCCTTGGCATCGGCATTGACCGCCTGGCCATGCTGCTGACCGGCGCCGAATCAATCCGCGACGTCATCCTGTTCCCGCAAATGAAACTGAAAAAGTGATTCCCGCACAGAAGTAAAACAGATCATGAAAATTATTGTCATTGCCACCGCCGGCAAGCTTGATTTCTACTTGGAAGATTTAGGAGAATGCATTGCGGAAGCAGGTGGCCATGATGTTCAGTTTTGCGCATTGTCATCCATGAACCGCCGGGCTCTTTCCACTTTTTTCCTGCCGCCAGAGGAGCGGAGGCTCGGTGCGTTGCGGAAACTGGTTGAAAAAGAACGCCCTGATGTGTTATTTTTCAATTCATATAAACTTCGATTCGACTTTCAGGAGGTCCGCCGTTTTTTTCATGGGAAAATTATTGTTTTGGATATGGAAGGACCGAATTTTGCAGGCTTTCATGCCCCGGATTGGATTCGCCACGTTAACCTGGTGATTACCGTTTCACGTCTTTCCTGCCGTATCCTTAATGATCAAGGGTTCAAGAATGTTGTTTATTTACCGCACGGGGTTAATCCGTCCCGTTTTTTCCCGACAGACAAATCCGCCTCGAATTCCAGAAACGAACGTATCTTTATCGGGCGTCCTTCACCCCACCGGAATCAATATCTGGAAAAACTGATGGAAATCGGCCTGCCTGTTACCCTGTATGGGAAAAAATGGCATGATTCAAAGCAGGCGCCCATATCTCTTGCAGGCTGCGCCGCCCGCCGAAAAGAAGATATCCATGGAACCGTCTTGCTTGAAACCATCGAAGGAGCGGATTTATTTGTAAATATCCTGCAGGACCAATTCAAGGATTTACAGACTTTAATCAATATGCAGGTTTTTATGGTTTCCGCCTGCCGCACTTGTGTCCTTACGGAATATGTGGAGGAAATAGCAGACGCCTTCGAGCCGGAAACAGAAATCTCGGTATACCGTGATATCGGCGAACTTTGCGAAAAAGCCCTGTACTTTCATAAAAACCCGCAAAGCGCTGAAAAAATTGCCGTTGCCGCCTATAAACGGGTACTGCAAGACCATACCCTCGAAAAACGCGCCGGAGCACTTTGCGCCCTGCTCAAATCTTCGTAATTCACAAGGCTGGGTCCAGCCGGCTTTTATGACTCCAAATCCTTCAAATGCTTGACCAGGGCTTGGCTTAACTGGTCCGGGCAGGATGTCATTTTCCCCCCGCAACGAATCCCGCTCAGCCGCTCGATAACCTCCCCGGGCGTCATACCGATGACCAGTTTGCTCAATCCCAACGCGTTGCCCGGACAGCCGCCGATGAATTTCAAGCCGGCAATCCGCCCTTCTTTAAGTTCAACTTCAATGGTGTGGGAGCAGACTCCCTCCGGCTGATATGAAATCTTTTTCATTTTTTCTTCGTGCTTTGATTATTGACAATCCGGTCCATAAGCTTGACAAGGAGCATTCCGCTATGGTCAATCGCTTCCGGGTAAGAACTTCTTATTTCTTCAAAATATTTTTCGGCCTCGGCTTTCTTGCCGCCGCGCAAAAGCGCCATTCCCAGCTGATAACGCGCCAATGCACCGACTTGAACGCCGTTATAATAAAAGCTGGAATGTGTCTTTTTGCGAAGC
>DHTZ01000071.1 GCA_002408885.1 Lentisphaeria bacterium UBA5247 | reverse complement strand
ACGCATTACGCAGAACACATTAACATACAATCAGAGGAGGTGCCGGAATGATCAATTTCATCTATTACTACATCCGTTCCATGCGCCTTTATTGCGGTTTCGTGACCGGGGCGGCGGTGCTGGCCGGTTGCGCGGCTTCCCGCTGGTTCGGCCCTGCCGGGTTCGGCTGGCGGGAGGCAACGGTGCTGGCAATCGGATACCTGGCGTGGGGAGTGAACCAGATTTTCAACGACGCGGGCAATCTCCGCGAAGACGCCGTCAACGCGCCGCACCGCCCGATGGTGAACGGCAAACTGGCGAAAATTCCGGCGCTGGCATTGTCATCCGGGCTGATGCTGGTTTTCGGAATGGTTTCCTGCGTCCTGACGCCGTGGACGCTGCTGCCCATCGGCGCGGGCGCGGCCCTGAATCTGTTGTATTCGCCGTTGAAAGGAGTGCCGGTACTGGGGTGTGTGGTCTATGGATTGGCGATCGTCATGGGTGCGGTTTACGGCTGGATCGGGGGTTCCGGCGGACTTCCGCCCGATCAGGAATGGCAAATTCTCGGCATTATTTGTTTGATTTTGCTGCCGTCGCATGTACTGATGTGCCACAACAGTTATTTCAAGGATATGGACGGGGATCGAGCCGCCGGCAGGAAAACGCTCCAGACGGTGTGTAATCCGGGGATTTCGCTATGGGCGTCCGGCGTCCTTTCCGTCCTGTACGCATTTATGTTGTGGGACTTTGTCGGCATGGACACTGTCCAGGGCCGGGTGGTGTTTGCCTGGCTGCTGGTGTTGACGGGATGGAATTTGCGGAATCTGGTGCGCCGGAAGTATCATGCGGCGACCTGCTCGAACATCCAGTTGTGCGTGGCGCAAAACCTGTGCGTGGCGGTTTATTTTTCTTCGCAATGGCTGGCGGCGATGGCGGGGGCTTTTTTGCTGATCGCGCTTGTTTTCAGGTGGTATCCCGATGAAAAAGAGTAAGTTCATCACCGGAATTCCGAAAGCGTTGTTCTATCTGCGGATGTCGCTGGTGTGCGCGTGGCGTTTCCGCTCGTTCCGGGTATTGAGGAAAGCGGCGGAGTTTACCGGCATCTTCTTTAAACACAAACTTCTGCGCCTGCCGTCCGGCGAGTTCAAACTCGATTTTTATATGCCCCGCTATCCCTCGGAGGCATTTTTCCGGGCGATGGAGAATAAGTTGATCTGTTCGCCGCCGCGCCCGGTCTCGGTGGTGCTTTCCATGACCCGGGCGTGTTCGTACCGATGCCCGCACTGTTACCAGAGCTGTGACCGGACGGATGAACTGCCGCTGGCAAGGCTGGTGGAGACGGTACGGGAACTGCGCGATTTCGGCGTGGTGGCGTGGGCGGTCGAGGGGGGAGAGCCGCTGTTGAAATTTGAACGGCTGGACGCGGTGTTGAGCGAAATCGCCGGGCTGGAGGTCTGGGTGAACTCGACCGGATTTTCCGCGACGCCGGAAAAAATCGCGCGCCTGGCGGAGTTGAACGTCACCGGAATCATGACCTCGATCCATTCGGTGGACGAGGCGGAGCATGACCGTTTTACCGGAATGCCGGGCTCCTGGCGGCGGGCATTGGCGTTTCTGGGCGATTGCCGGGCGGCGGGCATGCTGACCGGATTCAATACCGTGTTGAGCGATGAAGCGGTCGTGGAGGGCGGCATCGATCCGATCATGAAGCTGGCCGGAGAACAGGAATGCGATTATATCCAGTTGATCCACCCGAAACCGAGCGGGAAATGGCTGGGCAGGCGTTTGGACTCCGCCATAAGCCGGGAAGCCGTGGCCGTGGCCTGTGCCGCACAGGTCCGCTATAACTCGGCGCGTGAAAAACATGCTCCGATCCTGACGGCGCAGGTGTTTGAGGAGTCCCCGGAAATGCTGGGGTGCTGCTGTGGCGGCATTGACCGGTTTTACATCGGCGCGGCGGGGGATGTGCAACCCTGCGAGTTTGTCAATATTTCATTTGGCAACCTGTCTGAAGTGCCGTTTGAAACGGCTTACGAGCGCATGCGGCGGGCGTTTCCGCTGCCATGCTGCGAATGGATCTGCCGGACCCGTGCGGAGGAGATTGCGGAAGCCGCGGCGGCTTCCGGAGGAACCTTGCCGCTTCCGTGGGCGCAGACTGAAAAACTGGTGGCGGACTGGGGAACCGGTACGCCGACGCCGGTTTATCAACGGATGGAGATTTATCGATGAAACTGCTGGTACTGGTGAATCCGTCGAGCGGCGGGGGACGGGCATTGAAGAAATGGACCGGATATTCGCGGCTGTTGTCCAATGTGGATCGGGTGATCCTGAAAAATATCGAGGAAGCGACCGCGCTGGCGGCTCAGGCGTCCGGCTACGACGCGGTGGTGGCGTGCGGCGGCGACGGTACGGTCAATGCCGTGGTGAATGGCCTGATGCGGAATGCCGACGCCCGGATCAAACTGGGGGTGCTTTATGCGGGGACCAGCCCGGATTTCTGCCGTTTTTACCGGATTCCGCTGAAGCCGGGAGCCGCCGTGGAGCTGTTGATCTCCGGGCGTTCGAAGGAGGTGGAGGTGCTGGAGGCGCGGCACAACGGGCGGACCGCGTATTTCTGCTGTTCCTGCAACCTTGGAATGGGTGCCGAGGTGGCGGAGCTGGCCAACCGGATGCGGCCGGTGCTGGGGAATGGCGCAGGGACATTTTGCGCGCTGTTGCGGAGCCTGGCGCGCGGCAGGAGGTATACATACCGGGTCAACGGCGAAGCCGTGGAAAACTGCAATCATCTGCTGATCACGAAAATGCCGTATATCGCCGGCGGCCTGCGGCTGGACCTGCCGCCGTTGGCGGCGGATGAATATGCGCTCTGGACGGTCCAGGGGGTGACGCGGTTCGGCTGGCTGAAGTTGCTGCCGAAGTTATACCGGGGAGGAAAGGTCGGCAATGTACGGGTTTGTTCGGGCGTGACGTGGATATCTTCGCCCGAAACGGTCAAATTGGAATACGATGGCGACCCGCATGGGGTTTTGCCGGTTGAAATCTCGGTTTCCGCACGTAAATTACCTCTGATATGCGGGGGTTGAGATGCGCGAAAGCGAATTTATAAAACTGTTTGCTTCGATTCACGGAACAGCGCCTTATGCCGCGGACGCGGAGATTGTCGGGCGGGGAAACGGTTTCGAGCTGTTTTCCACGGATAGTTTTTCCGAAACGGATGATTTTTTTACCCGGACGCCGCCGGAAACCATCGGCCGCAATCTGGCTGCCGGCGCCTGCGCCGATCTGCTGGCCTGCGGGGTGCGCCCGGAACTTCTGCTTCAGTCGTGGAATATTGACGGTTCGAAGGGGGAGGGGTATTACCGGAGCATTGCGGAAGGGATCGAAAAAGTCCTTCAACATTACGGGGCGAAGTGTATCGGCGGTGATATCGGCACGGCTCTGCCGTGGTGTTGGACCGCGACCGTGGCGGCGCATTCCGCCGTTCCGCCGGTCACCCGGATCGCCCGGGAGCGGGTGCCGTTCGACTTGTATATTTCCGGCGGCATGGGGAGGGCGAACCTCGCCATGTTCCGGAATGACCCGATGCCGGAAATTCCGCTTCGCGGCCCGGTGCCGCCGGAGGCGCTTTTCGCCACCGATACGAGCGGGGGCTTTTTTGACGCGCTCGAAAATATCCGCCGGGTCAACCGGGGGATGGTATTGGAATTCGAAAGCGGCGATGCCGTTTCGCCGGAGGTTTTCGAAAAACTGCCGGAGGGGTTCGATCCGTTATGGTCGCTGATCGGCGGCGTGGGCGAATACGAACTGTTGTTCGCGATGCCGCGGGGAACGCGGGCGGACGGCGTCAAAATCGGAGAAGGCGGGTTCCGCGACGGAACCGGCAACGATTTCCGGTTCAAGCCGGGAGGGTGCATGAAGTCCGCCCCGCCGGATTACCGGAATACGCCGCCGGAAGACCGGCTTGCCGTGACCCGGACCTATTTACAGGAGTTGCTCAGGCCATGAAATCACTGTTTGAACGCTGTTATCAGTATGGAACGAAGCTGGCCGATAAAACAGAGTTGCTGGCGCGTGAACTGGCGTCCGCCCCGCCCGGGTATTACGGCGGGCTCCACATGACGCTGCTGGAAGGCGTCCGCCCGGTGACGAAAGTCCGCACGCCCTCCGGCGAAGTCCGGGACATGCTGATGCTCGGGAGCAATTCCTTTCTGAACCTGAACTTCCATCCGCGCGTGATCGACGCCGAACGCCGCGCCGCCGAACGCTTCGGTTCCGGCGCGGGCTCGCCGCCGCTCTATGCCGGGCAAACCGTGCTTCACGAGGAGCTGGAGGAGACCTTGGCGGCGTTTTGCGGCACGGAGGCGGCGGTGCTGTTCCCTGCCGGATATTCGGGGAACGTGGGGGTGTTGTCGGGGCTCTGCCGCCCCGGCGATGTGATTTTCTGCGACAGTTCGAACCATGCGTCGCTGTTCGACGGGGCGCGGCTTTCCGGCGCCGAGGTGGCGACATACCTTCATTTGAGCCCGGCGCATCTGGAACGGCAGTTGAAAAACTGCGCGGCGGAAGGGCGGCTGATCGTGACGGACGGGGTTTTTTCGATGGAGGGAAGCCTGGCCCCGGTGGACGAACTGGTGCGCCTGAAAGAACGCTATGGCGCCATGCTGATGGTAGACGACGCCCACGGGTTCTGGGCGGTGGGCAGGGACGGGCTCGGTACTGCGGAAGTGTTCGGGGTCCGCGGCCGGGTGGACCTGCATTACGGGACGTTCAGCAAGGCGCTGGGGAGCGTCGGCGGGTTTGCGGCGGGGCGGAAACAGGAGATCGACTATCTGCGGTATTATGCGCGGAGCACGTTTTTCTCAAGCGCGATTCCGGCGACGACGGTGGCGGCGGTGCTGGAAAGCATCCGTATTGTGGCGGAAGAACCGGAGCACCTGGCGAATCTCCGCCGTAACCGCGGTCTTTTCCAGTCGGCGCTGGAGGAACGCGGCTTCGATACGCTGAACAGCCGTTCGGCGATTATTCCGCTGCTGGTCGGGGACGAAGCGAAATTATCGGGGCTTCAGATGGCGCTGTTCGAACACGGCATTTTCACCAACATCGGCACCACTCCGGCGGTCAATGCGCGGAAATGCCGCCTGCGGCTGAATGTCATGGCTACGCATCGCCCGGAACAGCTTGTCCATGCGGCGGAGGTCATTGAAAAACTTGGTAAACAATATGGGGTGATTTCATGAGCGGATGGGAACCATTGATTGTCATTGTAGCGGTGGAATGCGCGGCTGTCTGGGTCGGACGCCGCCTTCCGGATAAAAACGGCTGGAAACTTTATGGGGTCATCGCGTTTTGCCTGCTGATGGCTGGATTGTGTGTGTATTTGCCGTTGTCGAATGAACGGCTGCGGACGCGCGGGGGCGTGATGAATGCGGAGGCCTGCGAACGCGCCGAAAAGTTGATCCGGGCGGGTAAACGCGCCGAACTGGCGAAGGCGCTGGAGATAAACTGGAACAATGACACTGGGATGAAGAATTTTCCGGAAATCGCGGAAGAATTTCTGCAGAGAGTGAAGTCTGTGGAAAAGGAGGGGGAATGATGCTTGATTTATTGGGTGGAATCGCGGTTACGGCAGTGTATTTAACGGTCGTCTCGTTTTTCCCTTTGCTGTTTGTGTGGAGAAAATCAAAGAGCATTCCGAGGAGCCGGAAATACATTCTTTCCGTTGCCATTGTGCTGATGAATCTTGCGTTATTTTTATTTGTTGCTCAACAAGTGAGTTTGGGGTATGGGACGAATTTCTATCGGAGTAATCTCCAGAAATTTACCGAAATCCTTGAGAAAGAAACCGATGAGAATGTTTTCAATTATTTGCAACGCTTGAAAAGTGCTCCGAGGCTTTTGAATTTGCCTGAACAAAATAAGGAGGAGAGAGAATGACGTATGCGATTATACTTTGGGGGTTGCTGTTCGGTTTAGCGGTTTGGCTGGGGCTGGCGGCGGGGAAAAAATCGTTCGTGGTTTTTTGGAGCGGAATGGTGACGCTGCTGCTGTGCGCCCTGGTGTTGGGGGGACTGTTGTGGCTCAGTCCGGAGTCCGGCCTGGAGCTGCAGCAGAAATTTCTACCGGAATCATTTCCGTATCAGCCGGATTCGGTTGTGTTTCTGTCTGATATAATTTATCCCAGTATGAATACGAATCAGAATCCTTGGATGATGACGATTGCATTGGTTCTGTTGGCCTTCGTATTGTTCGTGATTGCATTCAATTGCCGGAAGACGGTCGAGAATATTTATATGGCTTTCGGCGGGACGCTGTTTTTTAGCGGGGTTATTTATTTCTGCGTACCCTGGGCGTTTCATGGAGCTAATGCGTTTTGCTGGTTGTGGCAAGACTACTCAAGTGCTATTATTTATTTGCCGGAAGCTGGTTGGATTGTTATCGGGTTGAGCTTGTTGATGTTGGTTTCGTGGACGTTGTATTCATTCCGGGGGCGGCGGAAAGGCTGGAAAGTGCTGTTGTGGCAGGGGGGGCTGGCAGTCGGGATTTTTGCCGGTTGCTGGCTGGCGGCGCTGGCGGTGATTTATCCGTATGGCTGCCATGTCCGGGCAAAACTGGAAAAGCTGGGGATTCAGCCGTATCCGGAAATAGCGGAGTTGCCGTCTGAGGCTCAAGCGGAATTAAACAGGGTTCAAACGTTCTTCCGGAATCTGGAATTGCCGGTTGGCAGCGTGTATCTCTGGAACAAAGAGGCTCCGGAAAATAAAAAAATTCCATCGGATAAGCGCGAGTATGCATTGAAGACGTTTGCCGCACCTGAGGCCGAGGCGCTGTTGAGCACGTATGAGAATGTGTTGAAGAACCATTGGAGGCCTTCTGTCGCGGTTTTTTCGCTTTTGAATTCTAATCGGAACTATGCCCGTGTTTGCGCGGGGCGGGCGGCGCTGTTTCTCGAAACCGGGCAGGAGGATAAAATCCTGCCGGAACTGAGGAAAATCGCCGTGATGAATGATGCACTTTTGAACAATCCGCAAACGGATATTGAAGAATTGGTGCGGATTTCCATTCAGACCATCTGGTATTCGAATATGGTCCGGCTGGGGCCGGACGGTGTGCAATACGCTTCGGCTTATCGTGAGGCGCTGAACCGGATGAAGGCACGGAACGTACAGGGAGTGACGGAATTGGGATTGTTTCTGTATTGGCTGGATTCCTATTTGCATTTCAAAGACTGGCAGGGAGCCAGGGGGTATGGTTCGATCCTGGCGGCTCCCGGTATGATTGCCAAGGCCGTTGACGCGGCTACTTCCACACTGGCGCTGGAGGGAAAACGCGCGCAGGTAGCGCAGAATCCGGTGTTTGAACGGTCCGATGAGGAAAATGAACCGGAACAGATGCTGCGGCAGGTTGCGATCAAATCGTGGCTTTGCCGGAACATGGGGACGGCGGGGCTGGCTTTGAAACTTTACCGTTCGGAAAAAGGGGTTTACCCGGAAACGCTTGAGCAACTGGTCCCCGGATACCTGGATGAAGTTCCGGTATGTCCGTTCACCGGCAAACCGCTGGCATACGAATCCGACGGCAAGACGTTTCGCCTGTCTGCGGTAGGGGAACAGCAGAAGAAATTATATTATCTGGATACGGAAAGGAACTATTAATGGCATGAAACAAGTCTTGATTACCGGGGCGGGCGGATATATCGGCTCCAACGCGGTTGAATATTTTATGAAACAGGGCTGCCGGGTGACGGGAATGGTGCGTGAGCGGGTGGCGGAGCGTTTCAGGGCGTCGGGCGCGGAAGCGGTGCGGGCGGAGCTGACGGATTTCACCTCGTTGGACCGGTTGTTTGAGGCGAAGCGGTATGACTGCGTGATTCATGCCGCCGCGCGGGCGAGCGATGTCGGGCGGGATGCGTTGTTCCGCGCGGCCAACTTCGACGCGGTGAAGCATCTGGCTTCATTGAGCATGAAGCACGGCGTCGGGCGCTTCGTCTATCTCTCCACCTCCGACGTTTACGGGCTGCGTGATTTCCACGGCGAAACGGAAGACGAACTGGCGTTCGACCGTTCGCCCCGCAATCCGTATCCGAAGTACAAGATCCAATCGGAAATCTGGCTGGCGGGAAACCTGCCGCCCGAACGTTTCTCCTGCGTCCGCCCGTGCGTGGTCCGGGGGAACGGCGACACCACCATTACGCCGCGCGCGGTGGCGTACCTGAAAAGTTCGCCGTGGGTGTTTCACTTCGGCAAATGGCGCGGGCTGAACCGCTGGCCGCTTGCCCATGTGGAAAACGTCTGCCGGACTCTTTTCGCCGCCATGACCCTGCCGGAAGCGGGAGGGCAGGGGGTGACGGTGCTGGACAGTGAGTTCACCACCGTCAGCCGTTTTTACCGGGAACTTGCCGCGGAGTACCTGCCGGGCAAGCCGATTCGCGAAGTCTGCCTGCCGGTCTGGCCGGTGCTTCCCGCGGCCTGGCTGTCCAGCGGGCTGTCCACGCTGTCCGGGCGTTATGCCCCGTTTTTCGACCCGACGCTTTATGCGCTCGAGACAATTACCCACAACCTGGATTTCAGCAACAACCGGATGCTGGAATGGTTCAAAAAAACAGGGCAATCCGAATTTGCCCGAAAGGAAATGGAAGATGCTTGATAAAGTGATCGTTCTTATTGTTCTGGCGGTAACCCCCGTCCTGCTGTGGTATATTCCGCAGACGCGGCGGATGACCGGAAGTTTCATGACCGCGTTGAAAACGGTGCCGTTCGGATGCCTGACTATGATTTTTATTCCGTTCATGATTTATGAAACGATCATGGTGCTGGGGCGTTTTTTTGCGGTACCGTTGCATATAAGCCCTTTCTGGCGCATCGGATTTGCCGTGTTCGGCATGGGGATTGGCATCCTGTTGATCTGGGGCGTGGCCCGGTGGAGTTGGCGGAAATACCAGGCGGAGGGCAAGCGGTCATGGATACCGTTCGTGCTGCTGTTCAGCGCGCTGGCGGGGGGGACCGTGATTTTTATCGCGACGTCTACCATGATCCGGTTTGCCCACTCACCGCAGGATTACCGCGGCGCATGGCAGTCGATTCAGGTATTGGAGGATGACAAGGCGCCGCTGGCGTTCGAACAGGCGTCCATCCATCCGTTTCTGGCGGAATACGATTACCGGCTGCGTTTCGGCGGCGGCGACAAGGCCGAATATCGGAAATTGCGGTTGAACACCGGCGGGCGTACGTATTTCAATCTCTACAGGCTTCGCGACGGCAGGCTGTTCATGCAGGACAAGGACAGCGATTATATCGTTGATCCGGCGAAGCGGGAAGTATGGTTCGTTTTTTCGAGCGAAGGGAAAAAGTATATGGCTCCGTATCCGAATCAGGAGAATGCGTATATCAGTTGGGGTGCGATGAACGGCGAAGTCATTTTTCAGGGGGGCGACGGTGAATTCAAGGCCGTTCCGTTGACGGATGAACTGGACGGGAAAGAGTATTTCGGGTGCATTGAGCAACAATTTTATCCGGCCCGGGAAAAAAGCGAACAGCCGATTGGGAAAAAACAGTAATCGGTGCCGGTGGGCGGAGAGGGGATTGACAATGCCGGTAAGTGATGGTATTGTACTGGCGCGGCCTTATCAACGGGGGATGCAGAATGACGGAAAAAATCTGCAGGAATTTTGGAAAACAGGGAGACGGCGCCGGACAGGGCGCCGCCGGGGCGGGATATCCGCCGGAAGTCGCGGTCGGCATCATGCGCCGCCGCCTGGCGCGGATTTTGTTCCGGAATCGGTTCTGGCCGTTTTGCAGCGCGGCGTTCTTCATCGTCGGGCTGTTGATCCTGGGCGGGCGCTTCCTGTTGCCCGGCTGGACATTGACGGAATCGCTGGTGCTGGCCGGAGTGGCGGCGGTCGCGGCCTGCGGCGCGGCGGCATACCGGGTTTGGCGGCTGTTGCCGGATCGCCGGAAATTGCTGGTCTATCTGGAAAGCGCCTCCGGGTCGTCCGGTGGTTTGCTCAGTACAGGGCTGGAGCGGGAGCTCGGCTCGTGGAACGCCCGCATCCGTCCGCTGGCGCTGCCGGACATTCATGGACGGTTGAAGTATGGATTGCCGGCGTGGCTGGCCGCGCTGGTTTTTCTGGGCGGGACGGTATGGTGCCCGGTCCAGCGGTTTGACAGTCTGCCGTCCGGCGCGTTGCAGGTCACGGAAGAACTGGAGGCGCTTCAGGAAAAGCTCGAAGTGCTGGAGGATGAAGTCCTGATTCCCGCCGGAGAAGCCGCCGAACTGAAAAACGCATTGGCGGAACTCCGGGATGACAACGATGCCGAACGGGCAGGGCGTACTTACGAACTGTTGGACAAACTCACCCGCCGGATCGATTCCGCCGGAGCGGAGGCAGGGACCCGATTGGAGGAATCCGTGGAAGCGCTGGGGACGCTGGAAACTGCCGCCCGGACGCTGGCGGAGTTTTCCGCCGGGGCGGATTTCAAGGAATTATCAAAGGAATTCGGGGAGATCCTGAAAAAACTGGCCGCCGCCGACCCCGCCATGGCCGATCTGCTGAAGCAAATGGCCGCCGCCGGAATGGACCCGAACAACCTGACCCCCGAAGCTATGAACAAACTGGCCGAGGCCATGAAGCAGATGTCGCAAGCCGGAGGCGATGCTCTCCGGAAACTTTGTGACGCGGGATTGATCAAGAAACAGTTGGCTGGAAACCGTTCCGGGCTGGGTCGTCGCGCCGTAAACGAAGCCGCCTTGAAGGAATGGCTGGAACAACAGGCGCGGGAGCGCGGCGGTCTTTGCGGCGGCGTATGCCCTTTTCCCGGTTCTGGAACGGGGCAGGGGATTGCCCGGGGGCGCGCGGACGCCGATCTCCATTTCACCGGGCAGACGCAGGACGACGGCGGCGAACGCCGTCCCGTCCGGCTTGACCACACCGGAGAGGCGGACCAGAGCGTATTACTGGTTTCTTTTACCGCGCCGCCCGGTGAAAACGAGGAGGTCCGCCCGGCTGTCGCGGGCAACCTGCAGGGCGGCGACGCCATCGTGGAGCAACGCCAAAGCACGATCCGCCCCGAGCACCGGGCCGCGGTCGAACAATATTTCAAAACCAGAACTCAACCTCAAGCCAAATAGGAGCTGACCGATGAACCAGTCCTCGCTGATATCTCCCGGAGAGCTGCAGCCCGTCCAGCGGCAGGCCAACCGGATTCTTGAAGAACTCGACCGCATTTTGCTGGGACACCATGATGTGCACCGGCTGCTGTTGATCGGTATTTTGAGCCGCGGACATATTCTGCTCGAAGGGCTTCCCGGCGTCGGCAAAACCGCGCTGGTCAAGGCGCTCGGGCAGTTGCTGTCGCTCGATTTCAAACGGATTCAGTTCACGCCGGACCTGCTGCCCAGCGATATTCTCGGCTGCAACATTTTGCAGATGGAGGAGGATGGAACCCGGCGGATGAGTTTTCAGCCCGGCGCGATTTTTTCCAATATCCTGCTGGCCGACGAAATCAACCGCGCTTCGCCCAAAACCCAGTCCGCCATGCTGGAAGCCATGCAGGAACGCGCGGTCACGCTGTTGGGCGAAACCCGTCCATTGCCCGATCCGTTTTTCGTGCTGGCTTCGCAGAACCCGATCGAACTCGAGGGGACCTATCCGATCCCGGAGGCGCAGTTGGACCGCTTCCTTTTTAAAATCACCGTCAGCGGCGTGAACTCGGAGGTTCTGACCGAGATCATCACCACCCGCCGCCGGGGAGAACCGCCTGTTTCCGAATGGCGCCTCAGCCGCGAAGAACTGAATGGGCTCTTTGCCGCGATGGAACGGATTTACCTGAGCCGTCCGGTCGCCTCCTACATGGCGCGCCTGGTTGCCGCCGGGCATCCCGGCGATCCGTCCGCGCTTCCCGAGATCAAGCGTTATACGGCATTCGGCGCGTCGCCGCGGGCCGCGATTGCGCTGGCGGAATCGGCGCGCGCGGCGGCGTTGCTGGCGGGACGGCCGACGGTCGGGTTTGAGGATGTACGCCTGGTGGCTCCGGCGGTGCTGAATCACCGGCTGATCCTCAACTATCAGGCCCGGCTGGAAAAAGTCACCAGTTACGACCTGATCGACCTGCTGTTGAAACAGATCGACCCCGCCGGAATCGAATGGCCCGGCGATATCGTTCTGGACAAAGCGGAGGCGAAAGCATGATTTCAGGAATCAAGCGCCTCGTCCTGCTGGCGGCGTTCGCCGCCGGATTTCTGGCGTATGGAGAGGATTTCGGGCCGGTGTCGATCGAGGTGCTTCCTGCCATGCACCAGAAGCAGGATTCAGGGTTCTATCATATTTATGATTTTCGGATACACAACAAAAGTACGGCACCGGTTGGAATTAATCTGGAATTGATCGCGCAGGGATGGGGGCTGCGTGGGTTTGAGCAAGTCGTGGAACGGAAAGTGCTGGTGCCGCCCGGCACGGTCGTCCAGTCTTCATTGTTTTTTCCGGCCTGGTTCTATCACTTAAATGTGCTCCGGCTGAGGGTTTTCATCAACGGGCGGGAGGTAAAACACTCGTTGGCTCTGAAGGCTGGATATGATTATTATCGAATATTGGTTTCACCTTCGATTCCTTACAAAGAATACCGGGTGCTTAAATTGATGGAGAGCGTGAACCCTACCACCATCACGACCTTGCAATGGGGACGGCATTTGCGCGATTATATCGGACTGGGGCGGATTTATCTGACGCCTGAAGACCGCCTGACGCCGGAAACGGCCGAGGCGATCATGCAATGGGTGCGGCTTGGCGGTATCCTGATGTATTGCGTATTGCCGGATACGGCATGGCCGGAAGATGTTCCCGGCGCCGAAACCGGGTTGCATGAGAAAACGGTTGACTGGGGACGAATCGTTTATTGCCGGCCGATAGCCGCCGAACATCGGGAAACGGTGGAGAAGTTCATCCTTGCACATCAGGGAACTCCAGTAAACCAGATTGAGGATCAATCGATTCCGGATACTGGACCGGGGGCGCAGTTTATGCGTAACAATAAACTCAACATATCCCTCGGAGGACCTGAAAATTCTGTCGATCTGCTTCCAAATACGGCATCGGTACCGTACCGGTTGATTTTTGGCGTCATGCTGGTGTTTTCGATCTTGATCGGACCAGTCAGTTTCTGGATTTTGAAGCGCAAGCGGAAAGAACCGTGGATTCTGGTGACGACGCCGCTCATAAGCCTGGTTTTCTGTATTCTGGTAATCGTCTTCATCACCTTTAATGAAGGGTGGCATTCGCGCGGGCGGACAGTGGCCATTACTTTGCTGGACCAGGCGGAACACCGGGCGGTAACCAAGGTGTGGGGCGCGATTTATGCCCCGGTGCCGCGTGGAAACGTTGTGTTTCCAATAGACGATTGCGTGGCGTTTAGCGAAAATTGCGGCTCTTACCGGTTGAATCTGGACTCGGGCCAGCGTTTTTCATCCGGTCTGGTCCGGCCGAGAATGACGGCGGGGTATACGGTCAACCGGGTGGAAGATCGTCATGAACGGCTTCAAGTCCGCGGCTTGGAGAACGGACAGCTACGGGTAGTCAATGGCCTCGGCGGAGCGTTGAAATCTCTGTCGATTGTCGGTCCTGGCGGACGGATTTTTCAGGCGGCGGAACCGATTGCGGCGGGGGCTTCTGTATTGATCCCATTCAGCGGAAAAATATCGAAATTCCGGAATGCCGACGCTCTGACGTCTTGGACTTATCATTCAGATAACAGTGTGAACGTGTATTCGACGACTTTAGCGCCGGGGTATTACATGGCGCAGGCGGAAGCCCCGCTTTTTTTCACTCCCGGTTTGATCCCCGAGGAATTCAACGTAGAACAATATATTATCGGCAGATACGAGATGAACGGAGAAGCAAGCAATGGAAATTAGAATTCAGAATCTGGTAAAAACATTCGGTTCCACCCGGGCGGTCGATGATATTTCGTTCAGCTTCGGCTCCGGGGATATTTTCGGCTTTATCGGCCCGAACGGGGCGGGCAAGACCACGACGATCCGGATCATGAGCACGTTGGACCTGCCGGATTCCGGGGATGTTTTTTACGACGGCGTTTCGGTGGTGAACGACCCGGAAGCGGTACGCCGCCTGATCGGTTACATGCCGGATTCATTGCCGGAATTCCGGGACATTCAGGTCTGGGAATATCTTGATTTTTTCGCCCGGACCTTCGGCCTGAAAGGGGAGAAACGGACCCGCATCCTGGCGGAAGTCGAGGAATTCACCGGGCTTGGCTCGATCCGGCACAAGTACCTCGCCGCGCTTTCCAAGGGGATGAAGCAGCGGGTGAGCCTGGCACGGGCGCTGGTCCACAATCCGCCGGTGCTGGTGATGGATGAACCGGCCGCCGGGCTTGACCCGCGCGCCCGCCTCGAACTCCGTTCCCTGCTGCGAATTCTCTCTCAACAGGGCAAAGCCATCCTGTTGAGCAGTCACATCCTTTCCGAATTGCAGGATACCTGCAACGGCGCGGTGATCATCGAACAGGGGAAACTGCTTTCCGCCGGCAAGCTCAACGAACTCCTGATCAACCGCAAAGCGCCCGCCGGAGCGGTGGCGGAAGTCCCGATGGAGCGGGAACTGGTCTGCGTGATCATCGAATGCGGCGGCCCGCCGGAAAACATGCGGGGGCGTCTGCTGGAACAGCCGACGGTCCGCGAGGTGCGCCTTGACGAAAGCGGGCGGCTCGAAACCCTGATCGACGGCGACGAACAGGAAATCAACCGCCTGATGGTGCTGCTCCTGAACGACGGCTTCATCGTCAGCGGGTTCCATCGCCGCCGGATCGGGCTTGAGGAGTTGTTCATGAAGATCACCACCGGAGGGGTTCAGTGATGGCGAAACGCGACTGGAGCGATTGGTTAAGCCCGGTACTGGTCAAGGAAATCCGGCAGTATTTCCACAGCCGGGTGGTGCATGTCCTGACCTGGTGCCTGCTGGGCGGGCAGTTGCTGGCATTGCTGTTGGCGCGTGTCACCGTTTCAAGGCACGAACAGGAGGCGGAGAAATTCAATTCCGAGTTGATGTATGTCTTGATCTGCGTCGGCATGGTCGGCTGCGGAGTATTGATCTGCGGTTTTATGGGACAGCGGCGATTGGCCGCGGAACGGGCGGATTCCGAACTGGATTTTACACGGATTACGCCGCTCAGCCCGTCCCGGATTGTATGGGGCAAAATGCTCGGCGCGCTGGTCATGGCCTGCTATCTGTACGCGCTGTGCCTGCCGTTCATGGTGACGGCGTATTTCCTGCGCGGGCTGGAGATGGGCGACATGCTGCTTGCCGCCGGGCTGATGTTTCCCGGGATCATGCTGGCGGCACAGCTCGGGTTGTTGTTCGGCGCGTCCGGTAAAAACTGGATTACCTGGATTTACGCGGCGGCGATGCTTCATCTGGGTTGGAGTTATCTTGTTATCGCCGGGCTTATGCTGTTCGCCAACAGAGGAGGTCATGGGAAAGGCATCCTGTTGTTTTTGCTGCTGGTTTTGATTTTGCTGGGCCTTATTTTTGCGATTTGCGTGGCGGCATTGAATCATCCGGCGGCCAACCGGATGCTTCCGGTGCGGGTTTACCTGTTGCTGCTGCCGTTAGCCGGCCCGCTGGTTGGATGGGGAATCCAGCACAGCGTCCATACCGCGGGGTGGTTGCCGGAAATGATGTTCTGGGCGACGATGGCGTGGCTGGCGGTCGCCTGTGCCGGATGCGCGATACTGGCGGCGTTCGAGCGTGATTACGCCGGATGGCGGGTGACCCGCAACTGTCCTCGGAATTTTGTTGGACGGAGGCTTTACTTCCTGTTCTCCAGCGGTTGGGGCGGCGGGATTCTCCTGTCCTGGCTGATATTGCTGGTTTTGGCGGTCGTGCTGTTCTGCGTGGAACGATTCTGGTTGTCCGGGCAGGATCTGGAGATGGTCTGGCTGATCGGGTTTGGGATCGTTTTGTATTTTATCGCAACCTCCCAACTGACGATCCTGTTGCGCCTGTGGACCGGGAAATTGAAAAACTGGCAATGGTGGCTGATTATTCAGGGAATCGGTTATGTGAGCTTTTCTATACTGGTTCAGTCAAGAGAACCGATTTATTTCGTAAGAAATCTACGGTCGTTGGTGGCGTTTTCGGAATACGCTTCTTTTCTTGTTCCTTTGCTGAGTGGCGGCTTGGCGGTATTGGGATTGCTGTTGTTGTGGCGTCCGCTTTGCAAATGCTTTGCCGCGTTTCATGCCGATGCCCGCCCGGGAGCCATGGCCGGGCAGGCGAAGGCCGTGAAAAAACGCCAGCCTGTATTGCCGGAGGCGAATGTGAAAGCGAACACGAATGCGAAAGACGGCTGGAACAGTTGGGTTCTTTTATGTTTCCGTCAGTTGCGGCATAACAGGTATCTGTGGTTGCTGGGAGGCGTTTGTGTTCTGTTTCAGGCATTGATTGCGATTTCCCGGAATACGGATACCTGGGAGAGCCTGGATAAAATAACGATATTGCTGTTGGCGGCCGGCGGCTGTACGATTGTCTGCGTGACGAAAACATTTTCCCGGAAGCGGCTTGTCCGGCAAGAGGCGCCGATGATGCATTTTCTGGATTATTCGCCTTTGCGGCCGGAGCATCTGCTGAAAGGACTGGTCGGCAGCCATGCGCTTGTATTTGCATGTTTCATTCTGATTTTAGCGGGCTCGCTGCTTTGTCACATTTTCACGCAACCGGAAGACTCTGTGGCTCTGCTTTATCGTGTTTTATATATCTATCTGTTGTCGCTGAATTTCATGTTGCTGGCGGCAGCCGGGAAAATCCGGCTCGAAATTCTGTTCTGCTGGATTATGCTGTTCCTCCTGTTCACCCGGTCCGAGGACCTTTGTCCGTTGAACGGGAGCAGTTTTCTGGTCTTTGTTCCGCTGACGCTCTATCTGATGGCATGGTTTTATGGCGGCCGCGAATGGTGGTTTCAGGTCGGACAGATGATTTTGCTGGCGGTTTCCTGGTGGATGGCGCATTTGTACCCGTCCGGAAACCTGCTGGTGCTCACGCCGGCGATGGTCGCGGTATTCGGCGCGGTCAGTTCTCTGGAGGAACAGTTGAACTCCGGCGTGCGGAGGCGCATGGTGAAGCAGGGGCGTTCCCGGAAGATATTCTGGTGGAACTGGCTGTGGGCGTGGGGTGCGGCGGCCCTGGGTTACTGGATTTTAAAAGGGACGCCTTATGAGCCGTGGACCGGAGTGATTGTTATTGCACTGTTCAGCGGCGAACTGGCATTTCTGGTCACGGGATGGCGTTTGAAAGGCATCCGCAGACTGTGGGGCGGAGACGAAACCAAAATATATGCCGCACTGTCGATTGTTTTCTCCGTGGTGATGATTGTCGGTTTTCTGTTGAGTGCTTTGTTCGAGGTGGATTTGAACGAGGCTCTGAGCGCTTGTGGACGTGTCGGCTGGCTTGGCGCGGGGGTGCTGCTGCTGTTGATGGTCCCGGCGCTCCGGGCCCGATCCCGGAAATCGGGAGGGCCGGCATGAACGAACGTTTCCGGCGCGTCCTGGATGAAGCATTGACCCGCGGCGCGGAGCTCGAACTCGCCACGCCGACGGTTTCGGCCGGGATCGACGGCCGCCGCCTCGGGCGCCGCACCGGCAACGCGTTGGAATTTGCCGAATACCGCGAATACCAGGCCGGGGACGACCTGCGGCGGCTGGACTGGGGCGTCTTTGCCCGGAGCGAACAACTGATGGTCAAGCTGTACAGCGAAGAAGTCGATCCGCGGTGCGATATCGTGCTGGATCATTCGGCATCGATGGGAACGGGGGAGGGGCACAAGGCGGCGGCGGGTTTCGGAATCGCGGCGCTGTTGAGTTGCGCGGCGGTCAATGCCGGGTTTTCGCTGGCGCTGTGGCATGCCGGGGAAAAACTGGTGCGGGAGCAGAATCCCGCCCGCCCCGGCGAATGGCTGGAAACCGGATTCGATTCACCGTCCAACCCGGACGGTGTGCTGGCGGCTTCGCCGGGGCTTTTTCAGAACCGCGGGCTTCGGATTGCCGTGACGGACTTGCTCTGGCCGTCGGACCCGGAGGGGTTTCTGCGGCGGCTTTCCGACGGCGCCATGCGCGTGGTGCTGGTCGAACTGCTGGACCGTTCCGAACTTGAGCCGGAGGGAAACGGCAACTATTCGTTCTGCGACCCTGAAACCGGCGAGGAACGTGAACTGATGCTGGACGAAACCATGATTCGGCGCTACCGGGAACGGTTGGCGCGGCACCGGGAAATGTGGGCTCGGGCGGCGGATGAATTCGGGGCGGGGCTGATCCGGTTGAATGCCGGGGATTTTCTGGCGGACTGGAATTTGCAGGACTTTTTTCGTTGCGGAGTATTGAAGTGATGCGGATCGGATTTGAACAACCGGGACTGTTTTTTGGCGCGGCGGGGCTGCTGGTTCTGCTGGCGCTTTATCTGTGGTACCGGCGTTCGCGCCGAAGGGAGACGACCGCGTTGTTCCTGTGGGACAAGCCGGAAGCGTCGCCGCGCAGCGGTTCCCGTTTCACGTTGCAGACATTGCCGTTGAGTTTTTATCTGGAAGCCCTGACGGTCGCCTTGCTGACGCTGGCGGCGGCGCTGCCTTTCGTCATGATCGGGGAAGCCTATCCGCCGCTGGCGGTGATTATGGACGCTTCTTATTCCATGCAGGCGGCTTCGCCCGGCGGAGTTTCGCCTCGGTCGCAGGGCGAAAAACACCTCGCGGAGCAACTGAAACGCTTCCCGGGGCGGCGTATCATCCGGATTGCGTCGGGAGCCGTCCCCCGGCTGGTGTCCGACGGACGCGAATCCGGCATTGTCCCTGAATGGGGCGTGGGAAACAGCCTGACGGCGAACCTGCCCGAAGCCGTGGCGCTGGCGCGGAGCCTGTCCGCGCACGCCGAAATCCTGATCATTACCGATCATGCGCCGGATTTTCCGTTGACGGATGACACATCATGGTTCTCGGCGGGGTCGCCACAGCCCAACACCGCTTTGGTGAACGTCCGCCGCCAGGAAGGACGGCTGTTGATCGAAGCCGCCAACTTCTCCGTCCTGCGTCAAAACGTGCGGGTGGTCCTGACGCCCGGCGGCGCGGGCGAATGGTTCACGCTGGCACCGGACGAACGGCGCAAGATCGTCCTGCGGCTTCCGATTGCCGCGGAAAAATCGGCGGTCGAAGTCCGCCTCGAAGCCGAAAACGACCCGCTGCCGTTTGACAACCGCGCCGTGCTGGCGTCGGATATCCGGGCGCCGCTGGCGTACCGGATCGGGGCTTCCCTGGCGGAGAGCGCCCGGCGGGTGTTGACGGATGCCCTGCAGGGAAATCCCGACTTCACCGCCGCCGGAGAACCCGAGCTGTTGTTCGATATCCCCGGCAAAAACGCCGGTAAATACCACCGGTTGCTCTGGCACGGCGCGGAGAGCCCCGGCGCGGTGCTGGCGGCGGGGCTGATTTCCGGTCTTTCCGGGCGCGCGCTGATCCGGGGGTTGCCGTTGCAGGATTTGCGCTGGGCGGCGCAACCGGATGCCGGGTTGCCCGGCGATATCCTGATTCAATGCGGCCGTATGGCGCTGTTGAGCGAGATTCAGCGGCCGGACGGTTTCCGGGACATTCATTTGAACTTGAATCCGGCATATTCGAATTTGGCGCAGCGTCCGTTCTGGCCGGTTTTCTTTTGGAATTTGGCCGATGAATTGAGGCGGGCGCGCCCCGGCCCTGAATACGCCAACTACCGTTCGGGCGAAACCGTCAAAGTGCGGCTGCCCGATCCCGCCCCGCTGTTTCTCGCGCTTCGAAAACCGGACGGCACGCAGGAACGGCTTGAACCGGTCGGGCGCCATGCCTGGTTTGTGGCGGATGCGCCCGGAATTTATGACATCGACGGACGATGGACGGTGGCGGTTTCGGCGCTGGACGCCGCCGAATCGAATCTGCGCGGCGCGGAGCCGTTTTACCGGCAGGCGACGGCTCTGCCGGATGCCGCTGAATTTCCGCGCCGCCGCCTGTCGTCCGCTTTGCTGCTGGCGGCGCTGGCGGTGCTGGTGTTTCATCAATACAGGCTCGGCCGGGCGGGGAGGGGCGCATGATCTTTCTTTATCCGGCGGCTTTTTTGCTGCTTTTACCGTTGGGTGTGTGGTGCTTTTACCGTCCGTTCGGCAATCCGGCGCTGAATGTTCTGCGCGCCGTCTTGTTTGCGGTGCTGGTGCTGGCGCTGGCCGGGCCCCGGATACGCCTGCCGGACCGCGCCGGAATCGTGATGGTGCTGGTGGACCGCAGCCGTTCCATGCCGGAGGATTCGCGACGGCAGGCCGAAGAATACATCCGCCGTCTGGAAGCCTCGCGCCCACCGGATTCCCGGCTTGGCGTCATCAGCTTCGGCGGCGATCCTGTCATCGAAAAACTGCCGGAAGCCCCCGGCTTCGACGGATTGCGCGGCATGCTCCGCAATCCCGACGCTTCGAATCTCGCTCCCGCTCTGGAAGCCGTCCTGCGGCAACTGGCGGTGAACCGTTCCGGGCGCGTGGTGGTGATTTCCGACGGACGCTGGACCGGGGCGGAACCGGCCCGGGTGCTGGCTTCGGCGGCGGCGCGGCGCGTCCCGGTGGATTATCACTGGTTGCGGCGGCTGACCGTTCACGACCTCGGCATCGCCGCCGTTGAAGCGCCGCAGACCGCCGCTCCCGGCGAAATGTATACCATCGGCTGCCGCATTGTCGCGCCGTCCGCGCAAAAGGCGTTCTGCCGGATTCGGCGCGGCGGCGGCGCCTGGCGGACCGTGGCGGTTGACTTGCGGCGCGGGGTGAATTTCGTGACCTGGCGGGACCGCGGCGATACGCCGGGGGTGATCGACTATGCCATCGAGGTGAGCGGGCAGGATGCCGAAGCGGATGAAGTGCCGGAGAATAACCGCGCCCGGCATCTGGTGCATATCACCGGGCGCAAGCCGCTGTTGTTGCTGACGCAGTCGCCTTCGGGCAATCTGGGGCGGATTTTGCGCGGGGCGGGGTTCGACGTGGTGGCGCGTCCGCCGTCCGCCGGAGAACTGACCCCGGCCGTTCTGGCGGGCTATGCCGGGGTGATTCTGGAAAATGTCCCCGCCTCGCCGCTGTCTCTGCCGGGAATGGAACTGACGGCCGCGATGGTGAAATCCGGCGCGCTGGGCATGATGATGACCGGCGGACGGAGCTCGTTTGCCCTCGGCGGATACTATCGTTCGCCGGTTGCGGAGCTCCTGCCGGTTTCACTGGAACAGCGTCAGGAAATGCGGAAACATTCACTGGCGCTGATGGTTGCGCTGGACCGTTCCGGCAGCATGTCGGCGCCGGTCGGGCAAATGACCAAAATGGATATGGCGAATCTGGCTACCGCCGAGGTTTACCGTCTGATGACGCCGCTGGATGAATTCGGCGTTATCGCCGTGGACAGTCAGGCGCACAGCGTGATTCCGCTGACGTCCGTTTCCGAGCTGACCGATGCGGAACAGCGCATTTTGTCGATCGAATCGATGGGCGGGGGCATTTTTACCTATACCGCCTTGCTCAAGGCGACCGAGGAACTGTTGAAATCCAAAGCCGCGATCCGGCACCTGCTGTTGTTCGCCGATGCCGCCGACGCCGAGGAACCCGGCAGTTATGTTCAACTGCTGGAACGCACGTCCCGGCTCGGGATCACCGTCAGCGTCGTGGGATTGGGGCAGGAATATGATTCCGACGCCGAATTTCTGAAAGATATCGCGCAGCGCGGCAACGGCCTCTGTTATTTCTCCGATCGTGCGGAGGAACTGCCCCGGATTTTCGCGCAGGACACGTTTACGGTCGCCCGGCAGACGTTTATCGAAGCGCCGACGGTCGCGGATTACACCGCCGCAGTCCGTTCTCTGAATGCGTCGCTCCTCGGCAAATCCACCGGGTTCGACGGTTACAACCTCTGTTTTCCGAAAGACGGATGTGAAGTCGTTCTGGTCAGCCGCGACGAAAACAATGCCCCGCTCGCCGCCATCGGGCAGGCCGGGCTTGGCCGTGCCGCCGCCCTGACCGCCGAGGCCGACGGCGAATATACCGGCCGGTTCGCCTCCGACCCCGATGCCGGGACGTTGCTGGCGGCGATGGCCAACTGGGTGCTGGCGTCGGAGGACAGCCGCGATTTTCTATTGACGCAACGGTTGGAAAAAGGGCTGTTGAAAGTCGAAATATCGCTGGACCCCGCCCGCGAAAAAGACCCGTGGCGGGACCGTCCCGTCCTGAATGCCGTCTTGTCCAGGCCCGGCGGGGCGATTCAGGAACATCGGGTGGCTTTTGAATGGATTGCGCCGGACCGCATGGAGGCCGCCATTGCGTTGGAAAGCGACGCCGTCTGCCTGCCGACGGTCTCATGGGAGGGCGGGCGCCCGCTTCCGCTGTCACCGGCGGTGCTGCCGTGTTCGCCGGAATATCTGCCGCAGGAAAGAGGGGGACCGGAGGCGTCTTCGCCCGATACGCTCTTTCGGATGACCGGCGGGCGCGAGCGTTTTGTCCCGGAGGAAATGTGGAAAGAACTTCCCGTCCAACGCCGCCTGATCGACCTGACGGCTCCCTTGGTCGTGCTGGCCCTGATCCTGCTGCTGCTGGAAGTGGCGGAGCGGCGGCTTGGACTCTTTGCCGGTTGGCGCGATCGCAAACGCCGCGTCCGGTCCGCGGTCGATGGGGGGAAGCCCCCGGTTGTCCCCAGGCGGAAAGAAATTCGTTCGGTTCCTGCCGTTGTGCCGGATTCGCCGGTACCGGAACGGGCGGCTCCTCCGCCTCCGGCGTCGAAAGAGGAATCCGATCTGGCCGAGGCGCTCCGCCGCGCCCGGAAGCGTTGAAACGGATCGTTTGCCGCCGTCATTCTTGACGCCAAAATATCGCATCCGCAGGTTGAAAAAAGCTCGAACTGTGGTATATTATCAGGTATTCTGTAACATAAACCATTTAAATTGAGCGAGAAGTACCATGAAGAATTACAAGATTGCAGTAATCGGCGGCGACGGGACTGGTCCTGAAGTCGTTGCGGAAGCGTTGAAGGTTCTGGCTGCGGCCGGCAAGAAGTTCGGTTTCGAATTCACCACCACCGATTTCAACTGGGGCGGCGAACACTATTTGAGCACCGGCGAAATCCTGCCCGAAGATGCCGCCGACCAGCTCCGGAAATTCGACGCGGTCCTCCTGGGCGCCATCGGCCATCCGAAAGTCAAGCCGGGCATCCTGGAAAAAGGAATCCTGCTCAAATTGCGCTTCGAACTCGACCAGTACATCAACCTGCGTCCGGTCAAACTGTTCCCCGGCGTGGAAACCCCGCTGGCCAACAAGAAGCCGGAAGATATCGACTATGTCGTCGTGCGTGAAAACGTCGGCGGCCTCTATACCGGTATTGGCGGTTTCACCATGAAGGGAACCGCGGATGAAACCGCTGTCCAGTCGATGGTCTATACCCGCAATCAGGTCGAGCGTTGCCTCCGTTTCAGCTTTGAGCTGGCCCGCAAACGCCACACCAAGGCCAATCCGTGGCGCGGCCTGAACGAAAAAGATATCGCCGAAGGCAAGACCGCCCAGCTCACCCTGTGCGGCAAGACCAACGTGCTTACTTTTGTGTTCGACCTCTGGGAACGCGTGTTCCATGAAGTCGGCAGGGAATATCCCGATGTCAAGATGGACTATGCCCACGTCGACGCCACCACCATGTGGATGGTGAAGAACCCGGAATGGTTCGACGTGATCGTCACCGAAAACATGTTCGGCGACATCATCACCGACCTCGGCGCCATGACGCAGGGCGGCATGGGCGTGGCGGCGGGCGGAAACATCAACCCGACCGGCGTGAGCATGTTCGAACCGATCGGCGGCTCCGCTCCCAAATACACCGGCATGGGCGTGATCAACCCTCTGGCGGCGGTTCTGGCGGGCGGCATGATGCTGGATTACCTCGGCGAATGCGAAGCGGCCAAGGCGATTGAAGCGAGCGTTGCGTTCATCACCGGCAACAAGCTGAAATCCATGGCTGCCGGCAAAATGGGCTATTCCACTTCTGAAGTCGGAACCCTTGTCGTCGAAAACCTCTGAAAAATTACCGGTTATGACATCGTTTCAGGCAAGGCGCATCGTGCCGCATCTTTCCGATGACGGCTACCTCTGTTTCCGTAGTGGAAACATCAGGGCGCTGGTCAGTGCCGAGCATCCGGAGGTGCGTGCGCTTCTGGACTCCATCGACCGTTTTTTTGCCGACGGCGCCGTAATCCTGAAAGACGGGCGCAGCGTCAAAGCCGCCAGGATCGAGGTCCCGGATTCCGGGACCTTTTTCCTGAAACGTTATAACAACAAAGGCTTTATTTACTCGCTGCGCTATATTTTCCGCAGGCCCCGCCCGTGGCGGGTCAAGATTATTTCGGACCGCTTGCGCGAAGCCGGGATTCACACGCCCAAAATCATTGCCGCCGCCGTCCGGCGCAAATGGGGGATTTTTCTGGATACGTCATACGTGATGACGGAGTTTCTGGAAAACTTGATCGCGCCGGAAAAACTGGTCCCGCAGTTATTGAAGGACCGTCAACTGTTCGCGGAATACTGCGATCAGGTGATATCGGCGCTGAACCATCTTCATGACAACGGTTTGTTGCATGGCGACCTGAAAATCGCCAACATCTACTGCCGCCGCGGCGCGAACGGCCAACTGGAAGTGGGGCTGCTTGACCTTGACAGCACCGTGCATTTTTCACGGCGGCTGAAAACGAAAGAGCGTACGAAAGACCTTTCCCGTTTTATCGCGTCGCTGTTGCAGACGGCTGAAGCCCTGAAGCTGGAAATTGAAAAGAAACAATTGGTCGATTTCATCATTTCGGAATACGAAAAACTCAGCGCTTACGAATTGAATGAAGCCAGTCTGATGAAAATGATCCGCATTCATATGGAGCGCTACCGGAGGAAATACGCCAATGGCTGATTCCTGCTGGAAACTCTGGCGCGACGATTCCCGCGACCCTTCCCTGAACATGGCAGTCGATGAACTGCTGCTGAACCGCAGCGGCGACATCGGCGCGCCGCTCCTGCGGATTTACGGATGGGACCGCCCCGCGGTGTCCATCGGTTTCGTACAGGCTTATGAGGCGGCTCCGGCGCAGGGGTATACCGTGGTCCGGCGGCCGACCGGAGGGGGTGTGGTGTTTCATGACCACGACCTGACCTATACGGTGGTGGTTCCGGCAGGGCACGCAATCTGCGGGTTGGACCGGACGGAGAGTTACCGGGTGTTTCATGACGCCGTTCAGGCGGCGCTGAGGCATTTCGGCGTCAACACCGACCTTGCCCAGGCTGAAATCCCCAAGCATGTGGACCGGGCGTTCATGCAGTGTTTTACCACGCCGACCCGTTATGATGTGATGGGCGACGGACGGAAGTTCGCGGGAGCCGCCCAGCGGCGGACCCGGGAAGGGATTCTTCATCAGGGCAGCATTGACCTGGACGCCTCCGGCAACGACGGAAGGCTTCTGGCGGACGCTCTGGTCGGGGCTTTCCGGCAGAGTTTCGCGATTGAATTCGAGGAATACCGTCCGGACGGGGAATTCATGGCCGCCGCCGGAGCGCTGGCCGCCGGCAAATACGCCACGGAAAATTGGAACATTCACAAAACGGTGTAGGCGGAGCATGGCGGAAGATATCGAGAAACTGAAATATCGTATCGGATATGAATTCAAGAATCGCGCTTTATTGCGCGAGGCGCTTACCCACCGCTCTTACGCGGTCGAAAGCGAATTGAAATACGACAACCAGCGCCTCGAGTTCCTGGGTGATTCGATCCTCGGCATGATTCTGGCCGACTGGCTGTTCAAACGTTTCGCCGGCGCTCATGAGGGGGCGCTTACTAAAATGCGTTCCGCCATGGCCTGTATGCCCGCTCTGGCCCGCATTGCCCGCCACCTTGAGCTTGGCAACTTCATCCTGCTCGGACATGGCGAAATCGAGTCGGGCGGCGCCGACCGCGAATCCACGTTGAGCGACTTGATGGAGGCATTGATCGGCGCGGTTTATCTGGACAGTGATTTTTCGACGGTCCGGGACTGGCTGTTGAAATTTTATGAAGAACTGTTTCCCGAGCCTAAGAATGTATTGCAGTACGGCAACCCGAAAGGGATGCTTCAGGAATATACCCAGCGGAAATGGGGCTGTGCGCCCGGTTACAGCGTGGTTTCGGTGGCGGGGCCGGATCATCAACCCCGTTATCAGGTGGTGGTTTCGATTCGCGAATTCAACGCCGAAGGCGAGGCCCCGAACCGCAAAAACGCCGAAATCCAGGCTGCGAAAAATCTTCTTTTCAAATTATCGGAAAGCGATCCCGAGTTGAATATCATCCATCCCTGAAAAAGGACCTGTGTCATGGAACATCCGTTGAAATCCCCGGCCCGGACGATGTTCGGCGCCGGTACGCTTGAAGAACTGAACCGTGAAATCCCCCCGTTTCTCCACCGGATTCTCCTGGTCGTCGGCAATCATGTCGTGACCGGCGGGCTGCTGGCGCGGGTCCGTGAAATTCTGGATGGCCGGGAACTGGTGGTGTGCCATGATATTCAGCCGGAACCGCCCCTGCCGGACGTTCAGCGGCTGATCGATGCCGGGCGCCGGAACGGCGTTCATGCCGTCGTCGCCATCGGCGGCGGCAGCGTGATCGACAGTGCGAAGACCGCCGCCGCCTTGATCCCGGCCTCCGGCGGCGTGGAGGATTACTTCAACGGTTCGACGGTGATTACGGCGAAGGGGCTGTTTTTCGCCGCGCTTCCGACCACGGCCGGAACCGGAGCGGAAATCTCCCCGAACGCCGTCCTGACCGATCCCGCCACGCAAATCAAGAAATCCCTTCGTCACGACACTATGATGGCCGATGTGGCGATTATCGATCCCGACCTGCTGGCCGGATGCTCCGAAGCGGTCGCGGTTTACAGCGGCCTTGATGCGTTCACTCAGGCGGTGGAATCGTACATTTCGCTGGGCGCCACCGAGCCGACCCGGCGCTATGCCCTGTATGCCGCCCGGCTGCTGTACCGCAATTTGCCGGTATTCTGCGCGGACCGCGGCAATGCCGAGGCGCGTTCCGGTACGGCGGAGGGCAGTATGCTCGGCGCCATCGCCTTCACCGCCAGCGGACTGGGGGCGGCGCATGGACTGGGGCATCCCATCGGGGCGCTACTCCATCTGCCTCACGGGCTGTGCTGTGCGATCCTGTTGCCGAAAGTGCTCCGTTGGAATCAGCCGGTTTGTGGGGAATTGTACGCCGAACTTGGCAAGTCGTGCGGCGTGGAAGATTTTGTTGGTGCGGTCGAAGAATTGTGCCGCAAACTCGGCGTGCCGGAAAATTTCCGCAGCTACGGCCTGAATGAATCCCACGATGATTTTATCCTGAAGAACTGCCGCAGCGGCAGCATGAAACAGAACCCGCGCCCGATGTCGGATGATGAAGTGGTGGCGTTTCTCCGCACCGTTTCCTGAACCTTTCTGCCGTAAGGGGAGGGGGAAGCGGTCAGGCTTTCCTGATTTTGATGCGCCGCCCGAGGCGCTTGACCCACGGGAACGTGAACACCAGACTCGAATAGGAGCTCAACAGGATCAGCAGCGACGACCCCACGTACAGGAATGTGCTCTGGGTCAAGCTGAGGTTCCTGCTGCTGACCAGTGACAGCATCAGCGCCACCAGCGCGATCGACAGCGTGATGTTGAACTTGATGGTGCGGTACACTTTCCGGCTCAGGTCATAGGCCAGCACCAGATCGTCCAGCGTGTCGCCGCTGAGCACGATGTCGGCGGCCGCGATGGCGGCGTCGGTGCCGGTGTTGACCATGACGATGCCGACGGTGGCTGCCGCCATGGCGGGGGCGTCGTTGATGCCGTCGCCGATCATCGCCACGTTTTCCTCCGCCTTGATCGCCAACAGACGGCTCAATTTGGATTCGGGGAAACATTCGGATTGAAAATCATCCAGTTCCAGTTGCTCGGAAATCCGTTTGGCGCAGGCGTAATTGTCGCCGGTCACCATGATGATTTTTTCCATGCCCTGCGCGCGGAGCCTTTTGATCACGTCAAACGATTCGTCGCGGATTTTGTCCACAAAGGCATAACCGGCCAGGAAGTGATGCTCGTCGGACAACAGGACCGCGGCGTAACCCTTGGCTTCCGCTGATTTCAGCCATTCGTTAATGACCGCAGGGAATTGGTAGTCCATATTCTTGAACAGGCGTTCCGAGCCGATGTAGTAGATATGATTGTCGATGCAGGCCGAGGCCCCCCCCGCCAGGTCGTGATAATGTTCGGCCGGGACGGCCTGCCCCCCTTTGTCCGCCGCGTAACCGCAGATCGCCAGCGCCAGAGGGTGGTAGGAGTTGCCTTCGATCGCCATTGATTTTTCCAGAATTTCCTTTTCGGATATGGTGCTGAACAGTTTCATCTCATAAACGACCGAGCGCGCGTGGGTCAGAGTACCGGTCTTGTCCACCAGAATGGTTTTGGTTTTGGCGAAGTCCTCCATGACCTGTCCGTTGCGGAAGATGATGCCGAATTTCGCCGCCAGCTCCACCCCTACATGGATCGCCAACGGCGTACTCAACAGCAACGCGCACGGACAGGAAACGAAAATAATGCTCAAACAGAGCGTCAGTACGTCGTACAGCGGTTCCCCCACCAGTATGTAGCGGATGATGAAGGTGATGCTGGAATAAGCCATGGTGAAGCAGGTGAGCCAGGCGGCGCAGGAATCGACGGTTTTTTTGATTTCCGATTCTTTTTTTTGCTGGGCGTGGCTGATCAGTTTGGAAATCCCGGCTACGGTGGTGTCGTGCCCGATTTTGAGGGCTTCGATGATCATGGAACCGCTTTCCAGCAGCGTGCCGGCGTAGACTTTGTCGCCGACGCCTTTTTTGAAAAAGGAATTTTCGCCGATCAAGGCCGATTCGTCAATGTGCCCGCTGCCGTTGACCACCCGCCCGTCCACCGGGATCAGCATGCCGTGGCGGACCGACAGAAGCTGGCCGACTTTCAACCTGCTGATCGGAATTTTGCGGGTGGAGTTGCCTTCCACAATATAGGCGTTTTTGGCGTTGGCGATGGTGCCGTTCAGGTATTCCTGCCAGGTTTGCGCGGTGATGATTTCGTCGAACGCGTCCACAAATACCGCCACCAGCGAGAACGTGGCCGCTTCCAGCCAATAACCGCCGAGGACCGCGCCCCCCACGGCGAGAAGGGTAAAGACTTCCACACAGTAACGTCCCTTGCGGATCGCCCGTCCGGCCTTGGAAAAACGCGGCCACATGGCCAGCGCAATCACCAGCATGTTGATCAGGATGTAACTGATCGGCAGAATGAGGTCGGAACGATCGCCGAAAATGCGGACATTGTACCGCCCTTCGAAGCTGAAGTTCATGGCCCAGCTGGCGACCACCAGGATGCCGGAAACCGCCAGCCGCAACACGTTTATATGGCAGAAGATAAAGCGGTAGAACTTATGGATCAGTGTCTCCCGGAGCTTGAATCCGGGTGTGCGGAGCGCCGTAGCCACCTGGTCGGGAGAGATGACGGCAGGGTTGAACGTGACGATCAGGATCGAGTCGAAATAATCAATCCGAACGTCGCAGATGCCGAAATTTGACTCCAAGCCGCTCCTCAGATACGAATCGCTGGAATATGGAATTTCCCGGAGATCCGTTCTGTAAATCGCGTGTTTGGCATAATTGCCGCGGCATTTGCTACAACTTTTCATATTGATTTATGGACGGTAACTCCGATCAGGACCGGGACCCGGTTGAAAATTATTCCGATCTTTTTATAATATCGTGCCTAATATAGCATTGTTTATTGGAATAATAAAGCATTTTCATAAAAAAGTCCGTATTTTCAGTACTCCGGCAGGGGGGAATATCTTTGATCGGGCAAATTCATGATTACAAACTTGTAATCGCCGTTGAAACGGCCTATAGTAATAGGCAAAAATGTGTTAAGCCGTTTATTTGGAAGAAAGGCGTAAAAATGGAAAGAAAAGTTGGAACTACCGCCCGTGGAGTCCGTTGCCCGATCATTCGGGAAAGGGATAATCTGGCTGATATTGTCGTGGACAGCGTTCTGGCAGCCGCCGGATGCGAAGGGTTTGAAATAAAAGACAGGGACGTGATCGGCATGACCGAATCGATCGTGGCGAGGGCTCAGGGCAATTATGCCCCGGTCAGCGCCATTGCCGAGGACGTGCGGACGAAATTCGGCGGCGGGACCGTCGGAGTGGTTTTTCCGATTTTATCGCGCAACCGCTTTGCGGTCTGCCTGAAGGGAATCGCCATGGGGGCGAAGAAAATCGTCCTGATGCTGAGCTACCCCGGCGACGAAGTCGGCAATCAACTGGTGTCGCTGGACCAGCTCGACAACGCCGGGATCAATCCGTACAGCGATGTTTTGACGCTGGATCAATACCGGAAAGCGTTCGGCGAATGCCGCCATGAGTTTACCGGCATCGACTACGTCAGCTATTATAGCGATATCATCCGGGAAGCCGGAGCGGAGGCCGAAATCGTTTTTGCCAACAACCCGACGGTGATTCTCGGGTTTACGAAGAATGTGCTGGTCTGCGACATCCATACCCGTTGCCGGACCCGGCGCATTCTGAAAAACGCCGGCGCCGAAAAAGTGTACGGGCTGGAAGATATTCTGGCGCAGTCCGTCAACGGCTGCGGGTGCAATGAAACCTATGGATTGCTCGGTTCCAACAAATCCACCGAGGACAGTGTGAAACTTTTCCCGCGCGACTGTTTCGCGCTGGTCGAAAAGGTGCAGGCGTTGATGCTCGAGCGTACCGGAAAAACGGTCGAAGTCATGATTTACGGCGACGGCGCGTTCCGGGACCCGCAGGGGAAAATCTGGGAACTGGCCGACCCGGTGGTTTCGCCCGCGTATACGCCGGGACTGGAAGGGACTCCCAATGAACTGAAACTCAAGTATCTGGCCGATAACGATTTCAGAAATCTCAGCGGCAAGGCGTTGTCAAACGCCATCGCCGAAAAAATCCGGCAGAAAAACAGCGATCTGGTCGGACAGATGGCTTCGCAGGGCACCACGCCCCGGCAATTGACCGATTTGATCGGTTCGCTTTGCGACCTGACCAGCGGTTCGGGGGATAAAGGCACGCCCATCGTTCTGGTGCAGGGATATTTCGACAACTACACCAGCTGAAGTCATCGCGTGCCGAGACACAGCCGGGCCGATCGGTCCGGCTTTATTTCTGGAGTTTTTTCCGGTTCGCGATCGGCGTTTCGCCGGTTTCCCGTTTGTAGGCCCGGATCAGGCTGGATTCCGACTGGTAGCCGGTGCGCTGGGCGATTTCGGCCAGCGTCAGCCCCGACGACCTTAAAAGCAGTTGCACCTTGTGCATGTGCTTGACTTTGATGTAGCGCCCAAGGCTCTGCCCGTTCATGTGCCGCCGGAAAACGGTTCGCAGTTTGCTGGATGACACACTCAATTCGTCCGCGATTTCCTTGATGCCCTGGTGGCGGTCCTGATGGTGGTGGATAATGTTCAACACGGCTTTCAACAGTTCCTGTTCATGATCGATGAACGTATGCTGCTTGATCGTGTACCCGCCGTAGCGGAGCGTCAACTTGTTCAACAGGGAGGATAGGCGGAAGCAGCATTCGATGTCCGCGCCCGGGACGTTGTCATACCATTTCAGGAAAAGATCGACGCATTCGTTGAATGTTTTCCGGAATCCGGGCCAGGGGCGCAGGGGGCGGCCGCTGGCTTGTTCCAGCGCCGGATTTTTGGCGTTCAGGGTAAAGCTGGCCATTGCGATTTCGTAGTTGGTGGTGCCGCCGGGAAAAGAATGGTAGCTGAACGGCGGCACGATCAGGATTTCATGCTGGCGGATATCGACGAATTCGTCGTTGATTTTGATCCTGCCGCTGCCCCGGAGCCAGACCAGGAGCAGGTAGCGTTCGTGAAAAAATACATTTCCCTTGTTCAACTGCCGGTAGTTGCGGAAAAACATCTGGATGCTTTCCGCGATGATCGGCGGATGCAGAGGAATGCCGGGCGTGGTGAGGTGAAACTCCGGCAGTCGTTCGTATTGATGGAGATTTTTTTTCATAATGTCACTTCAGTATATTGTTTTATCATTTCAGTATATCACGGGTTATTGCAAAATTCCACTCGTTCTTATATAATATAAGACAGGAAAAATATAGTTTCTGCAAAATTCAGTGTCAATAGTGAAGGAGATGACATATGAGATGGAAAAATTTTACGCTCATTGAATTGCTCGTTGTGATCGCGATCATCGCGATCCTGGCGGCGATGCTGTTGCCCGCGCTCCAGCAGGCGCGCAACAAAGCCCAGACCATGAAGTGCAAAAGCAATCAGAAGCAGATGACCATGTGCATGGGGCTTTATCTGGACGACTTTCAATCGTTTTCCATTATGAACGGCCTGGCGAATACCGGTTCCTCGGCTACTACCGGGAGCCAGTCATGGATCGAATATACGGTCAAGTTCTACCTGAACGGAAACCGCAAGGCGACGGAGTGCGATGCGGCTTATGCGGCGGGCATCACCAGCAACTCCTATTTTTATCCCCATATCGGCTACAACAACTACCTGTCGAGCACGGTGAATACGACGGCGGAGGAAGGGTTCGGCGGTAACCCGTCGCGGATTAAAAATCCCAGCGCCATCATCATGTTTGCCGATTCGATTTATGACAAGACTGCCGCATCACCTTTGGGCTTCTATTTTTTGGGCAACCATTCGCGGGTTCATCTGCGGCATGACTCGGTCACCGCCAATCCCTACAGCGGCCAGGCGAATATCGCCTATGTGGACGGTCATGCCGATACGATTAGCGTAAAACTCGACAATCCGGGAACGGATGCAAGCCATCCGCTGTACAAAAGCCATTGGCGTCTGAGATAGTTCAAAACAAATAAAATCAAGATAATTATGGTGAATAAGTGAAAAGCGTTTTTTTGGGCTTATTGATGGCGGCGGCCTGCGTGGTTTCCGGAAAAAACCTGACGGTCAACCCCACGTTTGAAGAACCCGGCGGCTGGCGGGCGCTGGTACAGGACGGCGCGGAAGGCTCGCTGGAACGGGTCGCCGATCTTGCCCGCACCGGGAAGTACTCCTACCGGATGATCAAAAAGAACGGCGTGGGTTATCTCCAGTTGCGGAGCGAACGCCCGGTCAAGGTCGAAGCCGGGAAACGGTATACGTTCCGGGCGTGGTTTCATGCCGAGGATTCGGAGTTCTCCACGCTGCTGCTGCTGCGCATCAACGGCGACAAGGCAGACCGCCTTTATTACGATTCGATCGACCGCAGCGCCGGTTATCCGTCGCAGTCTTTTCTGGTAAACGGCAACCCGGGCGAATGGCACAAGCGGGTGGTGCATTTTCAATCGTCCAAAGATGAGGAAATCTACCTGAACGTAGTTCTTTACGGGAATCCCGCGACGGCCTGGATCGATGATCTGGAATTCGAAGAAACCGATTTTTCACTGGACGGCACGCCGGGCGAAAAACGGGTCAACTACATCTATTCCAAAGAAGACGTATACGAAGTACTGAAAAAGCGCGAACCGGCCTCCGCCGTCATTAAAAACAACGAATTCATCCTGAATTCCCGGAAAACCCAGCCGGTCATGTACAAGGTCGAACCCTATCTGGACAATCACCATTTGCGCCGTTACAATGAATTCGTCGATTCCGGGGTGCCGCTGCAATTCTGCGTGGCGGGATTCAGCGTTTCCAAGAATACGCTGGGCGTGGTGCTGGGGCCCGGCAAGTATGATTTCGACAAGCTGGAAGGAATCCTGATGGACGCCCTGCGCTTCCGGCCGGAGGCGAACCTGATCGTGGAATATTCAGTCTACGCGCCTTATAATAACTGGGGCGAGGAAAACCCGGACGAATGCTGGCTCAATGCGGAAGGATTGCGCGGTTACGGCGTCTGGGGGAATCTGGAAGGATTTTCCAACGATCTCAGCCAGGTGAAGCTGCGCCCCCACCAGACCGGATGGTTCAAATGGTGGTATCCGTCGTATTCGTCCGAAAAATACCGGCAGGATACGATCCGGGCGATTTCCGATGTGACCGCCATGTTGATGGCTTCTCCGCTGGGCCGGGCCGTGGCCGGGTTTCACATCAGCGGCGGGCATGACGGGCAGTTTCAGTACCGCGAGGGGGATTTCAGCGAAAACAGCAAGCGGGATTTCCGCCAATGGCTGGAAAAGGAATATGGCGATATTTCCACCCTGAATAAAGCCTGGAAAACCTCGTACCGGAGTTTCCCGGAAATCGGCATCCCGAAGGACCCGGTCAAAGAATCCCCGCTGATCCGGACGCCCGGCGCCACGGTCGATTACCGGCGTTTCCAGAACTACACCAGTTGGTATTTGAAAAATCTGTTTGCAGCCGCGGTCAAAAAGGCAGCCGGCAAGGATGTCACCGTCTCCTGTTACGGCATGCCGACGGCATATGAATGCGCGGAAGCGGTTCAGATGCCCGACCTTGATTTATTCGGGGATGCGTCCTGGTATCCGTTCCGCCGCCCGGGTTATCCGATCGGGGCGAACCCGCCGGAGTCCTACGCGCTTCACAACAAGATGTGGAACTTTGAGATGGACACCCGTACCTGGACCGGCGGCGCTTCCAATGAAGTGTACGATATGTGGCTGGGCACCGCCCGGACTCCGGCGGCGTGGACCTCGACGGACCGGAAAATGTCCGGCGTGTCGTTGGCGAAAAATTACAGCCGGTGGTATTATTCCATGAACCGCTACTTCGACGCACCGGAGATCATGAATGAAATCAAGGCCACCCTTGAAGCGGGCAACCGGCTGACCGCCATGCCTGTTTCCGGCTTCCGCCCGGACGTCTGCCTGGTCAAGTCCATGTCCAACCATTACTACCAGAAAGACGGTATCATGAGCAAGGAAACCACTTCCCTGCCGGCCCAGACGTTCATGTTCGAACTCAGCGGCGTGCCTTACGACACTTATTATCTGGAGGAAGTACTGGCCAACGAACAGTTGCAGCATTATAAAGTCTATATTTTCATGCACAATCTGCTGGTGACCCGGACGCAGCAGGCGGAGATCGACCGGCTGTTGAAAAAAGACGGCAAAACGCTGGTCTGGGTGTTTGGTGCGGGCTATCTCGATGAAAACGGCAAGTCCGCCGGCAACATCCGCCGCCTGACCGGAATCGGCGTCGATACCTCGGACAAGGCCGTCCGCCTGACGCCGGTACTGACCGCCGCGGATGAGTGGACCAGGGACGTTCAGCCGTTTCAGGGCATAGCGGAGCTTTATCATGCCATGTTCCAGATCAAGGGCATGTCGTCGTTCGTCAGTTTCGCCCAGGAGTTCTGGGTGAACGACCCGGAAGCGAAAACGCTGGGGACCTACCGGGAAAACGGCAAAACCAGCATGGCGGTGAAAAAGTTTCCGCAATGGACTTCCGTTTACTGCGCCGCGCCTTATTCGCTGACGAACCGGATGATTCACCGTATCGCGGTGAACGGCGGCGCGTTTGTCTGCGGCAAGCCCGGACAGAGTATTTTTATGAACGGCAATTTTATATCGCTGCACGGCATCAAGCCGGAGAAATACGAAATCGCCCTGCCGCCGGGAAAGACGAAAATCATCGATCTTTTCACCGGCCGGGAAGCGAGCCGTACCGTTGAAGTGGAAGTCGGCAAGACCTATTGGTTCGCCTTTGAATAAATCATCTGTTTACAGGACAGGAGTACTATGAAACGAAAGAATTTTACGCTCATTGAATTGCTCGTTGTGATCGCGATCATCACTATACCGCTAAGCTCAAAATTTTGAATTTATTTGCTTATATTTTCCAAACGTGTTTTGGGACCGTTTTATGGGAAAATAACGGAATATAAGGGAAAATAAGGAACAATATAACTAAATTTAGAGAAAATCAAATTGTGTTGGTAAGATTTTCTCGTAATTTTCCTGAGAAATGAAAAACTCAACTTATCCTATATTCTCCCGGTTTTAAATGTTGCTTGAATGTTTCGAAGTCAGATGGGGAAATAATCTTGTTTTCAATGGAGAAGCGTATCAGGTCATAGGTATTGCCTGCAAAAATTTTGTCCAATAGGTGATTACATGCTATCAGGCGGTATTCGTCTTGTGAGATCAGGGGAGAATATTGATAAAGACGTTTCCGGCCTTCCTGTTGCACGGCGCCTCTTTTGATTAACCGCGTCAGCAGGGTTTGTATCGTTGTCGCCTTCCAGGTACAGGGTTGTTGTAAATTTGCCATAATCTCCGGCAGCGACTGCGGGGCTTTTTCCCATAGCATTTTCAGGATTTCCAGTTCACTATCAGGTATTAAGTCATTCATGATCAATCATATCTCATGGATTTGAATATTTTTGGCTTCGGCGGAGCGCTTTATTTCGTTATAGTGTGGATCGAACGCGGGGATGAAAATTTCACGAACGTTTCCGGTCAGTTCCTGATACTCGGATGGATGATACAGCAGGATCTCGGCCTCGGGAAAATGACTGGCGAAGTCGCCGCATTCGCCGATCAGAAATACTTTGGCTGTTTTAAGATCCGGGATATTGGTTTTGAATTGCCAGGAATTCAGTGGCATGACCACAGCGGCACCGGGAGCATACCGGTTCAGCAATTTCCGGGCGGAACGCAAATCATGATTGCTGTCATATAAAACCAATACCTGCGGGGACCCTGCATCAAACAGGACGAATTCACGGCCAATGACTTTCGGGGGCTTTGAGCCCGGCCATAGGGAAAAACTCAGTGCAACCAGCAGCAAAAACAAGGTTCCCCCTCCGGCAATGAGCAGCTTTTTTCGTTTAACCGTCCCCCAACTCAGATAAACCAGCAGCCCGATGAAATACAGGAACAATCCCCAGGATAAAATATAATTCAAAACCGGCAGCATCCCGAATTCGTGAAAGTCGAAAAGCACATCCCAGTCGAATACGCTGGCTATCCCTGCGGCCAGCAGGATTCCGGTGAAAGCCGTATATGCCGCGGGTTTTTCCGTTCCGTTCAGCAATGCATAGATGATGCTGCCGCACCAGACAAAACCGATGATAATTCCAAACTCCGCTAGCAATGTCAAATGACTGTTGACCAACGTCCGGCAGACAATCCCCTCGGGCAGCAGGAATGCCGAGGCCACTGCGCCTGAATTGCCCAATCCCGTTCCCCGCGGGTTGGCGGCGAAAAGCTGCAATCCGGCCAGACAGATGTCGAGCCGGTTCGTGACGGAACGATCAAGTACGAAACGCGCCATCACTCCGCCCAAGGCAAAAATCAACACGCCTCCGGCGACGATTCCCAGTGCCAGTTTCCAGTTCTTCAATTTGGTCAAAAGAAGAAATACGCCCACTTCGGCCAGCAATATCAGAAAACCGCTCCGCGAATAAGTCATTGCCAATGCGATCAGCAATAGGACCATGCCGGTTCCAAGTCCGATTCTGACGGCTGGATGCTTCCAGCGCTGCCATCCGGCCCATAGAAATGGCATCAGCGCGCAAATCAATGCCGCCGCATGATTCGGATTGTAAAAACCGAACCCATAGCGCACCATGCCGTCATAGGTGAATTCCATCATCTTTCGACTCTCCACAAATCCCGCAACGCCGCCGAAGTCAGGGGATTCCGGTACTCCACCATAATCTTTTGAGCTTCAGCTGGCGAATATATCAGGCCGGTATCGTCCTCGCCGATAAATTCAATGCCGCGTTTCAAAATCTGATCTTCGAAAAACTGCCGGGCCAGCTGCAGCGCTTCCGGGGTCAATATGTGATCTTTATCCGGATACGGACGCCATATCACCGAGCCACCGGATTCCCGGAAGTTGAAAATGAAATCCCGCGAAATTGTATAGCGTTCTTCATCTTCCATACCACAGCTGATCTGAACCGGTACCAGGGTTTTCTTCCAATTCCGTGCGTCAAAGTACACCCCGGACGCATGCAGGGCCCATGCCGCCACCCGTTCCGGCGCGTATGCATAAAATAACGCCGCACACTGTCCGCCCGCGGAATAACCGTAATAAAATAATTTCTGCGGTTTGAGCTTATACTGTTTTTCCAGTTGCACCACGGCCTCGAACAATGCTTTGCCCGACCACTGTTCAGGCTCCCAGTAATCGTCGTCGCAAAAAGTCGGAGAGAGCAGAATCAATTTGTGCTTATCGGCCAAACCGTCAAACTTGTATCGTGCCAGCGTATCTTTGGCCTGCCAGTTGCGTCCGCCAAACAATACCATGATCCGGGAATCTGCGTCATAATTCTTCGGCAGACGGTAACGGAATTCCACCTTGCGGTTATTCGGCGCCGGGGTTTTGACCATCAGTGATTGAGCGTTCAGCAAGGCGATTCCGGCCAGCCATACCGCCAGGATTTTTCCGGGCATGCTCATTCGGTCAATCCCTCCGCCAGCGCATTAAACCACGCACCCCCGAACTCCCGGTTGCGGTTAAAGGTCCTGGCTTCGATGTTATAGCGGTTCTTCGGGACATCTTCCAGCGGTATATCCTGCAGGATTTCGATCGGAATTCTCAAACTGTTCTGAATTCGCCCAATCGTCAAAGCCGAAATCAAACTGTCGATATCGGTGTTCAGCAGTGTGATGCGTTCAACTTTGAAAAATGCCGACAGCAACCCGGCCGCCATCCGCTCGCCGCTGTTGTATGCGCCGATTGCATAAACCTTGCGCTTCGGGAAATGAAACCGGATGTAACGGACCAGAAATTGATAATCCGCCGTACTCGCTCCGGGATTGAACCCGACGCAGATAAAGCCCTGCTGAGCGAGAAAACAGAAATTATCCTCAAGGATCGTATTCATGATCTCCGCATCATGGGCGTAAATAACAACCGGAGTACCGTCGGTAACCACGGCAGGTTCCAACACGATCGGCTGTCGGTCGCGCAGCGCCACCTCGCGCCGCATCGCATGCGGCAGCTTTTTCCAGCTTGCAGCGACGGCCTTGGACGGAAACACATACTCCTGCTCGAAAATTGTCTCCCTGGCTGGCCATTCGGAAACCGGCGGCACCGTACCTCCGTTCTTTGTTCGCAAGTCACGGATACCCGCCAGATAATCTTCCATGATTTCAAACGTAATCCGACTCGGAGTATGATGAAATAAATGCTGTGCCGGACTGCTCGGCATCAGTGGCGGTGCCTCCGTCTGTAACACATTGACGCCGAGTTCTCGGTATTGCTGTATCAGGTCCTGAGTATCCTGCATACCGGGACATTTCCAGATGCTCATGGCCAGCCAGTTGACATTGTTCTTCCGGATATTTCCGTACAACCGCCCCCCGGTAAAGGTCACGGCCTCGATTTCGTCCGGGTAACGCGCCGCGATCTGCTGCGCATAACTTCCGCCGACCGAGTCGCCCATGATCAACAACTTGCGCTTCTCCAGCTGAAACTCCTCCAATACTTTTTTCCAGGCGGCTATCGCCACCTCGTGCCAGCCGGAAACCTCATAACAATAATATTTCTCCGGATTACCGAGATACTTGGTATCGGTGATGATTTCGATGGTGAAAATCGTCATGCCGAGTGCCCGCGAGTAGCGCCGCAATTCGACCCGCTTCTCCAGCGCCTTGCGCGCCCCGGCATAAGGCGAATAAAACACTACATCATGCGCCCCGGCGGTCGGTTTGCCGGAACCGTCCACCGGCACCAGACAAGTCAACTTGACCTCCGGCTCCGTCTCAATCCCGGTCTGGAGAGTGAACTCCTTTTCCAGACAATTGATCTTCCCCTCCGGACGCCGCGCATCTCCATCCTTGATGATGACATGCTTCTTCCGAACAACTTTATTTTTATCGGAATTTGAAGTCCGGGAGTCATTTCGCTTCTTTTTCTCCTCCTCCCGCTGCTTCTTCTCCTGACGCGCCTGCTCTCGAGCCTTCCGCCGATCCTGCGCCCGCAACTCCCCAGTTCCTGCAAGTATCAAGATGATCCCAATCAACAAAAAGAATATCCGCATTCCGATCTCTCTACATTTCTCTCAACATTAATTCCTGCTTAATTCTGATATTTCCTTATCAGTGTTTTCTAATTTTTTAATTACGTTATAATAATTATCATTATGACCAAGTATTAATGAATAATAACTCTTTTGATATTTTTTCATTTTTTGTTCTAGTTCATTAATGATATCATTAAGAACCTGGGGAGATATATTGTCATCAATAATAGTTAACCAAGAAGAGAATAAACCTTCATTCAGCTCAAAAGCATCAAGCGTTGAGATAAAAAAATCTTTCTGTTGTGAGTCTGACATTTTATGTTTATTTTTCATAAAATAATCATAAATGACATAGTCCATATCAGAATTATTGACTGATTTTTTTATTCTTTCAATTGGGGTTGAATGATAATATTGATCTAGTATCATCATGAACAATCCCCCTATGAAAAATCCTAAAATCATTGATATCAAACATTTAACATAAGACTTCATTCGACAACCTTTAGAGTTCCGTAAAACTTTTTCAGACCACCATTATGCTCTTGTAATAATGTAGTTACTGTAGCTTGAAGCATGGCAATAATACTATTTGCAGTTGCTCCATTTGTCATAGTTACACATCCTGCTGATCGAGTACCGGCGTGTAACCTGAATTGACCACGAGTGACTCCACCAGGCCCCGTGGTTGTATCATTCCAGGTGCCATCATTATACCATAATTCCCACCAGGCACTACGCCAGTTTTCAATTATGGCATATGTTCCAATTGGTAATGGTCCAACACTTGCTTTCCATTGATCTGCTGGATTGGAGTTACCAGAAAAAGCTGAAACTGTATATGATGCTCCAGTTGTAAGATCGCTAATAGTTAAAGTTGCATAATGCCGGATTCGAGGTAGAGAAATTTCCGATACCCGAAACGCTCCGCCAGCCGCGCCAGTTCCATCATGTTTTGTTCAATGGGCGGCAGTACGCAGTCCACCAGCGGCGAATAACGGTTTAGCAGTACCATTGGGGGAACGCCGGGAAGACGCAATACTTCACTGATGACGTCATCGCTAATGCGTTCGTCAAGCAGCATGCCGTCCACTCTGGGGGCCAATTCCAGCATCGCTTCCTGCAACTGCTTTTGCGCGACGGCTCCGACCGGCAGGGGGCTCAACAGGCGGGCGGTATGACAGGAGAGCAAGTTGAAGCAGCGTTCAAGGCAGGCGCGCTGGAAGCCGAGGTTGATTTCATTGAAATAATTATCGCCGGAATGCGCCCGCAGCGGACGGACAAAGGAGGCAATCATGCCATGTCGTGCCGCTTCTTTCTTCCTGCGGCCATTGCTGACGAAATAGCCGCGGCCGGAGCGCTGTTCGATCAGCGACCGATCCCGCAGTTCGCCATAAACCCGCACCGCGGTAATGTGGCTGATGCCGTATTGCTTGCGCAGACTCTGCGCCGAAGGTATTTTATCGCCGGGGCGCAGCTCGCCGGATGCAATCCGGGTTCCGATTTCCTCTGCGATGGTCTGGTATATTCCAACGTCCATGCTTATGTGACCTTAGTGCTAATGCTTAGTGATTAACTATAACTATAATCAATATTCCGGTATTTGTCAATAGGTAATTTAAAAAAAGGCAAATAAAAAAACGCGCCGGTTGATACGTGTCAATTGAAAAAGTAAACGCACCCCCCCCCACGAAAAGCGAGAGCAGTTTTTACCGCAGTTTCTGCCGCATCATCGGTTACACGCCCAGTGCCTACCTGACCAACATCCGCCTGCGCAATGCCGAGCAGTTATTGCGCAATTCCTCTCTGCCGGTTTCTGAAGCCGCCCTGCGGTGCGGTTTTTACGACAGCAGCTATTTCTGTACCTGCTTCAACAAAGTATACGGCATGTCGCCGCACCGTTATCGAAACCGGAACAATGCTTGAGAATATGCCCGGGCGGGTAACAAAAAAAACAGCCGGACCATATTCGGAAATACGGTCCGGCTCAGATACAATTGAATGCGGGTTTTATTCGGCGGTTGCGGTGGGTTTCTGTTTGCTTTTCATGATCTTCTTATGCAGCAGCAGATAGGTCACGCAGATGGCCGTCAGCGCCAGCGCCAGCCAGAGGAAGTTCTTCCGGATGATGACTTCGCCGTTGTGAACGAGTTCCACATAGGTCAGGTCGCTGGTCAGGTGTCCGATCCAGGCGCCGATGGCGGTCAGGATGGTGACCCAGATACCGGCGCCGAGCGCGGTGAAAAAGCTGAAACGGGCAAAGTTCATTTTTGCCAGCCCCGCCGGCAGGGAAATGACCTGACGGATTCCCGGCAGCAGGCGGCAGACGAACGTACCGATATCTCCGTATTCCCGGAAGAAATTTTCGGCCCTCACCAGCGTTTTTTCCGGCAGGAAAAAGTATTTGCCGTATTTATAAAGGGCGGTGCGCCCGATTGTGACCGCGATGAAATAGTTGATGTACGCTCCGAACAACGATCCCAGGGTTCCGGAAACCACCGCGATGGTGGCGTCGATCCACGGATTCCCGGTCAACAATTCCCCGCGCACCGCGAGGAAACCGGCCGGAATCATCACCACTTCGCTGGGGAACGGAATGAAGAAAGAACTTTCGACCGTCATGAAAAAGAAAATCAGCAGAAATCCCCATAAATGGGCGTATTGGGCGAAGCTTTCGATGTGGTTGGCGATTAATTCAGTCATTTTGAAGGATTCCTCCGGGGTTGCTGCGGACGTCTGACCGGAACGTGCTCCGCGGTGATGGCGAACGGTTATTGATGGATGCTTTCGTTATTTGCGGGAACGGCGGTTAGCGGCCCCACCGGGGGCGTTGCTAACCGCCGTTGCTCAATCGAATGATGTGAAACGGTGCCGCATCATCCTTTCTTGGTATTCTGCTGCGAACGGGCTTTCAGGGCTACCGCAACAGCCAGGGCTGTTTCGTTTTCCTGATTGCTTTCCGCCGCTTCATCGTTCTTGTTTCCCAGATTCAGGAGCAGGGTCAGCGCCCAGATCAGAACCGCGAACAGACTGCCGACTACTACTGTTACCAGAAAAGCGATCAGCATGATTTGAATTGCTTGTTCCATGATGCTTTCCTCTTGGAGTTATTGGGTCAAACTGATGTAGGTGGCGGCGATAATCGCAGTCGTGATGATACCGCTGATACTGGCGCCGAGCGCATATTGCATTACCACCGCGCCGGGATTGGCGTCGCTGACTTCCTTCTGGGCCACTTTGGCGCAGCTGGGCAGGCAGCTTACCCCCGCGATACCGATCACCGGGTTATACTTGCCGCGGGTGATGAAATACATGATGTATCCGCCGCAGAGTCCGCCGACGCCGGAGAGGCCGAGCGACATGACGCCAAGGAGCAGCAGCGGGAGAACGCGCGGGTCCATGATCGTTTTGGCATCGCAGAGCACCCCGAGCAGCAGCCCGAGCATCAGGGTCGAACCGTACAGGACGATTTCGCTCACGAGGTAACGGAATTTTTCCAGGCCAGATTCACGAATCGCCACGCCGAGGAAAAGAGAGAACATCAGCGGAGACGCAACCGGGAACAGGAACGAGATCGCCACGCACATGACGACGGCGAAGATAAGTTTCTGTCCGGAAGTGGCTTTGAACACTTTCTTTTCCGGCGGCATTTCGATCATGCGGAATTTCTTCGGCACCATGAACCGGATCAGGTACGGGAAACCCCCGTATGCCAGCGCCAGATACAGATAGGCCACCACCGTGATCGGGACGAACAAATCCGGAGCCATCTGCAGGGCGCCGAACAGCACCATCGGGCCGTCCGCACCGCCGACCAGGGCGAGAGCCGCGGCGTCGCCGACGCTCATGCCTTTGAACAGCATCGCGATCGGCAGGGTCAGCAGGGTTCCGAGTTCCGCGCAGATCGCGATGAACATGCTCTGGAACGGGCGGGCCATGATGAAGCCCACGTCCATGAGCGAACCGATCCCCACGTACATCAGGCAGGCGATCAGGCCGTTGCTGAAGGCGAAGGTATAGATCGGCTGAAGCCATTCGATCTGGCACAGGATCAGCAGGTTTTCGTGCCCGGATTCGATCGAATCCAGGAACAGGGTTCCGATTTTAGTGGAATCAATAGGGGTTTGTTTGGCCATGTTGATCGGGTCGAAGAACATCATCGCGGAGTTCACCGTGCTGATGCCGAGACCCATCGGGATCATCAACAGGGGCTCAAGGACTCCCTTGCGCCCCAGGTGAACCATAAGTCCGCCTGTGATGACCAGCACGATACGCATGATGGCGATGCTCCAGTCGTGTTCCCACTGGTAGAGGAATACATCGCAACCCTGGAAGATTTTCATGAGACTGAATTCCATAACACACACCGCCTTAATTAATATCTGACCTGGGCCAGCAGGGCGCCGGTCTGGATCTGGCCGCCTTCTGTTACTTCAAAGCTGGCGATCACACCATCTTTTTCGGCAATGATTTTGGTTTCCATTTTCATGGATTCCAGAACCATAATCACATCGGAGGCTTTGACCGTATCGCCCGGTTTGACCAGGAAACGGAGGACCACGCCCGGAATCTTGGTCCGGACTTCATGGTATTTGCCGGAACCGCTTTCCGTAGCCGCGGCGGCGACGGGCGACGCCTGGGCCTTGGTATCTTTGACCGAATAGGAGAGCTGGCGGCCGTTGACGGTGGCATTGCCCGCACTGCCGATCTCGACGGTGAATTCCTTGCCGTTGATCATGAGGGTGACGGGGCCGTCCGCGGCGGGCGCGGCCGAAGCGGCTGCCGGAGTGGCGGGGGCTTCAACGTTCTTGCGGACGCCGGTTTTGCCTTCACCCTTCAGGAAGGTGATGCCTTTTTCGAGGCAGGTGGCGGCGATGAAGACGTTTTCATCGGTGGTGGCCAGGTGATTCGCTTCGAGCATGGCGGTGGCGGCTTTGCGGCCCTTGCTGGGGTTCTCGTCGTTGATATCCAGCGGATTGCGGGTCGTGGGCTCCAGGCCGAGCTGTTCGGCGGCGATTTTGACGATTTCGGCATCCGGGGCGGACGGCGTTTTGCCGAAGTAGCCGAGGACCATTTTGCCGTAACCGTCGGCGATCTTCTGCCACGGTCCGAACATGACGTTGTTAAAGGCCTGCTGGAAGTAGAACTGCGACACCGGCGTCACGGAGGTGCCGTAGCCGCCCTTGACCACGACTTCGCCCATCGCCGAAATGAATTCCGGATAGCGGTCCATCAGGTTGTTGTCGCGCAGCATCTGGGTATTGGCTGTGAGCGCGCCGCCCGGCATGGGGGAGAACGGGATCAGGGGTTCCACCTTGGTGGCTTCCGGCGGCATGAAATAATCCTTCAGCGCGTGTTTCAGGCTTTCTTCCAGCTTGATGATCTTGTTGTAGTCGATGCCCAGATCGTACTCGGTGCCGCGGAGAGCGTGCCACATGGTCAGGACGTCCGGCTGGCAGGTGCCGCCCGAGACCGGAGCCAGGGACAGGTCAATCTGGCTGGCGCCGCCATCGAGAGCTGCGCGGTAGGCTACTACGCAGCAACCGGCGGTTTCATGAGAGTGGAACGCCATCGGGATATCATGGCCGACCAGTTTCCGCGCCATCTTGATGGTATCGTAGACTTTCTGGGGGCAGGAAGTGCCGGAGGCGTCTTTGAAACAGATGGACGCGAACGGAATGCCCGAATCCAGAATCTTGCGCAGTACGGTTTCGTAGAACGCGGCGGTATGGCCTTCGCATCCGGGGGGCAGTTCCATCATGGTAATGGTGACTTCATGCCGGAGGCCGGCTTCGTGAATGCAGTTGCCGCTGTAGATGAGGTTTTCCACGTCGTTCAGCGCGTCGAAGTTACGGATCGTGGTGATGCCGTGTTTCTTCAGGAGCTGGGCGTGAAGTTTGACGATGTCGCGGGGCTGGGAGTCAAGGCCTACCACGTTGATGCCGCGGGCCAGGGTCTGCAGATTGGCGCCGGAACCGGCCGCCTTGCGGAAATTATCCATCACCTGGAACGCATCTTCGTTGGAATAGAAGTATGCCGCCTGGAACAGGGCGCCGCCGCCGGCTTCGAAATGTTCGATCCCCGCCGCTGCCGCTTCTTCCACGACCGGCAGGAAATCCTTGGAAAATACTCTGGCCCCAAAGACGGACTGGAAGCCATCCCGAAACGCTGTTAACATGAAATTGACTTTTTTCATTGCCTTGCGAACTCCTTTACGTTAGTATTCTTTTTATTAATAGAAGCTTTATTGTTTCAAACAGGCGCCGGATTCCGGCATTCTCCCGACGCGAAACCACTGCATTTGCGGAACACAGGCGGCGGGAAGCGGAAGATTGAACGGTGGCGGGGTAATTTTCGGCGGAAATCAATATCGGAAGCGGTCGGAAGATCGGGAAAAAAATGAAAGGTCGTCGTTCTCCCCCTGTGAAGGGACAGAACAAGAAGATCTTTGCTGTAAAATAATTCATAAAGTAATATTAATTTCATTGGAAAATATCTGGATACTATATACTGTATTTTTGCGATCTTCAAATCTTTACAAGGCTTTTTTTAAGAATTTTCGACAATTTTTCATTTTCTTTGGATATCCTGAATAAAATGGCTGTTGCCGGGTTTGGCGTCGATGAAATCCGATTTCTTCGATTCGGTTGGATTCGAGGAGCGTTTTTTGGGGCATGGAGAAAGCGTGAAGGGGGTTTGACTTTGAAATTTCGCGAGAATTCCCCGATTCGGCTTAAAAAAGTCGCTATTTAGCTTCTTTATCGATTGAAAACTCTTTTCCGGCATGTTAAATTAGGGCATAATCGTGTAATAAACCGGAGATATTTAATGAAAATGAACTTTACCAAGTATCTGACCAACGAATCCATTCTTATTTTGAACGGGAGCAATAAATTTGAAGCACTCGATGAGCTGATCACCGCCGCTGCCATTCAATCCAAAGTCGATCGCGACATTATTTTCCGGGCTACTTGGAAGCGTGAGAAAATGATGACAACCGGAGTGGGGTTCGGCCTGGCCCTGCCGCACGTGCGTTTGAATACGATTCCGGACCCCGTCGTGATTGTCGGTGTGACCGGCAAGCCGATTGAAGACTATGAAAGCCAGGACGAAGAACCTGTACGCGTATTGGTGTTCATCGTGGCCCCGGACCGTAACCAGCAGGAATACCTCCAGTTGCTCGGCAGCATTTCCCGCAAGCTGCGCCAGAGTGAGATCATCAAGCAGATCGTGGCTAAAATCAATGAGCCGTCTGAAATCCTGACGCTCCTGAAAGATCAGGAAGCAAGTGAGTAAATCCGGTTGAATCTGATATCCGTATTGCCCATTCGGCCGCTTCCATACCGGAAGCGGCTTTATTTTTTTGACGTTGAGAGGTCTTATGTACAAAGTAATTTTTCCGGTAGTGATGGGAGTGGCGCTGGCGGTATTGTCGGCTGGTTGCCGGTCGGGAGCGAATCCGTACGGGGCGGATTTCCAAAATACGATAACGATCGCGAAAAACAAGGTGTTTCCCGCCGTCGTCTATATCAAAGTAATCAGGGACAACCTGAAGGCCGGTAAAAACGTGGCCAACACGGTTTCCGGCAGCGGCGTGGTGATTTCCGCCGACGGCGAAGTGGTGACGAACCATCACGTGGTGGACAAAGCCACCGAAATCCGCTGTCTTCTTTACGACGGCCGCGCCTATACGGCCAAACTGATCGGCAGCGACAAAGACACCGACCTGGCGCTGCTCAAGCTTGAGCGCCCCGAAAACGATGCGCCGCTGCCGTTCGCCGAATTCAATTATTCCGGCAATGTCTTCGATGGCGATTTCGTGATGGCGATGGGGGCGCCGTGGGGGTTGAACCGTTCCGTGTCGATCGGTATTGTCTCCTGTTCCACCCGCTATCTGGACGGACACGGCGAATATACGCTCTGGTATCAGACCGACGCCGCGATTCTGCCCGGAAACTCCGGCGGCCCGCTGGTCAATACCAGCGGCGAAGTGATCGGCATCAACACGCTTGGGATGGGGACCGGGGCGCTGGCATTTTCGATTCCGGCGCATACCGCGGGGTATGTGATTGCCCGGCTGCGCGCCTATGGCGATGTCAACTGGGCCTGGCTCGGCCTGATCCTTCAGCCCCTGCGCGATTTTGACCGCAATATTTACTTTGACTATCCCGATGGCGTGGTGGTGTCCGGTACGGAACCCGGCAGTCCCGCGCGGCGCGAGGGGATTCTGCCGCAGGATGTGATCGTGGCGGTGGGCGGCAAGCCGGTGAACGTGCAGACCAGCGAGGATATGCCCGCGTTCCGGCGGATGCTCGGATTGCTGCCGTTTGACCAGCCGGTTCCGTTTGACGTCCTCCGCGACGGCAAACCGGTGCGGCTCCAGCTTACGCCGCGCGCCAAAGGCAAAGTCGAAGGCGATATTCTGGACCTGCCGCGGTGGGAATTTACGGCCAGGGCGATTAACCGTTTTGACAACAATGATTTGTATTTTTACCGTCCGGACGGAGTATTTGTTTACGGAGTCCATTACAGCGGGCAGGCGAATCGTGCTCAGCTTGTACCCAACGATATCATCGTCAAGGTGAATGACACGGAAATTCACTCTCTGGAAGATTTGAAGAAAGCTTACGATACGGCGCTGGCCGATATCGACAACAAGCGGAAAACGCTGATTACGCTGTTGCGCAACGGTGCATTGCAGCAGACGGTGATTGATTTTTCCAGCGATTTTGATAAGGAGTAAGAATATGATGAAACAATATTTATCGGTCTTGTTTGCGCTTCTGCTGGGGTTGCCGTCTGCCGCCGTCATGGCGGACGATAAGGAGGAAGCCGCCGCGGACGCCGAAAAAGCGGCGCCGGAGTTCATGGAACAGATGCCGCTGCTGCGCAGTTTCATGCCGTCGGCAGTGATCGTCAGTTATTATTTCAAGCTCGACTCGAAAGGGCGCGAACCGCGTACTTTCGGTATTAACGTCAAAGCCTGCCTGGAAGAACAACGCCCGTTCCAGACGTTCGGGTTTGTCATTTCGGTGGATCAGGTGCTGACCGGCAACACGCTGGTCCTGCCGGATAACCTTGAGAAAATCACTGTCGAACAGAACGGCACGGTGGTAGAGGCTGATCTGGAGGCATTCTATCCGGAACGCAGCGCTGTCCGGTTGAAATTGAAAACGCCGTTGGCCGGAATGCAGGCACTGGTGTTTGACGGAGATTCGAAGAAAATCGGTTATAATTTCGGTTTGGTCCGGGAAAACGGATTGTGGGTTTGTTCCCTGCGTAAATTTTCGCCGTCCAACCTCGCATACAATCTCGACAACGACGAGAAGACCGTGGCGATGCCCCATTCTCTTTTCCTCGATGAATCCGGCCGTCCGGTCAGCATCGGTTATACCGTAGACGGCAAAATGCCGCTCGGGGATGCCTGGCTGGACCCGAATCAGTGGAAATCCATTCCGGCCGACGCCCTTTACCGGGAGATTGCCGGGATGGAAACGAAAATGGATGAAGGCCTCTATCCGGTCAAGATCCGCATGCGCCGCCGCCAGCTCCAGCCCAATACCAGGGAATATTTCGAAGAACAGCGGAAACCGGCCGAACTGATCGTGCCGGGAATATTGATGCAGGACGGCAGGGTGATGTTGAGTCTGCTGATGACGGCTCAGGAGATTGCCCGGATCGAACGCATTACGGTCACGGCGAAACGGAAAAGCATTCCCGCCGTGTTTGAGGCGACCTTCAAGGATTTCAGCATCATCATGATCCGTCCGGAGGAAAAACTGTCCGGCAAGGGCATCATGATGACAGCGGCGGAATTACCGTTCCTGACCCGGCAGATGCTGTTCGGCGTCGAAGTGCGGGTGGAGGGCGATAACCTGGATTTGCGCACGACGCCGTCGTTCATCCGCGGTTTTCAGGACGGTTGGAAGAATATGCTTCAGCCGAATATGATTCCTTCTGGAACGGCGCAATTGATCTTTGACCGGGAGGGAAAGCTGATTGCCCTGCCGGTGCGGATGCGGGGGGCCCGTTCGACCGGCGCCCAGCCTCCGCCCCGCCTGATTCCGTATTCCGAGCTGGTGGCGCTGCTGGCGAACCCCGACGATGCCTTCGACCGTCAGAGCGTGCCGCATCCGGAAACGGATAAGGACCGTCTGGCCTGGCTCGGGATTGAATTTCAGCGCATGACCATGCCGCTGGCGGAATTGAAAGAAGTGATGACATATACCGAAAACGGCAATATCGGGCTTCTGGTCACCTACATTTACCCGGATTCCCCGGCGGCCCGGATCGGCTTGCAGGTGTATGACATCGTCACCCGGATCACGCCGCTTGCGACCGGAGTTCCCATCCACCTGCGTGGACAGGAATACGATCAGAATGTTCGCCAGAATTTCCCGTGGAACGAGCTGGACCGGGTCCCCGAGCAGTATTACGAGCGGATGCCGTCGCCGTGGCAGCAGGTCAACAACCGCCTGAACAACGTCCTGACGACGGTGGGTTTCGGCGAGAAATACCGGCTGAATTATATTCATGACGGCAAACTGGAAGAAAAAGTCCTGACCGTCGAAGCCGCTCCGACCCACCTCGGCAATGCCGAGAAATATCAGGATAAGGACCTCGGGCTGACGGTGAACGACCTGACCTTTGAAGTCCGTCATTATTTCCGTATGGAAAATGACGCGTCCGGTGTGATCATCACCAACATCAAGACCGGCAGCAAAGCCTCGGTGGCGGGCCTGAAACCCTACGAAATCATTTACAGCGTGAATGACGTGGCGGTGAAGGATGTCGCGGAATTCAAGGCGCAGGTTTCCGGGAAAACGGATTTTTCGTTCGGCGTGAAACGGCTGAACTCGACTCGGATCGTCAAGATTCAGTCCGGCCCGGAAAAATAAAGCAATCAAAAAACAGCGTCCCGGCATGGTTCAGTCATGCCGGGACGCTGTCGTTATTTACAGGAAATTATAACCGAAATGGAGGCTTCGGTCACTTTGTCGTCCAATTCGTACCCGAGCCGTGTGGGCTGGGCTGGAGTACGCATTTTTTCATCGATGACTTCTTCCTTGAATTTCAATTTCCCGGAAGCGGTATTGAATTGGATATCCAACCCCCCGATTTCGGCCCGGTCCCCATCCTGTTTTACTGGCAGATAGGTGACGAGCGCCGCCCCGAAAGTACGCGGTGATTTGAACTCCACCGTATCGGTCAGGGTCATGGATTTTGCGATGCGGTCGTGGATAAAAGAACGTTCCAGCTTTTTCAGGTCGCATTCGGGCGGATAGGCGGCTCGCAGATCCAGTACGATGATGCTTTTTTCGGCAGTGAAATCGGTCTTTATGATTTTTCCGCGGAATTTTTTCCCGACGCCCTGAAGTTTACCGTCAACCACCGGGACGGGATGTCCGTAAGAATTGTTGATCCGGTTCTGGTAACGGGTTTTCGCCTGAAAGTTTTTCCAACTGTAAAACGGGATGCCGGGGTCGGTGATAACCGGCAGGCCGTCCCGGGCAATGACAAATGATCCGATGTCATTATGATTGTGGTGTTCGCCATTGTTTCCGCCTTTTACCGCCAGAGAGAAATATGATTCATCGCCGTCCGCCGCTCGTGAAACAAGGATGCCGGCATTTTTAAAATAATGCCAAAGGTCCGGTTTTGATGATTTTTCTCCGCTGGCAGGCGTGGTTTCAGCGAAGACTTTCTGCCAGACCGGGACTTTATCCAGGATGAGTTGCGGCGGCGGGGTTTCCCGTGCGGTTTTTCCGAAACGAACCAGCGCCCAGTTCTGGAAAAACGGACTGATCGGACGCTGGTTTTTTCTGGTTTTCACGGCGGAATCGGAAAATGCCGGATACAGGTCCTGACTCATTTCCAGATGTTGCGGCATCAAACCGATGCTGAGGATTTTCGGCGAACCGTTATACAGGTTGATCTGCCCGTCCGTCGCCGCCAGAATGATCTCTGCAAATTGCATGTAATGGCTGAATCCGTAATTCCAGTAACTGGTTCCTTCGGTACAATAGCCATCGTCGCCGAATTCATTGACATACAAACGGATTTGCCGGATTGCATGGGCCAGGATTTCCGCGCGCTCCCTCGGTGATTCGACCATCATGCATACCACGCCGGCAAGGTTGGCATGGCAGACGCTGTTCCAGTTATTTTTGCCTTGTATCCACCAGAACCCATAGGGCGGCTCCGTTTGTGTCATGGCCTGACGATAGGGGACGATCATGGAGGCCGTCAAAGAGGCGCGGGCTTTGGCTTGCGTTTCCGGGGCGAGGCGTGTGCTCAGCAGATAGATGGTCTCAGCCATGATATAGCCGTAGTACCCGGCCCGCAAATCAAAAAACTTATATATCCCGTCGATGCCTTTTTTCTCCCGGTCATGATAGTGGTGCACCCAGGTTTTCAGCCCGAGCAAAGTGTCGATCATCGTTTCGATGGCAGGGAGGTAGGTCCCCTGATTCTGAAGGCATTCCGCCAGAACCATATCCCGCAGCAACTCAAACGAATTTTTGACGCTGTCGGCCCATTCGGAATAGGCGCTTGGCTCAAGCCACGCCTCATCACTGAAATTCACTTTCAATTCCCGGCGGCGTTTTTCGATGCTGTTGAAAAATTCTTGTTTGCGGTCTTCCTGGATGCGGGCGCCATATGATTCCCAATACGGACGGTTGTCGATCGTTTCCGCCAATCCGCGCGGTTTCGCCGCAAGCAAAGGCTCCAGAATTTCCGTGGTGATGGCGTCGGAGTTGCCCGCATTGAATTTTTCTGAGGCGGCAAGAGTCAGGACCAGTCCGGACAGGGACAGTAAAAGTAATAGCTTCTTCATTTTATCGAGTCCTCAGAATGTGATCCCGTTGCCGAGACGGGGATCGTTGCAGTAAAGCACGCCGTTTTCCTTGCCGACTTCTTCGCCGCGGAACATGGAGGCTACATGCAGATCTCCCCACAGAACATTGGCGGCTCCGGCATGGGCCAGATGGAGATAATTGTTGCTGGCGACGGCTCGTCCCAGATAAAGACTGTATTTTTGGGATTTGGCATTTCCTGACCATGTATCCGCCACCAGGAGCCATTTCGAAGACTGACGCAGCTTTTTCATGTTGATCCAGTTGCCGTTGGTGTAGGTCAGCCAGGACGAAACGTTTTCGCCGTAAAAGTTAGGAGGGGTTGAAGCATCGTCATTGCGGGTGCCGTAATGGGCGTCGTTGTAGACGTGCCGTTCGAATAATTCGATATGTGCCCATAGGCAAATCCGGAGAGTGCGCCTGTTGTGTCTGACTGTAGCCATCCGGTCCGCAGTATTACCAAGGTCAAAACCGGCAGCAGTAGAATCAGTATCGCTGATCAGAATTTTTTCAGAGGCCCGCCGAACCCCCTTACCAAGCCAAAGGATATATTTGTCGTGTTCTGCCGACGACACGCCCATATTGGGACAATAACGTTTTCCCGAATTAATCAGCCCGAGCCCATTATTATTGGCAACGTAATTTTGAAGGTGTGATAAATAATTTTTACCATCCACTGCCGTGGTCAATACCGTAACGGCCGCCTGGTTCTGGGATGGGCACAGGACCACTTTCTGCTGAAGATTGTAAAATGCCTGAATCATGACAATCCAGTCGGGAGTACTGCTGCCGCGATTCCAGTAAACGGTAGGAATACCGCCGCCATCATATTCGTCAGCGTAGAAAAACTGCACCTGACCAATCTGTTTGAGATTATTGGTGCAGACTATCGATCTTCCTTTCTCCCTGGCACTGTTTAAAGCCGGAAGCAACATGGCTGCCAGAATTGAGATAATTGCAATTACAACCAATAACTCGATAAGTGTAAAATTTGATTTTCGATAAACGGTTCCGGTTGTCCGAGATTTATGCATTGGAAACTCCTTTTGTTTATTAATTATTTTTATGAATGAATTTTCCTGACAGAATTTCGTTCGATGAGTCGCGGTAATACTTTATATTTGACATGCGAATCCATTCGGGAACGTGGTTGAAACAATGTATCGACAAGCTTGCCAGCCAATTCATCCATAACTCCTCCAATGGTCGTCAACGCAGGCAGGCTCAGCGCGGCTTCGTTGATATCGTCAAAACCAATCAATGAGATGTCCTCCGGTACTTTCAATCCGGCCTGATGAATCACTTGGAGTGCCCCCAGCGCAACTTCGTCATTATGACAGAATAATGCCGTCGGCAACTTCTCCCTGCCATCCTGGCGCAATAATTTGGTCATCGTCTCCATACCCGCCAGCCGGTTGCCGTTTCCGTAGAGAATGCTGTACTCCCCCTTGTGTAAACCATATTTCCGCACTGCATTCATGAATCCGGTATAACGGCTGTTCGGATACTTTTCCTCGCTGGGAGGACAACTGAAATAACATATCCGGCGATGATTGTTGTTCACCAGATATTCAACAGCTATTTCAGCTCCGACACAAAGGTCGATCGCCACATAATTGGCTGGCAAATCCTCTAGGCAGTTAAAAAGTACCAGCGGTAAGTCATTTTCCATAAACTCCAGGACCGGAGCAAATTCGGCATTTCCGAAAACGGGACCGGCAATTACCCCGGAAACCCGGCTTCCCAGAAAATTCTGCAGGCAATGCATTTCCTTGTCAGGGTCATTTTTGCCCAGCGAAAGCATGATCGTTTGTTGCCGGGCGGACAGCTTTTCTTCCAAATGACTGATCAGCTGGGTATACCATGGACTGACGATATCGCCAGTAATCAGTACACCCACAGCATCTTTGACATTCGTCCGCAGGGAACGTGCAGCCAAGTTCGGTGTATAGTTCAACTCTCGGGCCAGATTACGGACCTTCTCCACCATTCCCGGACTGATTTGCCCCTTGCCATTCAACGCATTTCCGACAGTTGCGGCGCTGACACCCAACAGCCGGGCCATTTCTGCAATTGTCACACTTCTACGTTTGATCATGCTATTTAGCTCAAATTTCGTTAAAATAATCGATTAACTTACTAATATTATAACACCAAACATCATTTTGTCAAGCACTTAAGATAATCGATTAACTTAATTTCGATATAAATTTTGCAATCCTTTCTGATTATTCAACGAAACAGTTAAAACCATGACCTCCTGCCAAAGTGTAGAAGCATAAAAACAAGCTGATTTCAAGAAAATCGCATCGGATAAGAAGTTCCGTATTCTCATCATTTTAAAGACTCACATGTGTGCGATAAGCAATAATCATTACTGGTATGACCTTACTGCTCTTGAAGACAAGCTAAAGCCCGAAGTTATTCCGGCCCTGGATTGGAAGATTCCCGCTCTTAAAAACGTACTGCTGACGCTATGTTATGTTTAACGGGAATAATAATTTTGAAGCCAGAGCATATTATGAAACAGTCTGTTGCCGATTTGCATATCATACCGTATGGCAGTCAACAGGATGACGCTGGAACCTTTACCGGCGACAACATGATTCCATTGTTGAAGCATTAAAGAAACCGCCAGAAGATTGAAAACAAATCCGGTTCAGCACTGCCCCGAAAACGTTATGACCAAGTCGTGATTGCGACGAATGTAGAAGTTAAGATATCATCTG
>DHTZ01000028.1:35246-48649 GCA_002408885.1 Lentisphaeria bacterium UBA5247 | reverse complement strand
AATCAGGAGGTCATCGGCCGCAAACCCTGACCTCCCGGGTCAGGGAGCTTTTTATCGGAATACCCGGAACGCGGCCAAGCGGGCGGACGGATCGCCATACGCGGCAAGAACGGTCAGGCGCAATTTTTCCGCTTTGCCGTTGATTTTATGCACGGCGAAGCGTTTGTAGTTTTCCGTTTCTTCGGCCAGCAGCGTGGTCTGTCCGCCGCAGACGGCTTCCAGGCGGTAGTGGCGGACGCATTCCGGCGGAATTTCATGAACCAGTTTGCGGTCGAGGTTGGTATCGAACACAAGGTCGATCCGGGAGAATTCGACCGGGGCGTCCCAGCTCAATTCCACGGTCTGCGGCAGGCCTGCCGCCGGGTCGGAAATCCACAGGTTCGAGCGTTCGGCGGACGGCCGCCCGTAATCGTTGCGGAGCTGTTCCGCTCCATACGGGGATTGCTCCGGCAAAACGTCGAAAATGAAGTTTTCGAAATCGATGTAACAGCCGTCGAGCTTGCGTTCCACCCCCGGCAGATAGCGCGACGAGGTACAGACTTCCAGCTCCGGCACGGCGTCGAGCACGATTTTGTACGAGCCCGGCGTTACTTTCAGGTCGAAACGGAATACCCCGATCGCTTCATTTCCCGGTTCGACGGATGCCGTGGCCGAGGCGAGATCGGCGCCGAAGAAATCGGAACGCAGGCGGGCGGTGACGGCTTGCGCCGCCGCCGTCGGGTTGTTGAATTTAACCCGGATTTCACCGATGAAATCGGTCGTGACCGGAATGGTTTGACCGAGCCTGCGGTCTTCCGGCGGAATGTCGCAGGGATCATAGATTTCCGTGCCTTTCGGCGGCGCGACCAGCGGACGGGTGCCGGTCATGGGCTGCATTTCGAGTTTCTGGGCGCTGGACGCCGTGATCCGGGCGGTCGCCGACAGGTCGCCGGGCAGGGCGATGGGGCGTTGAGGCAGGGTCAGGTCGTCCTGCTGGAGGCGTTCGCGCAGTTCCGCCAGATGGCGTTCGGTCAATTCGCGCGGGGTGCAGTCGTATTTGCAGAGCAGTTGTGCGGCGATTCCGACGGCGTGGCCGCAGACCCCGCAGGTCGCCATCAGCCGGGTGGTGCCGAGCGCCACATGCGACACGCTGATGTCGCGTCCGGCGAGCAGCAGGTTGCCGATATTGCGCGAATAGAGCGAACGGAACGGAATCGGGTAAGTGCCGGGGAAGAAAAACGGCGGCGTGCCGCCCGGATGCCCTTTGCCGAACACGCCTTCGGGCGGATGAAGGTCGATCGGCCAGCCGCCATAGGCGACCGCGTCGGGGAATTCGATCTCTTCACGCAAGTCGCGTTCGGACAGCATGTAGTCGCCGATGAACCGGCGCGATTCGCGTTTGCCCGCGATCGGCGCCACCCAGGTGATCGCGTAGTTCGCGGCTCCGTGGTCGGCGCCGTTTTTCACGTGGTCCCACATGCCGTACAGGACGCTGAGCAGGGTACGGTAAATGTCTTCGGTATCGGCAATGGTGTCGAGTTCGCCGCCGTATTCGAGCCACCAGTAGCCGGCGACGGGATTGTTGTGCAGGCGGTAGGGGAGGTCGCTGTCGCTGTTGATCTTGTACGCCCACTCCGGCGCTTTGAACGGAACCGGGCGTCCCGTATCGACGGCACGGAACGCGATGGAATTGCCCATCGTCTTCGCGTCCGCCGCCTCGGGCGCCATGGATTCGCCGAACTCGGCTTTGCCCTCGCGGCCCATACGGAACTCGGCGCCGACCGAATGCCCGAGCGTGCCGTCGCCGGTGGCGTCCACGAAACAGCGGCCGTAAATCCGGTAGTTGAGCTCGCTGCCGATGCCGCGGGCGTCGACGTATTCGATCCGGTCGCCGGAGCGGGAGCCGCGCAATAATTCGGTGTTCAGCAGGAGGGTGACGCCTTCGCGTTCGGCCGCGTCGCGCAGGGTCTGGCTCCAGTGGTTCCGCCAACCGTTTGCGTAACGGTAGGCGTGTTCGTTTTTAAGGTCTTCGATCACGCCGGTTTCGCGGGCGTTGCGGTTGACGTATTCGCTGGCGCCGTTGACGCAGTTGCCGCTTTCGAACTGGCACTCGCTGCTGGACGGTCCGCCGAGCACCGGGCGGTTCTGGATCAGGACCACTTTCAGGCCGGCGCGGGCCGCGGCCACGGCGGCGCAGGTGCCGGCGACTCCGCCCCCGGCCACGACCAGGTCCGCGTGGAGTGCCCGGTCAAACGACGGTGAATTTTGATTGGTTCGGTACATGGTTTTACTCCTCTGCAAAAATTAAGAAATAAGAATTATTGTTTATACTGATTTGCCGCAAATCCACGGGCTTCCCGGTGAGCGGGTCCGTCGCCCGGTTGACCCGGAACGGCAGGTCGAGGTTGATTGCCGACGTGACCGGGCCGTTGTCGAATACGTTCGATACGATGATCAGGGCCTGTTTGGCGCCGAGGTAAAGCGCGGCTTTCAGCCGTTTGTCGGCGGGCGAAACCCGTGGTGCGCTGCGGAAAAACGGAATGAATTCCGCATCCGGGATCAGCCGCCGGGTACGCGCCAGCGCCGGTTCCGCGTGTTCGTCATGGCCGTAGCCCTTGCGGAACGTGCCGCTGAATCCATAGCGCGCCGCCCCCAGGTTCAGGGAATGCATGATTACACCTTTGATGCCGCCGCCGAAAAGGGCGACGACTGCCATTGCGTTATTGTTTGAGATCGTGGGGTGAAACCTAAATCCTCTTATATCAGCGGGTTGTCATGGTCTGGCTTCACGGGTTTGATTTCACCCTCCGGCTCGGGGGGCCGCGGCGGTCGTGCGGCGGATCCGCAGCGGGGCGGCCAGGGTGCGGTCGAGGGTGTTGACCGGGCGGTTCCGGCGCAGGCTTTCGGCCACCATTTCGACGGCGGTGCGGCCGCTCAGGAGCCACGGGTGATGGATCGACGTGAGCGGTCCCGCTGCGTCGGTGTCGCCGTAACCGATGACCGACAGATCGCGCGGGACTTCCAGCCCCATCGAGTTCGCCAGTTCGATGGCTTTGGCCGCCGCCCTGTCGGACGCGCAGAGCAGGGCGGTCGGACGGTCGGAGGCGGAAAGCTGTTCGCGGAGTTCCGCCAGCGGAAAGACTTCCGGCGGTCCGGTGATGACCCGTTTTTCCGGCAGATTCGCGCGGCGCCGGACCGCCCGCGCCATTTCCGGAATCCGGTCAAAGGTCTGCAGTTGAAACATTTCACGCACCGGCGGCATGGTTCCGAATACGGCGAAGCGCCGGTGCCCCAGCCCGTACAGGTAGTCGACGGCGGCATCGGCGCCGCCGGGCAGGTCCACATGGACGATCCCGAGGTGCTCGCGGAAGCGGTGGCCGCTGATGAACACCTGCGGCAGCGATTGTTCCGCCAGCAGCAGTTCAAAGGCGCGGTCGTGCCGGTGGGTGCTGTCTTCGCCCAGGTAAATCAGGCCGTTGAGTTTGGAAAGCATCTCTTTCAGCCATCCGGTCAGGCGTTTGAGTTCGCAGTCTTCTTCCGGCAGCGGAACGACCATGGCGGCGAAACCGAGGTCGGCCGCCGCGTCCATGATGCCGCTGACGGTCATCAATGCCGTGTGGGCTTCCGACAGGAACAGGTGCTCCATGCGTGACGGCAGCACCATTCCCACCGCGGTCAGCGAACGCGCGGAAAAGGAACGGACAAACGTTTCGGTGACGTTCAGGAGCCGTCCGCCGGGGGAACGCCCGATGACCTGTTCGCTTTCCAGCGCGGCATATGCCTTGCGCACGGTGGCGCGGTTCAGTTTGAGGTCATTCGACAGTTGCAGGACCGAGGGCAGGGTCCTGCCCGCTTCCACCCGGCTCTGGCGCAGTTCGCGCATGATGCCCTCGGAGAGCTGGTGATGCAGCGGAACCGGGGAATCCACCGCCAGCGGGAGGGATGAAAATTGAATTTTTTCCGGTTTGCAGGTCATGTTCGTATTCACTGAAATCGTTTTAAATTAATTATTGTATATCACCGTATACAGTATTATATAGTTCAGAGGCGGAAAAGTCAAGAGGTGTTTTAGAAATAAAGAATGTTTTTCCGTTCCGTCGCGGAACGGCAGCGTTCTGTTGACTGTCTGCCGTCCGGGCGCGCCGTATCGTATCCGGGGGGCTATTCCGCCTTTTCGTACTTCTGTGCGCGGGATAATAGAAGTTAACGCCGGATTTTCCCGGTTGTCCGGCTTGAATTTGAGGGCATTTTGATGTATCTTATGGCATGAACAATCTTGTCGCTTCTCAACCGGATCACCGTCCCTGGCCGGATACCGCTCCGCGGTTCCCGGCGGTTCCCCTGCGCACCGAAGATTTCCTGAACGGCGTATTGGTGCGGATGCCCAACTGGCTGGGGGACGCGGTGATGGCGATGCCGGCACTGATGCAGTTGAAGAAAATCATGCCGCTCGGATGCGGCCTTCATGTGATCTGTCCGGCCTACATGGAACCGTTGTTCAATGCGATGCCGATTGTGGACCGGGTGTTGCCGCTGGCCGATACGCACCGTTTCTGGGGCCGCGCCATGCAGGGAAAAATCCGCAAACTGTATTTCGGCGTGGGCGTGCTGTTCAATAATTCCCTGCGGGACGCATTGCAGCTGAAACTGGCCGGCGTGCCGCGTCTTTATGGCGCCGCCGCCCGGGGCAGGGGCATCCTGCTGGCCGAAAGCTTTAAATTCCCGAAAATCCACAAGGGGGAAATGCACGGCATTCAACATACCGACCGTTATCTGGCGATCGTCCGGGCGCTCGGCGCGCCGGAATGGTCCGGCGAACTTCCGGAGTTCCGATTGCCGGAAGCCCCGCTGCCGGTGCCTTCCGAAAACCTGCTGACGCTGGCGGCCGGAGCCGCTTACGGCGCCGCCAAACGCTGGCCCTCCGAATCGTTTCGCGAGGTCGCCGCGTGGTGGCTGGCGCGGGGGGGGACGGTGGCGGTGCTGGGAACCGCGGGGGAACACCGGATCGGCGAGGAGGTTGTCGGCGGACTGGCGCCGGACCGGGCGTTCAATTTGTGCGGCAAGACGGACATCCTCGCGCTGATGAATCTGCTGAAACACTCCCGTGCCTCCGTGGCCAACGACAGCGGGCTGATGCATCTTTCCGCGGCGCTGGGCGCGCCCGGCGTGGCGGTGTACGGCCCGACCGATTATACGTCGACCAGCCCGATTTCGGCCCGCTGGAAAATCTTGTTCGAACGCCAACCCTGCGCGCCGTGCTTCCGGCGCGAATGCCCGAACGGCGTGGCGCGGTGCATGAGAGCGATAAAGCCGGAGCAGGTCTGCTTCGAACTACAAAAGGAATTATCATGAAGACAGGTGAGATCATTACAAACCGGTTGCTCCAGGACGAGTACTACCGGGTGGAATTTTATGCGCCGGAGATCTGCCGGACCGCCCGCGCCGGGCAGTTTGTCCATGTGCGGATTCCGAATCTGGAGCACCGGATTCTGCGGCGTCCGTTCAGCATCTGCAATTGCACGGAGGACGGTGTGCTGACGGTCGTTTACAAGGTCGTGGGCGAGGGCACCCGGGCGCTGGCGGGGCTGGCTCCCGGCATGGCCTGCGAACTGATGGGGCCGCTCGGCAACGGTTTCATGCCGCCGAAAGACGGGGAATACCCGGTCCTGGTGGTGGGCGGCTACGGTTCCGCGGCTACGTTCATGCTGTCGCAGAACGGCGGCAAGGGAGGGCTGGTGCTGCTGGGTGCCCGGAGCGCTTCGGACTTGCTGCTGGTCGAGGAATACCGACGGAACGGCTTTGACGTGCGGGTGTCCACCAACGACGGTTCGGCGGGGCACAAAGGGCTGGTGACGGAACTGCTGACGGAGGCGATCCGAGAAAACGGCGACCGCCCGGTGCGCTTCTATGCCTGCGGCCCGACCGGCATGCTTTATGCGGTGGCGAAAATGCTTTGCGCGCGCAATCTGCCCGGCGAAATATCGCTGGACCACCTGATGTGCTGCGGCGTGGGGGCGTGTTTCGCCTGCGTGGTCAAGGTCAAGGACAACAATGCGGACGGCTGGCGTTATGCGCGCAGTTGCAACGAAGGTCCGGTTTTCCGGGCCGCTGAACTTTATCTGGAGGATTGACGATGGCGGACCTGACGACCGATCTCGGCAAAATGATGTTGAAAAACCCGGTGATGACCGCGTCCGGCACATTCGGGTACGGATTTGAATACAAAGATTATTTCGACCTGCGGGAACTGGGGGCGGTGGTGGTGAAAGGCATCGCCGCCTTCCAGAGCCACGGCAACCCGACGCCGCGGGTGGCGGAAGTCACCAGCGGCATGTTGAACGCCATCGGTTTGCAGGGCCCGGGCGTGGATAAATTTCTGCACGGAGCGGAATACATGCCTTTCCTGCGGAGTTCAGGAGCGACGGTCGTCGTCAACATCTGGGGCAAGACGGTGGAGGGCTACCGTGAAGTGGCCGAGCGCCTGGAAGCGGACCGTGAAGGCATCGCCGCGCTGGAAATCAATATTTCCTGCCCGAACGTCAAAGAGGGGGGAGCCGCTTTCGGCACGGATTTGAAGCTGGCGGCGGAGGTTGTTTCCGAGGTCCGCCGCGTGACCACGCTTCCCCTGATCACCAAGCTCAGCCCCAACGTCACCAGCATCGTCGATTTCGCCCGCTGCGTGGTGGACGCCGGTTCCGATATGGTGTCGCTGATCAACACCATCACCGGCATGGCCATCGACGTCAACACCCGCCGCCCGAAAATCGCCAACCTGTTCGGCGGGCTCAGCGGCCCGGCGATCAAACCGGTGGCGGTGCGCATGGTTTATCAGGTGGCGCAGGCGGTCAAGGTGCCGATCATCGGCATGGGCGGCATTATGACGGCGGACGACGCGGTTGAATTCCTGCTGGCGGGGGCTTCGGCGGTGGCGGTGGGGACGGCGATTTTCGCCGATCCGTATGCGCCGCTGAACGTCATCCGGGGGATCGGCGAATACCTCGACCGCAACGGCTGCAAGTCGGTCCGGGAAATCGTCGGAGCGGTCAAGGTCCGGTAACGGCGGAGCGGGGGGAGCGTGGCGGATATGAAGAAGTCATTCATATGGATGCTGGCGCTTCCGCTCCTGTTATCCGCCTGCCGCAACAGCAGGACGGATGAGAAGATATATCCGCTGGACGGCCGCTGGGAATTTGTCCGGGCGGAAGTCCCGCCGGAGTATCTCGCGCCTTATATGACCTGGCATATCCGGGAAAATAAGATCTACATCGGTCCCGCCCCTGCTCCCGAAGGATGCCTGGAACAGGAGGGCGAAGACTGGTACATGGTGATTTACAACTATGACGGAGCGCGGTTGCAAGTCCGTTTTCCCCGCATGGATCGGATGGAAGTCCCGGACATCAACGGAAACGTTTCATTTTATGTCCGGCTGAGCCGGGGGGATGCTCCCGGGTATTCCCGTGACGGGGTCTGGCAGATGACCGGATTTACGTTTTCGGGGCGTATGTCGGCGCATGAATTCCACAAGCCTGCGGATCTGGTTCTGTTCAAACACGGACAGCCGGGAGGCGAAACGCTGATTTACGAAATCGACGGCGAATATTTCACCCGGGACCGGATTACCGGAAAAAATATTCCGGTGACGCTTGAACTATCGGAAAATACGCTTCTATTAAAATATCGGATCAGCAATCCGGACCTGCCGTATGACGGCTATGTCATGGTCTATAAAAAATATAGTAATTGAAACAATAACCCGCAAGGTGAATCCATGAAAAAACGAATACTTATAACCATGCCGGTACTGGCGCTGCTGATGCTGGTGCTCGCTTCCTGTCAGCGCACGATCGGAGGACCGGCGGAAGGAAATTATCTGTTTGACGGAAACTGGACGCTGGTCCGGATCGGTTCCGCGGAGATGCCGCAGGCCGATACGCAGGATCAACTCCGGATCAAGCATAACCGGCTTTGGGAAGAAGGCATGGAAACCGGCAGCATTGAAAAAGTGGACGGCCAATACGTCATGACCGAGAAAAAAAGCGGCCGCCAGTATCCCTGTGACATGAAAGTCCTGCTGCGCGAAGGGCTGGTTATTTACACCCTGACGTTCCGTACTCCGGCGGACGACCCGGATTTCAAGGGTGACGATGTCGTTTACAAGCGTTCCGAACTTCAATAACCCAAGGATGGTTGATTATGAAAAAAATACTTCACATTATCGCATCGCCCCGCGGTGAACGCTCGCATTCCCGCCATGTTTCGAGTTATTTCATCGGCAAGATTCAGGGAATGCACCCGCACCTTCAGGTGGAGGAACTGGAACTGAATCCGGCCACCTTGCCGGTGTTCGGCAAACCCGGCGTTTTCGCCAAATTCAAAAGCGGCGCCGGGGTGCCGCTGGCTCCCGACGAACGCGAGGAATGGGAAAGCGCCAAAGCGGTCTGGCTCCGTTTCCAGTCGGCTGACACCTATGTATTCAGCATTCCGATGTGGAACTTCGCCATTCCTTATGAACTGAAGCACTTCATCGACCTGATCACCCAGCCGGGCTGGACGTTCGGCGTGAGCGACAAAGGTTATGAAGGACTGTTGCGCGGACGGAAAGCCTTTCTCTCGTTCGCGGCAGGCGGCAATTACGACCTGCCGGAAACGGCCGGGTTCGACTTCATGCGCCCGTATATGAGATTCTGGTGCGGGTTCAATGGAATGGAGTCGTTTGAAACCACCAATCACTCGACCAACCAGTCCATTGACCACGATGCGGTCCTCCGTGAATGCAAGGCTCAGGTCGATGATATCCTGTTGAAAAACTACAAGGCGGAATAACAGAATCTTGCCGTGAAACGAAAAAGGCCGGAGATCTCCGGCCTTTTTTTATGGGAATCATTCGGCGTGATTTCAGAGGTTTTTGAGTTCTCCGGGAGCGATTTGAACGATTTCGCCCTCGACGTTGATCCAGACGGGAATGCTGTTGGTATTGCGGACCTGGTTGCCGGAAACAGAGAATTCCAGCCGCCGCAGCGCCGTAAGGTAATTGTAAATCTCAATATTGGTGGCGTACCAGATGTCCTCGACCTTGGCGATGGCGGCGCAGAAATCTTCGATCAGGCCCCAGTTGCAGTTGCGTTCGAATTCGAAGGCGTGCCCCCATACGTAGAACAGCGCGCACGAATACCGCAGTTCCTTGAAGATTTCGGCTTTGGCCAGAATGTCTTCGCGGTGGTGGCAGGTCGGGTGCCATTCGAGCCAGTTGTCGGGGAGTCCGAAGCTGCCGGTACTGCGAACGGTGCGGCAGTAGGCGATGTCGGCGCTTTTCAGGATGCCGAGCACTTCGCTGTCATAGGTGCCCATGGGATAGGACATGCCTCGCACCGGATAGCCGACCTGTGCTTCCAGCTCGCGGCGGTCTTCCAGTACCTGATTCAGGGCGGTAATCCGGGGTACGCGCTCCAGAAAAGGGTGGGTGAAACTGTGACAGGAGACTTCATGCCCGCGATACAGGGCGGAGAGTTCTTCCGCAACCAGGTGGTTGCCTTTGCCCAGCAGCCCGCCGTTGATGTGAAACGTGCCTTTGATGCCGTATTTGTTGAAAATCTCAACCAGTTTGCGGTCTTCCACCACTCCGTCGTCATAGCTCATGGTCAGGGCTTTGCGGCGTCCTTCCGGAAATGTGAAAATGATGTTTTTCATGCGAGTAAAATCCTTGATGATTATTTGAGGACAATCAATAAAATCAGGAGAAAAAGCAACAGCAGAAACACGATGCCCAGCGGAAGGATGAGGCGCGACAGCGGTTTTCGTTCGGGCTTGCGGCGAAACTCGATTTTCGGCGGGATGGCGCTCAATGCCGGTTGCGGCGGCGCTGTCGTTTCGGGTTCCGGATCGGGTTCAGGTCGCTGAACGGGAACCGTCTTGGCGTCTTCTTCGTAATCTTCCGCGGCCTGCGCCTGGTGCCGGGGCGCGAATTGCTGCGGTACCGCGGACAGGAAGCGGATCGGCGCGTCCGGGGCGGAGGCCTGGACTTTGGCGGAGTCGCCGTATTCGGTGAGGATGCGCCCGACAGGAGATTTCCCGGCCAGGACCAGGTCGATATCGGAGATCACGTAATCCCAGGAGGAATGGCGTTCCGCAGGCGCTTTGCTGGTCATGAATTCGATCAGCCGGTAGCATTGAGGCGAAATTCCGGACTGGAAATTTTCCGGGCGCGGAAGCGGGTTGTTCAGTTGCAGGTGCAGGGTTTCTTCCGCGTTGGTCCCCTTGAACGGCAATACGCCGGAGATCAGATGAAACAGGGTGATTCCCAGCGAATAGATGTCGCTGTGGAAATCGATATCCGGGGAGCCCTCGATCTGTTCCGGGCTGATGTATTCCGGTGTGCCGCAGAGGTCCTCGGCGAGTGTGGGATCGGGTCCGGCGCTGATGATTTTGGAAATACCGAAGTCCATCAGGCGCGGATTGCCGTAAGCGTCGATCATGATGTTGGCGGGTTTGATGTCGCGGTGGATCATGCGGTGTTCGTTCCAGGCGTAGCGAAGGGCTTCGGCGACGCTTCTGGCGATTTTCAGGGCTTCGCGCTCCGGCAGGCGGCGTTCGGCTTTCAGACGGTTGTTCAGTTCCACGCCGTCGATGTACGAGGTGGCGAGGTAGTAGAACGAGCCGATTTTGCCGGCGGCGTACGCGGTTACGATATTCGGATGCTCCAGCTGCCCGGAGAGCCGGGCTTCGGTAAGGAACCGGCGGATGAAGCGTTCGTTGGCGACCAGCTTCGGTTGAAGGATCTTCAGCGCGACTTTGCGGTGCAGTGTGTTCTGTTCGGCGAGCCAGACCTCGCCCATGCCGCCGGAACCGATCTTCCGGATCAGGACGAATTCCCCGAGTTCCAGCCCGGCGGTCAGGCCGGGAAGCGGTATTTCGATGGATGCGCCACAGCCGGGGCAGGGGATATCCTGACCCGCCATGCTGCCGGGGGCGGCGATTTCCCCGTGGCAATTGGCACAACTGAAACTGATTTCATACTCCATGTCATTCTCCGGCATATACTGCATACTATACTAAAGACGTTTCAAAATGCAAGACCCGTTTGTGCGGAAATCCCGCTAAATTGCAATTCGTCTGTTCCGATGAAAAAAACAGCCGGAGAAAAAAATTCCTCCGGCTGTTGATGCTGTTAATCGGAAAATCGTTACTGCGCCGTCTGTTCTCCTGCGGCATTTCCCAGGGCGGCGGCGGGTGCGGCAAGCCCTTTCTGGAATTTTTCTTTCAGCGTATTGATCAGGGTTTCGCTGGCGGTGGCGTTGATCAGGACCTTGGCGCCGTCGGCCTTGATCCTGACCGCCTGCCCGACCTGTTCGGCCAGGGCCTGGTCATTGGTTCCCTGCATGATCGCCATGCCGAGGATAAAGGGAGCCATGCCGGCAAACTGCGCGGCGCTTTCGGCTTTGCTGAATCCCAGGGCGGCGTCCAGGATGAACGCGATATTTTTGTCGGCGCTCCTGCCGATTTTCACGAACAGGGAATTCAGGCCGTTGAAGCTGGGGTTGCCCGCCATGGCGGCTTCGGTGGCGGCGATCCGGACTACTTCCAATTTGCCGAAATCTTTGAAATTCGCGAGGATCGGAGCAGGAGCCGCACCGGCTTTCAGCTCGGCCAACGGAATGGATTTGTCGTCCCGCACCACAATGATATCTTTGCCGAGGTAGCAGAGGTCAATGTGGGACTGCTTATCCTTCTGGTCCAGATTGAGGCGGAACCCGGCGTTGTCCGGCAGTTCCGCGACGGAAATGCCGGGGAATTCCTTTGCCAGGTTGTCCAGGTTTTCTTTCAACTGGGCCGGAGTGGTGGTAGCCGGCATGATCAGCGTCGGCGAATCCATATATTTGGGCGTGAACAGCGCCAGGGCTTCGGAGGGAAGCTTGAGGGCTTCAAGGATATCGCGCCATTTCTTGATTTCAGCGCTGCCGTCATCCTTGAGAACAGGGAGGTCCAGCAACATTTGCGGACGCATTTTGATCAGAATGGTGGTGTCTTCGGGAACGAAACGTTCCAGATTGTCCGCCGAAACCAGATACGCGCAGAAACATACTGCGACCAGTGCCAGGCTTTTCATTAATTTCATGTTTATCTCCCTTCGTTTTTTAAGGATGTTTGGATTGGAATCAGTTCTGCGACGCGGTGTGCTTTTCCGGAAGAACGACTTTCAGGTGCAGTTCGCGCAACTGTTTCGGCGTCACTTCGGCGGGCGCGTTCATCATCAGGTCCTGCGCCTGCTGGTTGAACGGGAACGCGATCACTTCGCGGATATTGGGCTCGTCCGCCAGCAGCATAACGGTACGGTCCACGCCGGGGGCGATGCCGCCGTGCGGCGGTGCGCCGAGGCGGAAAGCACTGATCATGCCGCCGAATTTGTCATCGACCACGCTCTTGTCGTAACCGGCGATCTCAAACGCCTTGTACATGACTTCCGGCAGGTGGTTACGGATGGCGCCGCTGGAGAGCTCGATGCCGTTGCAGACGATGTCGTACTGATAGGCGAGGATTTCGAGCGGGTCCTTGTTGACGAGCGCGTCCATCCCGCCCTGCGGCATGGAGAACGGGTTGTGGCTGAATCCGACCGCGCCGGTTTCCTCGTCGGCTTCGAACATCGGGAAATCGACGATCCAGCAGAATTTAAAGGTGTTTTTGTCAATCAGCTCAAGCTGGCGGCCGAGTTCGGGAATGACGGCTCCGCCGATGCGTTCGACCAGTTTTTCCTTGTCGGCCAGGAAGAACAGGGCGTCGCCGTCCTGGATGCCGCCGAGTTCCTTGAGCTTATCGATCTGTCCGCGTTCGAGGAACTTGACGATCGGGCTCTTTTCTTCGCCGCCGGTCCAGATGATATAGGCCATGCCCTTGGCGCCGTTGTCCTGGGCGAATTTGATCATGTCATCGAAAAATTTGCGGGATTTGTCCGCGACCCGGGGGACCCGGATCGCGCGGACCACGCCGTTGCGGGCGACCGTGTCGGCGAACGCCTTGAAGCCGCAGCCGGCGAAGACATCGCTCACGTCGATCATTTCCAGCGGATTGCGGAGGTCCGGCTTGTCGCTGCCGAAGCGGCGCATGGATTCACGGTACGGAATCCGCGGGAACGGCAGGCCGTCCACTTTTTTGGTGCTGAATGTGGTGAAAAGGGAATGCATCAGGCCTTCGACCAGTTTGAAAATATCTTCCTGTTCGACAAAGCTCATTTCGAGGTCGAGCTGATAGAATTCGCCGGGGGAGCGGTCCGCCCGGGCGTCTTCGTCGCGGAAACAGGGCGCAATCTGGAAGTAACGGTCGAAACCGGAAACCATCAAAAGCTGTTTGAACTGCTGCGGAGCCTGCGGCAGGGCGTAGAACTTGCCGGGATGCAGGCGGCTGGGGACCAGATAGTCGCGGGCGCCTTCCGG
>DHTZ01000028.1:0-35083 GCA_002408885.1 Lentisphaeria bacterium UBA5247 | reverse complement strand
AGATAGTCGCGGGCGCCTTCCGGGGAACTGGCGGTGAGGATCGGGGTCTGGAATTCATGGAATCCGTGTTCCCACATGTATTGGCGCATGGCGGAGATGACTTTGCTGCGGAGGATGATGTTTTTCTGGAGTTTCTCGCGGCGCAGGTCGAGGAAACGGTATTTCAGGCGCATGGCTTCCGGAGCCATGTCGTCTTTGGCGACCTGGAACGGAATGACTTCGGCTTCGCCGAGGACTTCCATTTCATCGGCGGCCAGTTCGATTTCGCCGGTGGCGATTTTGGGGTTGATGTTTTCCGTGCTGCGCTCGACGATGCCGCCGCGGAACGCGATCACGCTTTCCACGCGCCAGCGTTCGAGGGACTGGTGGAACGCCTTTTCCGGGTTGATGACGACCTGGGTAATGCCGTAATGGTCGCGCAGGTCGATGAAGATGACGCCGCCGTGGTCGCGCACGCTGTGGACCCAGCCGGCCAGTTTTACCGTTTCTCCGACATTGCTTTTACGCAATTCCCCGCAGGTATGTGTTCTGAACTTACTCATAAATGTGCTTTCCTGAAAAATAATGATTGGATTATACTCATTAATAATTCTTTAAAATAGCACAGATTGAGGAAAATGCGCATGATAAATGAGATTTTTTTTGAAAATCTTGCATTTAGCTGCCCGGTCTTTCGATTTTTTCCGGTTGCAGGATGTTTTTCGATTCGCCGTTGCCGGTGTTGTTCCGGCATCAACACCGGCAACGGCAGTTGTAATATAGCGATATTTTTCGGGAAGTCAAATTCTCTTTGATAAGATTTTCCGGCGGCCCCCATTTTCCGGTATGTGATTTTCCATAAAATCAGGAGAGCCGCGATAAGTTTGCGTCCCATTTTCACCCGGAGGAGGCGCGTACAGCCGACTGCGGATTTCGGCGAACCCCCGTCATTTCAGCGGTCAAGTAAAAGTGCGAAAATATTTGTAAATTATTTGTAGGACAAATGTAGTTTGGCGGTTGACAAATGGATGGCGAGATGTTATTATGATATATAACGTCGTGTACAGGTTTTTCAATAACCAATCAACGGCAGTTCGAGGCGACGCGTCGCCGCGTGTGGCTCAGCGCGCAGGCGGTGCATCAGTCGCCCGCAGGACGGAACCGGAATATTCCGCTCTGTGAGCGGTCGCGCCCGGGTATCACCCGGCACGGCACGGATGCTCTGCATCCGGACTGTTGTTATTGAAGAACTTGTGCATGACGTATAATAGACTTTTTAATAAGGAGAATCAATATGACCAGGAAGATTTGTCTGGCCGGTTTCGGGGAAGTAATGCTGCGGCTCTGCCCGGCGGGTAAGAAACGTTTTGCTCAGGTTCTGCCGGGGGCTCTGGATGCCTCCTACGGCGGCGGCGAAGCCAACGTCTGCGCATCGTGGGCCATGCTCGGCATGGAAAGCCGCTACCTGACCGCATTGCCGGAAAACCCGGTCACTGCGGCGTTCGCGGCGCAGCTCCGCGGCATCGGCGTGGACGTCTCGCAGATCCGCTACGACAAGCGCGGCCGGATGGGGATTTATTACGCGGAGCACGGTTCCGCCCTGCGCGGCTCGAACGTTATTTACGACCGCGACTACTCCACGATTTCCCTGCTGGGACCGGAAGATTACGATTTCAAGGCCATGCTTGACGGCGTGACCCATCTGCATTTGAGCGGCATCACTCCGGCGTTGACCGAAAACGCGTTCCGTTCGACCCTGGCGATCGCCGAAGCGGCTTCCGCCCAGGGCACCACCGTTTCCGTGGACCTGAACTACCGCAAGAAGCTGTGGAACTGGGAACCCGGCACCGCCAAGAACGAACTGGCCCGCCGCTGCATGGAAAAGATCGTGGCCTGCGCCGACATCATGATCGGCAACGAAGAAGACGCCGCCGATGTGTTCGGCATCCACGCCCCGGATACCTCCATCGAAAGCGGAAAACTGAACGTCGAAGGTTATAAAGTCGTCGCGGCGAAGCTCTCCGAGAAATTCCCGAAGGCGAAATTCATCGCCATCACGCTTCGCGAAAGCATTTCCGCCGACCACAACAACTGGGGCGGCATGCTCTACGACTGCTCCACGAAAAAGTCCCATCTCGCTCCGCTGGATGCCGACGGCAATTACAGTTCGTATGAAATCCGCGACATTGTGGACCGTTTCGGCGGCGGCGATTCGTTCTGCGCCGGGCTCCTGTTCGCGCTGCATACGCCTGAATATGCCGACCCGGCGACGGCGATCCGTTTCGCGGTGGCGGCCAGTGCGCTCAAGCACACCATTTCGGGCGATTATAACTTCAACAGCAAGGCCGAAGTCCTCGGGCTGATGAAGGGCAGCGGTTCCGGCCGCGTCCAGCGCTGACGCGCGGGATACCGAAGAAAACATATACGTCCTGCCGGCGGAAATCCGTCGGCAGGACGTTTTTTATATATTTCCGAGGAATTGCATGAACAGCGGAATGGTGCCGAGCGAGAGCGTGGTGGTGAAAATGATCGCTTGCCCGGCGAATTCGGTGGAGCCGCCGTATTTGGTGGTGATCAGGGCGGATGAAACCGAAACCGGCATCAGGGAGACGACGAAAGCCACCACGTAAACGTCCCGCGGCAGCGGAACGGCTTTCAGGATCAGCACGGTGATGGCGGGGATGAGGATCAGCCGGACCGCCGACATGTAGAGGGCGTCGGGGATGTTCCGGAAAATCTTGTGCGCCGAGAGGTAGATGTTGCCGCCGATCATCACCAGCATCAGCGGGATGGACGCGTCGCCGAGTTTCTGGAACGTGCTCTCGACAAAGAACGGGATCGGGATTTTGAGGAGCGCGAAAATGATCGCCACCACTACCGCGATCTGGTTGACGCCGAAAATATTTTTGACCGCGCGCTTCATGTCGCTGCCGCCCAGCAGTCCCACGCCGATGGTCCAGAACGCGATGGTGAACCCGATGTTCATCAGAAACAGCGTCGGGCGGAACTGGTCACCCCACACGTTCTGCAGAACCACCAGCGGCAGGAACAGATAGTTGTTGATGGCGCAGAAATGGCGGAACGTGACGATATGGTCATGGTCTTTCGTCCGCAGCAGTTTGGCGAGCGGGTAGCTGAGCGCCGCTCCGAACAGCATCATCAGGAAACCGGTCAGCGGCGCGATCCAGAGCTGTTGGATCTGGCCGACGCCAAACTTGGTGTAGTTGGTGTAGATGGAGTGGAAGATCATCATCGGCATGAAGATGTCGATGAGGATGTGGCTCATTTTATCGATGACGGGCTGGGTCAGGACGCGGGTGCGACAGCACCACGCGCCGATGGCGAACATGAAAAAGGTTTCCAGGATGGCCAGGAATACCTGCCAGGTGATAGACATTTATTGTTTCCGTTTCTTGCTTGCTGGTTGAGTTTTACCGCTGGATTTTGCTTTGACGGCGGGCTTTGCCTTGGCGGCTGGTTTTGCGGCGGGCTTTGCTTTGGCGGCGGGCTTGGGGCCGCCCGGCGTGATCCCGGCGCATCGGATCAGGTATTGACCGGTATAGGAATCGGGGCAGGCGGCGATTTCCTCGGGCGTGCCGCAGGCGATCAGGCGTCCGCCGCCGTCGCCGCCTTCGGGACCGAGGTCTACGACATAATCAGCGACCTTGATCACGTCGAGGTTGTGTTCGATGACCAGCACGGTGTTGCCCGCGTCGCGCAGACGCAGCAGGACATGGAGGAGCTGTTCGATATCCGCCAGATGCAGTCCGGTGGTCGGCTCGTCAAGGATGTACAGCGTATGGCCGCGCGGCACCCGGGCCAGTTCGGTCGCCAGCTTGACGCGCTGGGCTTCGCCGCCCGAAAGGGTGGTAGCAGGCTGTCCGAGCTGAACATAGCCGAGCCCGACTTCCTGAAGCGTTTTCAACTTGCGGTACAGACTGGAATGGGCGTCGAAAAATTCGACCCCTTCGTCTACGGTCATGTCGAGAATGTCGGCGATGTTCCGGCGCTTGTACTGGATCGACAGGGTTTCCTGATTGAAGCGGCGTCCGCCGCAGGTGGAACACTGGACGTAGACGTCGGACAGGAACTGCATTTCGATTTTTTTGATGCCGTCGCCTTTGCAGTCTTCGCAGCGGCCGCCTTTCATATTAAAGCTGAAGCGCCCCGGCTTGAACCCGCGGACCTTGGATTCCGGGAGGTTGGCGAACAGGTCGCGGATGTAATTGAAGGCATTGGTATAGGTGGCCGGGTTCGAGCGCGGCGTGCGCCCGATCGGGCTCTGGTCGATGACGATGGCCTTGGTGATGTTCGGCAGGCCCCTGATGGTTTTGTGTTTGCCGGGAATGTTGTCTTTGCTCAGGTCGAAATGTTTGTTCAGCGCTTTAATCAGGATTTCGTTGACCAGAGAGCTTTTGCCGGAGCCGGAAACCCCGGTGATACAGGTAAACGTGCCGAGCGGCAGAGTGACGTCGATGTTTTTCAGGTTGTTGTGCTCCGCCCCCTCGATGACGATGGATTCGCCGCTGCCCGCGAGGCGCTCGGAGGGAATGTGGATGGCGCGCCGCCCCGACAGGTAATCGGCGGTGGGCGATTTGCCGTCTTTGACGGCGGCGACTTCCGCCGGTGTTCCGGCGGCTACGATTTCGCCGCCGTGCACTCCGGCGCCGGGGCCGAGGTCCAGCACGTAGTCGGCATGGTTGATGGTGTCGAGGTCGTGTTCGACCACCAGCACGGTGTTGCCGAGGTCGCGGAGCCGGGCGAGGGTGGCGAGCAGACGGTCGTTGTCGCGCTGGTGCAGTCCGATGCTCGGTTCGTCCAGTATATAGAGGACGCCGACCAGTCCGCAGCCGAGTTGCGACGCCAGGCGGATGCGCTGGGCTTCGCCGCCGGAAAGGGTGCCGCTCTCGCGGTCGAGGCTCAGGTAAGCCAGCCCCACGTCGCGGAGAAAGCCGAGCCGGTCGCGGATCTCTTTGGTGATATCGGAGGCGATGACGGCTTTTTCGGCGTCCTGCTTCAGGTCGCAGATGAAACCGAGGGCTTTTTCGACCGGCAGCGCGTTGAATTTGTCGATGGCGACGCCGCCGACGGTCACCGCCAGGCTGACCGGGTTCAGGCGCGAACCGTTGCAGGCGGGGCAGGTGACGCTGCCGAGATATTGTTTCAGGCGTTCGCGGACGCCTTCGCTCTCGGTTTCCTCCATGCGGCGCTGGAGGTTCGCCAGCACGCCCTCAAACGGCTTGCTCCACAGGAACTTGCGCCCGCGGACGTGATAATTGAATTCCAGATGTTCCTTGCCGGTGCCGTAAAGGATGGTATTGCGGATTTTCTCCGGCAGGTCACAGAACGGCTTGGTCAGCATTTCGGGGTATTCGAGCCATTCGGCGAGCTTGCGCAGGATGGTGTTGTAATAAATGATCAGGTGCTGGGGGCCGCGCCGCCAGCCCGGAATGGCGCCGTTGCGGATGGAGAGCGAATCGTCGGGGATAGCCAGCGCCGGGTCCATGACCAGTTTGACGCCCAGCCCCAGGCATTCCTTGCAGGCGCCGTAAGGGCTGTTGAACGAAAAATTGCGCGGCAGGAGCTGGCCGAAACTGACGCCGCATTCGACGCAGGCCAGGTGTTCGGAAACGATTTCTTCCTGCCAGTCGCCGTTTTCCGGGTTTTCCAGCAGGATATTGAGCACGCCGCCGCCGTGGCGGAGCGCCAGCTCCACCGAGTCGTTGAGGCGGGCGCGGTCGATGCGCCCCGTGACCAGGCGGTCGACGACGGCGTCGATGTGGTGGCGGATATTTTTCGCCAGCGGCTTGAGTTCGTCCTCCAGCGAAACGAACGCGCCGTCGATCCGGGCGCGGACGAAGCCTTCGGAACGGATTTTCTCGATGGTGTCGCGGTGTTCGCCCTTGGCGCCGGAGACATAGGGGGCGAGGATCATCATTTTGCGGTTTTCGGGGTATTCGAAAATCCGGTTGCAGATCGATTCGGCGCTTTGCGGCTTGAGCTCGCGTCCGCAATCCGGGCAATGCGGGATGCCGGTGTGCGCATAGAGCAGCCGCAGGTAGTCGTAAATTTCGGTGGTGGTGGCCACGGTCGAACGCGGATTCGAACCGGCGTGGCGCTGTTCGATGGCGATGGCCGGGGAGAGGCCGGTGATCGAGCCGACCCGCGGCTTCTGGAGCCGGTCGAGGAACATCCGGGCGTAGGCGGAAAGGCTTTCCACATAGCGGCGCTGTCCCTCGGCGTAAAGCGTGTCGAAGGCCAGCGAGGACTTGCCGGAGCCGCTCAGGCCCGTGATGACGGTCATCCGGTTGCGCGGTATTTCAACGTCGATGTTTTTCAGGTTGTGCTGGCTGGCTCCCCTGATGACGATTTTATCCTGAATATTCATATCATGCCTTGCTTAAATAAGATTCGATGACGGCGATGTTGCCGTCGGTTGCCGCGGACGGCTGCGGGCGCACGTCCGGAGGTTGTTGCAACAGTTTGCGGATGGCTTCGGATGCCTGTTCCGGCGTGCATCCGGCGTTCTGCAGGATCACGGCCGCGCCGGTTCCCGCGTAAAAACGGGCGTTGTCGTCCTGGTGCAGTTCGGCGGCGTACGGATAGGGGATCAGCAGCGCGGCTTTGCCGAAGTGCGTCAGTTCCGCCACCGTACTGCCCCCCGAGCGGCAGACCGCGAGATCGGATGCCTGGTACAGCAGGTGCATTTCGGTGGAGGAGGGGAGGAGCAGCGCCGGGAACGCGGCGTCGCGGTAGACCTCGCGGACTTCCTCGAATTTATCCTTGCCGGTCAGGTGAATGACCTGAAATTGGAGTTCTCCCAGTTGCCGGAGCGCCGCCGGCAGGACGGAATTGAAAATGGCCGCTCCCTGGCTGCCGCCGAAAATGAGAATGGTGGGGAGGTCCGGCTTCAGCGAACCTTGATAAAGGGCGTTGACACGGGTTATGGCTTCCGCCCTGGCAATGGTTTCGCCGTCCGTGATCTCGGGGCGCAGCGGCATGCCGGTGCTGTCGAGCGGGCATTTGACGGTTCCGCCGTTCACCGCCGGAAACGCGGTGCCGAGGTGCCGGGCGAAACGGCTCAGGATACGGTTCGCTTTGCCCACGCGGGCGTTGCCGTCGTGCAGGAACAGCGGAACGCGCAGCGTCACCGCCGCCATCGCCGCCGGAAACGAAGCGAAACTGCCCATGCCGAGCAGGGCGTCGGGTTTCAATTTGCGGAGCTCGCGGCGCGACGACAGAAAGCCTTTCAGCAGGGCGGCGATCATGCCGGGGCGTGATTTCGGCGTCGGCGGCAGGCAGACGGTTTCGATGCCGTAACGGGCGGCTTCGGCGCTTTGCGACGGAATATTGCGTCCGCTCAGGAAGATGACGGCGCGGCGGTTTTGCGCCTTCAGGCGGCGGGCGATGCTCAATCCGGGGTAGAAGTGGCCTCCGGTGCCGCCGCAGGTGATGGCGATGGTTGAACAAGTCTTAGCGGTCATGGGATGATCCTGCCTTTTTGAAAAACAGTAGTTTGGATTTGAACCATGCGAAAATATCGTCGTTGTAATTCGGATGGAGCGTCTCCATCGCGATGCTGAACAGGATTCCGACCGAAATCATGCAGACCAGCATGCTGCTGCCCCCGTAACTGATGAACGGCGCGGGCATTCCCTTGGTGGGGAACGCACCGCAGGCGACTCCGATGTTGATGATGGACTGGAGCCCCAGCGTCCCCGTGACGGCGGTGCCGAGCAGCATTCCCTGCCGGGTCGGCGAACCGATGCTGATGCGGGCGCAGATCACGATGAAAATGAAATAGGCGAACAGCACGATCAGCATGGTGAGGAAGCCGAGTTCCTCGCCGACGATCGACATGATGAAGTCGGTGTGCGCTTCCGGCAGGTAGTTGGCCTTCAGCCGGCTCTGGGAAAGCCCCAGCCCGGTCCAACTGCCGGAGCCGAACGCCAGAAAGGAATGCCACAGCTGGTAGCCCTCGTCCAACTGGTGTTTTTCCGGGTCCAGAAAAATGGTCATGCGGTCCCACCGGTACGTGGAAAAATGGCGGAGCAGGAAAAAGCCCCCCGTGCTGAAAATGAGAACCGGCGGCACCAGAAAGCGCAGTTTCATGCCGGTACAGAACAACACAAGCCCCATGACGCTGAACATCAGGAGCGTGGTGCCGAGGTCTTTGCCCAGATAGACGCAGGCGGCCAGCAGGAGCCCGACGCCGATGCCGGGCAGGGGGCCTTCGTAAAATTCTTTCAGGTTTCTGGGAATGATCTGGTTGATGGTGCGGAAACGTTCCGCGCAATACCGGGAGAAGAAGACCGCCAGCGCCAGCTTGGCGAGCTCCGACGGCTGGATGCTGACCGGGAAGCCGGGAATCGGAATCTGAATCCAGCGGTATGCCCCTTTGATCGGGGGAAAGCAGAATCGCGCCGCCAGCAGCATGAGGATCGCTCCGACGATCAGGACCAGGCTCCATTGGGAGAGCCGCCGGAAACCGAAGATGAAGACAAACGCTCCGGCCCCGAAACCGGCGCCGGTCCAGATCATCTGGTTGACATAATATTTGGAGCTGTCCGTGTCATAATACGAGGTGGAATACAGCATGATGATCCCGAACAGCGTCAGCGCGCAGGTCATCAGCAGCAGCCAAAAAATCAGCCGCCCGGTCTGTTCCTCCTGCCGGTCGTCAACAACGACGTTGTTTTTGTCACTGAGGATATTCGGCATGGGTCATGCCTCCGGTTGCCCGGCCGTCGCGAACAATCCCCAGACGGCGTCCGCCGCCGGGAAAAACGCGATGGTGCTGAACCCCGCGGTATAGCGCGCCGTTATCGCCGCCGTGATTTCATCCAGACCGGGAGGGCTGAGCGGGGCGAAACGGTAATTCAGGAGCGGAGCGTCCGAAGCGGCTTCTTCCGCCAGCGCCAGGAACGCATTGCCGTCGCACCCGCCGCCGGTGATCCGCCAGTGGTTGCCGCGGATACAGGCGTGGGTCAGCATCTCCGAACACGCTCCGGCGTCGGTGATGATGTCGTCGATTGCGATTGGAATGATCTTGTTCATCCGATATAAACGGGCTCCGTGCGGTTGGCGAGGGTGTCGATGCGGTGTTCGCGGCAGTAGGCGGCGGCGTCCGCGTCGTCGGCAATGAGCTTCGGCGACAGTTCGATGGCGGGCTCGGCGACGCCGTCGGCATTGCGCCGGACCTTGACCCCGGCGCGTTCAAGGCGGCGGGCGTCGCGTTCGATCTGCATGGCCATGCAGCTTTCGACCGAGTCGACTCCGGTTTTATTTTTGGTCGGGGCGAATTCTTCTTCGCGGTCGGCTTCGAGGATCATGGTCCGGGAGGCCAGCGGGAGCGCGTCGAAAATGAACGATTCGAGTTTGACGGCGTTGGGTTCGGCGGGCGTGACCGGTTCGCCCCGGTCGTCGATGTACGGGACTTTCTTGTCGGCGCGGTGCCAGGGCAGGTTCAGATAGCCGTCGGCGGTGAGCTGTTCGACAAAGCCGCGGCTGATCACGTGGATCGCCGGGCTGCCCGCGATGAAACGGAGCGAGCCGTCCGGGTTGCGCGATTCCGCCAGTTCGTCGGGGAGGTCGCTGTATTCGATGATATGGAGCTTGCCGCCGGAGGTGCAGAAGTTGCCGAGCTTTTCGAACGGCCCGGTCTTGGCGAGCATGATGGCGCTCATCTGGGATTTCCCGAGCGCGTGGAGTCCGAGGAACAACGGATTGACGATCGACACCAGCGGATTGTCCACCTGGAAATAAGAGATATATTCCACGCCCTCGCGTTTCATGCGGTCCAGGCAGCCGCAGCGCTTGAGCGCCAGCAGGGTGCCGCCGTGGCCGTCCGGAGAGAGCGCCAGCGAATCCTTGTCCGCCAGCAGCAGTTTGCCCTGACGGTCGAACGCGGGCATGGTCCCCTGAACGAAGAAGACCACGCGGTCTTCGTCCAGCCCGAAAAAGGCGTTGGACTTGAAAAAGTCGATGGTCTGGCGGTTGTTCAGTTCGCTGGTCATGATATACCAGGTGAATTTGACGCCGTATTTCTGTCCGAAGCGGTAAATCTTCTCGGCGAAGTACTGAAACAGGGTTTTGTTCTTGACCGGAGTGATCGGATAGGTGCCTTTCGGACCGTCGTAGCCGAGTCGGGTCCCCTGGCCGCCGGCGACGGTCAGGAGGGAGACTTTGCCGGCGCGGAGCAGTTTTTCGGCTTCCGTCCGGGCCTGTTCATAGTAAGCGGCCATTTTTTCGTCCGCGGGCTTGATCGGGAAATAAGGAGCGGGCGCCAGGTCGTCGGGGATATGGGTGACGGGGTGGTTGACGACATATTCTTCGATCAGGGCGTCCAGCTTGCTCCACGGCAGGGCGTCGAGTTGGGCGTCGAGGCGGCCGCGGGATTCCTGCGAAAGTTCGCCGTAGAATTTCATAACTTGCTGTTGATGATGTGATTTTATGGTGTTTTCGAGGTCGCTGGTCATGAAAGAACTCCTTGGATTTTGCATTTTTATCAATATACGATCAAACCGTTTTTTTTCAAGCAACAGTAATGCAGTAACTTTAAATCTTGGGTTTGAACCTTTGCAAAACGATGTTATATTAAAAAGATCAACAACCCATTTCATCATGAAGGAATAGTATGAGTTTCAGCGTGTTTGAGCTTATTATGCTGATCTGTTTCGGATTCAGCTGGCCGTTCGCCATCATCAAAACCATCCGGGTGAAAAACCCGACGGGGAAAAGTTACCTGTTCCTCGCCCTGGTGGTAATCGGCTATGTGGCGGGGGGATTGCATAAAATTTACTACAGATTTGATTTTGTTTTCTGGTTGTATCTTCTGAACGGGATAATGGTGCTGACCGACATCGTGCTGTGCCTTTATTACCAACACAAGAACAAGCAGGCGGCAAGGAGTGCCTTGAACTAACCTGAACACAACACCGGGGGAAACCGATGAAGTCGATTTATGGCGTATTGCTGGGCGTGAGCGCCCTGGCCCTGGCGGTCATGACCGTATCGTGCAAAAACGATGTTTACGAGAGCAATAACAATTATCTGTTAATCGGCAATGTGCTCAACCACCTTGAACTGAGCGGCCTGAAGATCGAACAGGTCCAGCCCCTGGTAGCCGACCTGGTGAGCGCCAGCGCCGGAGCCGCGGTCATGATCGGCAAACAGGAAGTCGGAATCTACAAATTCGACACCCAGTCCGCCAAATCCCGCGAAATCCTCCAGCGGCTGAAAAATGACGAGTATATCTACGTCATGGCGATGAAATACCCGGTGGTGGTCAAGGGCTCGTTCGTATTTCTGGGGGTGGACAACCATCCGCAGAAACATAAGCTCATGGAAGCGATCAAAACCCTGAAATAACAAGCGGATTTTGGAATGATGTTTGCCGCACCGGTTTCCGCCGACAGATCCGGCAGGGGGGTTTGAATGTTCGTTCTGATCGTTCTCATCGTATTCATTATTGCGTGCGGGTTCGGCGCGTCGCTCAAGACGCGGGCAAGCGCGTTCATCGGAGCGCTCGGGCCGACCGCCGCGCTGGCGGCCGCCCCGGTCGTTTACGGCGTGATCCGGCGCGGCGAAACGCTGACGCTTGAGAACCTGATGCCTTTCCCGTTCGAATACTGCCGTTTTGAATTCGGCGTGGAGGACGCGGTGTTCATGATTCCGCTGCTGATCGTGGGGTTCACGGTGGCGCTGTTCGGAATCTGCCTGAAAAAGCCGGAACACGCCGTCATGCAGCCGCATTTCTGGTTTTTCCTGAACATCACCTATGCCGGGATGATGATTTTATTGATCGCCGGCAGCGTGACGTTGTACATTATCGGCTGGGAAATCATGTCGTGGGCCGGATTTTTCCTGATCTGTACCTATTACAAACGCAAGGAGGTACGGGACGCGGGGATCATTTATTTCGTGACGGGCCACCTGATGTTCCTGCTGATCCTGATCGCCGTTTTCATGTTTGACTACAAGGCCACCGTCTATCCCTCGATCATCTTTCTGGCGGTGCTGGCGGGGTTCGGCTCCCGGGCCGGCCTGGTGCCGTTCCACGTCTGGCTGCCGGAAGCCCAGCCCGCCGCCCCCGGACATGTGTCCGCGCTGTTGGCGGGGGTCATGTGCAACATGGGGATTTACCTGGTCTGGCATTTCACGGGAATCGAGATGAAGCAGGTGGGGATCGCGCCCGCCTGGTGGGGGTACTGTCTGCTGGGGGCAGGGGCGGCGTCGGCGCTGTACGGCGCCATCATGGCGCTTTCGCAGCATGACCTGAGGAGGCTCCTGGCGTACAGCGTGATCGAAACCACCGGCGTGATTTTCATGGGCATCGGGCTCGGGTATCTGGCGGAACATTACGGTTACGGCGATTTGAAGGCGCTGCTGTTCCTCGGCTGCGCGCTGCATATCATCAACCATGCCGTCTGCAAAAGCCTGCTGTTCATGTCCGCCGGGGTCATCATCAACCAGACCGAGGTCAGCGACATGAACCTGCTTGGCGGCGTCTGGAAGCGCCTGCCGGTCGCCGGGATCGGGCTGGTCCTCGGCTGCGCGGCGGCGGCGGGGCTGCCGCCGTTGAACGGTTTTATCGGGGAATTTCTGTTGTTCAACGGTTGTGTGGCGGGATTGCAGGCGGAGCATGGTGGGATACAGATCGCGTCGATCGTGATGCTGTCGGTGCTGGGATTGAGCAGCGGCCTGATGATCGTCTGTTTCACCAAGCTGGCGGGGATGACGGTCATGGGCGAGGCGCGTTGCAAAGCGGTGGAGAATTGCGTGCAGAGCAATACGGCGTTGCAGTATCCGTTGCTGATTTTGATGGTGCTGAGTGTGGCTTCGGGGGTGGCGATGCCGTTTTTCATCACGGTGCCGGAGGCGCTGTGGAAGTTGTCGCTTTGCATGGCGCTGCTGATCGCGTTGGCGGCCGGGCTGCTCGGGCTCCGGCGGTTGCTGCCGGGGGCGAAACGGGATATCGCCGGGCGCGCGTGGGAAGGCGGCTGTCAGCCGGAATCCGGCCGTCTGCAATACAGCGGGAGCTCGTATGTACAGCCGATGACTTCATTCCTGAAACTGCTGCTGCGGTTCCGCTGGAACTACCGCCAGTCCGAAAAGATATTCCCGGAAAAAACGGAACTCTCCACCGGTGAAGACGACGTCATTCTGGAGTACGTCTACCGTCCGTTCTTCCGTCTGCTGTACGGCGGCTGTATGAAAATGAGGTGGTTCCAGGGGGGACTGCTGAGCCGCTATATCCTTTATATCGTATTGATTCTGTTATTCCTGCTGGTGTGGAAATTATGAGTACGGGCGTAATCGTTTTGCTGGGAAATGTGTTGACGGCGCTGCTGCTGGCCCCGCTGGTGTGGGGAATGGGCGGCAAAGTCCGGGATTGGTTCGAAGGGCGGCGCGGCCCCCGGGTCACCCAGTTGTATTATGATATTTTCAAGGAACTCCGCAAATCCGCCAACTACAGTTCGGCTACGCTGGTGTTCCGGATTGCTCCGGTGATGGGATTCTGTTCGCTGGTGCTGGCGGCGGGGCTGATGCCCGCGGGGGGAGCTGCCTCCTGGCTGGGCTTTGCGGGCGACCTGTTCCTGCTGGCGGCGTTGTTGAACGTGGGGCGCTTCTGGATGGCGCTCGGGGCGCTGGATACCGGCGTGTCGGGCAACGCGATGGGGGCGAGCCGGGACGTCTATTACGGGGTCATGGTGACGCCCGCGCTGTTTCTGGTGCTGGCGGTGCTGGCGGTGGTTTCGGGGGGAATGACGCTGAACGGGATGTTTGCCGTGGATACGGCGTACCGTTTCGGATGCCGGATCATGGTGGTGCTGGCGCTGTTGCTGATTTATCTGGCGGAGAGCGCCCGGATGCCGTTCGAAGACCCGGATTCCAGATATGCGGCGGCGATGGTCAAGCAAGGCATGGCGCGGGATTATTCAGGGCCGGAATACGGACTGGTCCTTTATGCCGGGGCGTTGAAATCCTGGCTGTTCGCTTCGATTCTGGTGCTGGCGGCGTTGCCGGTGATGTCGGCGCTGCCGTTGTATCTTTACTGGCCGGCGTTGTTCGCCGGGGTTTCGCTGGTGGTCATGGGGGGCGGGGTGCTTGAGACGATTCTCGGGCGCTTGCCCATGCCCAATGTGCCGCAGTATCTGTTGCTGGGCTACGGCAGCGCGCTGCTGGCCCTGATCTTCTGGCTGTACGGGTGATAGGATGATGGAACTGATAAATCCGGCTCTGGCGGTGATCATCATCAGTTGTCTGCTGATGTCGGTGGTGAACCGGCTGAAAAACTGTCTGTACGCCGTGGCGATGCAAGGCATGCTGGTGGCGTTGATCCCGCCGGTGGCGGCCGGTTTGAAGCCGGAAGCGCTGGTGCTGGCGCTGGCGGCGCTGTTGATCAAGGCACTGGCGCTGCCGCATCTGATTCTGTACTCGATCCGCGAAATCAGGAGCCGCCGCGAGGTGGAGCCGAAAATAAGCTATCCGCTGTCGATCGTGTTTTCCATGGCGGGGCTGGTGCTGGCGCTGTGGCTGACCTCGCGGATGCCGCTGCCGGGGGGCGGGAATACCGGTTATCTGATGGTGGCGACGCCGCTTTTCATGCTTTACACGGGGCTGTTTGTGATGATCAGCCGGTTGAAGGCGATCACGATGGTGATCGGGTTCCTGATTTTCGAAAACGGCATTTATCTGTTTTCCGTATTGCCGGGCTTGCAAGGGAGCATGATTCCGGCGCTGGGGCTGGGGTTGGACCTGCTGGTGGGGCTGTTTGCCTATGGCGTCGCCCGCTTTTCCATCAACCGGTCGTTTGATAACCTGGACCGGAGCCGCCTGAATGTCCTGAACGCCGAACTCGAAGGGGAGGAACGCTGACGATGCTGATTGTGTTTTTCCTGATCCCGGCGCTGTGCGGCGCGATGTGCCTGTTCCTGCAGGGTGCCTGGCTGCGCCTGGCCCTGATCGGCGGCGGCTCGGCGCATCTGGCGCTGACGCTGACCGGCGTGTTCTGTCCGTTTCCGGCGTTGACCGGCTGGCTGGCGCTGGATTCCCCGGCGCGGCTGTTCCTGCTGGTGTTGAGTCTTCTGTTTCTGCTGGTATCGGTCTACAGCCGGGACTACATGATGTTGAATTCCCGGGTGGCGCGTTACGAATCGCGCTACAGCTGCTGTCTGCTGTTGATGCTGGGGAGCATGTCGGTGGTGATTCTGTCGCGGCATCTGGGGCTGACCTGGCTGGCGATGGAGGGGACGGTGCTGCTGGGGTGGCCCCTGATTTATTACCATCATACGCCGGGGGCGCTGGAGTCGGCGTGGAAATACCTGATCATCTGTTCGGTCGGGATCGCGCTGGCGTTTGCCGGGAACCTTTTCCTGGGGTTTGCGTTCAACGGTTCCGGGTCGCCGCTGCTGCTGGACAATCTGTTGCAGGCCGGGGCGATCGCCGAGCCGAAATGGCTGAAAGCCGCTTATATTTTCTCGCTGGTCGGCTACGGCACGATCATGGGGCTGGCCCCCATGCACACCTGGCTGCCGGACGCCTGTTCGGAGGCTCCGTCGCCGGTTTCGGCGCTGCTGCCGGCGCTGATGAACTGTTCCTATCTGGTGATCCTGCGGATGGGAGAGGTCTGCGGCGGGGCGGGGCTGGGGGCGTTCCGGCAGGACCTGCTGATGTTTTTCGGCATCAGTTCACTGATCTTCGCCGCCATATTCATTATCGGGCAGAAAGACTACTCGCGGATGCTCGCCTACAGCAGCACCAGCAGCGCCGGTTGGCTGATGCTGGGGGCCGGAATCGGGCCGATGGGCATGCTGGGGGCGCTGCTGCATATGTTCAGCCACAGCATGATCAAGGGGATGCTGTTCATGCTGTGCGGCAATATCATCGCGGTTTACCGCAGCAGGATGGTCGAAAAAGTCGGCGGGCTGCTTCAGGTGATACCGAGCACGGGGGTGCTCTGGCTGGGTGGCTTCATGGCGCTGGCGGGGCTGCCGCCGTTCGGCATCTTCCAGAGCAATATCCGGATTTGCCAGGGGATGGTGGAATCCGGTTCGTATCTGGTGCTGGGGGTGGGGCTGTTGCTGAGCGCGGCGATGTTTGTGGGGATGCTGCTGGTTTTCGTATCGATGTCGTTCGACGTGCCGCCGCCGGGGATGTCGATGAAGCCGGGCAATCCGCTGTTGAAAAATCTGCTGGGCCCCGCGGCGCTCGCCGGTATCATGGGGCTGCTGCCGGGGATTTACATTCCGGGCTGGCTGGAACAACTGCTGCGCGAATCGGCCGCGCTGTTCGGAGGTTAGGCATGAAAAACGGCGAATCGATTCCATTGAACTCCATTCCGGTCCTCGGGCCTGCGGAATTCCGGGAGAAAATGACCGGCGAACTCCGGCGCGGAGCCCGGATTGCTTCGTGGTTCGTGTCCGCCCCGCACATGTACCTGGTGCTGGCGTATGACGGACGGGGGGCGCTGGAGGCGCTGGCGACGGCGCCGGAAACGGTCTGGAATTCGGTTTGCGCGGAATTTCCCCAAGCCGGGATGTTCGAGCGCGAAATGGCGGAGCAGGGGACGATCCGGGTGGTGGACCACCCGTGGCTGAAACCGGTCCGGGCGCCCCGGGACGAAAAATCATTTTTCCGAGTTGACGGTTCCGAAGTCCATGAAGTCGGCCTGGGGCCGGTCATGGGGGACGGCGCGGCGCCGGTGCATTACCGCTTCCAGTGCCACGGTGAAAAAGTTTTGCATCTGGAAGCCGCCCTGGGCTATTCGCACCGCGGGATCGAAAAACTGTTGCTCGGCGCGCCTCATTCCCGCACCTTGCATTATGTGGAAACCCTGGCGGGGGATTGTAGTGCGGGGCACGCCGCCGCGTACTGCCTGGCGATGGAGGCGTTGTCGGGCGAAACGGCCGCGCCGGAGGCGTTGAAGATCCGTTCGCTGGCGCTGGAGCTCGAGCGGCTGGCGCATCATGTCGGCGATATCGGCGAGTTGTGCGGGGCGGTGAGTTTTACGCCGCCCGCCGCCGCTTGCAGACGGTTGATGGGGGATTATATGGAAATGACCGCCGCGCTCTGCGGCAATCATTTCGGACGGGGGATATTCCGTCCCGGCGGCTTGGGCGTGGCGGTGGACCGCGAGGTGCTGAAACGGCTGTTCTACCGGCTGGAAGAAGCCTATTCGGAAACGGTTGACGCCCTGAACCTGATGCGCAATTCGCCGTCCGTAATGGGACGGTTCGAGAATTGCGGCGTTCTGCCCGGCGCGATTGCCCGGCAGTTGGGGATGGTGGGTCCGGCGGCGCGCGCGTCCGGGGTCTCCCGCGATGCTCGGGCGCAGTTTCCGGTGGGGGACGTGCCGAATTTCGGGGTGGCGGTCGGCAAAAACGGCGACGTTTACGACCGCGCCAAGGTGCGCTGGCTGGAAATCCGGGATTCCGGACGGATCGTGTCGCAATTGTGCGGCGCCATCGACGGAGCCGGGGCGGTCCCGGTGACGAAATATCCGAAGTTGCGCCCCTCGGAACTGGCGGTGGCGCTGGTCGAGGGCTGGCGCGGGGAAATCAGCCACACGGTCCTGACCGGCGCGGACGGACTGGTGAAGCATTACAAGATCGTCGATCCCTCCTTCCGCAACTGGACGGGGCTGGAATATTTAATGAGGGGAGGTCAGATTTCCGACTTCCCGCTGTGCAGTCGCAGTTTCAATCTGTCCGGCTGCGGATATGACCTGTAGGTGAACATATGCTGTTGATGCTGATGAAAAACAGGCTGCTGCAGGGGCGGCAGACGAAACCGTTTCCACCGGAACCGGACGATCTCCCGGAGCGTTTCCGGGGCGTGCCGGAGCTGGCGGCGGCGGAAGGGCAATGCTGGGAGAAAATCGTCCCGGTCTGCCCCGCCGGAGGCTTTTCGCTGTCCGACGGCGGCGCGCCCCGGATCGACCTCGGCAAATGCGTTTACTGCGGCGCGTGCCAAAGCGTTTGCCCCGGTGCGGTGACGCATACCCGTGACTACCGGCTGGCGGCTTTTGAACGCGAAGAACTGGTCTTTACGACCCGTTTCGAACGGCGGAGTTCGCCCCGGCGGCGGGAACTCCGCAAGCTTTACCGGAACTCCCTGCGGATCTGCCAGGTCAATACCGGCGGCTGCGGCGCGTGTGATTCCAATATCGATATGCTGTCCGCGCCCGCCTGGGACATGGCGCGTTTCGGCATCCGCCCGGCGATTTCGCCGAAACAGGCCGATGTCCTGCTGGTGAGCGGCCCGGTGGCCGCCAATATGGCGAAACCGCTGCTCCGGGCTTACGAAGCGATGGGCGAACCGAAACTGGTGGCGGCGGTCGGCGCCTGCGCCATTTCGGGCGGCATTTACCGGAACAGCCCGGAATGCCGGGGCGGAGCGGGAAACTTCCTGCCGGTGGACCTTTTCATTCCCGGCTGCCCGCCGCATCCGCTGACGTTGCTCGAGGGCTTGCTTCGCCTGACCGGCCGCATCGAATGACTCCCCGGTATTTCTCATTCGATATTGGCTTTGTATATTCCTTAAATCTCCGGCTTTGCCTCAGGTTTCATTATAATGTCGCCTATATAGTGACATAACTCCAAGGCATTTCCGATGCTGTCAAAATAGTCCCATCCACGATGAAATTGAAGAGAAGTTCTTCCCCACATACTTCCTGTCAGAAAAATACGGTAATTGCCGCCTTAAATTTACCATGAATGGAACCTTGAAATTCACACCGAGTCAAGTGGTCCAGCTTTTGGGGAGAACCGCATTCCGGCATAAACCCCGCGGGAGGGAGAAGAATAATTTTGAACTCGCCATTTGACATGGTGAAAATGATGGTGTAAATTTCAGGATAGTACGCCTTACGTCGTCTGGGGTACGCAAAATTTATGATACGGTCGTATAAATGTTAACTGAAATAAACTGGACACCTTCCATCGGTGATCCCACGCTCATCGGATGGGTTACCGTAGTTTTTTATTTCCTGACATCTGCACTTGCGTTTGTCACTGCTTATAAATATCGATATATAAAAATGGATTTTCGATTCTGGATGCTTCTGGCCGTTTTTCTGTTTTTGCTTGGCGTGAACAAGCAGCTGGATATTCAGTCGCTTTTTACTGAAATCGGCAAGGCTGTTGCCAAAAAACAGGGCTGGTATGATAACAGACGATATTTTCAATTGGTATTTATCATCATGTTTTGTGTTCTGTCTCTGACTTCCATGACCTTTATCGGGTGGATGCTGCGAAAGGAGTGGCGCAAGTTTTTTTTCCCGCTTACGGGGTTGCTGCTTTTAGTTTCATTTATAGTGATTCGAGCGGCATCTTTTCACCATGTGGATTGGTTTTTAAAATCTGGCCTGTTCGGAGTTCGCATGAACTGGGTACTGGAGTTATCGGGGATCGGATGGGTGATGAGTTCTGCCGTGTATTGGTTGAAGAAAATCGGGAAGGAACGTACGGCATAGCGCAATGTGCGGGTTTTTTACAAGAAAATCCGCTCGGACCCCGGAATTGGATTTCCATATTTCCGGCTGATGCGGCAATGAACGGTATGAGCCAATAATTTCCTGCCAGCCCGGACTGTCATGCGCCATAAATCCCCATGTTGATAAATTCTTATTCTCTTTGCCGGAAAATGTTGTAAATGGATAATTGAAGCCTGCGCGTGATTGGAGCGCACGTGCAGGCTTTATATCTTGCCATTGATGGCGTTCATGGTTTCCGCTATGCCGTCTATGGCAAAATCATTTCCAGGCGGGAAGTATTTTCCGTCCGTCCGGGGTGCGGAATTCCGACGTGCCGGCAGGAACTGTGAGCGTAAACGATTTCCCCCCAAACCGCGGCGTGCCCGGCGGGGAGCTGATGGTAACCGTCAATTCCTGATCCGTGGGGTTATGAATTTCCAGAAACGGCTGTTTCCCCAATTCCTGGCCGTCCGCAATCAAGGTCAGCAGGATATTTTTCTCGGAGGCAACAAAGACATTGCCTGCCCATATCTGATTTTCATGATCAATCGGTTCCTGGAACCATGCGCCTGCGCTTTTGGCATCAGAACCGCCGTTCACGCCAATAAAACGGAACCACGGGCGTTTGGTGCTGAATACTGCCGCGCAGCCGTTGTCAACCAATCCTTCAACCCGAATCGGCAGGTCCATGCCGATTCCCGGATGCGCTCCCAGCGTGAATGCCGCTTCATGGTTTTGCGCCGCGATTCCGAAGAAAAACGGCATTTCCAGAGTTGTTCCGGTTTTTACCTGCGACGGATAGCTCCGGTTGAGGAATGTGTTTCTGGCGAACTCCAGTTTTTCACTGTTTGTTTCCTGACCGAGAAAATCTCCTGAAATAAACGCATAGCGAAGTTTGTCGCCGGCCTTGAATTCCTGTCCCGGATGCCCGATGCCCAATGCCAGCCGCCCCGGCGCATGATAGCTGTAACGCCATTCCCCCTCAACCGGAATAATGCCCAGATATCCGATCGGCGAATGGAACAGCGTAGCGAACCCGTCCGCCGCGATAACGCCATTGACGGCTTTCTTCTGATTACGCGGCATTTCCATTTTCAGGATTCCCTGTGCCTTATCTTTGACCAGCAGGATATCGTCAACGGATTTCGCCACTTGCGCCGGTTCAACCTGAATAACGAGCAGCTCAACCGGAATCGCGGCGTCTTTTTTCAGAGTCAAATCTTTTTTGAAAGTCAATTCGCCGGTATAATAGAGGAACGAGCCGTCATAATCTTTCAGGGATTCACGGAGGCGCCGGTGATCCCAGGCGATATGATGTTCCATCCGGTCGCGGGGCGAATACATGGTTTGGGTGTGCGTGAAACAGGGATTGTCTGAAAGGACTTTGGGGGGAGAGCAGCTTGCCGGTCCCGGACGGTTGGCGTTGTCGAAACGCTCAACGATATTGTCCATGTCCGCCCGTACGATCTGGAGGTCGCCGCCCGCCAATTCGGTGGCCATGCGCATTCCATACATCGCGTCCCGTGTCCACGGGAACAACTCGCCGATTCCTTCCGCCTGCACGGAAAGGTGTTGCCGTCCATAAGGAACGGGGCAATCCGGTCCGCCGCGATCCCAGCCGTTGACGCTGAACAATTCGGCATTGCGGAAGGTTTTGAACAACGGCAGTCTTTCGTTGCGGTCGGGATGCCAATAATAACCGAGCGGCCCCAGAATATTCAGATTGTCGCCGCAACGGAACAATCCCTGCTTGTAGTCGTAAATGAAAATGTAGTGGGAAATCGCCCGGTTTCCGGCATGGTCTGTCACCTCAAGATAAACATAATGCTGCCGATCATGCACCAGCTCGAATTCCTGTTCCAGAACATTGCCGTTCCCGGCAAAACGGCGCAACAATTTCCGCCCGCCGTCCCAGACCTTGACCTCTTTGATGCCGTTTGGGCTTTCCGCTTCCACGGCCAGCCGGACGCGCTGAACGCCGCGTGTATGCAATACGCGCGGGTCGACCTGATTGTTGTGCGCTTCCCAGCGGCGGATGTTCACCGGCGTTCCCTGGCCGTAACGGGTATGGATATTCGCCTCAATCGCCCGGTGGTATGCGGAAACCCGGCTGTTGAGAAATGTTTTGATGCTTTTGAGATCCGCGCCGCAGGTGACGGCAGTATTCATTGCCGCCGTCAAATCCGCCGCCCGTTTGATTCGGGTAAAGGAAACCGGCGCCACCCAGCGCAGGTCATCGAGCGCGAATTGCCATTGGCTGTAATTGTCAGCCAGCAATTGATCTTTTTCGTAGGCGTAGGGAATGACATTGAAAAACCACCAAAGGTTTTCCACCTGAACTTTATTGCGCGCCAGATCCCCATAGTCAATGATGGCGGAAAACGGATAGGAACACCCTTCGGCGTATCTCCCATAGTGTTTGATGACTCCATTTTCCCATATTTTATGAGTGAAGCCGTCTTTTTGAAACGGTTTTTCATTTGGCCAGACTACTTTTTCCCCGGCAAAAATCCAGCGGATACCGGAGCCGTCGGTAAATTCAATGCCGGGGCAGGCGTAGAAGTCATCGGACGAAACCTCGCGGCAGGCTTTTTTGAGCGCCTCCAGTTTTTCCGGATTCAACCGCTCCAGAGGGTCGGTGAAAACGATAAACCCAAGCCCTGCCTCTTTTGCCGCCGCCGCGTATTCCTGCACGCTGTTTTCTCCGCCGGAAAAGTACGAATGCAATCCCGCCACGCCTTGGGGTTGTTTCAATTTCAGAGCGCTGAAATTGAATTTATCCACATTGAACGTTCGCGGAAAGACGATTTCTTTATAGGCCACGGGCTGATAGGTCCCCAATTCCGGATTGCCGACGGCAGGTTCCGCCGTCCATTTTACGGCATTGGCCATCAATTTCATCATATCGCCGGGTTTGCCGTCAAATCCTTTGTTCTCTGCAATATGGCTCCAGGAGGGCTTATTCAGGTTCAGTCCGGTATAGATGTAGTCAACGCCGACGCAGGCAATACGCCCTTTGCCCAGATTTCGCACCGCCACGATGGGCGGCGCGCCGGCAATACTGCCGGGGGAATCAAGGTCCATGCGGTTTTGAGCGTTTTTGCGATAACTGGCGGCACTTTGTTCGCCACGGACGACCACGGTCCACTCCGGGCTGTATTTGATTAACGGCGTGCCGGGGAAACGGTCGAAGCTGTCGAGCGGCAGCCATAATCCTTTCACCCCGTCGGTCAACGGGTGGGCCGTGAAATTCCGCGTATGAAAAAATTTTGCGGAAAATCCGGTTTTATGTTCATGATCCACTAAATGGGGTTTATCGGCGATTCCTTCGCGTTCGATAGAAACCCCCAAAGGTTCCAGGACCAGATTCCAGTATTTTTCATCATCGTTGCCGGAATAACGAACCGGGCGCGGCTGAATAATCAGGCCGCCGCCTTCCTTCACATATTCGGCAAAAACTGTACCCATTTTTTTAGCCTGCCGGGCTTTTTCCGGTGTTAAATCAAAAATTCCTTCATCTTCAATGCGCAGCAGCACGGTATGGAATTCGCGAAGTTCTTTCAAAAAATTTTCCGGCGCGCGTTGAAATGAATCCTAGCGGGGATTGAAACGGTATTCGCAGAATGAAGTGAAAATCCCCTGTCCCTTGTAGAATTTCATCAATTCATCAGATTGTTCAAACTCCGCCCGGCGTTGTTTGGCGTCAGTCTGGGTGATGCCGAATTTGATCTCCGCCGCGGTTCCGAACCATGCTCCGGTCATGAGTAATAAAAATAGCGCAGTACGTAGTGATTTCATAAAATTCCTTGTGATTTGATATCTTCTCGTTCTGGATACGATGATGGCTTCCACAGGGAAATAGAATCCTTCATCGTGGCGCCTGTTTCCGGGATTGCTTATTTCTTTTTGCGGATGACTTCGACGTTCAAATCACTGATGCGAATGTCGGAACCGGCGGATGCCACCAATGCAATCAACCCCGAAACCACCGCCGGGCGTCCAGCCTGTTGTTCAATGACCAGTGTTTTTTCGATGGGCTGTTCCTCTTGCGTTATCGAAAAAAACGGATAGGTGCCGAATGCAAACACCCTTTTTTCGCCGTAAAAATATCCGCCCAACGCCAGTTGGCCCGAGCCGGAAACCTTGGCGGTAAATTTCAGCGAATCTCCGCTTTCAACCGGAAACATGGTATTGCAGTAATAGTGAACATTTTTCCCCGTGCTGGTAATGCGAATACCATTGTTTCCCTCTTTTCCCTGAATGGCTTCCACTTTGCCGAGCGGGATGAACTCTTGATTTTCATTGAATTTCCATTGCACGATTTTGCCGTTTTCGTCCGTTGCAAAGTTTTTGTTGAAGTTGACTTCATCACCGGCATAAAGTCCCGCCACCACCGCAAGCAGCATCATTCCCATTGCTTTTTTCATCATCATATTCTCCATTTTGTAGCTATTGTTACCAGTCGCGGCCCCAGAATGAGGTTTTCCACGGATTGGCCCAGATCGTATCGTTTTTATGCGGAATTTCACGTTCCCCGCCGGAAACGGTATTGCCCCCCGCCATCAGTGCGTTCAGCCTGTGTTCATGTCGGAATGATGCTTTATCTGCTTCATACGGATTGAGGCGGTAGGCGTCATTTCCGGGGGTGGTACTTGATTCCGCCAGGATCATGGTTTCTGAAGCTTTTTTGATTTGATTGAGTTTAAAGTGTTTATAGGCAGGCGGGTTATTGTCGGTGAGAATGCTATTGATTCCATAGCTTACCGTTTGGGTATTGGCAATGCGGATGTCGCTCTGGCATTGGAATACCGTTTTGCCGATGTATGCTTGATTGGTTCCCCGGCACATCGCCCGGGTCAGGTTTCCCGCATATCCGAGATTGCAGAAGACCGTGTACCATTCGCCGTATCCATTGCTGATCTCCGGCTGCCAGGCAAACGGAAGCCAATCCTGGAAATCGGAAAAATAGTTTTGAAAAAATACCCCCTGTTGTTTCAAATTATTGATGCAGGCGGTGGTTTTGGCTTTCTCCCGCGCTTTGTTCAGCGCGGGCAATAACATTGCCGCCAGAATAGCAATGATAGCGATTACAACGAGGAGTTCGATAAGGCTGAATTCGAATTTCCGGATTATGCGTTGAAAGCGGTTCGCGGATTTCCGATGCTTTGCAAGGCTCATAAATTCTCTCCCAGTTTGATGGTTTTGATTTCGAATGGCCCGAAATGGATGGTTTTGTCCGCCAGATGCTGGATGATTTCGCCGTCGAAAGAGATTTCATGGAGTTCATAATCCGTATGCATCTGTACGGTAGCGGCTTTGCCCAATGTCTCAAATAATCGTACCGTGCCGCCGAAAATGGCGGAAACCGCGACATTGGGCGTATCGAAATGGAACAGGGAAGACGGTGCGGCAATCTTTGCGGAACGTTTTCCGATCTGAGCAAGCGGCGGCAAATTCAGTTTCCGCCCCAATTCGGCGGCTTTGTGCAACTCGCTCGGATGATGCGTGCAACATGCGAATTCATAAGCATGCGTTCCATTGTCATACGCGCCCGGTTCCGGCACCATTGCCCCGTCCGCGCGTTGGGTTCCGCTGCGCAGCAAACTGACATAGATATGGTTTCCGACAATCTGATGTCCCGGCGTTCCGGTGTTGGCGACCGCCAGCCCGCCTTTGGAGTCACCGTAATCGACCCAGTCCAGCGCCGGATAATCCCCTTTGGCGGAGTTATAGTCGTTCAGCCCCAGATATTTCATGGTATGTTCCAGTTCGTACGGGACTTCAAAATACGGTTTGCGAATAATGGAGCCGAACGGGATGGAATAGGTCGCCGCCGCGGTTTCAATATTCAAATCGACCGGAAACCGGATCGAAACTTTGGTGTTGCAGCCGCCGAAGTCCAATTCCACATGCAGTTTGAAATAATCAAGTTCATGATAGAAAATATATGTTTTGGTAAATTTCAAATAGCCGAAACCGGGAATCGTTTCGTCGGGAAAGACTTCGCCATGAATGACCGCTTCGGTAAAAACCTCCCCTTTGACGATTTGCGCCAATTCGGTTTTCTGATATTTTTTCCCGAAGTAGGGGCCGTGAAAACTTTCCGTCCACATCGAACCGGAGTCATCCCGGAGCATGATTTCGCCGAAGATGCCGCTGCCGATGACATTGTTATGTTTCAGGTTGCGGATGACCGGCTCTCCCTGAGAGAAATCCGCTTCATAAAATGGCGTGCGAATGATTCGTTCCGCCGTTTTCACGCCCGGTTTCCCGTTGCCGGCAATCAGTTTCAGCCCGTGAAAACCGCAGGGGGTCACCTCGGCGCAGAAATAGTTTTTATCGCCGGAGCGCTGGACGGTTTTCCCGGCCGGAATTCCCTGATCTGCCGGAATTTCAATGATTTCAACGCCGCGGCGGTTGTCGCAGTTGAAAACCGTCAGCCCGCCGCTGCTCAGCCGAGCGGCGTTTTCCCTCAAACTGTGCTGGCAGCCGTCATCGACCTGGTCGAACAATTCGTTCAATTCCGCGTTCACTGCGTCGGTATGGCAGCCGCAGATGCCGTCATGAAACTGAGTCAGGTTCAATTGATGCCAGAGCGAGCTGAAATCCTGCTTCCCTGCCGCCAGCGCGTCTGAAAATTCCGCGAGGCGCAACAAATTCTCCGAACGGCGGTTGCGCTGTTTTGTGCCGATGCGCGAGGTATAGCAGCCGCTGAAGGTGGGATTGAATTCCGAAGCGAAGACCGGCATCTCCGTTCCGTCAACCGCGACATAAAAATCACGGATATCCCGGAATTTGATTTGCCGTCCGCCGTTGCGGTTGGCACTGTCAATAATCCAGAACAGGTCTTCTTCCATCAGATTGGCTTCCGTCATGTAAAACGCGAGAACATCACCGGTTGATTTCTTGACTTCGGCGACAGATTTGGCCATGGATATGGCACTTGATTGCATGAGGGGTACATTAATCCGGTATTGTTCGCTCAAAATAAAATACTCCGGATTCGCCAGAATTATTTGCGAACCGTCCAATCCCTGCCAGCGCATGGGTTTATTTTTGGCAATTTCTTTATCTAAGCCGGGCATCCGCCCAGGCAGCAGATAACGGAATTTCGCCAATTTCAAAACCTGCGGCACCTGCGCAGACATGCCGAAAGCATCAACCAAACTGGCGATCACCGGTTCCACGCCAAAAACGGTTTGGTAATAATTTCTGCCGTCCAGCAGATTGCGTACCAGGGATTCGCCGTTGATCATATTCAAATCCGGGATACACATTCCTCCCGTTAAAATGAATTGACCCTTTTGAACCCGCTGATGAAACTCCTCCGCCTTCTCGGGAAATTCCTCCAGATAGCGCCTCACCACTTCGCTCTGGTCAAACACAAACCGGTATTCCGGATAGCGTTGGCAATAATCCAGCAGCAAATCAATTTGACGGGCGCGCACGGCCTCGTAGCCGCTCAACGTCCGTTTCCAGAGTAAATCGGAATGATGCATCGCCGATAGATAGATTTCACCTTCCTCCGGGGACGCCGGCTTGATTTTTTCCCTGGCGGGCGCGGATGCCTTGGGGTCCTTGACATAAAAACCGCTGGCTCCGCGGCATTCGATCAAGCCGCTCTCCTGCATTTCCCGCAGTGCGGATTGAATGACTGAGGTGCTGACCGCAAAATAGCCGCACATGTCGCGGACAGTCGCCAGGCGGTCGCCGTGATTGAGCTCGCCTTTCTCGATGTTCTCGGTGAGCACGGCAATAACCTGCTCTTTTTTGGTAGGATTGGTGGTCAGTGACATGCTGAAGGATCCTTAAAATTTTTGTGGTTGCCATTCCATGATTTTTTAAACCTTTGTAAGATTATACAGCGAACCGTCCAATATGTCAATACTAAAAAAGACAAAACAATACAAAAAAATACAAAACCGGACAACCGCCGGTATGTCCGACGGTACCGCGACCAAGTCATTCACGAGGCAATGCATTATTATTTCTGATCGACAAACAGATTTCGGTATTGGAATACGTCCCCGCTGTTCGTTACCGTGAGAATACGCCTGAAAAACATAAACAAACAAATGAAGATCAGAAAAATTGGCATTCGGGATGAATTTTTCAGGAAAATCGATATTGCCCTGTTGCTTTTTTTGAAAAAGGCCGTATAATAGTTATATACATCTAGACGTTTAAGGAATCAGGAGTCGTTTTCATGATCGAATTGCAGAATCGCAAAGGGCTGGCAAAATATTTGCAGGTGCGTGATATCATTCACGCGAAAATCCAGTCGCATGAATATGCGCCCGGCAGTCCGATTCCGTCGGAAAGCGAACTGGTGAACATGTTCGGCGTCGCCCGGATGACCGTCCGGCAGGCGCTGGCCGAACTGGAGCGCGAGGGCATGCTGCGGCGTGAACAGGGCCGCGGTACGTTCGTCGAATCTCCCCGCTGTGATTCCAGCCGCATTGTCGTGCTCATGCCCGGCAGGCAGACCCGAATGATTACGGACAGTTCCCTGTATAAGTTGATGGTCGGAGCGATGGAAGAAGCCCATGAGCTGAATCTGGAATTATCCTGTTTCCCGCTGGCCCTGTACCGCCAGGAGACACAGCAGAACAGCGACTGCAATTATATATTTCCGTGGCCGTCGGATGAAAATACGGATTTTCTGTACGAGCTGGCGGGGCAGGGGAAAAATGTGGTGGTGATCAACCGGATTTTCAGGGACAAACCGAATGTCACCTATTTCAGTACCGACCATTACCTGAGCGGAAAGATGGCCACGGCTAAAATGCTGGCCCGCGGCCACCGCAAAATCGGGCTGGTCACGATGCCGGCGCAGGACGTCAGGTTCAGGGCGGATGGATACCGGGACGCCATGGCGGAAGCCGGGCTGGAGGTGAAGCCGGAATACATTTGTCTTTGGAACCGCGACCTGGACAACTCCCAGTTTACGCCTCTGCTGAACAGCGGAGCGACCGCGATTTTTGTGACTCAGGGGTTTCTCCTGCCGTACCTGATGCGCTGCCTGGACGATCAACGGCTGAATGTGCCGCAGGACTTTGATATTATCGCGTTCAACCGGATTCAGGATGGGGCTTCCTACAAGCCGTATGTGCATGAGGTTATCGAACCTTTTCGGGAAATGGCGAGTTTCGCGGTCCGCAGATGTTTTGAGAATTCCGCCGACAGTGAGATCGGCAGTTGTCTTTTTAAAACGAATATCGTTATGAAAAATAAATAATCAACCGGAGAAAACAATCAAAATGAACAAACAATTTACACTGATAGAGCTTCTGGTCGTTATTGCCATTATTGCGATTCTTGCCGCAATGCTGCTGCCGGCATTGAATCAGGCGCGCGAAAAGGCCAATGCCTCCAAATGCGCGGCGAACCTCAAAGAAATCGGAACAATAGTGCGCTTGTATGTCGATGACAACAACGGTTTTATGCCGCCGTCGAACATCACCCCCGATCCCGTGGAAAATTCCTGGGCGTATGCCATGGTGACCGGCAAATATATTGCAAGTTGGTCCAGCGGCATCCTTTATTGCCCCAAGCTCACCGTCAAATATACGAACGCCAACGGGAGATATTTCTGCTATGGGCTGATCACCGACGTGACCACCAATACGGACCGGCTGTACCGTTCGGTCAAGAATCTGCGCCATGTTTCCAAGTTGATTTTAGCCGGGGACGCGGCACGCATCGGGACGAATAACCCGCGTTACTGGCAGGGGCTTTATAATCAGAATTACACGACTTACAGCGGCTCTCCCTATCTGATTCATTCCGATTCCGCCCCTTATGCTTTTTTGGACGGTCACGTTCAGTTTTTAAGAGCGGGTGATTTTGCCGCTTCCAATTCCGATAATTCGTTCTGGTGGCGCGGCGGGGATGGCGTGACCGCACGGTTCAAAGGCTGTACAACCAGTAAAAATATATTGATGACATGGTAATCAAGGAGATCAGACCACAGATGAAAATCACAAGTACTTTGAGTATGTTATGTTGCGCAATCGCCGGTTTGGCGGCGGAGATTCCGGCGATCGTCTATTCGCTCGATCCGGCGACGCCGGAAAATTTCCGGCTGGCGCGTGAATTGGGTTTCAACACCGCGCACAGTTACAGCCTTGGCCGCCCGGAGCGCCTGGACCACGATCTCGCGTATCTGAAACGGGCACGCGAACAGGGGCTGAACGTAATGTACAACCTGAACGGCAAATACTGGACGGCGGACGACAAAACGCCGGAACAATTTCGCGCCCACGTCCGGCAGCTCAAAGACCAGCCCGCGATTTCGCTCTGGTATCTTTACGATGAACCGGCCATCGGAAAAATCCCGCAACTCCGGAAGCTGTATCGGGTTTTGAAAGACGAGACGCCGGATATCCCGGTGGCGATCGCGATGAACTGGACGGAGGATTTCACCGCCTATTCGGGGGTTTACGACATCATCCTGCCCGATGTTTATCCGGTGACCGACCAGCCGTTTCCGGCCGCGCCGCTTTATGGACTGCTGGATATGTCCCGCGACCTGCTGGCGCTGGGCAAACCGGTATTTCCGGTGGCGCAATTGTTCAATTGGCGGGTGCTCAAGGAACAGGTGCCGGCGCGTGGCGCCGACCCGGACAAGTGCCGCTTCCCGAACGCTGCCGAATTGCGTTACTGGCTTTACGGCAGCGCCGTACAGGGGTGCGACGGGGTTGGTTTCTGGTCGTTCTATCGCTGTCTGGAGAAAAACCGTGCGGAAGGGTTGGCGTGGCTGAAAGACACGTTCGCTCCGGTTTTGCGCGAATATCTGGCATGGCGCGGAAACGGCTTTGTCCGGCGGATGGAGTTGAAGCGTTTTCATGACAGCCGTTTGCTGGGAATGGTTTGCCGGACGGCGGATGCCGAGTACCTGGTCCTGGTAAACGATTGGCCGCTGGCGCAGGATGTCCGCAACCGCTGGCTGGAGGAACAAATCGGCGAAGCGGTGTTGACGCCGTTCGGCACGACCCGGAAACTGCCTGCGGAAGTGTCCGGCGGGCGGTTGAAAATTGACGGGGCGGTCGAGCCGTGGGAAACGCTGGTCTGGAAAGTTGAGCGAAACAATAAATAAGGAGAGGATGATGAAAAAAATCTGGTGTATGATGTTTCTGGCAGGGCTGTTCGGCGTATTGAGCGCGGAGGAGGGCGCTTATCCGATTGGCGTTTACGGGGTTTTCGGCAATGACCGTTATTTTGCGGAACTGAAAGAAGCGGGGGTCAATTTCGTCCATTATTACGGAACCGGCAAAGATACTCCGGCGGCGAAAGAACAGACCGAGTCATTCCTGAACGGGGCTGAAAAACACGGGCTGGATGTCATGTTCTGCCTGCGTGCCGGGACGTGGGCGAAACAGCCGGACGGCATTGCCCGGGCGGTGGAACATTTCCGCCCCTACGCGGCACGGGCGAAAATGCTCCTGCTGGACGACGAGCCCAAAGAACAGGAGTTGAAAAACATTGAAAGCGCCAACCTGGCGCTGAAAGCGGAGTTCCCGCAGCTCAAGACCGCCGTGGTGGAACAATGGGCGAAAGGGTGGTGGCGTTATGGCAAAAGCGCGGACGCGTGCGACATCCTGATGCTGGACGCTTATCCGGTCGGCGACCAGCCGTTTCCGATACGGGACGCGATGCTGAGTTATTCCAAATTCATGTCCGCCGGTTTCAAAATGGACAAGCCGCTGATGCCGGTCATTCAACTTTGCAATTTGAATGTTTTCTCGCAGGTGGTCAAGCAGCGCAAGCTTGACGCGGCCAAATGCCGTTTCCCCAACGCGGCGGAAATGCGTTTCATGACCTGGATGCCGGTGGTTCGCGGCGCGGCCGGGGTGTTTTATTACTCGCTGGCCCGCGCGGTACAGGGCGATCCGAAGGGGGAATGGCTGCGCGGCGTATTTTTCCCGATGGTCAAAGAACTGCGCGAATTCAGCGAACTCGCGGCTCCGCTGGCGCAAGCTACGGAACAGCAGGTCGGCGCGGACGAAAGCTTTTATGCGGCGTACTGGAAACGCGGGGAACGCGAATTCACCGTCGTGTGCAACAATCGCCCGGAACCGCAGATATGCGAATTGAGCCTGCCGTGCAAGGATTTCAAGCCGCGCGGCGGGACGCGGGCAGACGTGAAAATCGAAAACGGCACGGTAACGCTGCAACCGTGGGAAACCGTCATTCTGGAACGATAATCCGAAACTGTTTTAAATAAAAACGCGGCCCGGCAGATTGAATGCCGGGCCGCGCGTTTTTCAGCTTCCGTTTTTATTTCAACAGAGCATCTTTGTGTTCACAAAGATTTTCCAGCAGTTTGACCGGAGGCGCTGCGATATTGTCGCCCAGTACGAACACCGTCCCCTTGCCGTACGGACGGGCGAGCAGGAACGGGATGCGGACGCCGGGCGTTTTGCCGTCAAGGTCCATCGTGGCGATGATTTTCCAGGAATCGGGACTGGCCGGTTCCACGCCGTAGGCCGGAGTGATCCGCCTCCGCCAGGTCAGGTTGTGCGGCTTGGCATACCAGTTGCCGGGGGCGAGGTCACGGGCGCGCCGCTCGGTCAGCGGCAGGTCCTTGATGCCTTTGACTTGAATCTTGAACGTGTCGTTGGCGAAATACTGTTCCAGCGGCATCTGCCAGTAGGAGACGAATACCGCGGTCGCGCCGTTTTTGACCTGTTCACGGATTTTTTCCCAGCATTCCGCAGGGACTTTGTTCGTGCCGTTGGGGTGTTTGAACCAATAGACGGAGGGGGTTTCCTTTAATAATTCCGGTCCGGTGGCGGCGATATCCATCCGCCAGCCCTGCTGGCTGAATTCACTCTGGATGCGGGCATTGTTCTTTTCTTCGCGGTCGGGCGCGCCGTTCCACCAGATGACGGAGCGGGGCGCACTGGTGGAGGCGCTGAAGCGCAGCGCCGCCAGGATGCCTTCGGCGGTCGGGAATTCCACGCCGCCCGCGGCAACGCGGATATTCCAGATTTCATTGGCCTGCGGGGTTCTGCCGAGGGAGGCGAATGGAATGTCGATGTGGCCGTTTGCAAACGACCAGGCCGGGGCCCAGCGGTCGTCGCGGATGCCGACTTCGGATATTTTCCAGCTCTTTTTCTGACCGGCCGCGTCGATTTCAAAATACCAGGTTTCGCCGCCGACTCCGCTGTTCAGGACGATCCGGCAGGGCGGTTTGGCGTCGCCGAACCGGAGCGCGTCCGCGCTCCAGGCCATGCGTACTCCGGTACCCGGCACCGGCGCCGACACCGAAGCGAACGCCGCGGGATCGGACAGTCTGGGGAGGATGATTTCATCGTCGAACTTCAACAGCGCCAGCCATTGATTGAACAATTCCTTTTCGCGTTCGACATTCGGGTTTGTGGCATTGCCGAGCGACTGAGCGGCCCGGGCGAAGCATTCGCCGGCTTTGCGCTGGAGCTCGGGCGTCATCAGTTCCTTGGCGGTTTCGACCGGGGAGCCGAGGATGGTCCGGTGCTGTTTCAGCGCGCCCCAGTGCTGGTCGAGCGTCATGAAATAGTCGAACATCGGTTCGGCGGCGGCTCCGTATGCGATTTTGCACCAGTCTTTCAAGAGTTCGCGCATGTCCGCCTGCGGTTCCCACAGCAACCGGGCGTAAAGGTAGAGCGGGAGGCGGTTTTTGACCGCGAGCGCCTGAATGTCGGGACCGCCTTTCGGCGCCAGCGGAACTTCGGTGATCATGGCGGTGTGGTTCAGGCGGACGCCTGTTTTGATCGCGTCGTCGATCATGCTGAAGAAGGGCAGGGACAGGGACTGCCCGATGGAGAAGACGTCGAATTCATAACCGTAATTCCCCATCGTGACGCCGGTTTTCTCCCACTTCTTGAGTTCGTCCATCATGTTGCGGTTCCGTTCGCAGTTGTCGGCGAAGGTATGGAGGTTGCAGCGGGCATAGGTGGCGTATTCGACGAACTCGCTGTTGCGGACCGGATTCGCCGGGACGTCGATGTAACCCTGGTAGGCGATGGTGGCGAATTTCAAGTTCGGGAAACGTTCTTTCAGCCGGTCGGTCAGGCGGTTGTAAAAGTCGAACCACGCGGTCGAGGTCCCTTTGGCGGCGCATTTCGCGCACTGGCAGTAGTCCAGGTCGTCGGGCGGGAAGGCGCTCAGGATTTCCAGTTCCGGCTGCTTTTCGACCGTATCGCAGAATTGTTTGAAAATGATGTCGTCCACTTCAGGTTTGCTGTAACAGGGCTGGGATTTGTAATGTTTGCCCTTGATTTCGGCAAAATACTCGGGGTGGGTGCTGAACAGTTCCGCGGGCAGCGTCACGTTGTGGCTGGAAATCATGAAATGGAAGCCCAGCTTGTTGTACTGCGAGTGCCCGTGGCGGAAAATATTGATGAAGTTGCGCGCCATCCAGACGCGGAAGTTCTGCACGTCGCGCCAGTCGCAGCAGAGGTGGAACCCGCGGTATTTGATTTCGGGTTTGTACTGATAATCCAGAGCCGGGAGCTGCCATGCCGATTTTTCCGGCATGAATTCGCCGGAATTTCCGGGCCACAGCCAGCGCACGCCGAGTTCCCGCTGCAGGAACGAATAAACCGCGTGCAGGGCGGCGGAGGGACTGCCGCCGGTCAGGTACAGGGTGTCGGCGTCGGTTTTCAGTGAAACCGTGGCGGGATCACTCAGGGCGGTGTCCGTATCGATCACGATTTCCGGTTTGCCCGGCAGGGTGGTGATCGGGAATTCCGCGCCGGAAATCTTTTTCAGCGCGGACTGGAGTTCCTCCGCGGCATAGCGGACCGCCGGAGCGGGGTTTTCCGGCGTGCGGATTTTCCATCCGGTTTTGCCGTTTTCAAAGAATACCGGGGCGGCGGAAACGGCGCAAGCCAATCCCGTCAACAGCAGAAACGAAATTATTTTCTTCATATCTTTATTTCCCTTGGTTATTCATACATGGTCATAGAGTTTTGCATGGCGATGTCGTCGGTGGTGTAACCGCCCGGCCGTTTGATCTTCCAGTCCACATGCCCGTCGACAAAACCGATATTGGCGCCGTTGGCATGGGCGAATTCGACCGAACAGTATGCGTAGTTCGGGTCGGTGCGGGATTTCGAGTCGATACCGCCGTAGTTTTGCTTGCCGTCCATCGTCAGGAACGTCATGGACGGTTTCTTGACTTGAATACATTTGATGCCGTAGAAACTGATGATGGTACCGTTGGCCTGTAGCCCGCCCATCATCTTGGTATTGACGCCATAGGCATAGGAGTATGTCCGCTGCGGTTTGCCCTGGCATGCCGCCAGTTTTTTGAACTGCCCCGCCCCGATATACTGCGGGGACAGCAGGTCGTACCACCATTTGGTTCCGCTGGTATAGTCAAACATGAACGGCAGAAATTCATTGTTGTCGGTACGGTAAAGTTGCAGCATCTGCCCGATCTGGTTCGACGCTCCGGCGCAGTTGATTTTGTGCGCCGCCTCGCGGGCCCTGTTCAACGCCGGCAGCAGCATCGCCGCCAGAATCGCGATGATCGTAATACTGTCAAGCTCAAAAAGTTCGGGAAATTTTGCTTAATTTTGCTTATGATGTAATTCGCCTGTTTTTTGTCCATATAGGGGTGCGATGAGAAAAGTTGTTTGA
>DHTZ01000053.1 GCA_002408885.1 Lentisphaeria bacterium UBA5247 | reverse complement strand
ACGCATTACGCAGAACACATTTGAAATATAACCATAGGAGTGAACATGAGAACCAGAAATTTCGATCCGAATGAAGAGTTCGCGGAGCGGGAAAAAGCCTGCAGACGCGGGAAAATGCTTCAGGCGTATCTGCCAATTAAACGGCCTCCCTATTTCAAACGCAGGGTCACGGCATTATATGCAATGCATAAATTTTATCCGTCGTATGTCGGAGTCAATCGTTGTTTCCCGGAACTTGGAGACTGCATTATTTTTCTACCGTATAAAGGGAGCCTTCTCGGAAAATACGAGCAGTGCCATCCGCCGGTGGTCAGGAAATATTTTGCGCGGCTGATCAATGAAAAAATGCCGAAGCGGAAAGAGCTTTGGCCAAAATTATCGGAGGCTGGAGATGAAGGTCGGTGAAATCCGTTGGTTTGAATGGGGCGACGAGCCTGTCGGCAAGGTCAGCATCTGGACCATCAATAAGGATGGAAGTGTCCGCCTGCTCGGTTATATGGACAGGGCCAAAGCAGTGAAGAAAAAATACATCTTCGAATGTCCGTTTCCCTGATCGCGCTTGACATCAAACTGTGAACAACAGAGGTATAGAATATGGCTGTAAAATTTCCGGAAATAATGCTGCCTTACGAGTCGATCGACTGGCGGCTTCTGGCGGCGCAGAAGCGTCAGTTGGTAAATATCCGTTCCAAACTCCCCGTAAACGCCAGAAATCATGATTTGCTCGGCGGCGTAATTCATCTGATGGACGCTCTTGAAGATGCGCGGGAAGAAGCATTGCGCGAAATTGTCCTGTTGCAGAATCATGCGGATGATGTGCAATATTTTGTCAATAACGTCTGTGACTGCCGTTCAAATCTGGAAGGTGATTTATTTCTGGAAGGATCGGGGGCGACGGCAATTCTGATGCGGAGTTACCTGATTCTGATTCCGTATGCGAAGCTTTCGACGGATCAGAAAATACTGCTGCACCGATATGGCTTGAACCATAAATTCGAGCTGGAATGAACGATGTTTTACGGTATGGGAAAATGTAAGATTTGAATTCGGTGAGTTTCAAGGGTGAACTCACCGAATTTATTTGGAGGTAAACATGAATTTGAATTTGTTTCAATTGGCGTCGGCGGACAGGAGTGTCCGGGTCGTGATCCAGAAGAAGCCGGACGGCAATTTTCTGATGGGCGTCAGCAACGGTAAGGAAAAGCCGTTGGTTTGTCAGGGCAGCCCGGAGGCGATCTGTCAGGAAATTGAACTGAAGCTGGCCGGTTATCTGGGCGAGGTACAGACTGCGGAGATATCCGCCAAACTGAATGAAGTAGCCGTCGAACAGCATGAAGCGGTGGATGAAGCTCCGGCGCCGCTGGCGTTGACACCGCAGGTTTCGACCGTAAACCATGAGGCCGCACAGGATATGTTCGACTTTGACTTTTAAAGAAATCTGCCGCCGGCCGCTCGGCCGGGCGCGATGCAGCGGCGAATACGCTGCCCGCTCACAGAGCGGAATCCCTTTTTCGCCCGCCGGGCGAGCAGCGCAATCCGCGCGCTGCACCGCGTGCGGCCACGGGCCGCTGCGTTGTGGATGCTGCGCATCCTAATTTTTTGTAACACCCTAAACAAAAGGAATATCACCATGACTGAAAACAACACTTGCACCGCCGTCAAATCCCGCCGTAAATTCATCTTTAACGGTATGGAGTTGAACGATCCCGATCCGAATATGCCGCCGGAAAAAGTTGGCGAGTTCCATTCGGTCCTGCACGGAGAACTGACGAATTCCACGCTCAAGGGCCCCACCCGTGACGCGCAAGGCGTCGACGTCTATGAATTCAAGATCAAAGTCGGCAATTTCGGATGAGCAAAAACGGTAAGAAAATATCCGTCTCCCGGTTGAAGGAACACTTCAAAACGCTCCCGCCGGGAGAAATTATTTACAGCCTGGAACACCAGACCGAGGAACAGAAAGAATGCTGCAAACAGTTGATACGCGCGCTGCAGGACACGCCGGCCATTCCGCTGTATTCCGGAAGTCCGCCCCTTATTTGACGCTGCCCGCGCTGAAAATCCCCAAACGCGAGGTTGTTTCCAGCGGCGATGAACAGGAAATCTCCATTCTGCTCAGCGAACTCAGCCGTCGGGTCGATCTGGAGGGCGTGCTGGCGCAGAATCATATCGCCCATGCCGTTCTGAAAAACAGTGTCCGTGAATGGCTCGGGCAGTTCGTCATTCCAGAAATCGATGCGCTTATCGAGGCGGATGTCACGCTGTTTCCGGAACAGAAAGAGATGGGGCATTATGAGTACGAATATGACGGTATTTTTCCGGAAGGCGACTGGGTTCTGTTGTTTGATATGCGGCACGTGGATTACCATACGTTCGACATCACGCGGCAGGTCAAGATGTACGAGGAACACAGCCCCGGCCTGGGGCAGTTGCTGCTGCGGGCCATCGACCGGACGCCGTATGAAGTGGCGACGCCGTCGTACATGTATTCCTACATCCGATACGCGATGTGGGGCGACATGGACAACGAGCGGGACTATATCAGTGATTGCCTCGGCGTCGATGACGAGGAAGAAATCGAGTACATTCTCGGCAACATGCCGGTGACCCGGGAGCGTTTATTTGAGCAGATACCGGCCTGGGCACTGAAACCCAGTGATGACTATGCAGGGCGTATTCCCGCTGAAATCGCGAAAATCATCGAAATTTCGAAGGAGCAGAAGGGGCCTTTGCGTTATATCCATCCGTATGCCAATATGCCGGCATTCATGCTGTGGGAAGATTCAGCGAATATATGGGAAGAAACCTTGAGCGCTGTCGAACGGGATTGCATGGAGGCTGGCAACGATTTGCGGGTCGCCGGTAAATACTGGACGTTTTCGCTGAAAAATATGAAAGAACTTCAGGGAGTATTTGCGGAAATTGAAAATCATATTTCCGGCTTTTACCGTCTGCTGCAGGCGCTCCACCGCATCAAAAAAAGGGATTGCGTATGAACGTAACGATTCACAACGAAACATGCCTGACGCCCAAAGGAGCCGTCATTTTTTACCGTGGCCATGATGATTCACAGGCCGCTTCGACTTTTCACCGGATCAACAAAGCCGGCGAGCTCGGCGCGGGCAAAAATTTGGATGTCGACGACCTGGAGGAACTGTTCCGTTCCAACGGCAAATGCTCCATGAACTTCCTGCCGTCCAACGTTCTCGCGGTCAAGAACAACAGCATCGTCTGGTACGAAAAAAGCCGGAAGCATCCGATTTATTTCAGGCCCACCGAAAACAAACGGCAGAAACTGGGCAAATATTCCGGCCGCGAAATCATCTGGCCGCCTCTGCTGTTCATGGTCTCGCGTGGCGGTTTGTATTGCTGGGCGCTGAAAAGCAACCGGCGGCCGACGGTTCAAACCCGACTTTTCCGGGCGCCGCTCACCCATATCAATGAAGACAACGGGCACGTCTGTACGCCGGCCGGTTTGACCTTGCGCCACGGTGCGTCACCGTTCGAGCATATGAAATCGGTTTCGGAGCAATTCTACGAAGGAACTTTCGGGCACGGCACCGGGTCGATGAAGCAAATCAACCATCCCGGCGGCCACGACGGTTTCTGGCTCGAATATCTTCGCAAAAGGAAAAATACCCGCTTCCCGGTCGAACTGCTGAAGCCGACCAACAAAAAACTGGAGGACATCCTGCGATGAAACACGTGACTGAACCTGGATTCCATACTCATGCCGTGCGCGTGGAACTGATCGGCTGCGGCGGCACCGGCTCGTTCGTGCTGTCGGGGCTGGCGCGGCTGCATATCGCCATGCTGGAACTGGGACATCCGCACGGGCTGCAGGTCACCGCCTGGGACCCGGACCGCGTCTCGCACGCCAACGTTGGACGACAGCTCTTCACGATGCCCGAGGTCAATCATTTCAAAGCGGAATGCCTGATCCATCGCATCAACATGCAATACGGCCTGTTCTGGCAGGCGGTCAACGAAAAATATTTTCCAGACGGATACATTCCAAACCACAGCATCATCATCTGCTGCGTCGACTCACGCGCCTCACGCGCCGAAATCAACCAATTTCTGCCAAAACGAAAAGGCCCGTATTTGCTCGACGCCGGCAACGACTTGTCGATCGCGCAATGCATCCTGGGCAATGGCAGCGATAAATTGCCATACCCGTATAAAGTTTTTCCAGATCTAATCGATACGACCTTCAAAGAAGTCAACCGCCCGAGCTGTTCACTGGCCGAATCGCTTGGTCAGCAATCGCTGTTCATCAACCAATGGATCGCCACCGGCGTACTGGAAATCCTCTGGCAAATGTTCCGCAAAGGCGGTCTGAACCACCGCGGCTTCTTCATCAACCTGGAAAACGGCAGAATGAACCCCATCCTGATAAATAACAAACCCAACCAAGGAGAACTGAAAAATGCCAATCAAACTCAATGACCCGGATGCACTCGAAAAGCTGAGCGCAAAACTCAAGTATCTCACTGATATGCAGGAGATGATGAAGTCCGTCAACCTGATCCTCCGGAACCCGAGGACCGCGAAGGAAGAAAAAATTCGTATCGTCAGCGAAAAGTATCAACTCAAACCGGAAACGGTCGAGGGGCTGATGAATCCGCGCTACTCCTTCGAGCGGCCGGGCTTCCAGCAGTATCAACTTTCCAACAATTCCGCCGAAATCCGTCGGATCAAGCAGCGTATCACCTCGATCACGGCCTATCAAGCCGAAATCAAGGAAGTCGAAACCGCCGGCGAGCTGCCCGAACTGGTATTCGATGGCGGTCGCATCGTGGATAACGTACCGGAAAACCGCCTGCAGATATTCTTCGATGCGAAGCCGGACGCCGAAACCCGAACCAAACTAAAGCAGAACGGCTTCCGCTGGGCGCCAAGCAATTCCGCCTGGCAGAGCTATCGCAATCCCCACACCCTGAACTGGGCCAAACGGGAATTCAAAGTTGAATAACTGAATCAGGTAAATTACCATGAATATCGATCTTACCGAATATAATCTGATCGCGATTTCGACCTCGGCGGGAAAGGATTCGATGGCCACAACCCTCGAAGTTGTGGCGGAAGCGGAGAAACGCGGCGTAAAACATCGGGTTCTCGCAATTCTGTGCAATACCGGCGCCGACTGGCCGAATGCGGAAACGGAGGCACGTAAATTATGCAACCATCTGGGCATTCAGTTCCAGGTGGTGCATCCGTATCGTTCGGTCCCGGATTACATAAGCATGCGCCAGCGCTTCCCGTCTATGCAATGTAGGTTCTGCACCCGCCTCAAGACAAGTGCCATCGATAAGCTGATCCGCAAGCTTTTCCCGCATAAGCAGGAGGCCAAAATCCTGTCGATTACCGGCGAACGCCGGGAGGAAAGTACGCACCGCAAAAAGCTGGATGAGTTTTGCGTCCATGACGAACTGACCGCAGGTAATCGCCAGGTGTTCCACTACCGCCCAATTCTCGACTGGAAGGTCGGCAAGGTTTGGGGCCGGATAAAGGCGAGCGGACTGCCGCCGCATCCGGCTTACACGGAATACGGAAACGAAAGATTGTCGTGTGCCATCTGCGTTTTCGCCTGCGACAAGGACATCTGGAACGGCGCACTTGTTCGTCCGGATTTGGCCGAACGCTACCTGGAAGTTGAACGTAAGACCGGATTTTTGTTTCGTCATAATCAATCACTGGCAAGCATACTTGCCAAAGGAGCCATAAAATGCCGTTGACAAATGAATTAAAAGAGGCCGTCAAAGACATTGTCGCGATACATTGTACCAAAGACGATAGGGGATTGTATTATTCTGAAATCTATGCGGACTATCGGGATCAGCTTGATGACAAAACACTTCTGAAAATCTGCAAGTCTGACTGGCCCCGCGAGACTTTTGATGATCTCATTACGAAATTTTATGATTGCCCGGACTATG
>DHTZ01000080.1 GCA_002408885.1 Lentisphaeria bacterium UBA5247 | reverse complement strand
ACGCATTACGCAGAACACATTAAATTCTTTCAGGAAAAGAGGAGAAACGTATGTGCCGCTGCGGTCCCGGCGATGAAGCACGGAGGCCGCTTCCAGCAATCCAAGCGCTTTGCGGGCAGTCCCGTCGCTCACCTGATAACGCTGGCCCAGCACACGGTAACCGGGCAAACGCCCGGTTGTGTCAAGCTCACCCGAACGCAGGTCTTTTTTAATCCGCTCTGCTATTTGTTGGGTCAGATTCAGCATAAAATTCCTGTAAAAACAAAACTGATATAGCGCAGTTCATGTTAATTATTATAACTGCGATACGCCAGTTTGTCAAGATGGCAGATAAAAATTATCCGGGTATTTTCCTCTAATCAAATGGCGGAGTCAATCTCACGGCTTCACCGGATGGCTTTTCATATAGTATGCGAATCAGTTTGCGCGAGGTATCGTAAATAGTTTGCGCAGATAGTCGCGTGATTGCGTAAACTGATTATTACTCCGGCGGCTAAATCAGCTTGCGTTGCAGGAGAAAACCCTGCGCCAAGAACAAGCCTAATTAGCCGCCGGAACAATATTCGTTTTTACAATCAAAAATAAAGACAAAAAAAGAAACGGTTTATGCAAAACGTCATTATCTTGCGTAAACCGTTTATCTTTTTATGAATTACTTTTCGTCATGTTTATTATCAATACAATAAGTCTTTCTATCATTGAATTCCTGGCGCTTGCCCTTGTTCCAGTTTGTCACCGGGCGGAAGTAGCCGCAGACGCGGCTGTAGACCTCTGTTTTTGCTCCACATTCGGCCATGATCACTCCTCCTTGATAGTTGACGAACTGGTAAGCTAATCATCATAAATAATTGAATAATAATTCCCGCCATATGCCGATACCGATATGAGGAATCTGCGCCAAGCGTTGATTTCTCCATCCGTGCATGACTCTGCGGATTCGTTGCAGAATTTCGCCGCATCCGTTTTCGATGGTTTTCGCGCCGTGAACCAATGGTTTCAGCCAACGCCCGGATATTTCAGCAGGAATTTCCGGATATATTTCGAACCGTGAATCGAGGCGTTGTCAAGAATGACCACAACCGTTTTTCCCGGGAAAGCCATCCGCAGTTGATGGAGAAACGCCTTGAAAATTTCAGCATTGCTTTTCGGGGAACTTTTCCAGAAGAAAGATTTTGTCCTTGGCGCGTAGGCCCCGAAAATGGATAGACCCGCTTTGTTTTTCGGCGTCGGCAGGGGAAAAAGGCTGACCTTTCTTATGCCATCCACGAACCACATAGGGCTCATTGGGAAAGTGCGATTCATCCAGATAGACAACCTCAATATCATTCGTGCCCGCAAGCTCAAGAACCTCGTTGGCGATTTCCTTGACCCTGGACAATTTTTCTTCCTTGGACGGCGCCGAAACCGGTACGGTTTTCTTGGCTCGCTTATAGGAATATCCCGCATCCTTGAGGAGCCGTTCGATGGTGGATCCCCCGAATTGTCGCCCGAAATCCTTTTCAAACTGAGCATTGATGGTTTTGATGCTCCAGAGGTCTTCCGCCCAACCGTAATCGCGCGGCGAACGCTCCAGATATTCAGTCAGCCGCGGCAGAAGTTCTTTTTGGCGATAGCTTGGGCGTCCCGGCGAATAGCTCCGCTCCAACCCGGAAATGCCATTCTCCCTGAAAGCTTTTATCCAGGAACGAATCGTCAAATGGCGACGGTTCAATGCCTCCGCTATCCAGGTAATCTTTTTGCCTGCCGCGCAGTGCAATAGGGCCAAACTTCTTTCGCGCATTTGATTCGAACCGTTGACCTGCAATTCTTCCAGTCTCTTCCGCTCCGTTCTGCTCAATTCCAACTTGACGATTTTCATATTACCTCTCCGGTTGAAGATAATATAGCATTTATTTTCAATTAGTCAAATATTTATGATGCAATACGTAGAGACGTGTATTCGTACAAATTATGTGCATTTGATGCCGGGTTGAAAAAATACCGCCAATAAACGGTAGAAAATTGAAAATGAAAGTCATGTAACCATCGGAATGTTGATGAGTTTTTCGAAATGGGAAATTTCAGTCCGACAGACTGCCAGTATATGTAACTATAAGAATTTTGTCAGGGGTTTATTTTATTGAGTTTTTTTATTCCCGAATATTGACAAATTCAAGTCATGTGTTATAATAATAACATAGCACGTCAGAAATTACAGGATATATATGGCACGAATTTTAAAATATAATGACGCGAAAATCAAAATCGCGGAAATAATAGGTAAACGCCATTTAAAGAAGGGCGACAGGTTACCGACGGAGCGTGAAATTGCTGAAATGCTTGGAATCAGCACCATTTCAATCCGTCGTGCCATTGAGGAATTCCAAACAATCGGAATCATCCAAAAGGTACAGGGAGTCGGAACATTTTTGTGTGGCGAGTTGGACCGACGGGAATATACGTCCAAGCTAGGGATCATAAGCATCTGCGATCCGGGCTTTCCAAGCGGACAGGAAATGGCTCAACTCCGGAAAGCGTTGAATAAGCATCATGCGGATTATGATATCTTTGCCGTAGAGCAGGAACTGATGTTTTCGTTGTCAGATCGTCTTGCGCAATGCGATTATTTCCTCCTTTCCGGCTTTATCAATCCGCAATGGTTGGATTACCTCGGCAATCAGGGAAAGCGCATGATACAAATTGGATTCGGGGTGGATAACATTCCGGTCGTCCGAGTGGTTTTTGACTGGCAGGAAGCATTTCGAGGGGTTGTAAACCGGCTGAAGAATCCAAAAACAAATCGTTTCGGCATGCTATTGATCAATTCGAATTCGGCCAGTTGTACCCCGCACCGCAATCATCTGTTCGAAATTATCGCAAAAGAAACCGGAATTGACTCTCGCCCTGAATGGCGTCAGGAAGTCAATCCCGCAGCCCCATTTTCCGACATCCAGGATTATTTGTGCCGCTATGAAAACCAGTTGGATGTATTGCTGGTCGATTATCATGTATTCAGTTTTTTGGGTATTGCCCGGTTATTTCGGGATTTCCCGCTTCCATCAAAAGTAATAGTCATGCAAACAGAGCAGGTTCTTCCCTCCGAATTCAATGAGAATGAAAATTTCGGAGAGTTGTATTTCCCTGAAAGCATCATTGATGCAAGCGTCAAGGTTCTTTATGACTATTCATGTTCTTTTATCCTTAATCATGAGACATATAAAATTGGACCTCAATTTACGGGGAAAGCTTTCAATCCGTCGAAATGACAAATCAATCAATAACGCCTTATCAAGGAAAAAACGATGAAACGCAACAGTAAACAATCGAATGATTATACGCGAAGAAGGTATGGTTTCAGAGCTCTGCAGATAGGAATATTTACACTTATAGAGCTTCTGGTTGTTATTGCTATTATTATGATATTAGCCGCTTTATTGCTTCCGGCTTTGAGCAAGGCCAGGATGCAGGCTAAGGCAACAACATGTCTCAGTAATTTGCGTCAAATCGGAGTTCTCGTTCAGGCTTATATTGGAGATTATCAAGACTGGGGTCCAAAGTACGGCTCCACGACCCCTAACAGTATTTTGCAAAGCTACGACAACAGTTACGTCATGTTGAGAGTCTGTAAAGACGCTCCTCCTGCAGGGGTAAGCTATGGCTATTCCCTTGAAAATAACATGAAGATTCCGAAAAGCATCAAATATCCATCAGCTCGGGGGCTTGGATTCGATGCCGGCGGCAACCAGGGATTCAACATATACTGGATGTCCAAGGCCCTTACTCCCAATAATGAAGCCTATCTGCCGGGAGGAAGAGCAGTCCAAGCTGAAGCCGGATTTGGAGGAAGCGCCAGCGATGTCGCATTCTTAAATGATTTCGACCAAGGGCGGCATGGTAAGCGGGTCAATATTTTGTATTACGATATGCATGCCGGAACAGAGCAAACATACTTTGTCGCGACCGAGTGTTACTTAAAAGGATTCGCCTGGGGAGCCCCTGCTAATCTTTTCACACCAACAAAATAAATTTCAACAAAAAAAGGAACTTGAGCCATGAAAAAATTAGTCATTATCTTTAACATCTCCCTTATCGTTTTTTCCATGCAAGCTGCAACTCCGGTAGATGCAATTTTCAAGGAAGCCGAAGACTTCAAAAACATTGAAAAAGGCTGGAGCGTAATGCCTCACAGTAATTCAGGTTACACAGGGATGCCATCAGGCGGCAAGCTCGTCCGTGGAGCGCAAGCGGCGATGGGGACACTGAGTGATAATTTCAACATCGAAAAAGCCGGTAACTACAAGCTGCATCTGCGTTACCTGGATTTAGGCTCTCCCTCCATGCGCAAGGAAATCGCGTTCAAGGTTACGATAATCCAGAACGGCAAAACTGTGGCCGAGCAGATCTTCGACGATGGCGATTCCATACGAAGTACTCCGGAAGGCGAGAAAAAGTGGGGAACCGGCTGGGCGAGATTTGTCTGGGAGACGGTCGATTGTCCACTTGAAAAAGGTGCGTTTACCGTAACTTTCTCCAAAGTTCATCTTCGTGACACGACTGCCCTGGCTCGAAATATTGATTGCGTCATCATTACACCCGACACCGGTTATGTGCCGGACGTCAGGGATTTCCAAAAAAACTATTATGCCCGTGTTCGCGCTGGCGTCAACCAAATCGAGCCGATGGCAATTCACCTGTACGGTTGGGGCGGTGCCCATCATAATATTACAGTAAAAGGGCTGTTTAAAGGAGTCTATACAGGTCTTAACCGGAACGATTACTTCAAGGCCGGAAGCGTTTCACCGTTTTTCAGGATCAATCCGCTGGTTAATCTCGGTCAGGAAGTCCGCTATTCTTTTGATGCAGTCCACAGTTACGGAAAACCGCTGGATAACACTCACTTCATCATCGATTTTTCGACTACGCCGGATGAATCGGGGATTTACAAAAGCGTAGAGCGTTCGGGTTCTGGAAGCGGCATGCTGCTTCTGATCAAAAACGATGGTGAAGTCCGATTTGAAACCGATGTCGAAGAATCGCGTCTGGACCTTCAGCGGGCCAAAGCAACAAAACCTGCACCGGGGCGCCGGCCAGTTCGCTTCCCTGTCGCAACCAGCTTGGCAATAAATACAACCAACAGCGATGAAGTCCGCCGAAATGAGCTTGAAGCACTTGCTGCGCTTGGACTCAGTTCAATTGCTTTTGCCCCCGTGGAAATATGTCGGCAGGGGTTGGACCAATATGGATTTTCATTTGTCGAAAGTAACTGTTTCCTGTTCTCTCAGACAAACCCCAAAAACTGTTATGGCTCTCCGGATACAGCGGGAATGGAACGTTCAATAGCCAGGCATATTGAATCGCTCCGTAAATATGACCTTGCCGATCGCGTTACCTTTATCAGCTGGATGGATGAACCGGGTTACGGTTTGAAACATGTGCTGGAATGTCCGGCCTGTATCGCAAAATTTCCGGAATATCTCAAATCACAAGGATTAACCGCTGAATATCTCGGAGTTGCCTCACTGGAAGGTGCCAAGCCGTCCAACGATCAAAAAAATCCACGTCTTTACTATTGGACCTTGCGTTTCTATACCAGTAACCTGACCGGTATGTACCGGATTCCGACCGAGTTGTTAGCCAAACATTTACCCCGGATGAAAACAGCGGCAAATTTCGGCACTGAAATCGTTGACAGCATGGTCAGCCATGGCAACGATTGGTTCGATATCTATGATTCAGGAGCCCTGACGTTCGGCTGGACTGAGGATTGGCTCAATCTATTTGGGACCTACCAGCTTTGTGCATTTCAAACCGCAGCGATGCGAATGGTTACCACTCCGAATCAACGTGAATTCGGCATGTACGATATTTTGAGAGAACGGAGCGGCGGAGAGATTAAAGCAAAGGCCTTTTCCCATCTTGGCTCTGGCGCAAAATCACTGAGCTTTTTTTCCTACGGCCCACATTATACCAATGGAGATAACGATAACCGAAACCCGAATACCTTGCAGGCCATTCGCGACATCACCCATGTCATCGGAGCACGGGAAAATCTTCTCCTGGCATCGGCTCCGGTACGCGGTGATGCGGCAATGCTCTTTTCCCGGACAAGTGATTATTGGAATTATGAAGCCAGCAGAGCCGGCGGCAATCCGTTCGGGCAAGAGCGCTCAATGCTCTTCCTCCTCCTGCTGCATTCCGGTATTCGTCCGGACCTGGTCGCGGAAGACCGCCTGGCCGAAGACTTGAAGCATTACAATACCCTTTTTGCTGTTGACAGTCATATCGGGGCGGAAAACTTCGAAACAATCAAACTCTGGGTCGAAAAGGGCGGCGTCCTTTATCTTGGCGCCGGAGCGCTGGCGCGCGACCGTTATAATGCGTCTCTTCCACCGTTATTCAAACGCAGTATATTGGAGAAAGTACCGCTGACTCAAAAATACTTGATCCAGAATCTTCATTCACTGAAACCATCCGGAACGGTCAGTTTTCAAGGGGGGGCATTACCTTTGATTCTCGGTTCCCAATCGTTGGGAGAGGGCCGACAGCTTGCAAAATCGGGAAATGCATCTTTGCTGGCAGTGATTCCGTATGGCAGAGGAAAAATCATTGCATCCGGTTTTTTCCCGGGCTTGAGTTATGCCAAGGAGGCGCGCAAAACCAATAAATCCATGCCGAATTGTTGGACAGATTATCCCCAAAGCGGACGGGCACTCATGCGTTTGATCCTCCGGGAAACCGGCATACAGCCACAGATAACAGTGAATAATTATCTGATCGAAGGCCGCCTGCTGGCTAGTCCGAAAGGTTCTTTGCTGGTACTCGCCAATTGGAACGGAGAGCCAAAAAACGTTACTGTTTCGGTAAAAGGCAACTTCCGCACTGTGGAGGGCATTCGATGCAAAATTTCCGGCGTTTCGTCGACGAATGGCCAAATAACGTTTCAGGCAGAACTTTCCGACGGTGATATTCTCCAGTTAAAATAAAGAGGTCTTCATGAAAATCGTATTTATCATCTCCATATTGTTCACCGGTTGCCTTTTCGCTTCGGGAAGTCCTCAAAATTGGCAGCTTCCGTCAAACAGCCGCACCGACTTCATACTCCCGTCTCCCCTTCACGACTTGATTGAATTTAAAACCGGCAATGGAAAAGAAGCGGTTATACTGGCTGCCAATAAAAACGGAACCGTAACTTGCCGGATACAGGACCAAAACGGTAAACTGCATCATACTCTGTTCAAAATTAATGGTATGGCAAAACGTAATTTCGCATGGAGTGACAATCTGCTCGGGTGGAGCAATGTTTATGAAAAAATATTTGCCCGGGACCCTGCTGTTTTTCGACATAAACTTACATTTGAAAACCGTGACGGGCAAACCTTTATCTTTCTAGATGGCGTCGCAGTTGCGCCGTTCCCCCAAATGGTGACGACCCTGAGTTCCACCGCCACGATACAGGGATTTGAACAAGCAAACTTGCCGGTGAATTCCCCGTATCGTCAAGTCGATATCAGCAGGCAATGCAATACAAAAGGGTTAGCGCAGTTTTCCGCAAAGGAAATAATGGTGAATGGTGTGCCGTTTCGTCTTTCATCTGATGAATATTTCAATCATATTGACTTGGCTCTCAGTTGGTTTCGCGAAGGGACATTATCCAGTTACGAAGAACCTCAACTGGGCAGTTTTGGGGGGCGCTGGAGCGGGGCGGCAGAATACAATCCCACACGTCTTCAATTCCGGGTTCCCAATGACGAATATGACTCTCTTTATTTGTTGGCGGGGTTCGACGCGCGACCTGACCATATTTCACGCCTGACCGCTCAATTTTTCCGCGCCAAAGCCGGCTCCCCGGTGAATTTCATGTCGGGCAAAGTACCCGCGCTGGATATGCCCTCCAATAAAGCCCTTATAGTCAGAGATGAAAACGGGAAACAACGCTACCTTCATTGCATCAAAATTCCTTTATCCCAAGCGCAACTGAAATCCTTCTCCGATTCTTCCGTCCTTGATTTTGAATTGACCAAAGACGTGCAAACCTACGTTTCCTGGCCTGATCCATTCTATTATAGCATTCATGGGGCCGGACTTCCCTCTGGCGTCCGTGTTTTTGCGGCAACCTTGAGCAAGGCGGCATTGACTGTTGATTTCACGCCGGACGCCTATGCCAATATCTGGACTGGACCAGCCGCGGTTTCGTATACGGTGCGCCTGGCCAATCGAAGTGATAAAGAAATTTCAGTACCGGTAAAACTATCCGTGGTATCGTTTGACCGGGCGGATGCTCGTGATTTCACCCAAACAGCCATTGTACCGGGCGGAGGAAATATCGAACTCAAGTTTCGTTTCATCCCAAAACGTTATGGTCATTATAATCTTGACCTGACGGTCGGAAGCAAATCACCATGGCGACGGACGCTGGCTTATCTGCGCCCCCGCTCATACGAGAAGCGTCCCTTCGAAGCTCCCGGACATCATTTCGGGTTCTGGAGCTGGCGTGGAGAACATCGGACCCCACATCAGGCCGACGCCATCCACTTGGCAGCCCCTCTCGGAATGGAGTCTCTAAGCTCCGGCGTACATGAATGGGCAAATCCGGAAACAATCAAAATGATGGAACAATACGGTATCCGTACCAACTTTGCGTTCGGAACTTCCGATCTATGGGTAGTCTCATATCTGGCAAAACTTTCCGGTGACGACGGAAAAGATTTTGAGAAAATATTGAACGACTACCGGAAAAAACAGGAACCGGCCTCAAGTGTTTCCGAGCCGAAATTCATGCGCATATTTGCCGAACCCAGTGGACTCGGCACGCACGGTATTCTTCCTGAATTTTATGGAGAACCGGAAACTGTATTCACCCCCGTCCAGCAGAAGGCTTTCGACAGTCATCATCGCCGTCTTGCACTAGCCGCACGTGCGGTCAGGAAAATCACACCGGATATAAAAATTCTGATGCCTCATGGAGACCCGGTTTTTGTTATTCCATTTCTAAAGAAAAATGATGATGTATCGCGCAGCTTTGACGGCATTGGCATCGACATCGGCTATTTTGAACGCCTGCCGGAACAGCAAATGCACCAGTGCTCCATTCATCGTATGTATATGGTCCGCCACTATTGGGCGAAATTCCGCAAAGAACCGCCGCTTCTGGTTACAGTGGAAGGCCCTTGTATTTCCCCGGTGCGCCCGGGAGCCCTGTCAGAACGGGAACAGGCCGCCCATACCATGCGCGCGGCATTATTGCTTGCCGCATACGACGTCCGCCACCAATACTCAATGGCGTCATTGACCGATAGCGGTGATTATTGGGGAGAGCAACATTATGGAGGGGGACTTATAAGTGCCGCTCCCCTGCTGAACCCATATCCGTCTTATTCAGCGACGGCTACCCTGATCAGGCACATGCGTGATCTGGAATTCATCGGCTTTGAACCAACAGGATCCCTCAGTGTCTATTGCCTGAAGTTCCGCAATTTGAAAGACAACAGCACCGTTCTCGCCATGTGGACAATACGCGGCACCCGGCCGGTGAAATTTACCAACCCGGTCCGTTATTACGACGCTATGGACAACGCAAGCACCGATGACCAAATCATCATCAGTAACTTGCCGGTCTTCATTCATCAGCCAAGCTCTTTCACGCTGGGAACGCCGGATCATTCCGAAGTAAAACTCGCCGAGGTTCATCTCCGACTCGGAAACATGGCGAATCTTGTCAAACGTCAGAGCAATGACGCGGAAACGGAATATATCGATATGTTCCCTGAAGCGGTCCGCCGTTTTCCGGCAGTCATGCAGTTGACGGAAATCAAGGCGCCCGCGCCTCAAGGCAACCGGGCTCTTGCCGTTACGTTGCCCGAACAGTCCGTTGATCGTGGAGTGATGCCGTTCTATACGGTGTTGCATCCCGAAAAAGCAATCGAAATTCCCGGCCATGCTTCAGCGCTCGCTATTCACGTAAAAGCACACTCCGATTGGGGCCGGTTGGTTTACGTGTTACACGACGCCAAAGGCGAGAAATGGATCAGTTGCGGTGCTAAAGGCGAATGGAATTCCGACGACATTCGCAATCTGAGTTTTTTCAATTTTGATGGTTGGCGATTGCTCCGCGTTACGCTTCCGTCCAATGCCCCCTATGATAAATTCCGGAATGCCTCTACCCAATCATGGGGATGCTCTGGAGGAGATAGTATTGTTGACTTGCCGTTGACTCTGGAAAAAATCATCATTGAACGCCGTCCATATGCCATGTATGTAAATACCTTGGAAAAGACGAATCCAGCCCCGGTGGAACTCGCCGATCTTTACGCCGAATATAATGCCGCCGGTGCTGAAAACTCAACTGCAATTAAACACAATAACATCACCATGCCATCGGCTTCTTCGGCAAGCCAGATCAACCCAATCGAAAAACTGATCCAAAATGCAACTCTTCCTGCCACCGAAATAACCGGGGTCATGCCGCCCGAATCAGCGGCAGATGGAACTCGTGGTCATTTTCATTTCAAAGAACAGGAAGGCGCTGTTTCTTATGATATTTACGTAGCGCTGCTTTCCAATGGCGCCGGAGCAATACAACTTGGCAAAAACTTGAAAAAATCCGGCGCCTTGATTTCCGGATTTCAGGCCGACAAAGATTTTTACGCTTTTATCGTCTATCGCGACAAACAAAATCGAACATCTACGCCTTCCAAGCCATTTCATTTCAAAATGGATAACCGCTTTGGCATGCGCTGACCCTGGAAGGAGTTAATCTTGCTAGATATAACGAGCGGGATATAACTCATTCCGCACAGCAAGAAATGTTCTGTTCATTAGGCAAATTATGCTCAAAATCAGACCATTAAAGGCTCGCGCGTATGTACATAGGCACGAGCCTTGAACCTGAGCGGCAGGCCGGCGTTTATCCAGCGCGATCTTTTCCGGCGCAGCTGGCTGCTGCCGGCGGACCACGGACGGTTTGCCGCGCGAAACCGGATCAATCGCGACGGCGGCGAAACCATTTCCATGGCATACGGAGGGGAAGTATCCTATGGGCCTCCCTTTTTCGTTCATACGTTCGACTGGTATTTTCCCGCCAAAGAGTATTTCGACAAGCACCCGGAATTTTATGCCGTCAAAAACGGCAAACGGGTTCCCGGCAATAAATCGCAACTCTGCCTGACCAATCCCGGCATGCGCCGGGAAATGCTCCGCAAGCTGAAAAAATTTATAACAGACGCCAAAATCCAGGCGGCCGAACGCAATACCGTCCCGCCGCTGATCTACGATATCTCCATCAATGACACGTACAATCCCTGTGAATGCCAAAGCTGTCAGGCCCTGGCGAAACAGGAAAAATCCGAATCCGGCCCTGTTATCGACCTGATCAACGAAATGACGAATGGAATCCGGGAGGAACACCCGGATATTTATATCAGCACGCTGGCGTATTACCACACCGAAGAGCCCCCGCGGAACCTGCGCCCGGGCGCCAATGTGATCATACGCTTATGCGATACCCGGACCAATCAGGCACAGCCGTTTTCCGCGCCGGAAAACCGGCATTTTCAGCAACTGGTCAGTTCCTGGGCCCGGATTGCCGAGAATCTCGGCATCTGGGATTATTCGATCACCTATCACGATGCGGTCGGACCCTATCCGCATGAATCCACTCTGGTGGAAAACATCCGTTTCCTGCGTGAAAATCATGTCAAATTCATGTTTTTCGAGCATGAAAACATCGAAAACGCCGATATGCACACCATGAACGTATGGCTGGAAGCCAAATTGATGGAAAACCCCGGCGCCGATTACGCCGGACTGCTCAATACGTTTATGACCCTGTACTATCAGGAAGCCGCTCCCGAAATTACGGCCTACCGCGAACTGATCCGGAAATCCGTCGGGAAACACCGCCCGTATCTGGACTGGTTCGCCCTCCCCGCCCAATTCACTCATATCGATCTGGAAACGGCTGTCAAAGCCCAGGCGCTCTTTGATCAGGCGGAATCCCAAACAACAGGCCGGATCTTGAACAGGGTTCGCCGCGCCCGGCTGAATCTTGACCGTATCTGCAACATCCGGAGCCGTTTATTGATTCAGGAACATGTTGCCGGAGGCGGCTCTGTCAAAAGCTTTCCATTGAATATTGACTCCATCGCCCAACGCGCCCGCGATACCTGGCTTCATGCGCTCGACAGCCAATTCCAGCAGCAATACACGGAAAAATACCGGAAAGACGCGGAAAAAGAATTTGCCGCCAACCGGAATCTCCCCCTGCTCCTTGAAGAACCTGCCGAATTTGGCGGACAGGTTTATTATGACTATAATCCGATCCGGAAGCTCAATATCAAATATCAGCATCATAAACGGGTCGCGGACCCGGAGGCGGAATCCGGATATGCCGTCAAGGTCGAAGCCGATAAAAAACCGGCGTTTTATCAACTGCCCCTGGTCAATGGCATGTATTATATCACGCCCCGCAGGAACGTTCCGGGGACTCCATTGGTCGCGCCGAAAATCCCCGGCCCGGGATATCACTGGTATCAGGTCAATCATATCCGGGTATCACACGACGCCTATCTGTACGTGCCGGGGGACTGGACCATTCAATTCCCTCTGAAAGCCACCAATGCCGGGGAGGGAACCGAATGCCAAGTCTGGCTGCGGCTGAAATTCACCGGCCCCGCCTATCCGCACGGCAAAACCGATGAACCGAATGCCATCTATCTGGAGCGCATGATCTTGCTGAAGCAATAATCAGCGCACCTGCAGCTGCAGGCCCTTCAGGTAGAGCCCCTCCGGGAAATTCAGCGACACGGCATGGTCCGGGGCCTGCGTCAGCCACTTGACGATCAGCGCCTCCCGCCCGGCGTCGAGCGCCGCGTCGGCCACGATCTTCTGGAACAGATGCGAATCCATCAGCCCGGAACAGGAAAACGTATACAGCATCCCGCCCGGATTCAAAAGTTGGAAGCCGAGCAGATTGATATCCTTATAGCCCCGGCATCCGCGGTGAAGCTGCTGCTGGGATTCGATGAATTTGGGCGGGTCGAGGACGATCAGGTCGAACTTCCGCCCTTCTTCGCGGAACTCCCGCAGGACTTTGAACGCATCGCCTTCGACATTGGCATAGCGGTCCGGGCTGATGCCGTTCAGGTTCATGATTTCGTTCGAGAGCGCCAGCGCCGCTTCCGAACTGTCCAGATTGGTCACGAACTCCGCGCCGCCCGCCGCCGCCGCCACCCCGAAGCCGCCGGTGTATGAAAAACAGTTCAACACTTTCCGCCCCGCCGCATGAGCCATCACCGCCTTGCGGTTGTCGCGCTGGTCCAGATAGAACCCGGTTTTGTGGCCGCTCCGCACATTGACGTCGAATTGAACGCCGTTCTCCTGAATCACAATCATCTCGGGCGGTTCCTGCCCGCAGATCAGCCCGGCACGGTCGTCCAGCCCTTCCTTGCGCCGTACCGAAACGTCGGAGCGTTCAAAAATCCCCGCCGGAGCGCATATTTCATTCAGCGATTCCACGATTTCCGCCCGCCGGGCTTCCGCTCCGGCGCTCAGGAACTGGCAGATGATGAAATCGCCGTAACGGTCGGCAATCACCCCCGGCAGTCCGTCCGATTCCGCCGCGATCAGGCGGCAGGCGGCAAGCTGCAGCGGGCATTCGGTGAACATCCGTTCGCGCGCCCGGACCGCTTCCCGGACCCGCTCCAGAAAGAACCCGCGGTCGATTTCCCGTTTTTCAGACGACCACACCCGCACCGATATCTGCGAACGCGGCGACCATGCGCCCAGCGCCTGAAAGGTCCCTTCGGACGAACATATCTCCACGGTTTCGCCGAAATCCGGCTCACCGGTCTTTTTCGCAATGGCCCCCGAGAAAATCCAGGGATGACGACGCTGCAACGATTTTTCGCGTCCGGGTTTCAACACAATCTTTTTCATACATTCACCCTTTATGATGATTTCGGCACAGGATTTCGGAACGCACTTTCATGCGGACGGCATTCAGGTCCAACATCCCGATCAATTTATAGTTATTTTCATCGTCCATGACCGGAATCTGCCCTTTGGCTGCCTCCAGCCTCCGGTAAACGCCGCTCAACGGCTCGCCCGCCATGACCCGTTCGCCCGCCGGCACCATCAGGTCCGCCGCGACCAGCCATTTCCACGAATCGTTATTGGAGAGTATGCCGCGCAGCGATTCGAAATTCAACACGCCGACCAGTTCATGATCTTGCGTCACCACCGGATACACCTGCCGTTCGCCGGAGGCAAAACGCTCCAGTACCCGGTGCGCCGGTTCATTTTCGCTGACAAAACCGTAATTGCGGATCATCACCTCGCCCGCGGTCATCTCTTTCATCAAATCCTCGTCGGTGATATTCCGCCCGCTTTCCCCGGCCAGCCCCAACGCCAGCCGCGTGCACAGCGGCCCGACCAGCTGCAGGATCAACATGCTCAAAACACCGATCTTCAACGCCAGCTCCCCGCCGCCCGCCGACAGAATCAGCACGACGGCGAACGCGCTTTGCGGCAGCGCCCCCAGGCAGAGGTATCCCCGGATGGTACTGGAATGCTCAAAATCCCCGCCCATCAGCCAGATCCCGGCGGCGCGCGCAATGCAACAACAAACGACAAAACAGCCGATCATCCCCCATCCCATCGCCGGAATCCCCGGCAAATCCACTCCCCCCGCCAATGCCGCCAGCATAATCATATAGAGAAACAGGTGCCAGTCCTTCACCATTTCCAGCCCTTCCGGCCCGGCGCCCGACGGACGGAAGTTCACCGCCATCACCCCGAACACAAACACCGTCAGCGCGACGTCCAATCCGCCGAGCCCGGCAAACGAGGTGCAAAGTACGATCATGGACAAAATCAGGACCGCGGCCTTGCGCCCGCCCGAGGCCAGCTTCAACGCAGCCGGAAGGATGATGCCGAAAAATCCGCCGAACAACACGGAACCGCCCAGTTTCAACAATATCTGTTCAGTCAGAAGACCGCCGTCGGAAGAATAAAGGCACAGCAAAACAATTTTGAACAGGCCGTACATGACCACCAGCGGCAAAAAACCGAGATCGGTCACGGCATTCAAGGCGGCGGTGACCGGGCCCCGCGCCTTGGCGTCGTCAAGGGTGCTGCGAATGGTCCAGGGGCCGATCGCCGCTCCCAATGGAGCCAGCAGGCACGCACCCCGGATGGCGCTCTCCTCGCTATTAAAAGCAGCCAACAGGAAAAACGCCGCCAGCCCGGTCAGCACCGAAGCAATCGCGCCGCCGCCGAAGCCCAGAAGCAGCAATCCCCTGCCGTGGCGAGCCAGAGTCCGGTATTTCACCGTGGTTCCCGCCATGAAAGCAAGCACGCCGATCGGAAAAATGGAAAAAAGCTCCAATTCCCGGTAAAACTCCCCGCCCCAGCCGAATCCGGTTTCGCCCAGCACAATCCCGACAGACAGATAAGCGGCAGCCGCCGGAAGCCTGATTTTGCGGAAAAAATGATCCGCGATTACGCCAAGCAGCAGAACCGCCCCCAGAAACAGCAACAGATTGCTGAAAGGGTTCATAAAAGGCCTGCCGGACGTTTTTTGACCACCGTCGGCCGAGCATCGCTGAAATCGGTTCCAAACATGACTTATCCTGTTACGCTGATTCTACCAATAATATACATCCGCCGCCGCCGGAATGCAACAAATTTTTCCGCCTCCTGTTTCCATGTCCACAAAAAAAGCCGCTCCCGGACGGGAAACGGCTTTGTCGTCTTCAATTGTTCCGGCGTTATTCGTTTCCGCGCGCAACATACTCCGTGTGGAGGAATTCATGGGCCTTGTGGCTGCCGGGAGTGTCCAGGAAGTCTTTGTACAGCCTGATGATATCGGGATTCTGATGCGATTTCCGGACCGGAAGCCCTTTATCGATCTCATAGATCGCTTTCCGGCGCTTTTCCAGGATGGAAGTGTCGCCGTGAATGTAGGGCTGGCCGCCGCCGTTCAGACAGCCGCCGGGACACGCCATGATCTCGATGGCATGGTACTGCGCCTCGCCTTTCTGGATTTTCTCGAGTACCCGGCGGGTATTGCCGAGGCCGGAGCAGACCGCCACCTTGATCTCAAGCCCAGCCACCGTGACCGTCGCCTCCTTGACGCCCTGCAAACCGCGGACCGCCTTGAAGTCGATGGCTTTCAGGTCTTCGCCGGAAATCCAGTCGGCGGCGGTCCGCAAGGCCGCTTCGAGCACCCCGCCGGAAGCGCCGAAGATAATCGCCGCGCCGGTCGATTCGCCCAGCGGGCTGTCGAATTCCTCCGGCGCCAGTTTGTCGATGTACACCCCGGCTTCCTTGAACATACCGGCGAGCTCGCGGGTCGAAATGACGATATCCACGTCGGGCACGCCGCTCCGGCTGAATTCGGGGCGGGACGCCTCGTATTTCTTGGACAGGCACGGCATCACCGAAACCACCACGATGTCCTCGGGCCGCTTGCCGATTTTTTCCGCATAATAGCTCTTGGCGATGGCGCCGAACATCTGCTGCGGCGATTTCGCCGTGGACGGCATATAGGTGAGTTCCGGGAACTGGTGTTCCAGGAATTTCACCCAGCCGGGACAGCAGGAGGTCAGGATCGGCAGGTTTTCGTTTTTCGTAATGCGCCCGACCAGCTCGTGGGTTTCCTCCATGATCGTCAGGTCCGCCGCGAAGTTGGTGTCGAACACTTTGTCGAACCCGAGCAGGCGCAGTCCGTGCACCATCTGCCCCGTGGAAATACTGCCCGGCCCCATGCCGAATTCCTCGCCGATGGCCACGCGGACCGCGGGAGCGGTCTGCACGATCACCGTCTTGGCGGGGTCGTTCAGGGCGCGCCAGACATCGTACACGTAACTCATTTCGGTCAGCGCGCCGACGGGGCACGCCATCACGCACTGTCCGCAGAACGTACAGCCGGTTTCGACCAGCGGGCGGTCCCCGGCGGTCCCCACATGGACCTCGAAACCGCGCCCCACGCCGGTCAGGATGCCGACCGTCTGGATCACGTTGCAGGCGGTTTCGCAGCGGCGGCACATGACGCATTTGGCGGGATCGCGAACGATGGACTTGCTGGAGAGGTCCTTGCCGGCCTTGGTCATCGGCCCGGTGTAGAGAACCCGGTGCAGGCCCATTTCGGCGGCGAGCTCCTGGAGTTCGCAATTGCCGTTTTTCTCGCAGGTCAGGCAGTCTTTCGGATGGTTCGACAACAGCAGGTCGAGCATGGTGCGGCGCGCGTTGATGGCGCGGATGGAATTGGTTTTCACCGCCATCCCCTCCTGAACCGGCGTACAGCAGGCGGGAGCGAGGTTGCGGCGGCCTTCGACCTCGACCACGCAGATCCGGCACGAGCCGAGACGGTGTTCGACGTCGAACGATTCCAGATTCATATGGCACAGGGTCGGAATTTTGATCCCGATTTTCGACGCGGCTTCCAGGATGGTGGCATTATCCTCCGCTTCGACGGGCATATTGTTGATCGTCAGTTTAATCATGATCGTAAATCTCCTAAATTAGACGCGGTCGATGGCATGGAACTTACAGGCATTGAAACAGACGCCGCACTTGATGCATTTGGACTGATCAATCGCGTGTTTGTTCTTCTTTTCACCGGAGATGCAGTTGACCGGGCAATTCCGGGCGCACAGCGTGCAACCGACGCAATTGTCGTTCACATGGTACGAAATCAGTTTCGTACAGACTCCGGCGGGACACCGGTGGTCCTTCACGTGCGCGGTGTATTCATCGGCGAAACGCCTCATCGTCGAAAGCACCGGGTTCGGCGAGGTCTGCCCCAGCCCGCACAGCGCCGTGTCCTTGATGGTTTCGGACAGCGCCCGCAACCGTTCCTGAACATCGCCGCGCGCCTTGCCGTCGCAGATATCCTGCAGCATGTCGTACAGGCGGCGGTTGCCGATCCGGCACGGCGTGCATTTGCCGCACGATTCATCCAGAGTGAACTCCAGGAAGAACTTTGCGATATTGACCATGCAGTCGTCTTCGTCCATCACGATCATGCCGCCGGAACCCATCATCGACCCCAGCGCCACCAGGGATTCGTAATCGATCGGCACATCGATATCATCGGTGGTGATACAGCCGCCGGAGGGGCCGCCGGTCTGGACCGCCTTGAACTTGCGTCCCCCCTTGCAGCCTTTGCCAAGGTCGAAAATGATCTCGCGCAGCAAGGTCCCGGTCGGAACTTCGACCAATCCCACCCGGTCGATTTTACCGGCCAGCGCAAAGACTTTGGTACCGGGAGATTTATCGGTACCGATTTGACGGAACCACTCGACGCCCTTGCGGAAAATCGCGGGGATTCCGGCATAGGTTTCCACGTTGTTGACCACCGTGGGGGCGCCCCACAGCCCGGAAACCGCGGGAAACGGCGGTTTGAACGTCGGTTCGCCGCGTTTGCCCTCGATGGAGTGGATCAGCGCGGTTTCTTCGCCGCACACAAACGCCCCGGCGCCGTATTTCAGTTCGATCGAAAAATCGAATCCGCTGCCCATGATATTTTTGCCCAGCAGTCCCTGTTCCTCCGCCTGGCGGATCGCGATCCTCAGCCGCTGGATCGCCAGCGGGTATTCGGCGCGGATGTAGATATATCCCATGTTGGCGCCGGTGGCGTAGCCGCCGATGGCCATGGCTTCCAGCACCGAATGCGGGTCGCCTTCCAAGACCGCGCGGTCCATGAACGCGCCGGGGTCGCCTTCGTCGGCGTTGCAGATCAGGTATTTGGGGGTGCTTTTCTGTTTGGCCGCGAATTCCCATTTCCGGCCGGTGGGGAAGCCGCCGCCGCCGCGCCCGCGCAGTCCTGAATCGATCATGGTCTGCACCACTTCTTCCGGCTTGCGCCCGCTCAAAACCCCGGCCAGCGCGGTATAACCGCCGGCGGCGAGGTAATGGTCGATGTTTTCGGGGTCGATGCGTCCGCAGTTGCGCAGGACGATCCGCGCCTGAATCTGTTTGCTCCGGTCGGTCTGCGCCTCGTCTTCGGGGCAATACCAGTTGCGCTCCAGCAACGGGATGCCGACGGCCACGCCCTGCCCCGCGTCGATGATCGCCGCGGCGTTTTCCGGCGTCACGTTGCCGTAAAAGGTTCTTTCGCCGGTGTCGTTGTTGATGACTTCGAGCGTGGGCTCCGAATGGCACATGCCCATGCAGCCGGTTTTCACCAGCTCAAACGCATGCTCGAGTTTGCGTTCGGCAATGGTCCGCAGCAGGGCGTCGTGTACCGGATTGCCTCCGGCGGCGATCCCGCAGGTGCCGAGAGAAACCAGGATGGTGGTCGGCGCTTTTGAAGACTTCTTCAGCGTCTTGATCCGATGATAAAGCATTTCCGCACTGTTTATCATAATTTCCAGTTACCTTCATTTGCAGTCGTTAATAATTTCCGGGACCATGGCCGAAGTGACGTTGCCGTAAACACGGTCATTGACCATCACCACCGGGGCCAGGCTGCATGCGCCGAGGCAGCGGACGCCGCCCAGGGAAAATTTACGGTCGGAGGACGTTTCGCCCTGGTCCAGATTCAGGTAGCGTTTGAATTCCTCCAGCACGCTGCCCGCGCCCTTGACGAAACAGGCGGTGCCGGTACAGATATTGATCTTGTAGCGGCCGACCGGCTTTTCCGTGAAGTAATGGTAGAAACTGATGACCCCGTAAACTTCCGACAAATGAAGTTTCAGTTTTTTCGCGACATGTTTCTGGACTTCCAGCGGCAGATAACCGAACACATGCTGCGCCCGATGCAGACACTGAATCAGATTGCCGCGATTTTTTTCAACATCGGCACTGACGCCCAATCCATCGATGTAGGCGTCCAGCTCCGCGGTTTTCTCCGGATATCTGGCGACGATATCCAGTTCTTCGCACGTTTGACAAGACATTTTTGCGCTCCTTCGTCTGTGTTGTCATCATCCCCTCGAGATACTTTTATATTAATATTTTGATATTAATATAAGTAGCTACTAATGAGATGCTTGAATCAAATTCCTGAATACTTTTACAATAACCGCATTTCTCCGTCTGTCCAGCGCTGTTTCAAGAAAAAAAGGTTTTTTTTCCCCTGCCCCATTTCTTACAGAGATTTGACAAAGCTTTTACAATGTTTTGACAACTTTCCCGGCGGCGGAGCTAATTTATAGGTTGAAAGGAGGTTATTCCATAATCAAGTATTGAAAAAATTCGCCCGAACGCTAAAGTAATCAAAGATCAGAGGTTTAAAATGAAACATTGGTTGTTGCTCCTGGCCTGTACGCTCTGCTGCGGACTGTCCGCCGCCGTAAGCCTGAAAGTCGAAGCCGAAAAATCCGTCCTGCCCGCCGACCGCGAACAGGAAGCGCTGGTCCGCATCTCGGTTTCCGCCGACGCCCTGCCCCGAAATATCAAAGCCACGCCCCGCGTCAATCTGTCGGTGGCGCTGGACTGTTCCAGCTCCATGCACGGCGGCAACAAAATCGGCCACGCCCTGCAAGCCGCCAAAAACGCCGTCGATCTGCTTTCCGACGGCGACATGTTCTCCCTCGTCACCTACAGCAGCAGCGCCCGCGTCCTGATCCCGACCACGCAAATCACCTCCGCCGCCAAAAACGAAATCCGCCAGGCCATCGATTCGATCCGGGCGGGCGGCACCACGGCGCTGTTCGCCGGGGTCTCCCTCTCCGCCGAGGAACTGCGGAAAAACACCGGCAAGCCCGGCTGGGTCAACCGCCTGATCCTGCTTTCGGACGGACAGGCGAACGTCGGCCCCTCCTCCGCGGTGGAACTCGGGCGGCTCGGGGCGTCGCTGATCAAAGAAAGCATTTCCGTCAGCACGGTCGGCATCGGCGCGGACTACAATGAAGACCTGATGACCGCGCTGGCACAGAATTCCGACGGTAACTTTTATTTCGTCGAAAACAGCACCCGGCTTACCCTGATTCTGGAAAAAGAACTCGGCAGCGCCCTCTCCGTGGCCGCCCAGGACATCAAGGTGCGCATCACCTGCCCGTCCGGCATCAAGCCCCGCGGCATCCTCGGGCATCAGTGCAAGATCAACAACCAGACCATCGAGATCAACTTCAACCAGCTTTACGCCGGACACGACCGGGTCCTGATCCTGCAGCTCGACGTCCCCCCGCAGGCCGACGGCAAATCCGCTCCGCTGGCCGATATCAAAATCGAATACAAGACCGCCGATTCCGAACGGATCAATGCCGTCAACCGCGCCGTCGCCGTCGCGTTCAGCAGCGACTCCGGGCAACAGACCGCCAGTTTGAACAAAGACGTCAGCGCCTCCGTGGTCCTGCAGAAGAGCGCCGTCATGCGCCAGGAAGCCTTGCAGGCGGCCGACGCCGGCAACTACCAGGCGGGCGCGCAGAAACTCAAAGAAGCCAATCAGATGCTTCAGGACAATGCCGCCGTCACCGGCAATGACGAAGTCATCCGTAACGCAAGCCTGCTGGAGCAGGACCAGAGCAAGCTGGAACAGGCCAAGGAACAGCCGTCCTCTTACAATACGACCCGAAAAGCGATCCTGGGACGCGGCTACCAACTCAAGAACAGTCAACAATACAAACAGTAAACCATGAAAATCAACTCCGGAAAAATCGTCATCGTCGTCATGGCCGTCGCACTTGCGGCGGCCACGGTGCTCGGGGTTCTCGCCCTCCGCTACACCCGGCATGAAGACGAATTCCGGACCCGCGAACTCCAGACCGCCCTCCAAAGCCAGGGGCGGCTGCTGGCCGAACGCTGCCGCACCCGGCTGGAGGCGATCCGCGGCGATCTGGAGAAAAAAGCGGCGACCGCCCGCCCCCGCCCGGATCAACTGGCTGAAATCATCGACCATGAGCCGTTTTTCGTCGAAGGCTTTATCGCCAACCGTTCCGGACACCTGTTCTATCCGGCGCCGGAAACCTCCTGGACGCACCGTTATCATGAATTGTTCAGCACCATGGTCAGCTCGCGTTTCCCGGAGGCCGACACCTACGCTTACAGCAACCAGAATCAGGCCAATGATGGAAACGTCTTGCTTCAGGACGGCAACGCCGACACCCTGTACGACTCTTTTTCTCCTGAAAAACGCCGAAAGAGCGAGGCCAGGCAGACGGTTCTTCAACGCGCCAAACACCTCGACCATGCCCGCGCGGAAAGCCGCCCGGCTCCGGCTGTTGCCGCCGCCCCCCCTGTCCTCGCCGAGAGAAACCCGGCCGCTGAACTCACAGACAACGAATTGAAGATAGATCACACCAAACGGATGATTTCACGCTTCAGCGCCCTGACCCGCGACCGGAGATTCGGGTTTATCCCCTGGCTGTCGGACAACCGTTATACGCCGCTGGTGTGGGCGGAAAGCGCCGAGCTCCCCGATACCATCGTCGGTTTTGAAATCGACAGCGTCGTCCTCTGGTCCCGCCTGCTGCCCCTGCTCCCGGACGATGTCCCGCCGTACTTCCGTTTCGAGCTGGTCAACGCCGCCAACCGGGTGATCCATGCCGTCGGCGGCGAACTTCCGGCCGGAGTTGAACCGGACCCCGTGCTGGTGACCGCCATTTCCAACGAACTCCTGCCGAACGCGCAATTGCGGGCAATCCTGATTCCCGCCTATCTCCCGGCGGCGGGCGTCCGTTTCGGGATATGGATGGCGATCTCGGCGCTGGTGCTGATTATCCTGACGGCAGGTTTCGCGGCGTTGTGGCTGCTCCGGCGCGAACTGCGCCTGGCCGGACAGAAAAGCAATTTCGTCTCCCAGGTTTCGCACGAGTTGAAAACCCCGCTGACCAGCATCCGCATGTATTCGGAACTGCTGCACGAGCACGGACCACGGCTCCCCGAGGAAAAGCGCAGTAAATACCTTCAGATCCTGACCGATGAAACGGAGCGACTGACCCGGCTGGTCAACAACGTTCTCGATTTCAGCCGCCTCGACAATGGACGCAAACGCTACCATTCCACCCGGGTCGATCTGGTCGAACTGCTGAAATCCGTCATCCCGGTCTGCCGGGAAACCCTCGCGGCCGCCGGAATGGAGCTGGCCGCAAAGCTGCCGGATGAACCGGCATTCTGCACCATTGACCGGGATTCACTGCTGCAAGTGATCTACAACCTGCTGGACAACGCGGTCAAATACGCTCCGGCATCCCCCTGGATCGAGCTGAAGTTGATCACGGATGGGAAGCGCCGGGAAATCCATATCCGCGACTACGGTCCCGGCGTCCCCGCCGGAGCTTCGGAGAAAATCTTTCAGAAATTTTACCGCATCGACAGCAGCTTGACCGGCAAAACCGGCGGCTTCGGGCTTGGACTGTCGATTTCGCGCGGTCTGATGCGCGACCAGGGAGGCGACCTCAAGCTGCTCCCCGCCGTGCCGGGCGCCGAGTTCATTATCATCTTACCGGAGGAACTCCATGAAACCGCATAAAATATTGATCGTGGAAGACGACCGCAATATCCGTTCCGGGCTGGCCGACGCCCTTGAATTCGAGGGCTACACCGTGGCCGAAGCCGCCGACGGCAGCGCCGCACTGCGGGAATTCAATTCGTTCGCCCCCGACCTGATTCTGCTGGACGTCATGATGCCGGGCTTGAACGGCTATGAGGTCTGCCGCCAGATTCGCCGTTCGGACCCGCTGATTCCGATCATGATGCTCACGGCCAAGGGAGAAGAGATCGACAAAGTGCTGGGGCTGGAACTCGGGGCCGACGATTACGTGACCAAACCGTTCAGCCTGCGCGAGCTTTCCGCCCGCATCGCGGCGCAACTCCGCCGCAAAACCCTGTCCGCCGGCGCCCCCGCCGAAGCGGAAAACGCTTCCTTCCGCTTCGCCGGATGGGAAATCGACGTCCAACAGTTGCGGGCATTTACCGACGGAAACACCGTCGAACTCACTTCCCGCGAAATCAAACTGCTTCAATTCTTCGCCGCGCACCCGAATATCGTGCTCGAACGCGACCGGATCATGGATGCGGTCTGGGGATCGAGTTTCCGTTCTTCGCGAACGCTGGACCAACACCTCGTGGCCCTGCGCCGCAAGATCGAACCGGAAAACTCCCCGAAACTGATCGAAACCGTTTACGGCATCGGCTACCGCTACACGCCGCCGGAATAAACGCCCCGCAATTCAGAAAGCTCCTCAAAAACGGCTGGATATTTTGAACAATATCAAAAACAGGGGGAAAACGGGATAAAAAAAGACTCATGCGTTTTCGCATAAGTCTTTGATTTTGAAATGGTGGTGGGGGGTGGATTCGAACCACCGTAAGCAATGCTAGCAGATTTACAGTCTGCCCCCTTTAGCCACTCGGGAACCCCACCGGATCGTATACTTTGGAGCGGGTAAGGGGAGTCGAACCCCTATATCCAGCTTGGAAGGCTGGTGCACAACCGTTATGCCATACCCGCAAAAGGCAAATTAACGTGGAATGGTGCCGATGAAGAGAGTTGAACTCTTACTCCTGTGAAGGAACTACGACCTGAACGTAGCGCGTCTGCCAATTCCGCCACATCGGCACATATTTTACTTGCTTAATCAACTTCTAACACTGTTCAGCAGCGTTATGGGTTATAAGATACAGTGCCTTTTGATTTATACAAGCAGGATTCATAAAAAAAATAACTTTTTTCAAAACAAAATCCACGGAAATATCGCGTTGTTTTCATTAAAACCCTTGAAAATAAATGAATTCGGGATATAGTTTTTGTTTAAATGGTTCAACAGGAAATTTATGGGACCGGAGCTTGATCCGCCCCATATTGTAAAAGATTCGATCATTTCCGCCCCGGACCGAGCAGGAAATTCCTGTGTTCCGGTCCAAGATGGGGGTTTATTCGAATTCAACGGATGGAGAACAGCAGCGATGAATAAAAAAAATCAGAATGTTATAAATATTGACAAGGATTATGCAATGTGGGATTTAAATGCAAAACTCCAGGAACTCGACACCAGGGAAGTAAACTGGCGGTGGCGGGGCAACCGAATCAGTGAAGCCGATTTACGCGGCGGCATCCGGCTGACACTGGATTTTCCGGACGAAACGGGCTTGCTCGAAAGCGCGGTCTCCGATCTGAAACGTTTTTGCAAACAGGGCAACGTTAAAGTATTGAAACGCGGCGGTTATCCGCTGGTCTGCCGCTTCGCCGCTTTGGCGGCATCCAGTCCCGAAGCATACCGCATTGCCGTGGAAAAAAGCGGCTGCCTGCTCGAAGCCGCCGGAATCGAAGGTATTCGCCGGGGCCTCTATTACCTGATGAATGAAATGCGGCTCAGCGAAGGGCCATTTCTGAAGCTCGGCGAAGTCGAGCGTTATCCGATTTTCCGCAGCCGCTTTGCACACGCCCTGCCGGTGGATGCCGCAGCCGCCGAACTCGGCAATGATGCGGAACCGTTGACGGAAGGATATCTGAGCCTGCTGGCGCAAGACGGCATCAACGCCGTGCTGCTTCCCCTGGATTTGAAAAAGCTGGACGGAAAATTCAAGAACCGTTGCGAAATACTCCTTGCCAAAGTCAACGCGTGCCGCCGTTATGGCATCAAGGCTTACGTATTCGGTACCGAGCCGATTTCATTTGCTGCCGGGTCTCCGATTTTCGAGGCTTTCCCGGAACTGGCCGATAATGCCGGTTACGACCGTCCCGAAATCCGCGAACGCCTGGCCAGTCTGCTGGAACGCCTGTTCAATAAAGTCCCCGGGCTGGGCGGAATCGTCTTCCGCAGCTTGAAAGACGGCTACAAGGCGGCAGGATGCGCCAAAGACGGCAGCGATTCCTGGGAAACCGCTTCCGCGACCCTGAAAACGGTGGAACAGGCCATCACACGGGCCAACCCGGACGCTGAAGTCGTTTTCTACCCGTATGATGAAGTTTTCTGGCGCGGGCTGGACAATCAATTGAAAGGGGCCTCGCAGCTCCCTCGCGGCATCACTCAAATGCGGAACTTCGAATCATTTGCCGCCAAGCAGCAGATGGGGCAAAAGCGGGTCATCGCCGATAACTGGCTCTCCTTGATCGGACCCAGCGTTTACTTCAAAAACAGCGCCAAACGGAGCCAGAAGGGCGGCAGTCCGGTTTTTGCCATGCTGCCGGTCGGATGTTCGATGGAAATCCCGACGGTGCGGAGCATTCCGGTGCCGTCGAATTACTACCGCAAGTTCCGGGCGCTGCGCAGCCTTGGCATCGACGGCATCGCGCAAGGCTGGGAAATGGCCCTGCCGCCGTCGGAAATGACGCATGCGGCGGGCTTGCTGGCATTCGAGCCGTTTCCGGCCACCGAAGATATTTTCCTGAATAAGCTTGCCCGAATGCACTGGAACGAGCAATTTGCCCCGCAAATCGTTACCGCCTGGAAGCATTTCGCCCAGGCGTTCAACCATTTCCCGCTGTGCCATGAATTTCGCGAAAACGGCCCGTTGCAGGACTCCGTTGCCTGGCATCTGAACCTGTTGCCGGCGGAAGATGATTTCGCCGCCCGGATCGAAGACTGCCTTGCCGCCTGTGAATTCGACCTGGACGATATTATTCGCCTGACCACCAAGCTTGCCCGGCGTTGGGCGATCGGTGTGCGGATCATGCAGCAACTGACCCGCCATTTCCGCAAATCTCCCGAAAAAATGCGCGAAATCGCCCTGATGGAAGCCATCGGCATCCTGCTGGACGCCGGCAACGGGCTGTTCAAATACTACGAACTGCGCAAACAGGTTTTGGAAGAAGAAGGGCCGGAACGCCTGTTGAAGCTGAAAACGCTGCGGAAAATGGTGCGCAGGCAAATCGAACTCTCCCGCCGCATGATCATGATGATCGAAAAAGACCCGACCATCGGATTCCACTTCGGCGAAGGCGAATACCGTTTTGACATCGCCGCGCTGAATGAACGCATCGCCGCCCTGCGCCTGATGCTGCAAAAAGAATTCCCGGTTGTGGAAAAACGCCTGAAGGCCGGACTCCCCGCCCTCGGTGAAGATTAAGACGAACCCGCATGGAAAACAAAAGGCCGCCGGTCAGGCGGCCATAAGGCAATCGGAAAACGGAAGCCACGGATTTCAGCGGGTGGGGCGAAATCCGAAATCCGTGGTGTTGAGACGGAGCAGCAACGCCGGGTTTTCCTGCGCGGCCTGTTTCCATTGTTCATGGTATTGCGGAGGAATGTGCGGAAGCATCTTCAGCACCTGTTCCGAAAGCTGAATTTTTTCGTTCTGCCGCTCGTCAAGCTCGCCCATGATGACTCCGGTCATCTGTCCGGCTCCGGCAAGCAACATGGACAAGACGGCGATAACGCCGACAAACAACATCTTTTTATGCATCATCTTCATCGTGGCCTGTCCCTGTTTTAATTTTTTATAATCAAGTCGTCCGCCATTTCGCTTTCGCCCCTGGCGACGGCATGCTCGTTCATCTTCATCAATTCTTCATTCCAGCGTTCGGCGCTCCATAACTCAACGCCGATTTCAACGCCGACCACAATGATCTCAACGCCCGGCAACAGCCCCGCGTGATCCCGGAAGCCATGCGGAATGGTCAGCCTGCCCTGCGCCGTAATCCGGTCCGCACTGCTGAGCGCGCCGAAACGCCGGAGTTCGCGCCGGAACACCATGCTGGAAGCCGCGCGCGCGGCGGGAGCCTCCTCCTGCCTCCGCATTTCCAGGTAAATGCTTTCCGGGTAAACCGCAAGCGCGCCTTCCGGCAAACAGTGCATCACCACTTCGCCGCCGCATTTCTCAATGAAATCATTGATCACCCGGGGGCTTAGTTTGACGCGCCCATTCGCATCGATCTGGCAGCGATCCTGTCCGCAAAATGCCAACATGCTTACCCATCCTGCTGTTTTGTCCGGCTGCGCCGAACTTTATTCCATTCTATTCCATTATACTCCATTTTATTCCAAATTCAAACTATTTTTCACTTATAAAGCGATTTTTCCACATTTTTTCACGATTTGACGCAAAAAATGCGCGCCTCATCGCTTCAATGGATTTCAGGAATCAGGCAATTGATAGAAAATGCGGAAAGTTCTGCATGACAGAGAAAGGGAGTTATTCGGGATAAAAAATCGATACGAAATTACCGGCCAACAGGACGGAGTGAAACAGAGAATTCCGCTCTGCGAGCGGGCAGCGTTTCGCCGCTGCACCGCGCCCGGGCACGGCCCGGTGCGGTTCTTCGCGCCAGATAAAGCAGAGCGCAACCGGTCCGGTTGGCTTTCGGATATTTTTCAAGCAAGGTCAAAGCCACCGCCTTTTGCTCCTCGCCCTTTTTCTGTCCCCAGGTCTGATACAGTTTCTCGATCTGCTGCAGTTCGCTTCGGGAGTAAACCTTCACATCCGCTTGAGCGCGCTGATGGGCTTTTCGTTGAAGCGACTGCATTGTCTCCTGCCGTTTTTGCTGTTCCAATAAACGTTGTTCCAGCGTAGTGACCCGCTTTTCCAGTTCAGCAATCCGCTCCTCACTGGTTGCCGCAAACAGATGGACTCCGGCAAACACGAACAACCATAAAGCAACACTTTTTCTCATACCCCGCCACCTCATTTTTTCATTCTTAATTCTTCGACCGCAGAGGAATTGCCTCCCAAAACCCGGCATATGAAAAATACAATATTTTTCCCGGAAAGATCAACCGTTTCGATCGTCACCATTCGTTATTTCTCAAAAAATGCATCTGCCAATCGAACTGAAAGCACCGTCTAAATCCGGAACGATGCAGGCGTTTTCGCCGATTTTGCGCGATACGCGATTGAAAAAGACCGGCGGCGATGCTATATTTGTCACTCATTTAAGGTTGCAGTTTGTATGAATGAAAGTTTTTACCAATCGCTCCGTTCCGAGCTTGAAATGCTGAAGCAGGCCCACCGTTTCCGCCATTTGCGCACCGGCGCCTCCAACGGCCTCGTCAATCTTTCCGGCAACGATTATCTGGGGATTTCGGCGCGGCAGGACTGGATCGCGGAATTCCTGGCGGCAAATACGCCCGCAAGCATGGGCATGTCGGCGGTTTCTTCGCGTTTATTGACCGGAAACCATGATTTTTATCCCTTGCTGGAACAGGAGTTGAGCGCGTTTTACAACGGCCGCGCCGCGCTGGTTTTCAACAGCGGCTACCATGCCAACAGCGGCATCATCCCCGCGCTCGCCGCCAAGGGCGACCTGATCCTGTCCGATAAGCTGAACCACGCCAGTATCATCGACGGCATGATGCTCTCCGGGGCCGAGTTCCGGCGCTACCGCCATCTCGACTACGGGCACCTCGAGGAAATGCTGAAAGAGCGCGCCGCAGGATGCCGCCGCGTACTGGTCGTCACCGAATCGATTTACAGCATGGACGGCGATGTCGCCGATTTGAAGATATTGGTCGAGCTGTGCCGGAAATACGGCGCGCTGCTCTATGTGGACGAGGCGCATTCGGTCGGCGTCCGCGGTGCACGCGGCGCCGGGTGCTGCGAAGAAAGCGGCCTGACCGATGAAATCGACGTGATCGTCGGAACACTCGGCAAAGCGTTCTGTTCGACCGGGGCTTATGCGATTGTCCGCCCCGAACTGAAGGACTACCTGATCAACTGTACCCGTCCGTTCATTTTCACCACCGCCATGCCGCCGGTAAATGTCAACTGGACGCGTTTTGTGCTCGGCAAGCTCCCCGCCATGCGGCAAGAGCGCGAAAACCTCCGGACCCTGGCCGAATACCTGCGCCGGGGACTGGAACAAAAGGGGCTGCGGACGCTGGGCGATTCGCAGGTCGTACCGCTGATCGTGGGCGAAAACGGACCGGCGGAAGAACTCTCCTTGAAATTGCGGGAAAACGGATACCTGGCGCTGCCGGTGCGTCCGCCGACCGTGCCGCCGGGGACCGCGCGACTGCGTTTTTCGCTTCACGCGGGCTTAAAACAGGATCAACTGACGAAACTGCTGGAGTTGTTATGAAGCATTTGTGGATCAATCGGCGCGGGAACAATGAGCTGGTGGTATTTTTCAACGGCTGGGGCATGGACGAAAAACCGTTCAGCCATCTGAAAACCGATGACCTGGACGTGCTGATGTTTTATGATTACCGCGACCTCAAACTGCCGGAATTGAAACTGGAATATACGCGGATCAATCTGGTGGCGTGGTCGTTCGGCGTATGGGCCTATGCCGCGTCCGGGCTGGAGCTGCCGTTTTCGCGGATAATCGCCTTCGGCGGCACGCTGCGCCCGATCTGTGCGGAGGAAGGGATTGACCCGGCGGTATTCATGAGCACGGTTGAAAACTGGAACGAGGGCGGACGGTCGAAATTTTACCGCCGGATCTGCGGCGGCACCGCAGGATTCGAGCAGTTTTCGCAACCGGAACGCGCCGTCGAGGAGCAGTTGGAGGAGTTGAAAACCATCGGCCTGGCGGCGATGACCGGCGCGGAGGCGCGTTTCACCCGCGCGATGGTCGGAGAGAACGACCGGATTTTCGCCGTAAACGCTCAACTGAACAGTTGGAGCAAGCGCGGAGTGAAAACCGTTCTCGTGCCGGAAGCGCATTACATGTTCGGAAAATATCATTACTGGAAGGAATTGCTGTTCAATGAGGATTAAACTTGATAAGAAACTGGTTTCGAGCCGGTTCGCCAGAAGCCTTCAGACTTACGACGACAATGCCCTCGTTCAGCGCGCCATGGCGGAAGAACTCGTCAGCGCGATGAGAGACACCGTAGGCACGAACTTCGAACGGATCTTCGAAGTCGGCTGCGGCACCGGCATGCTGACGCGCTATATCGCCAAAGAATTCACCTACGAAAAACTCATCGTCAACGACCTGGTGCCGGAATACATGGTGCCGATCATGGAAATGACGGTCTGCGATTTCATGGCTGGCGACGTGGAGACGCTGCCGGGCATGCCCCGCGAACTCGACCTGATCATATCCAACGCCACGTTTCAGTGGATGGAAAACATGGAGCGCGTATTGCGCCGCCTGGCGGAGAAGCTGAAAGTCGGCGGTATTATCGCGTTTTCCACGTTCGGCCCCGACAACGTCAAGGAGATCGGGGAGCTGCTCGGCATCAAACTGCGCTACCTGACCCCGGACGAAATCCGCCAGGCCCTCGGCTACTGTTACGAGGAGCTGTATTTCTCCGAACAGCGCTGCGTCCTGAAATTCCCCGACTCGCTGATGCTGCTCAAACACCTGCAGAAAACCGGCGTCACCGGCATCCGCAAGGAAGTCTGGACGCGGGCCGGGATGCAGAAATTCATGGAAGATTACACGGCGCGCTTCGGCGACGAGTCCGGCGTCTCCCTCACCTACCATCCGATCGTCGTCATCGCCCGGAAAATGAAAAGGAACGAATAGCCATGTCCGTCTTCTGCGTCACCGGAATCGATACCGATATCGGCAAATCCTACGCGACCGGGCTGATTGCGCGTTACCTGCTGGCCCGAGGGCTCCGGGTAACTACTCAAAAACTGGTGCAGACCGGGCAGGACGGCGGCATTTCGCAGGATATCCTGACCCACCGGCGGCTGATGGGCGTCGAACCCGATGGACTGGATCAGCTCGGCACCACCTGCCGCCAGACGTTCAAGTACCCCGCCTCCCCCCACTTGGCGGCGGCGATGGAAGGACGCGAAATCGATTGCGCCGCCATTACCGAAGCCACCGAGGACCTGCAACGCCGTTTCCAGGTCGTCCTGCTGGAAGGGGCCGGAGGCATTCACGTGCCGCTGTCCCTCGATTACCTGACCGCGGACTATCTGGAAGCCATGCAGTACCCGCTGATCGTGGTCAGTTCCGGCAAACTCGGCACCATTAACCATACGCTGCTGACGCTCGAAGCCGCCGCCCGGCGCGACATCCCGCTGGCGGGCATCGTTTACAACAATTACATCCCGGCGGAAGACCCGATCCGCATCGACACGCTGGCGGTATTCAAGCATTATCTGGACAAATACGGCCGTCCGGGCGCCATCGTCGAAATGCCGGAAACCGGGCTCGACGGCGGAACCGTCGATTTCGGGCCGTTGTTCAAGGGATTTGATTTATGATCGACCTGACGTTCGACCGCGAACACTTGTGGCATCCTTATACTTCGATGCGGGACCCGCTGCCGGTTTATCCGGTGGTCTCCGCCTCGGGCGTGCGCCTGGAACTGGCCGACGGCCGCAGGCTGATCGACGGCACGTCCTCCTGGTGGGCCGCGGTTCACGGATACAACCATCCGGTCATCAACCGGGCGGTGAAAGACCAGCTCCGCAAAATATCGCACGTCATGTTCGGCGGGCTGACGCACGAACCGGCAGTAAACCTCGCGAAAAAACTGGTTCAGCTCACACCGCCCGGGCTGACCCGCGTATTCCTGGCGGATTCGGGTTCGGTCGCGGTGGAAGTCGCCATCAAAATGGCGTTTCAATACTGGCAATCCGTCGGGCAGCCCGGACGCAACAAGCTGCTGACCGTCCGTTCCGGCTACCACGGCGACACCTTCGGCGCCATGGCCGTGTGCGATCCGGTAACGGGCATGCATTCGCTGTTCTCCGGCGTGCTGGCGCAGCATGTTTTCGCGGAAGCCCCGCAATGCCGCTTCGATGACCCGTGGGACGATCAATATCTGGCCGACCTGAAAGAAAAATTACTGGCGCACCGCGACGCCCTCGCCGCGGTGATTCTGGAACCCGTGGTACAGGGGGCAGGAGGCATGCGCATTTACTCTCCGCATTACCTGAAGCACCTCCGCGACCTGTGCGACGAACACGGAATCCTGTTGATTTTCGATGAAATCGCCACCGGTTTCGGGCGCACCGGCAAACTGTTCGCCCTGGAACACGCAGGGGTGGCGCCGGACATCCTCTGCCTCGGCAAAGCCCTGACCGGCGGCTACATGACGCTGGCGGCGGTACTGGCCAACGACCGTGTGGCCGACGGGATTTCCAGCGGCGCGGTGCCGGAATTCATGCATGGCCCGACCTTTATGGGGAACCCCCTCGCCTGCGCCGCCGCCAACGCTTCACTGGAATTGTTGACGACCACCGGCTGGAAGCAAAAGGTCGAACGGATCGAACAAATCCTGAAAGCGCGGCTTCCCGAAGCCGCCGACCTCCCCGGCGTGGCGGATGTGCGCATTCTCGGGGCCATCGGTGTAATCGAAATGAAACAGCCGGTGAACATGGGCGAAATCCAGCGCCGTTTCGTGGAAGAAGGCGTGTGGATACGACCGTTCGGACGGCTGATCTACATCATGCCGCCGTACATCATCGGCGAAGATGAACTGAATGTTCTCTGTTCGGCCATGTTGAAAGTCGCGGCGGAATAAAAATTTCTCGAAAAAATTCCAAAAGTTGTTCATTTTCTTAACTTTCGGTGTTATAATATATTGTCGGGGCGATATATACCAAACAAGCGAGGTGGATATGCTGAACATGGAATTTTGCCTCCAGTTAATCCTGTTATCAATCTTTATCAGTTGGGCAATCATCATGCTCGCGGTCATCAAGGGTCTGGCGCATTTCAAGAAATTCGACGACTTCAAGGAACGCAACGACGCCGAACTCAACATCATTGCCGGATACCTGAAAAAAATCCATGAACAGGGAATCACCGTTTCCAACGAAATGAAGCGCTCCAGCCGCCTGCTGGCCGCGCTCACCAGCGCGGAACGCACGGAGTTCGACAATCTCAATTACGTGGATAACGGCATTCACCGCGACCTCCGCCATGAAGACGTCAAAATCGAACTGGGAACCAAGGGAGCAGCCCTCGCCCCCGCCACTTCAGCGGATACGCAGCCGATAACGGAAAAGAAAAACTGACGGAATTTTCGGCAGAAGCACGCTTTATTGAACGGCAAGCCGGATTACCAGCGTGTGATTTCCTCGGTCATCGCCATGCCGTTGTAATAGTTGTCTTTCAGGAAGTACATGTTGACCAGGCCCTTGCCCTTGGTTTCGATCTGCCCGCGGGCCACAAATACGAACTCGTCTTTGCCCAGGACGTAGGTGGCTTCGGAAACGTTGATCTGCATCGGCTCGGAAGCCTGTTCCATGCGGGCCGCGACGTTGATGGTGTCGCCGAACACGTCGTAAATGTATTTGTCCGAACCGACAATGCCGCCCGCCACGCGCCCGGTGTGAATCCCCATCCGCATCTGCCAGTGATACGGATTGTCTTTTTCGAGTTTGCGCACATACGCCATCGCTTCAAGTGACGCCCGAAGCACATTGGCGGCGTGAAGCGGGGCCGCGCCGCTGTCCATGCCGGCCACGGCCAGATACGCATCGCCGATCGTTTTGATGCGTTCGCAGCCGTGTTTTTTGAAAATCCGGTCGAATTCGGTAAAGATCTTGTTCAGCTCCTGAATGACCACATTGGTATCCATGAAACTGGTTTTGCGGGTGAAATCGACGATATCCGAGAAAAACACGGTGACTTCATTAAAACTCCGCGGCTCACTTTTGCCTGTTCTCTTCAGTTCGTCCACGATATTCGGCGGCAGCACGTTCAACAGCAATTGCGCGGAATGCTCCTGTTCTTTCTTCAATTCATCCCGGAGCGTATCGGCCTCCCGGACCGATATTTCCAACTGGCTGCGGAAAAGGTTCAATTCATTTTTCTGGTCAACCAGCTTTTTCGCCATCGCTTTCTGCCGGAACTCCTCCATTTCCTCCCTGCTGGCGCCTGACGCCTGATCGGGAATATCATCAATCCGGCTGGCCTTGCTGTACAGGTCCAATTTGCCCTTCAGCAATACCGCCCACACGGCAACCGCCGCCAGCAGAACGGTTTCGAAGATGACCGCGACAATCAGTATGATAACCAAAAGAATCCTCCTGAATAGATTCTTTATATAATACATCGGGCGAATTCAATGTTCAAGCTCATTTTTGTTAAAATATGGTGAAGAATTCATATTGAAATGAAGCAAAAACAGAATCGACGCCGAAACAAAGCGTTTTTTCTTATCGCATGCCGGTTGAAAAAATGCCGGAGAGCGCGTATATTACGATGATTTTCGTTTCATTTGCCCCCCATCCGGCCAAGAAGCCGGGCAAAGCAAAAACACGATAAAAAAAACGGAGCGGCATGGAATTTCTGGATATCACAGTTGTGGTCGTAATCGGCATCGCGGTAATTGCATGGACCTGCTGGTCCGGAATCTTCAAACGGCGTTACCGGGAAAAATATACGCTGGAAGGCTTGAGCGAAGAACGCCGGAAAATCGTCCATGAAATCCCCCTCTGCCGCCGCCTGCCGGATGACCTGAAAGAAAAACTGTACGGCAAAATCGCCATTTTTCTGCATGAGAAAGAATTCGACGGCTGCGACGGACAGGAAATCACCGAAGAAGTGCGGGTGACGGTCGCCGCCCTCGCCTGCTTGCTGATTTTGAACAACGAAACCGATTTTTACCCGAAACTCCGGACGGTCGTCGTCCATCCCCACGCCTACTGCGCCGACCATCAAGTCCTGATCGGCGGCCAGGTCGTCGAGGAGGAGGACGTCGTCAAACTCGGAGAATCCTGGGGAAGCGGCTCGCTGGTGCTCTCCTGGACCGATACACTGGCGGACGCCCGCCGCCAGCACGGACGGCACAATGTCGTCCTGCATGAATTTGCCCATCAACTGGACCAGCTGGACGGCGTGGCCAACGGCACCCCGACGCTGGCCTCCAAGGAAGACTACGAAAGATGGGAACAGGTGATGGCCCAGGAATTTCAGAAACTCCAGCGCAAAGTAAAAAACCGCGAATATCATGTCATTGACGAATACGGCGCGGAAAACCGGGTGGAATTTTTCGCCGTCGTCACCGAATCCTTTTTCTGCAGCCCGGCAATCGTCCGGGAGACCCACCCCGACATGTACCGCGAACTGGCGAAATACTATAAGCTCGACCCCCAGGAATGGGAAGCGGCGGAACCCGCCCATGCCATAAATACGGAACCGGCAGCATGACCCGTTTTATCAACCGACATTTCGGCAAACTCATTTATCTGTTTTATTTTTTCTGTGAATGTTTCCTGTTGCGACAAGGCCTGAAGGAAGGGCTCTTTCCATTTCCTTCGAGTCTGTAAAATTTTTTGTGT
>DHTZ01000083.1 GCA_002408885.1 Lentisphaeria bacterium UBA5247 | reverse complement strand
TAAACAAGATAAAAATGGTGGAGCATAGGAGATTCGAACTCCTGACCTATTGATTGCGAACCAATCGCTCTACCAACTGAGCTAATGCCCCATTATCAACGAATGGTGCATAATATAAATCGTCATTCATAAATATCAACCTCATTCCAACTCTTTTTTCAGATTTTTATCAGCATTTTACTGCGGGGATTGAAATTGTCATTTAAAATGATATATTTATCATTCAACAAAATTTCAAGGATTTGTTAATGAAAGCAGTCACAATTGCAGTCGTCAACTACCAGACGCCCGATCTGACTCGTCTTTGCCTCCGCTCCCTGCACAAATTCACCAATCTTGAACGGGTTCGGGTTGTTGTCATCGACAATAATTCCAAGGATGATTCAATCGATTACCTGCGCAATCTCGACTGGATCGAACTGGTTGAGCGTCCCTCCGTCCCCGGCGAAACACCGCCGGAAAGCCATTCCAGAGCCCTTGATATCGGGCTGGGAAAGGCGGATACGCCTTACTTTTTCGTCATGCACACGGACACGCTCATGGTCCATGATGGCTGGCTGGACTATCTGATTGGGGAAATCGAAAAAAACGACCGGATCGCCGGGGTCGGTTCCTGGAAGATGGAGATCGAATCTCCGATCAAAACCATCGGGCAGAAAATCGAAACCTTTGTCCGAGAAAAAATCCTCCAGCGCAAATCCCGCCGCCACCGCAGCCAGTATCTCCGCAGCCACGGCGCGCTCTACCGGACCGCACTCCTGAAAGAGCACACGTCCGGTTTCTGCGACGGAGACACCGCCGGGAAATCGGCGCATTTCCGCCTGACCGACGCCGGATTCACCATGCGGTTCCTTCCGGTGCGGATATTGAACCGCTACATGCGGCACCTGAACCATGCCACCATGATCCTGAACCCGGAAATTTCCGGACGGAACACCGGCACCCCGAAAGCACGAAAACGTATTCAAGAAGAACTCAATAATATAGGATTTAAGGAAATTTTAAACGATGACAAACTCGACAAAATCTGACTTCTTACACAAAGGACTGACTTCGGAAGAGGTCCTCAGAAGCCGGGAACTGCATGGTAACAACATCATGACGCCTCCACCACGCAAGCCTTGGTGGAAGCAGTTTTCAGAAAAATTCAACGACCCTGTCATCCGCATTCTGATTCTGGCGGCACTGGTCGCGGTCATGACCGGCGAATTCATCGAAGGCACCGGTATCCTGATCGCAATCCTGCTGGCCACCGGCCTCGCTTTCCTGAATGAATTCAAGGCCGAAAAAGAGTTTGACATCCTGAACAAAGTCAATGACGAAATCCCCGTCAAGGTCATTCGCGACGGCGACTTCAAGGCAATCCCACGACAGGACGTGGTTGTCGGCGACATCGTTTTCGCCGAAATGGGCGAAGAATTGCCCGCGGACGGCAAAATACTGGAAGCGGTCAATTTTCACGTAGACCAATCCAAGCTCACCGGCGAACCGGAACCCATTCCCAAGGTTCCCGCCGACAGTAAAGAATTTGCCGCGCTGGAAGCATCCACCTACCCGGCGGACCATGTGCTGCGCGGCACTCCGGTGGTCGACGGTTACGGCTATGTCGAAATCACCGCAGTCGGCAGTTCCACCGAAATCGGACGTACCGCCACTGCCGCCTCCGAAGAAACCGGCGCAGAAACACCGTTGAATCAGCAGCTTGACCGACTGGGCAAGTTGATTGCACTGGTCGGGTTCAGCGCCTCGGGCCTGACGTTTGCCGTACTGGTGTTTCAGGGCATCATGAAAGGTTCGCTGAACCAGACCGCTGCCCAATGGTGCATTTTCGCGCTGTTGATCGTGGCTCTGCTGGTTCTGCTGCTGCAGGTCTGGCTACCGGTCCTATTGGAAGGAATCGGGCTGCTGCGCCACAAAAATTACCAGTTCCGCCTGTTGCCGAAAGGCGCAAAGGGCTTCATGGTGATGTTGATCTGCGCCGTGCTGGTCGCTCTTGCCGGACTGGGTATCCTTCACCTGGGCGGGATGATGCCGGAACATGACTGGCTCTCTCCCGAAGCCTTGCCCAAGTTCATCAACTTCTTTATGATCGCCGTTACCCTGATCGTGGTGTCGGTCCCGGAAGGGCTGGCCATGAGCGTGACGCTGAGCCTGGCATACAGCATGCGCAAAATGACCGCCGCCAACAACCTGGTCCGCAAAATGCACGCCTGCGAAACCATCGGCGCCGCCACCGTCATCTGTACGGATAAAACCGGAACGCTGACCATGAACCAGATGCGGGTACAGGAAATGGCGCTTGACGCGGACCGGAATTTCGTGGCCCAAGCCATCGCCGCCAACACCACCGCCAACCTGTCCCACGCCGACCCCGAAAATCCGGAGCCGATCGGCAACCCGACCGAGGGAGCACTGTTGTTGTGGCTGGATAAAAATGGATTCAGCTACGAAACGCTCCGTCAGGCGTTCAGGATCACCAATCAATGGACGTTCTCCACCGAGCGCAAGTTCATGGGAACCAAAGGATATCTGCCGGACAACGATCAAGAGTTCCTGTTTACCAAAGGAGCGCCCGAAATCATCCTGTCGCGCTGTGCCAGGCTTTCTGACGGCACCGAGTTAACCGGCGCCCTGCGCGAAAGCATGCTGAAACGCCTGCTCGAATACCAGCAGCGCGGCATGAGAACGCTGGGCTTCGCTTCTCTGCAATCGCCTCCGGCGGGGGATGAACTGACCGATGTGGCGAACGGAATGACCTGGGACGGATTCACGGCCATCGCCGACCCCATCCGGGCGGACGTGCCGGATGCCATCGCCAAATGCCACCGCGCCGGAATTCAGGTCAAAATGGTCACCGGCGACAACCCGGAAACCGCCCGCGAAATCGGCCGCCAGTGCCATCTGCTGGCCGACGGCGAAGATCTCGACGGCCTGATCATCACCGGCCCCGAATACGGCGAACTGTCCGACGAAGACGCCGTCAAGGTCGGCTTGAAGCTGCGGATCATGGCCCGCGCCAGACCCCATGACAAATTGAAACTGGTCCGCGCGCTGAAATCAGCCGGACAAGTGGTCGCCGTCACCGGCGACGGTACCAACGACGCCCCTGCCCTCAACTATGCCGACGTCGGCATCGCCATGGGCAAGACCGGCACCTCGATCGCCAAGGAAGCATCGGACATCATCCTGCTCGACGACTCCTTTACCAGCATCGTCAACGCGGTCATGTGGGGACGGTCGCTGTACCGCAACATCCAGCGCTTCCTCATGTTTCAGTTGACCGTAAACGTCGTGGCGCTGTCCATCGCGATGTTCGGGCCGTTCATCGGCGTCGGACTGCCGCTGACGGTCATTCAGATGCTGTGGGTGAACCTGATCATGGACACCTTTGCCGCGCTGGCGCTGGCTACCGAACCGCCGGACCCGAACGTGATGGACCAGCCGCCGCGCAAGAATTCCGCGTTCATCGTCACGCCTCCGATGTGGGGAGTGATCTTCGGCGCGGCGTTCGGCTTCCTGATCGTGCTGTTCTCCATGCTTTTCTATATGAGAGGCAAGGGATTCGAAGACGACCTGTACTGGCTGACAATCTTCTTCTCGACGTTCGTCCTGCTCCAGTTCTGGAACCTGTTCAATGCCAAATGCTATCAGAGCCGCCAGCCGCTCTTCAAGCTGCTCCTGAACAATAAATCGTTCCTGATCATCGCCGCCGGCATCCTGATCGGCCAGGTGCTGATGGTGAACTTCGGCGGCAAGGTGTTCCGTACCGGTCCGCTGGGTATGAAGGAGTGGCTGATCATCATCATAGCCACTTCCCTGACGTTCTGGGTCGGCGAAGTCGTCCGCTTCATCTGCGCGAAATTCCTGCGCAAAAAGCCCGTCGCCTGATAACAAACCATATCTCAAAAAAATCCGGGGATCATTGCGGTCCCCGGATTTTTTCTTTATTTCTCTTTATTTGGCGGAACACTTCTTGACAAAAGCGGGGTCCGGCCGTATAATAATACTAGCACGTATATAGTCGGTGTAAAATGACCCTGAAAGAAATCGCTGAAAAACTGAATTTAAGCTATTCGACCGTGTCCGCGGTAATGCGCGACCGCAGCGAGGAGCTTCATATTTCCCCTGCGACCGCCGAGCGTGTCCGCAAAGCGGCGAAAGAATTCGGCTACAAACCGAACCTCGCCGCCCGGGCGCTGCGAAACAACCGCAGTTACAACATCGGCGTACTGCTCCCCTCCCCCCGGGATTTGTCGTACGCGGTGATGGTGGCGGATATCCAGCACCGGCTGGCCAATACCGAATACACGGGTATTTTCTCATTCTGGGAAAGCGAAGATAAAATCCGGAATGCCACTGAAAATATCCTGAAATACAACATCGAAGGACTGATCACCAATGAACCGGCCTATCTGCCGAAGAATTTAAAGATTCCGGTCGTCACTTATTTTCAGGAACACCCCGCGTATGATTTCGTCTGTTATTCCCAGCAGGAAGTGGCTGAAATATCGCTGGAGTATCTATACCGGCTGGGGCACCGGAACATCGGCATCGTTTATTGGAAAAACGGTGAGCGGGTCCACCACCTCCGCCAGATCATCCGGGAACAAGGAATGCGGGAAGCCGGAATCTGGCAAATCGGCGGAACCGGCGAACGGTGCGACGGTTTGGAACAGGCACTGGCGGCAGGTCAGGTACCCGATGCAATCGTGGCGAACAACGACGAATCCGCCATGCTGATCATCCAGTATGCGGAAAAGTACGGCATCGCAGTCCCCCGTGACATGAGCGTGATCGGCTGCAACGACAACTGGATCGCTCAACTGGCCTCTCCTCCGCTGACCACCATCCGGCGGACGGACGAAGCGTTCGGCGCCCTCCTGGCGGAAATATTGCTGAAGCGACTGGCGAACCCGGAGCTTCCGCGAATCAAATACATTACCAGACAAACATTAATCGAACGAGGTTCATGCGCCGAATGCAAAAAGAAGGAAAAAGTCCTATGATAAAGAAAAATTTCACCCTCATTGAATTGCTCGTCGTGATTGCGATTATCGCGATTCTCGCCGCCATGCTGCTGCCGGCGCTGAATTCGGCGCGCGGAAAAGCCCGCTCGGCTTTTTGCCAGAACCAACAGAAACAAATCGGACTGGCGTTCGGATTTTATCACCAGGACAACAATGATTACAATCCGATTTATACTAAAACCGGCATCGGCGTCTGGAACAACGCGCTGATTGTTCCCGGTTATATCCAGCCGAAATCATTTGTCTGTCCGGAACTGAAAGGAAACCAGGAGGTTTATTCGGGAAGCGGCGCCCCCTCCTACGGCAGCGGGCGCGGCCTCCAAGCCACCGGATTCGGTTATAATTATGAAAGCGCAGGCAGTCATATTCTGTACTCGACGCCTATAGAATCCGACAATTGGGTAAAAATCACCGAATTCAAATATCTTCCCCAAATGTTTTTTACGATGGATACTCAGCGCCGGGACAACATCGGAGAAGGCTATTACCTCACTACCTATACCTACAACACAACGCCGGCCACAGACAAAGGCAATCCCGACCCGCGACATGCCGGTAATATCAATCTGCTGTTCGGCGACGGACATGTCGCATCCGGCAGGATTCACTCGCCATACACCGGAACCAGTGTTTTAGCCGCACAATTGAAAAATCTGTTCGGCCCCTATGTGCATAGCGGCGGCAGACAATAGAAACGAACGGCTCTGCATCGCCTGTCAACAGAATTTTCAATCATTCGGAGGATATTCATGAAGATTTTTTCAGCCGTCTTTTTGAGCGTTATGACACTGGCCACAGCCAGTGCGGATTTTAAATTTGAACGGGACGAATACACCTCGCCCCTGAAAATCGGAGCGCGCCCGAGGGTCACGCCCCATACCATGATTTTTGCCCGCATTCAGCCCTACACGCTGTCCGGCAATTATCTGGATACGTGGATCGACCGCCCGCTGTACCATAATTCCGAATGGCGCGACGCTCCCGCCGCCGGTTACCGGAACGGCCCCGAAGTCAAGCGGGACGCCGAATCCGCCAAAGAATATGAGATCGAAGGCTTTACCATGCTTGGCAACGCCTATGACACCTGTTACCGCGCCGTGCTCCGTTTTCTGAAAGAAGGCGACGTCAAGGACTTTCAGTTCATGCCCGGGCTGGCGTGGGGCGCGGCCATTCCCTACCAGAAATACAAAAACAATGCCGCCGAGGCATTCAAAAGTCCGTATACGACCAGAATCGACGGCAAGGTCCCGTTTTTCTCCTACGGCACCATGCCCGAAAAGAACATCCGCGAGGTCCGCGAAAAACTGGCGGCGGACGGATATTCGGACATCGCGCTGTTTGACAATATCTGGCTGGATGTTTTCAGCAAATACAACCGCCAGAACCGCACCCTGACCGACAAAGACCTGGCGGAATGCGAAAGCCAGATCCGTGAAAAACTGAATTTCCTCGACGGTGTCGTCTTCGTCTCCTACCACATGGACCGGGATCCGAAAGGCGACTACACGCTGCTGCGCCGCTTTTACCCGGAACTGACGGAACAATACTTCGCCCCCCTGTTCGAGAAAATCTACAGCGACCCCGCCAACAAAAATAAACTTCTGGGCCTGAACATCCGTCACGGTTATCTCGGGCATATGAGCGGCACCAACGAAGGGGAGTTCGGCACCTCCCAGCTCCGGGAGGCGCTTGACGTCGCCTTGCTGCTGAACCCCGACATCCTTTCGCTGGTCGAATGGAACGAGGCGAATGAAAACACCAGTTTCCAGCCCAACCTGTATAATTCAAAATCCCTGCAGCGGCTGATCCGTTTCTATGCACGCCACCTGAAAGGGCAAGCACCCGCGCCGAATCCCGGCGATGACCTGACCCTGCCGAATCTGGTGGTTTCCGCCCGGCAGACCGTTAAATTCGGTGAACGATACCGGATCGAACTCCTGAACATCCCGGATTCGGCGGAGAAAAGCACCTACACGGTTCTACTGACCTTGATCGATCAGGACGGGAAAGTGATTCACCGTTTCAAGCCGGACCAGTTCCAGGCGGACCAACTGACGGCAATCACCTACCGCGTTCCCAGTGAACTCCTGTCGGCAAACCGCGCGGTGATTCCCGTGCTGGATATTGATTACAAAGGGCGCAAGCTGAAAGTCGATACCCTGCAATACACCCGGCTGGACGCCGCCACCGGCTGGAACTTCAAGGAAGTCCGGCAATCGCTCCGCGACCTGCTGATTCCGCAGTCGGCGGAACTGAAAATCGACGGCAATCGGATCACCGCCGTTCTGGACGCCGGAACGCCTCTGGCGTCGCTGGAACTGCTGGACAATGAGGAGGAAATTTTCGCATTCGACCGGCTCAACAAATTCGCCCCCGAAACCTATTATACGGTATTGGTCAAATGCCAGGCCAAGAAAGACGCTCTGCGCAAAGTGGAACTGACGGTGCCCGGCGTCCCCGGTATCCGGTTTTTCCCGTGGGGCAGACCCTATGCGGGGTTCGGAAGCCTGAAACAGAACGGCGATACGATTAAAGGGGATTTCATGGTCTGGCATGGCGGCGGTTCGATTCTGTTGAATGTTCCGAAAGACGCGCCGGATGCCGAAATCAAGTTCAACATCGACGGCGTCGGCGAAGCCTCGGTCCGCATGGCCGAGCTCCTGAAACAGAAAGAATACGGCGTCGAACTCCCCGGCCTCGTTCAGGTTTATTTTTTCCTGCGCGAAAAAATGTCCGACCACCCGGTACATATCGACAACAACCAGGCGGCGTTCACCGTTGATGTTCAATCCGAATACGCCATCCCCTGCTATCAACTGCGGGCGGTGACGAAAGACGGCAGGATATTCCGTTCCCGCCCGGTCTTTCCGAAGCCGGACAGCGGCAAACCGGAAGCGTTCAACGTTTTCTCCGCCACGGACGGCAAAGCCGTCACGCTGCAGCTCCCTTCCGACCGGTTCGAAGACGTCAACTATATCTTTGAACCGTCCGGCGGCGTGTTCCTGAAAAACACCGTCAGCCCCAGATGGAACGCCACCCTCGGCGGCGGGTTCCGCTATCTCCACTCCATGCGCTACGTCAACCTGCCGAAAGAGGTCACCGCCACCGCCCCGGAATGGGTCAGGGACGAGGCCGAAAACCGCTGGTATCTGCACTTCAACGGAGCAGCCAACTATCTGTCATTCCCGGTGGAGGCATTCCCGACCGGACCGTTCACGCTGGAATTCGAATGCCGGACCGCCTCGAAGACCAACCAGATGCTGTTCCGTCACGGCACCCTGCGCCAGAATTCACTGGACACCTACCTTGTGGACGGCAAACTTCAGGCTTCTTTTGCCAGCATGGGGTATAATTTTGAGGGGCTTGCCCGGGACTTTCCGGTCAATCTGGATTTTCCGCTGAACCAATGGAACAAGGTGAAGGTTTCTTATGATTTGCAGAACATCCGTTTTGAAGTGAACGGACAGACGCGATCGTTTCCGTTCAACCTGCGCCCGGCCAAGCCGACCGCCGCCACCTTCGGAGGGGAATACGGTCGGGATATGAATACGCCGAAGTACGGCCTGCGTTACTTCGACGGCGACCTGCGTTCCCTGCGAATACGCCGAAACATCGACACACCGTAATCAACAAGAGGAAAAACGCACCATGAGAAAAATTTTTACCCTCATTGAACTCCTGGTTGTGATCGCGATCATCGCGATTCTCGCCGCGATGCTCCTCCCGGCGCTCAACCAGGCACGCGCCAAGGGGCGTGCGGCGTTTTGCATCAGCCAGCAGAAGCAGATCGGATTGGGATTTGTCGGTTACCAGGATGATAACAACAGCTACAATCCCCTGTATATCAAGTCCGGAATCGGTTATTGGAATAATCTGCTGATTGTTCCCGGCTATGTTTCGGTGCCGGTTTTCGGCTGCCCGGAACTGAAAGGAAAACAGACTCAATATGTCGGAGGAGACACGCCGGGGTACGGCTCCAACTACGGGCTGCCGACGCCCGGATACGGATATAATTATAACTACATCGGCAGCCATATTCTGCCCACCGTGGCGGGAATTGAGACCAATCTTGAACGCAAAACCACCTCGTTCAAGTATATCGGCAAGGCTTTTTATACGATGGATACCGTTCTGCGCGGCGGGTGCGCCGATGAAATAA